>CAWIQE010000005.1:0-69999 GCA_963838155.1 uncultured Alphaproteobacteria bacterium
TCAGCATTTCGTCATAGGCCATGGTCTGCGCCACATGATCGATGCGGAGGAGGCCATCGTCCGCTTCGGAGGGGGGCTCCGCCTGACCGATGGGACGGAACTCCAACTCCCAGACGCGCGCGAGTTCGGAACTCTCATCGAGGAAGTGGATGACGCCGCCGCCGACATTGCGGATTGCCGGAATGTCGAGTTCGCCCGGAGCGACTCTTTCGTGGAAAAGTTCGGCCCCGAGAGCTACGGCCCGTTCGACGGTAGCGTGGGCATCGGCGACCTTCAGCCCGATGGCACAAACCGACGTGCCGTGCACGGCATAGGCAGAGTGGGCAAAGCTGGATGGCTCGCAATTCACGACCAGTCGAATGCCGGCACCTGCAGGCCCCTGGTGCCAGAGTGTCACGTCCTTCGAAACATGCCGACCGATCTTTCGGAATCCGAGGGCGACGAACGTCGCGGTCAGCTCTTCGGCCTCCGTGCCCGAAGTAGCGAACTCCACGAATTCTATTCCCTGGACCTCCACGCGATCAGGCATGGCGGCCACCGTCATGCGGACATCGGTTTCGGCACGCGCGACCTGGTCCATCAGGCAGACGAGCGAGCGATGTCCGTCCACCGAGACCCTTTTCGGCGAGCCGCCTCTGAACTGATCATTGAAGATTTCCAGCGAAATCACGCCGTCGTACCCGGTCGCGGCAACCGCCCGCATGAAATCCGTGACCGGCAGGTCCCCTTCTCCCGGCATGTTGCGGAAATGGCGGCTCCAGTACAACAAGTCCATGTCGAAGAGCGGCGCGTCGGCAAGCTGGACGATAAAGATGCGGTCTGCCGGAATGGCGCGAATGGTGTCAGGATCGATCTTGCGGGACAGCGAATGGAAGGAATTGAGGACGAGGCCGATGTTCGGGTGGCCCGCCCGGCGTACGACTTCCCAGGCGTCCCGATGGTCGTTGACGTGGCGGCCCCAGGCAAGTGCTTCGTAGCCGACGCGCACGCCCCGCGCCGCCGCACGCTCGCCCAGTTCGCGGAAATCGGCCGCTGCGCGGTCGATGCCGCCAAGCGATACAGGCGAGGTGTTCGAGCAGACAAGCATCAGGTCGGTGCCAAGTTCGGCCATCAGGTGGAACTTGCGCTCGGCACGGTCAAACGCCCTCGAACGGTGCGGCTGCGGCATGCCTTCGAAGTCTCGGAACGGCTGGAAAAGCGTGAGCTCAAGTCCGGCATCGCGGACCATCCGGCCGACCTCCGCCGGACTTCGGTCGAATGTCAGGAGATCGTTCTCGAAGATCTCCACTCCGTCGAAGCCCGCTGCGGCGATCGCCTCCAGCTTCTCGCCGAGGTCTCCGCTTATGGACACTGTTGCTATCGAAGTGCGCATCCTGTTCCTGCCTACGGTTTGGCATCCGAATACAGTACGCCCTCCTCGATCATCTCGTCGACCTCGGCTTGCGAATACCCGAGCCGTTCGGCGACCAGCCTGTTGTGCTGGCCGAGGTCCGGGGCAACCGCGGGAACGGCCTTCTCGCAGTTCGAGAAGTTGAACGGCAGGTTGGGCAGCTTGATCTTTCCGAGAACGGGGTGGTCCTGTTCGATCATCATGCCGCGGACGGCAATCTGCGGGTCATTGACGACCTGGTCGATCGTCTGCACCCGCGCGGCGGGCACTCCGGCGCGGTCGAGCGCCTCGATGCAAGCCGCCGCCGAAGCCTGGGCCATGGTCCAGGCTCGGACCTTCGACAGTATCTCTTCCCTGTGCGCGTTGCGCCCGGCGGCAGTATGAAATCGCCGGTCGGACGCGAGCGCTTCACCTCCGACGAGGTCCCCGAGCCGGAGCCAGGCATCGTCGACCTGCGCCGCAATGACCAGGTAGCCGTCCTTCGCTTCGAAGACCCCGTAGACGGTGGAGTTGGGTATGTCGTGACCGGTTTGGACCGGCAGGACCTTCCCCCCGCTCATGGTGTAGCTCTGCACCGCGAAATCGTGCATCGAAACCATGCAGTCATAGAGCGCGAGGTCGATGTATTGCCCAACGCCCGTGCTTTGCCGACCATACAGAGCGGCGCAGACCGCGGCGACGCCGTGGATGCCGGTGTACATGTCGGCGAGCGGCATCCTGAAGAGCGGAGGGGCTTCTCCGGGCATTCCGATCATCGACATCGCGCCGCATTTCGCTTCCGCGATCAGGCCGAACCCGGGCCGCTGCGAGTTGGGACCCGTCTGTCCGTAGGCCGAGATCGAACAGTAGATCAGCCCTTCGTTCCCCTTCGCGAGTTCCTCGTACCCGAGCCCCAGCTTCTTGAGCGCGCCCGGCCGGTAGTTTTCCACGAAGACGTCCGCGCTCTGGACGAGCTTCCTCATGAGATCGCGTCCCTTCGGCTGCCGGACGTCAACGCATAGCCCTTCCTTGCCCATGTTCTGCTGAAGGAAATAGCCGCTGTAGTCGCCTGCGAAGTAGGCATGGCGGCGGCCCGCGTCGCCGAGCTTCGGCCGCTCCACCTTGATCACTTCGGCTCCCAGCGCCGCGAGCGACCTGGACAAGAACGGGCCCGCGAGGAAATGACTGTAGTCGATGACCCGCACGCCGGAGAGCGGCAGTGGCTGCTTTTCCATGTCGAAAATCCCAATGTGTCTGGTGTTAGGCCGCAGCGGACGTTTCGCGCTTCGGCAGCATCAACTTGTGTTCGCCCTCTTGGACGATCTGACCGTCTTGGTTGACGAGCTTGGATGCCAGGACGACGATGCCCCATCCCGGCTTGCTGGTCTCTCGGCGGCTTTCCACGACAAACTCTACGTGGAGTTCGTCGCCGATGCGGATCGGGAGACGGAAGTCCCAGTTCCAGCCCAGGGACATTCCCGGGACGAACTTCAGGTCGGCTTGCGTTTTCAACCCGTCCGTGACCGCCAGACCGAAAAGGCCGTGTGCGACCCTTTCGCCGAAGGCCGACTTCCGACCGGCCTCCTCGTCGACATGGATCGGGGTGTGGTCGCCGCTTACGGCCGCATAGGCCATGATCATGTCGGACGTCACGGTCACGGACGGACTGACGCCGGCATCGCCCACTTTCGCATCGTCAAAATACCGCTCTTCCACAGGTGCTTCCTCTCTTCAACCGCACTGCCGCCGAGCCGGCGACAATTCATTCGAGTTCCAGTTCCAACCCCTTCACTGCAGCGACCAGCGTGCTGTTGACCGGGGTCGGCACGCCAAGCCGCCGGCCTTGCTCGACCACCGCCCCGTTGACGAAATCGATCTCGGTCCGCCGGCCCTTTTCGAGACTCTGCAACATCGACGCCTTGAACCCCGGGGGCAGCCCCTCGCCCGCCGCTTTCCAGGCGTCGCTCGCCTTCGAGGTCGAGAGCCGGATCCCCAATGCTCGCGCGACGGCCATCGTCTCCTCGACTGCGGCTAAAGCGCAGTTCTCGATCTCCGGCACCGAATAGAGCTTCCCGTAAGCCAGTCCGGTGATAGCGCTCAACGCCCCGGTCGCGACGTTGACCAGGAGCTTGTCCCAGACCACTTGCAGTATGTCGTCGCTGGCAACGGTCGGCAGGCCGGCGTCCGAAAACGCGGCGGCTATCTGCGTGGCCGTCGCAGCCGCCCCCGCTCTGGCTGCACCGATGTGGGTCAGCCGCCCCTCATAGCCGGCGACGACCACCCCGGGCTCCACCATCGTGCCTCCCACATAGGTCTTGCCGGTCAGCACGCAACGATCGCCTGCCACCGATGCAATGATGTCTTCGTGCCCGAGGCCGTTCTGGAGGGACAGGATCACCGTCTCCGGGCCGATCGCGTTTACGGAGGAGCGAAGGGCGCTCAGCGTATCGGAGGACTTGACCAGTACGATCAAAAGATCGACTGCGCTCAATTCCTGGCAGTCAACCGCTGCAGTCACGCCGACGCGTTGGTCGCCCCCGCTCGTGCGCAGGACAAGGCCTTGGGAATTCAGCTTCGAAACCAGGTCCCGGGAGCGGTTGACAAGCGTGACCTCGTGGCCGGCCCGCGACAGCAGGCCACCGAAGACACAGCCGAGCGAGCCGGCACCTAGAACCGCGATCTTCATTCGAACGTTTCCTGTTGCATGCATCGGTCAGTGCCCGGCCCGTCCGCCCGACGCGTCGAACACGGCGCCAGTGGTGAACGAACAGCCTGGGGATGCCATCCAGAGCATCATCTCGGCGATCTCTTCGGGATCGCCGGGCCTGCCCATCGGGATCTTTTCAAGCACGAAATCCCGCTGCTCCTGCGTCATCTGGTGGATGAGGTCGGTCGCCGTGAAGCCTGGCGTAATGCAGTTGACCCGGATGCCTGTCGCCGCAAGTTCCTTACCGAGCGCCTTGGTCAGCCCGATCACGCCGGCCTTCGAAGCCGTGTATGCCGCCTGTCTCGGATTGCCCTCTTTCCCGGCAATCGAGGCCACGTTGACGATGCGCCCGTAACCGGCTTCCTTCATTGGCGCGATCGCGGCGCGGCAGCAGAGAAAGGTGCCCGTCAGATTGATCGCCATCACACGCTGCCAATCCCCGAAGTCATAGTGTTCGCATTCCAGGACAGGACCCGTTATGCCGGCGGAATTCACCATGGCATCGAGCCGCCCGTATTCCGACAGGACCGCTTGCCGGGCGGCCGCAACCGAGACCTCGGACGTCACGTCGACTTCGACGAAGCTGTCGGCATCGTCACCCGGCTTTCCCCGCAGGTCCCACGAACAGACCTTCGCGCCCGCAGACCGGGCCAACCGGGCGAAGGCCCTGCCGATGCCGCCCGATCCGCCCGTCACGACCATGACCTGGCCGCTCAGGTCGTACGTTGCGCCCGGCCGTCGCTGTGCGGCACCAAAGGTCATCATGCCGCCTCCATTGACCCGCCAAGGAACAGCTGTCCGACCCTCGGGTCGCCAAGAAGCTCCGACGCCTTCCCTTGAAGCCTTTTCTGGCCGAGCTCGAGGACGATCCCGTAGTCCGAGATCTGCAAGGCGCTCCGGGCGTTCTGTTCGACCATCAGGATCGTCACGCCGCTGTCTCGGAGCGCAATAAGCGTGCGGAAGACCTCTTGGACGAGCTGCGGCGACAGCCCGATCGACGGCTCGTCGATGAGGATCAGCTTTGGATCGAGGAGCAGCGCGCGCGCGACCTCCAGCTGCTTCTGCTGGCCGCCGGACAAAGAAATCGCCGGCTCATCCCGCTTCTGCGCAAGGCTGGGAAATTGCTCCAGCACCTGCCTGATGCGTTTCTTCACGGCCGCCTGGTCCTTTGCTGTGATGCCCCCGAGCTCGAGGTTATGATAGACCGACAGCTGGGGGACTATGTTCCGTCCCTGCGGGACGTAGGTTATGCCGCGCCCGATGAGCTGGGCCGGCTTGAGGCCGGTAATGTTTTCCCCCGCGAACTCGATCGCACCTGAATGGATGTTGAGGAGACCGAAGACCGCCTTGAAGACGGTCGATTTGCCCGCTCCGTTGGGACCGATCATGGTCGTGAGGGACCCGGCCGGAATCTCGAACGTAACGCCGTTCAATATGGTCATCCGCCCGTAACCGCCGTAGAGGTTCTCGATCTTCAGCATGTCAATCACCAAGATACGCTTCGATGACTTGCGGGTTCTTCCGGATTTCCTCCGGCGTGCCTTCAGCGATGAGCGAGCCGTTGGCAAGCACAAGGATTTGGGTGCAAAGCGACATCACGAACTCCATGTTGTGCTCGATGACGACAAACGTGGTGCCGTGCTCCCGGTTGAACGTCGCCAGACGCTCCTTGAGATGCTTGAGCATTGTGAGGTTGACTCCGCCTGCCGGCTCGTCGAGCAGCACGAGTTC
Source organism: uncultured Alphaproteobacteria bacterium (assembly GCA_963838155.1). Classification (GTDB taxonomy): domain Bacteria; phylum Pseudomonadota; class Alphaproteobacteria; order Rhizobiales; family Rhizobiaceae; genus Pararhizobium_B. The sequence goes on from CAWIQE010000005.1 coordinate 5,808, forward strand.
GGGGCCCGACATGAAGGCCATGGCCGCGTCGAGCAGCTTCTGCTGGCCGTATGAAAGCGATCCGGCGAGTTCGTCCTTCAGGTGGGAGAGGCGGAAGAAATCGATCAGAGATTCGGCCTCCCTCGTCAGCCCGGCGTCGGCGGGACCGAACAGTCGGGAAAACATGCTGCCCCGATGCTCCTGGCCCGCAAGGATGATGTTGTCGAGCACCGACATCTGCGGAAAGACCTGCAGCATCTGGAAGGTACGGGCAACGCCGAGCGAGCGGTTGAGCGTGCACGGACGCGTCTCGGAGACGGTTCGCCCGTTGACCTGCACCTCTCCCTCATCCGGCTTGAGCTGTCCCAGGATGCAGTTGAAAAGTGTCGATTTGCCGCTTCCGTTCGGACCGATGAGGCCAAGCACCTCGCCCTTCACCACATGGAAGCTGACGTCGTCGACCGCGCGGATCCCGCCGAACGACTTGGAAATCTTCTTCACTTCGAGGACCGGTCCATCGGTCATAGCAGCGCGCCCTCCTTGAGATCGCCGCGCTCGACCGGTTTCCTTTGGACGATCGAGGCGGCCCTTTTCCCGAGACCGACGATGCCGCTTGGGCAGAAAATCATCAGGAGGACGACAAGAACCGAATAGAGCATGAGATAGTATTCCTGCGCGAAGCGCATCACTTCCGGCAGTATGATGACGATGCCGGCTCCGAGGATGGGGCCGAGCAGCGACCCCGAGCCGCCGACAACGACCATGAGAAGGACCTTGAGCGACACGTCCAGGGTGAAGGAGTTGGGCTCGATGAACTGAACGAGAGGTGCGAACAGCGTGCCGGAAAGTCCTCCGTAGGCCGCGCCGATGGCGAACGAGAGCAGCGTTATCGTCCGCGTGTCGACGCCGAGGCTGTTGGCCCTGATCGAATTCTCCCTCAGCGCCTTGAATGCGCGGCCCCAAGGCGAACGCACGATCCAGTAGAACACCGCGAAGGCGATCAAGAAAATCGCCAGGGTGAAGTAGTAGAACAAGCGCGGGCCAATCATCGGGATCTCGCCAATGGCCGGGCGCGGCAGTCCTGCCAGACCGTAGCTGCCGCCGGTCAACCACTCTTCGTTGCGCATCAGCAGGAACATGATCGTCGCGAATGCAAGCGTCACAAAGGCAAGCATGTGGTGCTGCACACGCATGGCCGGATACCCGAGCACGAGGCCCACGCTGAAGCAGAGGACGAGCGCGACGCCGACCGACAGAATCCACGGATAGCCCGCCACGGTGAGCAAGGCCGTCGAATAGGCCCCGATCCCCATGAACGTGGCCTGCGCCAGCGAAATCTGGCCTGCATAGCCGAGAGTCATGTTCAAGCCCATCGCGGCGATCGAGAACACCAGCCAGGACGTAAGCACATAGGTGCCGTAGGTGGCTTGGGTGAACGGTGCGACGACCAGCAGCGCGAGCGCGACCGCGGCACCCAGATATCGCATCCTGGTCATACCGCCCTCCCCTCGGCCGTGCCGAGCAGGCCCTGCGGGCGCACGAGTATGATCGCGATCAGCAAGACCATCGGTCCGACCATCCGGTAGTCGGTCGAGCCGTATGCGGCCGAAACATTCTCGACGACCCCGATCAAAAGCCCGCCGACGAGAGCGCCGCGCACTTGGTTGAAACCGCCGACGATGGCCGCAAGGAACGCAACGAGGCCGATCGGTTCACCGTTGGAAAACTTCGCCAGATAGATTGGCGTGATGAGAACGGAAGCGACGGCGGCCAAGGCCGCGTTGAGCATGAACGTGTACAGCACCATCCGCTTCACGTTCACCCCGAGTATCTCCGCGACGGCGGTATTCTGTGCGGTCGCCTGCATGCACCGCCCGGTCCGCGTACGGTTCAGGAAGGCCTGCAGGGCAATGACGGCAATCGCTGAAACGGCGATGTTGCCGATGTCCTGGTACGAAACGACCACTCCGTAGAAATGAATGGTCTGCCCGCCGAAGAGGGACGGAAACGGCTGTGCTTCGGCGCTGTAGAACTGCTTGACCATTTCCCGCATGAGAATCGCCAAAGCGATCGTCGCCATCACGATCGGAAGAACGCCGTGCTTCAGCATCGGCTCGATGACGAGCTTCTTGAACGCCACCCCCAAGACCAGCACGGACACCACGAGAGCGAAGGCCAGGGCCAACCAGAAATTCAGGCCCAGCGTGCGGGTTCGGACGCTGCCGAAATCCGGACCCGTGCCGAAAAGCGCAAGGGTCATTGGGTCCTCGACGGCGGCAAGCACTTCATCTCGGACGGCCTCTTCTCGGATTTTTTCGTGGTCAGCGCGGTCACCGACCCCGACGCAGGACACCGGGGCATCTCGCTGTTCCTGGTCGACAAGAACTTGGCCGGCGTGACTGTGGGGCGCGACCAGGCAATGATGGGACTGCGCGGAACGAGCCACGTCGAACTTGACTTCAACGGCGTTGAACTCCCGGAAGACAGCCTGCTGGGAGAAGAGGGGAAGGGGCTTCGGCTTGCGCTGGATGTTCTTGGACGGGTTCGGCTTGCGCAAGTCGGTGCGCGTTCGATCGGGAAGGCGAGCCACATCCTGGCCTTGGCGCTGGAACACGCGCGCGAGCGCCGGCAGTTCGGCCAGCGGCTTGGCGACTTCCAGATGGTCCAGGGAATGCTGTCCGACAGCGCGATCGAAATCAACGCCACAAGGCTGGCACTTTGGGAAACCGCCCGGGAGATCGACCGGGGGCACGATGCGCGCGCAAAGATATCCATGGTGAAGGTTCAGGCGTCCGAGACCCTCGGACGCGTCGCGGACCGGGCCGTGCAAATCTTCGGCGGCATGGGCTTCTGCAAGGATCTTCCCATCGAGCGGTATTTCCGGGACTCTCGAATCTACCGCATCTTCGACGGTGCCTCCGAAATCCATCGTTCGGTCATCGCCAAAACCCTTCTCAAGGGCGACGCCTCGCTTTTTGATCCTTTCAACTGAAAGAAGGGACTGGTGGAAACATGACGTCTCGTTATGCCGTATTCGGGCATCCCGTCGGACAGTCGAAATCAGCGACCATTCACGCCTGCTTTGCAAGGCAGACCGGCCGCAAGATCGAATACCAGGCGTTGCAACCCCACCTCGAATTCGTTTGCGGATGCACTGGACGAATTCAGGAGACGCGGAGGCCAAGGCGCGAACGTCACCTTGCCGTTCAAGATGGAGGCCTTCGAACTGGCGACCAGACGGTCTCCGAGCGCCAGCCTGGCCCAAGCGGCAAATTGCCTGAAATTCGACGGAACCGATGTGCTCGCCGAAAACTTCGACGGCTCCGGCCTCCTGATCGACATTGAGCAAAACCTTGGGTGGCGACTGCGCGGCAAGAGCGTTCTGCTTGCTGGGACCGGAGGCGCTGCAAGGGGCGTGCTGCCGTCCCTGCTCGAAGCGGGGCCGTCGCGCGTCCTCCTGGCCGGTCTGGATGCAAGAGACGCGCAAAAGATTTGCGCAAGGCTCGGCGACAGTTCGATCCTTGAACCTGTGGACTACGAACGCATCGGCCACGATGCCTTCGATCTGGTCGTTAACGCAACGTCGGCCAGCCTTTTCGGAGAACTTCCGCCCCTCGCCTCCACCGTCTTCTCCAGCCGCACGCTGGCTTACGAGTTGGCCTACGGGAAGGGTCTGACGCCGTTCCTGGCTCTGGCAAAGCAGAACGGAGCGAGCGGGTTGGCCGACGGCATCGGCATGCTGGTCGAACAGGCGGCTGAGGCCTTCTTCTGGTGGGAAGGCGTCCGGCCCGAAACGGGAGCGGTCATTCGAAAATTCTCGGACGACCTGATCTGAGCCGGGATTTCGCCGGAGCCGCCGGATTATCCCGAACAATTGAGGAGGCATGGAAGTGAAAGCTGTCGTCGTTGAAGAATTCGGTGGTCCCGAAAAGCTGGTCTGCACCGAGGTGGCCAGGCCGACGCCGGCATCCAACGAAGTGCTTGTACGGGTCGGCTGTTGCGGTGTCTGCCATCTCGACCTGATTCTTCGAAGCGGCATGCGCTCAAGGGTAAAGCTACCAAGGATCCTCGGCCACGAACTGGCAGGAGAAGTCGTCGAGGTGGGGTCGGGCGTCACGGACTTCGCTTGCGGCGACCGCGTCACCTCCTACAACTTCCAGTCCTGCGGCGAATGCGAATTCTGCTTGAAGGGGCGTCCGTCGCTTTGCAGGAAAAGCCTCGGAGACATCGGGCAGACCCGAGACGGAGGTTACGCCGAATATGCCCTCTTGAACGACAGCAGCCTCGTGAGGATACCTGCGGGCATGCCCTACGAGCACGCATGTTTCGCAGCCTGCGTCTACGGACCGCCATACAAGGCAATCCGAACGCTTGGAAGAATTGAACCGGGCCAGTCGGTGCTTGTCACAGGCGCTAGCGGCGGACTTGGCCTGGCCTCCATCCAAATAGCGAAAAGCATCGGAGCACGAGTCTTTGCAGTGACCACCAGCCCGCGGAAGACCGACCAGCTGCACAAAGCCGGAGCCGATGAAGTCGTGATCGACAAGGACGGAAGCTTCGGCGACGAAGTAAGGGCCCGAACAGACGGAAAGGGTGTGCATCTTGCCGTGGAGCTCACCGGTTCCCCGACCTTCAAGGGGACGCTTCGCAGCCTCGCTCCCGGCGGGAAATGCGCCGTGATCGGCGAGTTGCACGGAAGGCCCGTGGAGATAAACCTGGGGCTGCTGATCCTGAAGGAATGGGAAATTGCCGGTATCCAAAGCGCGGATCGCGCGGAGTTGTCCGAAGTACTGACCTTCATGGAGGACAAAAGGATTCAACCAGTGATCGAGGACAGGCTGCCCTTGGAAAAAGCGGGCGACGCTCACCGGAGAGTGGCCGATCGAGCGGTCGTTGGCCGGATTTTGCTGGTTCCAAAGCCGTAGCGGACAGCATATACCCTCCAGCGAGATCGCTCAGTAAGGACCCGTACACGGACAAATCCGTTCATCGAGCCATTCGCAGGAGGCGAGTCCATATCTATATCGCTTCTGGAAGCGGACCTCGTAAACGGTGTTGCGTCGACTGCCAGGGATACGGCGAAGGGCCGCGCTGCGCCGGGAACCTCGCGGAAGCCAGCGCCTGACGCAGCTGTTTCGGCCGTCGGCTGAAATTCGGTTCAAGAGGACCGAGAGGCCTCCTCACTGATCTCAATCCGATCTCCGCGTCGGCCGAGAACCGGGCGGCGATCGTCTCGTCGCCGAACAGGCCGCCGAGCAAGGCGTGGTCGAAGACCGAGACCGCCATCTCAGACCCGTTCCAGGGCGATCGCGATCCCCTGCCCGACGCCGATGCACATCGTCGCCAGCGCGTGGCGTCTCCCGCCCTGCGCGAGCTCCAGCGCCGCCGTCCCGGCGATGCGGGCGCCCGACATGCCGAGCGGATGGCCGAGCGCGATTGCCCCGCCGTTGCGGTTCACGCGCCCGTCGTCGTCGGCGATCCCGAGCTCGCGAAGGACGGCCAGCGCCTGGCTGGCGAAGGCCTCGTTCAGTTCGATGACGTCGAACTGCTCCTGCTTCATGCCGAGGCGCAGCATCAGCTTCCGTGAGGCCGGCGACGGGCCCATCCCCATGATCCGCGGGGGCACGCCGGCCGTCGCCCCGCCGAGAATGCGGGCGATCGGCGTCAGTCCGTGCCTCTTCGCCGCCGCCTCCGAGGCGACGAGGAGACCGGCCGCGCCGTCATTGACGCCGGACGCGTTGCCGGCCGTCACGCTCCCGCCCTCGCGAAACGGCGTACCGAGCCGCGCCAACGCCTCCATGGACGTCTCGCGCGGATGCTCGTCCCGTTCGACGACCGCCGGCTCTCCCTTTCGCCGCGGGATCGTCACCGCCGCTATCTCCTTCGCCAGCCGTCCGTTCGCCTGCGCCCGAGCCGCCTTCTGTTGCGAGCGGAGCGCGAAGGCATCCTGGTCCTCACGGCCGACGCGGTAGTCCTCAGCGACGTTCTCGCCCGTTTCCGGCATGGAATCGACGCCGTAGAGCTTGCGCATGAGCGGATTGACGAACCGCCAGCCGATGGTCGTGTCGTAGATTTCCGCGTTGCGGGAAAAGGCGGTCTCCGCCTTCGGCATCACGAAGGGCGCCCGCGACATGCTTTCAGAACCGCCCGCGATCGTCAGGTCGGCCTCCCCCGTGCGGATCGCACGCGCCGCCTGCAGGACGGCGTCCATGCCGGAACCGCACAGGCGGTTGATCGTGTTGCCGGGGACGCTCGCCGGCAGGCCCGCGAGCAGCAGCGCCATGCGGCCGACATTGCGGTTGTCCTCGCCGGCCTGCGTGGCATTGCCCCAGCTCACGTCGTCGACGGCCTCCCAGTCGACGCCCCGGTTGCGCTCCATGAGCGCGCGGATCGGCACGGCCGCGAGGTCGTCGGCCCGCACGGCCGACAGCGCGCCGCCGAAACGGCCGATGGGGGTACGGACATAGTCGCAGATGAATGCCTCGGTCATGATCGGCCTGCCTTTGCGCCGCCCTCGTGCGCCGCCTTCGTTCGCGCCTGCAGATCGCGCAGGGTCGTCAGTTCCAGCGCGCTCGGCGCCGGAGTCTCGTCGAGCTGGCCCGAAAACCGCGCCGGCCAGCCGCACGTCCGGCTGACCTCCTCGCGTGTGACGCCGGGATGCAGCGACACGACCGTGAATTCGCGGGTTTCCGGGTCGGGCCGCCAGATCGCCAGGTCGGTGATCAGCAGCGTCGGCCCCTTCGTCGTGATGCCGAGGCGCCGGCGGTGGTCGCCGCCCTCGCCGTGGCCGAACGACGTGAAGAAGTCGATGGTCTCGACCATGCCGCGCAGCGACTGCTTCATCGTGATGTAGACCTCGCCGGAGGACGAGGCGATTTCCGGTGCTCCGCCACCCCCCGGCAGGCGCGTCTTCGGCCGGTCGTAGTCGCCGATGACGGTGGTGTTGATGTTGCCGAAGCGATCGAGCTGCGCCGCCCCGAGAAAGCCGATCGTGACGCGCCCGCCCTGGAGCCAGTAGCGGAACATCTCCGGCACCGCCACCGTCGTCAGCGCCGTATCGCAAAGCTCGCCGTCGCCGATCGACAGCGGCAGCACGTCCGGGGCCGTGCCGATGGTGCCGCTTTCGTAGATCAGGGTGATGTCCGGCGCATGGGTCAGCCGCGCCACATTGCAGGCGGCCGACGGCGCACCGATGCCGACGAAGCACACGTCGTCGTTCTTCAGCGCGCGCGAGGCCGCGATGGTCATCATCTCGTCGGGCGTGAAGTCCCGCTCGCTCATGCCCGTCTCCTCAGCGTCTCCACCCGCGCCGCGAACGCGTCGGGCGTGCTGTCCAGCACGTTGCGTCGCATCCAGTCCAGGAAGGCTTCCCGGTCGGCCGCGATCCGGTCCCACGCGAGATAGGCGGCGTTGTCGCGCTCGTAGTAGCCATGGGCGTAGGAGGGATGCGCCCCGCCCGGGACCGTGCTGATGGCGGCGATGGTCCAGTGCGGCAGGATGCAGGCGTTCGGGTGCACGTCGTCGAAGCTCTCGACGATCTCCTCGACCGTCACGACGGCCCGCCGCGCGGCGAGCACCGCTTCCTTCTGGACCCCGACGATGCCTTCGACGAGCACGTTGCCCTTCCTGTCGGCCTTCTGCGCGTGGATGAACGAGACGTCCGGCCGCAGCGCCGGCACCGCCGCCAGCGTCTCGCCCGTGAACGGGCACGTCACGGTCCGGATGTTCGGGTTGACCTCGGCGAGGCCGGCGCCGAGATAGCCGCGGAAAAAGGCCGACGGCAGTCCCGCCGCCCCCGCCTCGTAGGCGTTGGCCATCGCCGCGTGGCTATGCTCCTCGATCTCGATCCGGTTCGGCCAGCCGTTCTCCACGGCGTCGCGCAGCCGGCGGAGCAGGCCCACACCCGGGTTGCCGGCATAGGAGAAGACGAGCTTCCGCGCCATGCCCATGCCGATCATCTGGTCGTAGACGACGTCCGGCGTCATGCGCACGAGGGTCAGCTCCTTCCGGCCCTGGCGGATCGCCTCGTGCGCGGCCGCATGCGGAATGAGGTGCGTGAAGCCTTCGAACGCCACCGTATCGCCGTCGCGCAGGGCCTCGGCCACCGCCTCGGGCAAGGGCATGAATGTCGCCATGGTCGGTCCCTAGATATCGAAGAAGACGGTTTCATCGTCGCCCTGGAGACGGATGTCGAACACGACTTCGTCTCCCTGGCGCCGGCCGATCAGCGTCGGCACGCGATTCTGATGCTCGAGCCGCGCCAGGATCGGATCCTCCGCGTTCGCGGCCGCCTCGTCGGAGAAGTACATCCGCGTGGAAAGGCCGAGATTGATGCCGCGCGCCACGATCCAGACCGTCACATGCGGCGCCATCATCCGCCCGTCGGGAAACGGAACGCGGCCCGGCTTGACGGTCTCGAAGGCGAATTCGCCCGTCGCCATATCCGTCGCGCAACGCCCCCAGCCGGTGAAATGCGGGTCGGCGCCGCGCCGCGTTTCCGCCGGGCTGGCGTAGAGCCCGTCTGCGTCGGCCTGCCAGATCTCGACCATGGCGTCCTTCAGCGGCGTGCCCGTGCCGTCGTAGACATGCCCGCGGATGGTGATGCGCTCCCCCCTGGCCTTGTCCCCCACCATGGCGGCGCCGAGGTCGGCCGGGTAGACGCCGCCGATATCGCAAAAGTTCGGCATGCATCCGATGTGCACGTAGGGTCCGGCGGTCTGCGACGGCGTTTCCTTGAGCAGCCCGAGCGTCTGCGCCATCTCAATTGCCCTCCAGGCGGTTCTCGAACATCGTCGACCTGCGCCCCCTGAGCACGATGTCGAACTTGTAGGCCCGCGCGTCCATCGGCAGGGCGTTCGCCATGTCGAGCGCCGCCGTCAGCTGCTCGACCGCCTCGGGATCGCGGATCGTGTTGACGATGGGACAGAGCGCGATCATCGGATCGCCCTCGAAATACATCTGCGTGATCAGGCGCTGCGCGAAGCCGTGGCCGAAGACGGAGAAATGAATGTGCGCCGGCCGCCAGTCGTTGGCGCCGTTCGGCCAGGGATAGGCGCCGGGCTTGACCGTGCGGAACTCGTACCGACCCTCGGCATCCGTGATCGTGCGGCCGCAGCCGCCGAAATTCGGATCGAGCGGCGCCTTGTAGCCTTCCTTCTTGTGGCGGTAACGCCCGCCCGCATTGGCCTGCCAGAACTCCAGGAGCACGTTCGGCACCGGCCGCGCCCTTTCGTCGAGCACCCGGCCGTGCACGACGATCCTCTGCCCGATGGCGCTCTCGCCGGGGGCCGCGAAATTATAGATCAGGTCGTTGTCGAGCGCGCCCAGCATGTCGTGGCCGAAGACCGGCCCGGTGATCTCGGACAGCGTGTTCGGAAACGAGATCGGCGCCTTCCGGGGCGACCGCACGACGCTCGTCTTGTAGCCGGGCGTCAGGGCCTTGGGGTGCCACTCCCGGTCGCGGGCGAAGAAGCTGCCCGTCTCGGGCTTCGGGTCGTCCATCGCTCTCTCCCTCGATCGAACGCTAAAAAGCCGCTTGCTGCCGTTCCGCGAACACGTCCTTGACGATGCGGAACGCCGTGTTGGCCGCCGGCACTCCGGCATAGATCGCCACATGCATCAGCACTTCGCGCACGTCCTCCTCGCTCGCGCCGGTGTTCGCCGTGGCGCGGGCGTGGAGCACCAGCTCGTCCTCGCGCCCGAGCGCGGCGAGGATGGCGAGCGTGATCATCGACCGCTCGCGCTTCGTCAGGTCCGGCCGCGACCAGACATGGCCCCAGGCGGCCTCGGTGATCAACGCCTGGAACGGGCCGTCGAATTCGGTCCGATTGCGCTCCGAACGGTCGACATGCGCGTCCCCGAGCACGGCACGGCGTGTCGCCGCGCCCTTCCGGTAGCGCTCGGACGTCTCATCGTTTGCCAAGATCGAACTCCTTCATGAAGGCCTTGATGATCTCCACCAGCCTGTCCGGTTGCTCGACGCAGACGATATGGCCCGCCCCCGCGACCACCTCGTAGCGCGCGTTCGGGATCAGCTTCGCCGTCTCCACCATGAGTGCCGGCGGCGTCGATCCGTCCTCTTCGCCGACCACGCAGATGACCGGCAGGTCGAGCTGGGCGCTGGTCTCGGTGAAATCCGCGTCCCGCACGGCTTCGCAAGTGCCGGTATAGCCGTCGACGGGCTGGCGGATCAACATGTTGCGATAGCCGCGAAATTCCGCCGTCTGGCGGAACGCCGCGGTGAACCAGCCCTCCAGGATGCCGTCGGCCACCGCCTCGATGCCCTCGGCCCGGATCCGGCCGATGCGGTCGTTCCACTTCTCGTCGGTTCCGATCTTGTGGGCCGTGTCGCACAGGACGAGGGCCTTCACGAGGTCGGGCCGGTCCGCGGCGAGCCCCTGAGCGATCAGGCCGCCGACGGAGAGCCCGCAGACGATCGCATCCTTCTGCCCGAGATGATCGAGCAGCGCCGCGAGATCGGCGACATGATCCGCAATTCCGTAGGGCGCCTCGCCGACATCCGAGAGGCCGTGGCCGCGCTTGTCGTAAACCATGATCGCGCAGCTCCCGACGAACCGCACGATGACGTCGCGCCAGATGCGGAAGTCGGTGCCGAGCGAATTCGAGAAGACCAGGAGCGGTGCGCCTTCCGCAGCACCGATGATCTGGTAGTGCAGCGTGACGCCGTTCACGGTTGCGAATTGCATGAGCTTTCGTCTCCCTTCCTTTTCTTAAAGCAGATTGTTTTTGCCATGTGTAACGATAATTTCCTCCCGCTTGCAGGAACGCCGCCGGCCCTGCGTCCGATCGCCCCGACCCTCATGCGCCATTCGGCGGCGGCGATCTCAGCCGTCGACCGGCGGCTTCGCCGCATCGAGAAGCGCTTCGATATCCAGCACTTGCCCGAGCTTTTCCGCAATCGAGTCGAGCGCCGCCTCGACGTCTTCCCGGTAGGAGGCGGTGGATCCGGAAAGGCCGAATTCGGCGAGGTAGGCGCGCCGGAAGGCGTCCGATGCGAAGAGGCCGTGGAGATAGGTCCCGACGATGCGGCCGTCGGCCGATACCGCCCCGTCGGGCCGCCCGTCGATCGTCGCCGAGGGCCGCAGGCAGTCCGGGCCCGCCGTCTCTCCCAGGTGAATTTCGTATCCGTCCACGGCGACGTCGAACGGCACGGAACGGGCCGAGATGTTGCGCAGCACCTTCTCCGGCGCCATGACGGTTTCGACGTCGAGCAGCCCCAGCCCCTCGGCTTCCGCCGCGCCGCCTTCGATGCCCTGCGGGTCCAGCACGCGGCGCCCGAGCATCTGGTAGCCGCCGCAGATGCCGAGCACGCGCCCGCCCCGCCGCACATGCGCGGCGAGGTCGCGGTCCCAGCCGTTCGCCCGGAAATCGCCGAGATCGGAAATGGTCGACTTGGATCCGGGAATGACGACAAGACCGGCATCCGCCGGCAGTCGCTCGCCGGCGCGGACGAAGACGACGTCGACCTCGGGCTCCTGCGAAAGCGGATCCAGGTCGTCGAAATTCGCGATCCGCGAGAGGACCGGCACGGCCACCTTCAACGCCCGGCCGGCGCCGCGCGCCATGCGCTCCAGCACCACGGAATCCTCGGCCGGAAGCCGGGCCGCGGCCGAGAGCCAGGGCACCACGCCGAAACACCGCCAGCCGGTGAAGTCCCCGATCGACCGGATGCCGTCGTCGAAGAGCGAGACGTCCCCGCGGAACTTGTTGATGAGGTAGCCGGCGACCATTCTCCTGTCTTCCGGCGCGAGCACGGCGGAGGTGCCGACGAGCGATGCGATGACGCCGCCGCGGTCGATGTCCCCGACCAGCACGACGGGCACGCCGGCCCGTCCGGCAAAGCCCATGTTGGCAATGTCGCCGCGGCGCAGGTTGATTTCCGCCGGCGAGCCCGCTCCTTCGACCAGGACGAGGTCGGCGTCGCGCGACAGCGCCCGGAAACTTCCGAGCACCGCCTCGAGCAGCCCGGCCTTGAGGTCGAGGTAGTCGCGGCCCCTCGCCTGTCCGCGCACCGTCCCCTGCACGACGATCTGGCTGCCCTCGTCGGATTGCGGCTTGAGCAGCACCGGGTTCATGTGGACCGAAGCGGGAACGCGGCAGGCGAGCGCCTGCAGCCACTGCGCCCGGCCGATCTCTCCGCCGTCGTCGGCCACCGCGGCGTTGTTGGACATGTTCTGCGGCTTGAACGGCCGCACCGAAAGGCCCCGGTTGGCGGCCAGCCGGCAGAGCCCCGCGACGAGGACCGTCTTGCCGACGTCCGAGCCCGTCCCCTGAAACATGATTGCCCGCGTCATCCGCTCCGCACCGCCGCCGTCCCGTGGAAGAAGCCGCTTCCCGGCGGGCACCAATAGGCCACTCGGAGGGTCAAGAAAAGGCTCCGGCGGCACCTGCGGTCACCGAAGGTTTCAAGGGTCTCCCGCCAGGCAACAAAGCGTGACCGAAAATCGTGTCGTTCTGATCGAAAAACGACATGTCGTGACGGGGACGACCTATCCATTCCTCGAGCGAACCCCTACATATGCTGCGACGCAATAAGGCGTCAACTCGAACTCCAGATGCAATGAAAGGACAAACCGATGCTCCGCCTCTTCCGGAAAAACCGCTCCGCTTCCCGTCAGGCCGCCCCGATCGCGCCCGTCGCCAACAATTCGGCCAGCTTCGGCCTGTTCGGCGTTTATGTGCGCTCGCTTCCGACGCTGGGTCGCTGAACCCTGAGTGTCCGAACGGCGGCGGGAATGCCGAAACCCGCAGACGTATATTGCTAGAAACCGCCGGTTCGACGATCGGCGGTTTTTCTTTTTGCGACGCACGCGCCGAATGCGCGCCTCGCGGGAGGCGGCGCCTTCGGAACCATCGATAATGGGAAAAGAGGATTGCGGCGCTCCGGTACGCTAAAACCTGATCCGGAGCCCTCGACGTAATCGCCGCCGCAGGAAGAACCTAGCCGCGAGGTGGTTACCGCGCGGTTACCGGAAACACCTTTTTTTTGCAGTCACTTGCCAAAGCGGGCGTCGGGAACGCCTCCCGCGCGACGCATCCGCCTGTTGCGAAAACATAAAGATATGTTTATATCGTTTTATCCAATGAAACGCTTCCAACGGAACGGAGCAGCCATGTCTGTCGCAGCCAATCCGCTCACCGAGCTTCTTGCCGAAAAAGGCGTTCTCCTCGCCGACGGCGCGACGGGAACGAACCTGTTCAACATGGGCCTGGAATCGGGAGAAGCGCCGGAACTCTGGAACGAATCCGCGCCGGAGAAGATCACCCGCCTGCATCAGGATTTCGTCGACGCCGGCGCAGACATCATCCTGACCAACTCCTTCGGCGGAACGCGCCACCGGCTCAAGCTTCACCACGCACAGGACCGCGTTCACGCGCTCAACCGGGCGGCGGCCGAGATCGCCCGCTCCGTCGCGGACAAGGCAGGCCGCAAGGTGATCGTCGGAGGCTCCGTCGGCCCGACGGGCGAACTGCTGCAGCCGCTCGGCGCCCTCTCCTACGAGGATGCGGTCGCCGCATTCGAGGAACAGATCGAAGGCCTGAAGGACGGCGGTGTCGACATCGTCTGGATCGAGACCATGTCCGCGCCGGAAGAGATCCGCGCCGCTGCCGAGGCCGCCTCCAATTGCGGGATCGCCTACACCTACACCGGGTCCTTCGACACCGCCGGCAAGACGATGATGGGCCTGCCGCCCAGCGACATTCACGCGGTCACGGCGGAAACCCGGACCCAGCCGACCGCCGTCGGCGCGAATTGCGGCGTCGGAGCGTCGGACATCCTCGCCTCCCTGCTCGACATGACGGAGGCCGCCCCCGAGGCGACGGTCATCGTCAAGGGCAATTGCGGCATTCCCGAGTTTCGCGGATCCGAGATCCACTATTCGGGCACGCCGCCGCTGATGGCCGACTATGCGAGGTTGGCGATCGATGCCGGCGCCAGGATCATCGGCGGCTGCTGCGGCACGTCCTGCGACCACCTGAGAGCCATGCGCTCCGCCATCGATACGCATACGCCGGGCCCCCGTCCGACGATCGAGACCATCGTCGAACGCATCGGCCCGATGCGCAACAAGACAGCAGGCGAAAACCCGCCGCCCCCGGCGCGGGAACGCCGCCGCCGCCGCGCCTGAACGCCGGCGCGGTTCAGTCAGAAGCGAAGGCGGCCATGTGGAACCGCTGCTGCTCTTCCACATAGGCGAATTCGCGCCCGACGGGACAGGCAAGCCGGGCCGCGCAACCCTGTCCCAGGCAGCCGGACCCGCTCGACGACGCGAGATAGCCCCGGCAGGTGCCGGCGTGGAAGTCGTGGCCGTCGAAGGCGGATACCGGGCATGCCGACAGGCAGGGCTTCGCCGCACATGAGGCACAGGGATGGGCGCGCGCGCCCGGAGCCGGGATATCGTAGACCCCGTCGAAGGCGAGCGCCCCGCGATAGGCATGCCAGAGCCCGTAGTCCGGATGGATCAAGAGCCCGAGCGGCGACGGCCGCAGGCCCTCCGCCGCCATCGCCCAGCGCTGGAACGGTCGGTACGGCCGGTCGGACGGGAAGACGGCCTCGGCGCCGAAGGCCTCCGCAACCGGCACCAGCACCGCCCGGGACCAGCCGTCCAGGGGATCGGAACCGCCGCCCTGCGGATCATTCGCCCGCCAGCGCCGGAAATGCGGCCAGATCGACGAGCCCGCGTGACCGACGGGCACGATCGTCCGTCGCCCCTCCGCGACCGCACCGCGCGTCGCGAGGCCATGAGCATCGAGAACGGCGTCGAGGCGCGCCAGGAGCGGGCCGATCGCCTCGTGCCTCACGAGCGCCCCTCGTCGAACGCGGAGCGCCAGACCTCACGATGAATGAGGCCGGCCACCCGCTCGCGTCCGCCTTGCTCCCTGGCTGCCACGGGCTCTCTTCAGGTGAAGGCGTCGGGCATCGATTCCTTGCGCCGGGAGATCATCTCCTTCAGACCGTCGTCGATCCCGGGATCGAGATACGGCGTCTCGTAGGCGTCGAGCCACGACCGGCAGAGGGCGTTGGCCCGCTGCTCGACGCGCTTTTCCCCCTCGGCCAGCCATTGCTCGTAGGAATTGTTGTCGGCGAGGTTCGACCGGTAGAAAGCCGTCTGGAAGTTCGCCTGCGTATGGGCGCAGCCGAGATAGTGGCTGCCCGGACCGACCTCGCGGATGGCATCCATGGCCTGGCCCACTTCCGACAGGTCGACCCCCTCGGACATGCGCTGCATCATGCCGAGCTGGTCGACGTCGATCATGAACTTCTCGTAGGAACTGACGAGCCCGCCCTCCAGCCAGCCGGCCGAGTGCAGGACGAAGTTGGTGCCGGCGAGCAGCGTCATGTTGAGCGTGTTGGCACTCTCGTGGGCGGCCTGCGCGTCCGGCACCTTCGATCCGCAGAGCGACCCGCCGGTCCGGAACGGAATTCCCATGCGGCGCGCGAGTTGTGCCGCCCCGTAGGAGACGAGCGACGGTTCCGGCGTCCCGAAGGTCGGCGCACCCGACTGCATCGAGATCGACGCCGCGAAGGTGCCGAAAAGCACCGGGGCGCCGGGGCGGACAAGCTGCGTGAAGGAGGCCCCGGCCAGCACCTCGGCCAGGATCTGCGTCAACGTTCCGACGACGGTCACGGGGCTCATCGCTCCCGCCAGGATGAACGGCGAGATCACGCAGGCCTGGTTGTTGCGCGCATAGACCTTCGCCGCCGCCAGCATGGTCTCGTCGAAGACCATCGGCGAATTCGCGTTGATCAGGTTGAGGAGGACGCAGTTGTTGTCGACGAACTCCTCTCCGAACAGGATCTTGCACATGTCCACCGAATCCTGCGCGCGCTCGGGCGCGGTGACGGATCCCATGAAGGGTTTGTCGGAATAGCGGATATGGCTGTAGACCATGTCGAGGTGGCGCTTGTTGACCGGAACGTCCACCGGCTCGCACACCGTCCCGCCGGAATGATGCATCGACGGCGCCATGTAGGCCAACTTCACGAAATTGCGGAAATCCTCGATCGTGGCGTAGCGGCGGTTTCCTTCCAGGTCGCGCACGAAGGGCGGCCCGTAGACCGGCGCGAAGACGGTCGCGTCGCCGCCGATCTGGACGCTGCGCGCAGGATTGCGCGCGTGCTGGGTGAAGACGCCGGGGGCGGTCTTGAGAAGCTCGCGGCAGAGCCCCTTCGGAAAGTGGACCCGTTCGCCCTTCACGTCCGCGCCGGCCTCCTTCCAGAGACCGAGCGCCTCGGCGTCGTCCCGGAATTCGATGCCGATTTCCTCCAGCACCGTGTCGGCGTTGCGCTCGATCAGCGCCAGCCCTTCCTCGTCGAGAACCTCGTACCGGCCGATCCGGCGGGTAATGTAGGGCATTGCCGCGCCGCTGCCGCCCCCGGTGCGCTGGGCGCGCCGCGCCGCCGCGCCGCGACCCTCGCCGCGTCCGCGGCGTCCGGCGCCTGCTGCGGCACCACCGGCCTGTTCGTTCGTCTGTTCCATGGGACTGTCCTGATCTGGAGCGCTTCGTCGCCCATATGCTATCCATGGCAACCGCGCGGGCCCTTCTCAATGCGCCAAGCCTTGCCGCATGATGGACATCGCCTGCCGCATCGTCGCTTTTTTCGCGGGCGGCGTCGTTTTCGAAATTGCCTCGCCACCGGCAAACTGTATTTGTATCCGGAAGCGCTGAACTGCTAAAGCGTAGGCATCTGCACGAAGCCAGGGAAGAGATCATGTCCGACGACGAAATCATCCTGTCCGAACTTTCCGACGAAGAGCTCGTGCAGCAGATGCATGACGACCTGTACGACGGCCTCAAGGAAGAGATCTTGGAGGCCACGCAGATCCTGCTCGATCGGGGCTGGCAGCCCTACGAGGTCCTGACGGAAGCGCTCGTCGAGGGCATGCGCATCGTCGGGGAGGACTTCCGCGACGGCATCCTCTTCGTGCCCGAGGTCCTGCTCTCGGCCAACGCCATGAAGGCGGGCATGAGCATCCTGCGGCCGCTGCTGGTGGAGACCGGGGCGCCGAAGCTCGGCAAGATGGTGATCGGAACGGTCAAGGGCGACATCCACGACATCGGCAAGAACCTCGTCGGCATGATGATGGAGGGCGCCGGGTTCGAGGTGGTCGACCTCGGCATCAACAATCCCGTCGAGAACTATCTCGAAGCGATCGAGAAGGAACAGCCGGACATCCTTGGCATGTCGGCGCTCCTGACGACGACGATGCCCTACATGAAGGTCGTCATCGATACGCTGAAGGAGAAGGGCATGCGCGACGACTACGTCGTGCTGGTCGGCGGCGCGCCGCTCAACGAGGAATTCGGCAAGGCCGTCGGTGCGGACGCCTATTGCCGCGACGCCGCCGTCGCCGTGGAGACGGCGAAGGACTTCATGAAGCGGAAGCACAACATGAAGGCCGGCGCCTGAGGACCTCGGGTCGTTAGGGTCCGGCGGATCGACACCGCCGGACGGTCGTCATCGGTTTCGGGCGCAGGGCCCTACTTTGCAGCGTGAGCCACGTCGCGGCCGGCACCCTGGGTGGCGTCGACGGCATTCGCCGTATCGCGGCCCATTCCCCGGATCGTGTTGGCGCATGCGCTGAGGGAAAGAAGAGCGGCCAGCAGCAGTGCGACACGGGCAGTCCTGTTTGCAATCATTTGGAACCATCCTCACTTATAGTCTTGGGAAATACGACGGAAAAAAGGTCGTGACACAACAGGAACTCGCACGCACCGAAAAGGTTCAAGTCATCGCCTGTGGCGCGCTCGCACACGAAATACTGGCGATCTGCTCCATGAACGGACTCGACCATATCGAGCTTCGGTGCCTCCCTGCCATTCTTCACGTCCACCCCGAGCGTATAACGCCGGAGGTTGAAAAGGCCATCGAAAAAGCGCGATCGGAAGGTGTGCGCCGCATATTCGTCGCCTACGCGGACTGCGGGACGGGCGGCATGCTCGACAGGCTGTGCGAACGCGAAGGGGTCGAGCGCATCGCAGGCCCGCACTGCTATTCCTTCTTCGCCGGCAACGACGCTTTCGGCCGTCGCTGGGGCGACGACATCACCTCCTTCTTCCTGACGGATTTCCTGGCGCGCCAGTTCCAGGCCTTCGTCATCGAGCCGCTGGGGCTCGATCGCCATCCCGAACTGCGCGACGACTATTTCGGCCACTACCGCAAGCTCGTCTATCTCTCGCAGACCGAAAACGCCGAGCTCCTCGAACGCGCGCGGGCGGCCGCGGACCGGCTGGGACTGGAGTTCGAACACCGCCACACCGGCTACGGCGATCTCGTATCCGCAATCGAGCGGGCCTGAGCGGCGGGTCGTTCGATCCGAATTTCCTCGACACGCAAAATATTGAGGTTGGATAGAGCCCTCATCTTGCGCTAATGAGGCCGCCACTTTCGTTCCAGCAAGAGCCCGTCCCTTGAACGACGATTCGCTTCCGGCAAACATCGACACGGCGACCGACGGAGCTCCCGAACGCCTCTCGGACCTCATGCAGCGGCTGGCGCAATCGGCGGGGCCGACCATCACGCTCAGGGACATCTCGTCCGCCATGGACCAGCGCTCGCTCGGCGCGTTCCTTTTCGTCTTCTCGCTTCCGAGCGTCATCCCGCTGCCGCCCGGCGCAACGCTCGTTCTCGGCCTGCCGCTGATCTTCATCACCTGGCAGATCGCCATCGGACGCTCCCGCATCTGGCTCCCGCGTTCGCTGTCCAACTATCGGATCAGGAAAGAGACCTTCACGCGCATCGTCATGCGGTCGACGCCGTGGCTGCGGCGGCTGGAATCGCTTATCCGGCCCCGCAATTGGCATCTCGGCGAGCGGGCGGGCGAGCGCGTCTTCGGCATTTACGCCCTGTTCCTGGCATTCGCGGTCGTCATACCGATACCCTTCGGCAACTGGCTGCCGGCGGTCGCGATCGCCATCATGAGCCTCGCCTATACCGAGCGCGACGGCAACTGGATGACGGCCGGCGCCATCGTCGGCGTCGCCGGCATCGTCCTCGCCACCGGAATCGTGCTCGGAACGGGCGCCGCGATCTCGGCGGTTCTCTAGGATACGGCCCGTCCGCGATCCCCGGAAACACCGCCGGACCCTCGGCGTTTCCGGCGCGGCAGGAGCCCATGGCGGCGCCACGTCGCTTTTGACGCTGCCGGCGTCGTCGGGAACCAAGCGGCGCGGGTCAACCGCGCGCAGTGTGCCAACCAAGGAGAACTCGAATGGCCGACCGGATCATCGTCTTTTGGCGCGACATTCCAGCCCAGATCATCGTCAAGCAGGGACGCAAGGCCGCCAAGCGCGAACTGCCCCTGCGCTTCACGGAAGCCATCGACATGTGCGCCATGCGCACCGGCGCCTCCGACACCGACGAGTATCTGGCGGAGTGGCGCCGCGGCGAACCGGAGCCCGTCTCCGACGATCTCGAAGCGGAAGCCGACAAGGCGATGGCCGCCATCGAGACGGACTATCCGAAGGAGCGTCTCGTCGCGCTCGTAAAGTCAGGGGGCCGCGATGGCTGAAAGCGGGAATTCCGGAAGGGGCGGCGCCGGCAAGGCGATCGTCACCCAGGCGACGCTGCTGCGCAAGGCGATGCCGAAGCTCGCCTTCCGGCCGGCCGGCGTCTCGCCGAACCGTCGGGCCCGCCACCGCTATACGATCCGGCTGTGGTCGGTCCGGCATTCCCGCTTCCTCGAACGGGTCTATACAGGCTTTGCCGCGGTCTTCCTCAAGCTGCACCCGTTCTGGAAGGCCGTCGGATACGACCGCGCCGAGCGCCCGGTGACGTTCGTCGAGCGGCACGTGAAGGGCTTCCTGTTCGACTGCCGCATGTGCGGCCAGTGCGCGCTCTCCTCGACCGGCATGTCCTGTCCGATGAACTGTCCCAAGCAGCTGCGCAACGGACCCTGCGGGGGCGTGCGCGCCAACGGTCACTGCGAGGTCGAGCCGGACATGCCGTGCGTCTGGGTCCAGGCCTGGAAAGGATCGCGCCAGATGGAGAAGAACGAGGCGATCCTCGTCGTGCAGAAGCCCGTCGACCAGTCGCTCAGGGAAACGTCGTCCTGGCTGCGCGTGACCGCCGAGGCGGCGGCCGAGCGCGACAGGGCGAAGGAGGCCGCGGGCGCATGAGCCAGACGGACGAAAACCCCGCCGGAGCGCATCTGCCGCTGGATCCCCTGCCCGGCCATTCCTCCCTCGGCCGGCTCGAACGCGTGCTCCGGCGCGGCGAATTCGCCGTCACCGCCGAACTCAACCCGCCCGACAGCGCCGACCCGGAGGACGTCTACGCCCGGGCGAAGGTCTTCGACGGCTGGATCGACGGCATCAACGCCGTCGACGCGTCCGGCGCCAATTGCCACATGTCCTCGGTCGGCATCTGCGCGCTCCTGACCCGCATGGGCTACGCGCCGATCATGCAGATCTCCTGCCGCGACCGGAACCGCATCGCCATCCAGGGCGACGTGCTCGGCGCCTCGGCCATGGGCGTGGCGAACATACTCTGCCTCACCGGGGACGGAGTCCAGGCGGGCGACCAGCCCGGCGCCAGGCCTGTCTTCGACCTCGATTGCATGTCGCTTCTGGAGACGATCCGGATCATGCGCGACAACGAGAGGTTCCTCTCCGGACGCAAGCTGACCTCTTCGCCCCATGTCTTCCTCGGGGCGGCGGTCAACCCGTTCGCGCCGCCCTACGACTTCCGGCCGCTGCGCCTCGCCAAGAAGATCGCCGCCGGCGCCCAGTTCGTGCAGAGCCAGTATTGCTTCGACGTCCCGATGTTCCGAGACTACATGAAGCGCGTCTGCGACCTCGGCCTTCACGAGCAATGCTTCATCATGTGCGGCGTCGGCCCCCTGGCCTCCGCCAAGACGGCCCGGTGGATCCGCAGCAACGTACCCGGCATCCATATTCCGGACGCGATCGTCGCCCGGCTCGACGGCGCGCAAAACCAGAAGGCCGAGGGCAAGCAGCTCGCCATCGACATCATCAACGAGGTCAAGGAGATCGAAGGCGTCTCCGGCGTTCACGTCATGGCCTACCGGCAGGAAGAATACGTCGCCGAGATCGTCCACGAATTGGGGGTGCTGAAGGGTCGCAAACCGTGGCGCAAGGAACCCCATCCGCAGGACGCCATGGTCGCCGAACGGCTCGAGGAGATCCTCGATCGCCCGCGCGAGAACCAGCAGGCGCTCGCCGGGGCGGCAGCGACGTCCGGCCATGAGGAATAATGCGCGCTGTGCTTGCATGGCCCGGCCGCATCCGCTATCGTATAACGATATAAAGAAATCTTTATATCAAGCCCGGAGATATACTGGACTATGACCCGTACCATCGTCGCCTCGGCCAAGAGAGAGATCGTCATCGGCTTCGACCAGCCCTTCTGCGTCATCGGGGAGCGCATCAACCCGACCGGGCGCAAGAAGCTCGCCGCAGAGATGATCGAAGGCAATTTCGAGACAGTGAAGAAAGACGCCCTCGAGCAGGTCGCGGCCGGCGCCACGATGCTCGACGTCAATGCCGGCGTGACGGCGGTGAACCCGAACGAGACCGAACCGCCGCTTCTGGTGCAGACGCTGGAACTCGTCCAGGACCTGGTCGACGTGCCGCTGTCGATCGACTCGTCCGTGACCGCCGCGATCGAGGCCGCCCTCAAGGTCGCCAAGGGCCGCCCGCTCGTCAATTCCGTGACCGGCGAGGAAGAGAAGCTCGAGGCCATCCTGCCGCTGATCAAGAAATACAACGTCCCGGTCGTCGCCATCTCCAACGACGAGACCGGCATTTCGCAGGATCCGGACGTGCGCTTCGCCGTCGCCAAGAAGATCGTCGAGCGCGCCGCCGATTTCGGCATTCCGGCCCACGACATCGTCGTCGACCCGCTGGTCATGCCGATCGGCGCCATGGGCACGGCCGGCAAGCAGGTCTTCGCGCTGCTCAGGCGCCTGCGGGAGGAACTCAAGGTCAACACCACCTGCGGCCTGTCCAACATCTCGTTCGGCCTGCCCCATCGCCACGGCATCAACGCCGGCTTCATTCCGATGGTGATCGGCGCCGGCATGACCTCCGCCATCATGAACCCCTGCCGGCCGCAGGAGATGGAGGCCGTGCGCGCCGCCAACGTGCTGAACGGAACCGACCGGGACTGCGCCACCTGGATCATGTCCTACCGCGACTACAAGCCCGCCGCGGGCGGCGAGCCGGCTGCGGCAGCGGCGGCTCCGTCATCCGGCGGCGGCAGGCGTCGCGGCGGCCGCGACGCTCGCCTGGCGCGCGGCTGAAGACGGAGGTCATGTTGGCCGGTCGCCGTCTCGCGGAGGATCTGCCGCTGCCGGACCTGGCCTCTTTCATGCGAACGATCCATTGATATGACCGACCAAGCCCAGAACGCCCTCGTCCTCTTCATGCCGTCCGGCCGCCGCGGACGCTTTCCCGTCGGCACGCCGGTCCTCGACGCGGCGCGCTCGCTGGGCGTCTATGTCGAGAGCGTTTGCGGCGGCCGCGGCATTTGCGGGCGCTGCCAGATCGAGGTCCAGGAAGGCCGCTTCGCCAAGCACGGGATCACCTCCGACAATTCCCACATCTCCGAGTTCGGCCCCAAGGAACGCCGCTACGCCGAGAAGCGCGACCTCAAGCCGGGACGGCGCCTCTCCTGCTCCACGCTGATACTGGGGGACCTCGTGGTCGACGTCCCGCAGGATGTCGCCGTGAACGCCCAGGTGGTCCGCAAGGATTCCGACGAACGCGTCATCGAGCGCAATCCGGTGATCCAGATGTGCTACGTCGAGGTGGACGAACCGGACATGCACAAGCCCCTCGGCGACCTGGATCGACTGAAGGTGCAACTGCAGAAGGACTGGGGTTTCGACGACCTCGTCGTCGATCACCATATCCTGGCCGAGGTGCAGGCGATCCTGCGCAAGGGCGAATGGAAGGTCACCGCGGCCATCCACAAGGACGGGGACACGAGCCGCGCCCACATGATCGCGCTCTATCCCGGGCTGAAGAACGAAGCCTACGGCATAGCGTGCGATATCGGTTCGACGACCATCGCCATGCATCTGTCCTCGGTGCTGTCGGGGCGGACGGTCGCCTCCGCCGGCGCGTCCAACCCGCAGATCCGCTTCGGCGAAGACCTGATGAGCCGGGTCTCCTACGTCATGATGAACCCCGACGGCCGCGAGAGCCTGACGAAGGCCGTGCGCCAGGCGATCGACGAACTGGTCGACAAGGTCTGCCGGATCGGCGGGATCGCGCGCGAGGACATCCTCGACGCCGTCTTCGTCGGCAATCCGATCATGCATCACCTGTTCCTCGGCATCGACCCGACGGAACTGGGCGGTGCGCCCTTCGCCCTGGCGGTGTCCGGCGCCGTACACCTGAAAGCCAGCGATATCGATATCGCGCTCAATCGGGGATCGCGCGTCTACGTCCTGCCGTGCATCGCCGGCCACGTCGGCGCCGACGCGGCGGCGGCCACTCTGACCGAGGGGCCGCACAGGCAGGACGAGATGATGCTGCTCGTCGACGTCGGCACCAATGCGGAGATCGTGCTGGGCAACCGCCAGCGCGTCGTCGCCGCCTCCTCGCCCACGGGACCCGCCTTCGAAGGCGCCGAGATATCGTGCGGCCAGCGCGCCGCGCCGGGCGCCATCGAGCGCGTCCGCATCGACCCCGAGACGCTGGAGCCGCGCATCCGCGTCATCGGCGTGGAGGCCTGGTCGAACGAGCCGAAATTCGAAAAGGCGATGAAGGTCAAGCGCGTCACCGGCATCTGCGGCTCCGGCATCATCGAGGTCGTCGCCGAGATGTTTCTCGCGGGCATCCTTTCCGAAGACGGCGTCATCGACGGCTCCCTGGCGGCCAGGTCCCCCCGGATCGTCCAGAACGGCCGCACCTGGTCCTACCTGCTGCACGACGGCGACCCGCGGCTGATGATCACCCAGAACGACGTGCGCGCCATCCAGCTCGCCAAGGCGGCGCTCTATGCCGGCATCAAGCTGCTCATGGACAAGCTCGGCATAGACCACGTCGAGCGCATCGGCTTCGCCGGCGCCTTCGGTTCGTTCATCGACCCGAAATACGCCATGGTCCTGGGGCTGATACCGGACTGCGACCTCGCCAGCGTGCGGGCGGTCGGCAACGCCGCCGGTACGGGCGCGCGCATGTGCCTGCTCAACAAGGACTATCGACGCGAGATCGAGCAGACTGTCCGGCGGATCGAAAAGATCGAGACGGCGCTCGAGCCGAAGTTCCAGGAACACTTCGTCTACGCCATGGCGCTGCCCAACAAGGTGGACCTCTTCCCGAAACTCGCCGAGGCCGTAACGCTACCGCCCCGCAAGGCGCCGTCCGAGCGGGGCGGCGAGGCGGGCGGCGGTCGGCGCCGCGGCCGCGAGGGCCGGCGGCGCTCGTCCTGAAGGTCGGGATCAGGCGCCTGGCTGCTTGACCTTGCGCAGATACGGAAGAACCGGATCGAAGTCCCCGTACTTGCTCCGGATGTCGTCTTCCGAAAGCGTGGCCGGGACGATGACGTCCTCGCCCTTCTTCCAGTTCACCGGCGTCGAAACGGAGTGCTTCGCCGTGAGCTGGATCGAATTGAGCGCGCGCAGGATCTCGTCGAAATTGCGCCCCGTCGTCATCGGGTAGGTGAGCGTGAGCTTCACCTTCTTGTCGGGCCCCACGATGAAGACCGAACGCACCGTCTGGTTGTCCGCCGGCGTGCGGCCCTCGGAGGAATTCCCCGCTTCCGCCGGCAGCATGTCGTAGAGCTTCGCGACCTTCAGCTCCGGATCGCCGATCATCGGGTAGTCGACGCGATGGCCCGAGACCTTCTCGATGTCCGCCTTCCACTTGTTATGGCTTTCCACTGGATCCACGGAGATGCCGAGGATCTTGGCGTTCCGCTTGGCGAATTCGTCCGACAGGCCGGCCATGTAGCCGAGTTCGGTGGTACAGACCGGGGTGAAGTCCTTCGGGTGGGAAAAGATCACCGCATAGCCGTCGCCGAGCCAGTCATGGAAGCTGATCGGCCCCTGGGTGGTCTCCGCCTTGAAATCCGGCGCGATGTCGTTGATGCGCAAGCTCATTCTGACGTCTCCTCTCGTTTGGCGCGCTCCCGGTGTCCGCACCTCACGCAATCAAGGGGAGCGCCGTTGATCGGTTGCAACTTTGCATAGTCCATCGGGCGCGGCATGACCAGCCCCCCGACGGCCCCGAGAGCGCGCGATCCGCGCCCCGAAGCCTATTCGTCTGCGGCAAAGGCGGCGCGAATATGATCGGCAGCGGCAAGGACGGCCGAATCGGCGTCCGGACGCACCAGCATGGCGACCGTATAGCTGCCGATCTCCGGCAGCCCGTCGCATTCCCCGAGAATGACGAGATCCTCGCCGACGCAGGACAGCGGCAAGGGCGCGATGGCCAGGTCCGAGAGAATGGCCGCGCGCTGCCCGGCGCCGTGCGCGCTCATATAGGCGATGCGATAGTCGATGCCGGCGGCGTCGAGACCTTCGATCGCCCCTGCCCGCCAGGCGCATCCCTCCTCCCATACCGAAACCGGCAGCGGCCGGCACATATGCGCCGATCCGCCCTTTGCCCCGGCCCACACCAGGGGCTCGGTCCGGACTGCCTCCGCCCCTTCCGGCACGGTATCGAGGCCGCAGGTGACGAGCGTCAGGTCGAGCTTGCGCTCCTCCAGCCGACGGCGGAGATTCGAGCTCTGGTCGATCACGGTGTCCACCGAGATGCCGGGATGGGTGCGGGCGAACCGTTTCAGCACGGTGGGCATGACACGTTCGCCGATGTCGTCCGGCGAGCCGAGGTGAACCACCCCGTTGATCTCGGGCACCACGAACTTGGAGACGGCCTCGCGGTTGATCGCCAGCAGGCGCCGGGCGTAGCCGAGCAGGACCTCGCCGTCGGGCGTCAGGCTGACCGAGCGCGCGTCGCGCGTGAACATCGGCCGTCCGAGCGTCTCTTCCAGCTTCTTGATCTGCATCGAGACGGCCGACGGCGTCCGGAAGACCGAATTGGCCGCGGCGGAAAAGCTGCCGGTCTCCGCAATCGCGACGAAGGTGCGCAGGACGTCCAGTTCGAGGACCGGAAGCGGGTGGTGCAACGGTGTGGTCATGGCGAACTTACCTTTCAGAAATTCTGATCCAAACCATGAAATCAATTCGTTTGATTGAACCACCGCGCCGGCACATAGTCAAGGCCAAGGATCGCGACCCTTGTTGAACCATCAACATCGATTGATCGGAAGGACACCGACATGAACACGCAAACTTCGAATATGGAGAACGCCATCGGCCGCTCGCTCATCACGGCGACCTATGCCGGCCTTCTGGCGGATACCCTTCTCGCACTGGTCGACCGCCTCGCCGCTGCCTGGCGAGCCCGTGCGAACGAGCGTGCCAAGATCCGCGAACGGGTCCGCACCGCCCGTATCGTCGCGGCGCTGCCGGCGGACCTGCGCCACGACATCGGCTGGCCCGCCCGCTACGACGAGCAGTCGGAAGGTTGAAACGTAAGGGCCGGGACGCATCCCCCGCGTCCCGGCCCCGCGGCGAAGATTTCGGCACCGCCGACGCATTTGTCGCTTCACACGCGAAAGCCGCTATGCCAATGTCGCCTGAAAATTGCCGGCCCGGATCGGATGGATCCGTGCGGCCGGCCGGGTCTGGAACTTCCCATGGCGCAGACTACCAAACCCCTCAAGCGGTCGATCGTCTTCTTCCTCATACCGAACTTTTCCATGATCGCGTTCGCGACGGCGATCGAACCCCTGCGCATCGCCAATCGGATGCTCGGCTACGAGGCCTATCGCTGGCGCCTCGCCTCGGTGGAAGGCACGCCGATCGCCGCCTCGAACGGCGTCGAGGTCGCCGTCAACGGGTCGCTGGCAGACGAGCGCCGCAACCTGACGGGCGAGGCCCGGCCGTCGATGGTCTTCGTCTGTTCCGGCATCAGGGTCGACGAGTTCTACAACAAGTCCGTGAACGCCTGGCTGCGCGAGGAATTCAACCGCGGGGTCTCGGTCGGCGGCCTGTGCACCGGCGCATACGTCCTGGCCACCGCCGGACTCCTGTCCGGCAAGCGCTGCGCGATCCACTGGGAGAACCTGCCGGGCTTCGCCGAGAAGTTCCCCAACGCCGATGTCTACGCCGACCTCTACGAGGTCGACGGCAACATCTACACCTGCGCCGGCGGCACGGCCGCGCTCGACATGATGCTCAACCTCATCGGCGAGGACCACGACGACAATCTCGTCAACCGCATCTGCGAGCAGGCGCTGACCGACCGCGTGCGCAATCCGCACGACCGCCAGCGCTTGCCCCTGCGCGCACGGCTCGGCGTCCAGAATTCCAAGGTCCTGTCCATCATCGAACTGATGGAAGCGAACCTGTCCGAGCCGCTTTCGCTCATCGAGATCGCGGAATATGCCGGGCTCTCGCGGCGCCAGATCGAACGGCTGTTCCGCCAGGAAATGGGCCGTTCGCCGGCACGCTACTACCTGGAGATCCGCCTCGACCGGGCGCGCCACCTGCTGGTGCAGTCCTCGCTGCCGATCGTCGAGGTGGCCGTGGCATGCGGCTTCGTCTCGGCCTCGCACTTCTCCAAGTGCTACCGCGAGCTCTACGCGCGGTCGCCCCAGCAGGAACGGGCCGACCGGAAGCAGCTCCTCACGGCGGCCTGACGGCGGCGCCCCCCGACGCTCAGTGATCCGACCACATCAGCCGGCGCTGCTTCCAGATCTCCTCGCCGATTTGGCAGTCGATCCGGGACTTGGCCGCGACCCGGACGATCGGAACCGCCCTCGCCGGCGCGCGCCATGACGGCGATCCCGCGAGTTCCAGCACCAGCTTGCGCCTGAGCGCCACCGGGAATTCCTCCCAGGAATGGACGGGGATCATGAAGGCCTGGGTGCCGCCGATCACGCAGTCGCTGTAGTAGTCGTCGAGATCCTTGATCGCGAACCCGTCATAGCTGTCCGAGGCATTCGTCATTAGCGGCAGGCCGTTGATGGTTATGCCCTTGGCGACCGCGTCGTTGCGCGCGTCGAGCACGGGTCGCCCGTCGTTGTTGGGCCCGTCTCCGGAAATGTCGATGACCCGGCGGAGGCCCGCATATCCGTTCGCCCGGAACCGCTCCCGCGCATAGTCGATGGCGCCCGATATGGAGGTCCGGCGCAGCTGCAGCGGTTCCTGGACCTTGAGATCGTCGGCAAACTTTTCCGCCGAGGCGACGCTGTCGATCAGCGTCCACGGAACGACCGTGATCTGGCTCGCATAGCCGGCCCACTCGACATAGGTGACCGCGATGCTCCCGTAGCCGCCGCCGAGGATGGCGTCGATCACCTCCTTCGACCGGAACGCCCGGGAGTAGCCGTCACGCTGCATCAGCTGTTCCTCGTGATCCATCGACCACGAGACGTCGACGCCCAGGACGAGCTCGACGTCCACTTTCCTGGCGCCGCCCTCGGCAAGGGCCGGGCCGCCGGCCAAGAGGCCAGCGGCGAGCGCACCGAGCGCGAGGCCTAAGAGGGGCCGGATCCGGCATGAGACAAAGGACCTGCACGTCATGGTTTCGCGTCCTTCAATTCAGGGGAACTTCTCCCCGATCTGGCAGTCCGCCCCCGACCCCGGCAAGAGCACGTCGGGTTCGCGTCGCGCAGCCGCCATTCGTACCGCCGGGTCCCGGCCCGACATCTCCAGCACCAGCTTGCGGCGAACCGCCTGCGGAAACTGTCGCCAGCTCGTCACCGGCAGGACGAAGGCGCTGGCGCCGCCCACCACGCAGTCGGCGTAGTAACGGTCGAGCGACGGCAATTCCTCTTCTCCCGAACCGGCGGCGCCCCGGACCATCAGCGGCAGGCCGTTGATCGTGACGCCGCTCCGCACGGCCGTGTCCCGCGCAAACGTGACCGGGCCGCCCTCGTTGTTCGGGCCGTCCCCGGACACGTCGATGATGCGCCGCAGGCCATGGTAGCGGTTATCCGCGAAGGCCCGCATGCCGTCCCTGATGGCGCCGGAGATGGAGGTGCGGAACATGGTGACGAGCTTCGCCGCATCCAGCCTGCCGGCCACGGCGTAGGCGGATTCCGCGCTGTCGACCAGCGTCCACGGCACGACGACGCGGTGCGCGTTCGACGAGCCCCATTCGACATAGGTGACGGCAATGCGCCCGTAGCCGCCAAAGAGGATGGCGTCTATGACGTCCTTGGAGCGGAAGGCCGCCGCATAGCCCTGCCGCTGGAGGGCAAGCTCGCCCGGCTGCATCGAGCTGGACACGTCCACCGCCAGCACCAGCTCCGCGTCGACCGTGGTGTCGGCCGCGAGGCTTTCCGGCTGGACGGCGAACACGCAGAAGGTCGATAGCGCAATCGCACGGGAAACAGCCCGGATGCGCGCGTGCCCACTGCCGAACACCATGCGGTCCATCGCATGATGATGCCGCAAAACACGCGCTTCGCAAGCGCAAAAATGCGTGAGCGCCGTTGCCCCGGCCGGCGGCGCCGGCCGGACCGCCTCAGCTTCGCGGCTTGAGATTCTCCGGGTCGTAGAGCGGCTTGTAGCCGACCCCGGCGACCTCCACGGGATAGGTCTCCCCGAAATACTCGACCGCGAGCGTGCGTCCTTCCTGGCAGTGGGACCAGGGAAGATAGGCGAGCGCGATGTTCCTGCCGATCGAAGGACCGTAGGCCACGGAGGTGGTGAAGGAACGGCGTCCGAGTTCGTCGACCAGAGTCTCGCCCGTTTCCGGATCGAGCACCGGCATGGTGCCGACCGGATACCGCGCCACCCCCTTCGAATCGACGTTGTCGGTCATGACCAGCGTGCACAGCATCGCCGGCTGGTTCGCCCGGGCACGGTATTCGAGATGCTTCGCCTTGCCGCGGAAATCGTCGTCCTTGACCTTCGGGCGCGCGAGGTCGGCCTCGTAGAGATTGTATTCCGTCAGGAGATCCGCGTTCTGCAGGCGCAGGCTCTTTTCCATCCGGCGGGTGTTGGCGTAGGTCTCCACGCCGACGGCGATCGCCCCGGTGCCGCGCAGCGCGTCCCACACGGCAAGCCCGTCCTCATAGGCCATGTGCAGTTCGAAGCCCTGCTCGCCGACATAGGAAATACGGAAGGCGGTCACGTCCTTGCCGGCGATGCGCACCGGCTTCAGCGTCGCGAAGGGAAAGCTCTCCGCGGCGAGCGCGTCCGGCTCCTCGACCACCTTCGCGAGGGTGCTTCGGGCGTTGGGTCCCCAGATGCCGACCGTCGTATAGGCCTCCGAGACGTCGGTGATCGTGACGTCGAGGCCCTTGTCCTCGGCGACACGCTGCATGTAGGCGAAATCGCGCGGACCGGCATCCGCCCCGTCGACGACGCGGCAGAAATCCTCGAAGCGGAGGACCGTCAGGTCCGCGCTCACCATGCCCTCGTCGTCGAGGAAATGGGTGTAGATGCCCCGCCCGACGTTCCGGTCGCCGCCGATCTTCGCCGCCGCCAGCCATTCGAGCAACGCCAGGTGATCGGGGCCCTTCACGTCGTACATGGCGAAGTGCGAGAGATTGATGATGCCGCAGTCCTCGCTCATTTCGAGCTGCTCGGCATTCGAGACGCGCCAGAAATGGCGGTTGTCCCACTCGTTTTCGCGCACGGGCACGCGGTTGGCGTATTTTTCCAGCAGATGCTCGTTGGCCTTATAGCCGTGGGCCCGCTCCCAGCCGCCGAGCTCCATGAAATAGCCGCCGAGTTCCTTCTCGCGCTCGTGGAAGGGCGAGCGGCGCACGTCGCGCCCCTTGGAGAACGGCTCGCGCGGATGGACGGCGGGGTTGTAGATCTTCATCGCCGTCTCGGTGCAGCGATCCGCGATATACCGCTCCGTCGTCTGGTGCGGATAGAAGCGTGCATAGTCGATGGCGTGGTGGTCGATCGCGGTGCGCCCGTCGGTCATCCAGTCGGCGATGAGCTTGCCCATGCCGGGGCCGTCCTTGACCCAGATCGCGACCGCGTACCACAGGCCCCTCGCTTTCCGGCTTTCGCCGATCGACGGCCCGCCGTCCGTCGTCACCTGCAGCAGGCCGTTGAAGGAGTGGCTCTCGTTGTAGCCGAGTTCGCCGAGGATCGGCGTCAGTTCCATGGCCCGCTCCAGCGGCGCGATGATCTGCTCCATGTCGAGGTCGCGCTGGGACGGCGAAAGCCGCGCCTCGTGCTTTTCGAGGAGGTCGCGCGGATGGCAGAGCCGCGGGTCGGTCTCCTCGTAGTAGCCCCACTCGATCTGCCCGCCTTCCGCCGTCCGGGGGTCGCCCGTGTCGCGCATGTAGGCGGAGTTGCCCTGGTCGCGCATCAGCGGCCAGCCGATCTCCTTGCCCGTGCCTTCGAATTCGGTGTAGGGCCCGAAGAAGGTAAGCGGATGGTCGACGGGCATCACCGGCAGGTCCTCGCCCGCCATCTCGGCGATCAGCCGGCCCCAAAGCCCGGCCGCGACCACCACGCGGTCGGCCATGATCGTGCCGCGGCTGGTGACGACGCCCCGGATCCGCCCGTCCTCGATGACCAGCGATTGAGCGGCCGTGTTCGCGAAGGCCTGGAGCTTCCCGGCGGAGACGCCCTGGTCGACGAGCTTGCCCGCGACGGTCTGCGAGCGCGGAATGACGAGACCCGCATCCGGGTCCCACATCCCGCCCTGCACCATGTCCTCCTCGATCAGCGGGAACTTCTCCTTGATCTCGGCAGGGCCGACGAGCCGCGCACGCGTCCCGAAGGCCTTCCCGGAAGCGACCTTGCGCCTGATCTCGTCCATCCGGGCGTCGTCGCCGACCCTGGCGACCTCAAGCCCGCCGACCTTGGCGTAGTGACCCATCCTCTCGTAGAAATCGATCGAGTAGAGCGTCGTCCAGCACGACAGGAAGTCGTGGCTCGTCGCATAGCAGAAGTCCGAGGCATGGGCGGTGGAGCCGATGTCCGTCGGAATGCCGGACTTGTCGATCCCGACGATGTCGTCCCAGCCGCGCTCGATCAGGTGATGGGCCACCGACGCGCCGACGATGCCGCCCAGCCCGATGATGACCACCCTCGCTGTTTCCGGAAACTTTGCCATCTTGGATCCCGACTCCAACCGAATTTCGCGTGGGGAACTATAGGACCCGGCGGCCGCCGGACCGCAGCCTGTTTGCGACATCGCCGCGGAGAGGCGCGACCTGACGGCGATCCGCGGGCGGACGGGCCGGCCCCGCAATCGTCCGCCGCTTTCTCAGAACCCCGCGTCCGACGAGGCCAGATAGGCCTCTTCCTCATGGGTGGAAAAGCGCCCGAGGATCGGGTTGCGGTGGGGAAAGCGCCCATAGGTCGCAATCACGTCGCGGTGGCGCTTCGCATAGTCGAGGTAGTTGTCGTTGCCGAGCTTGGCGAAAAGCTCGACCGAAAGCTCCTGGTCGGAAAGCCGCTCGGAATGCTCGAGCGGCAGGTAGAAGAAGGCGCGCCATTCCGCCGGCACCATCGCGTCCATCCCGGCGTCGATCGCCGTCTTCGCCTCGTTGCGCGCCAGCTCGTCGGTGGCGAAGGCGAGCGGCGTGCCGCGATAGATGTTGCGCGGGAACTGGTCGAGCACGATCACGGCGGCGAGCCGGTCCTCCGGCGTGACGCGCCACATCTCGTCCACGTGCCGCGCCAGCGCCAGGTGGGTCGCAGTGAACCGCCGGGCGATCTCCGCGTCCAGCGCGTCCGATTTGCGGAACCAGTCCTCCGGACTCAGCTGCTCGAACCAGAACGCACGGATTTTCGCCGGCGGCACGCAGTCGTCGTCATATGTCATGTTCGATTCCCTCGTTCGGCGGCGAACCTGCCACGGGCGCCCGCCCCGGGGCAACAGCGCGCGGCCCGTTCAGGCGTCGGCCTCTTCCGTAGCCGCCATCCGCACGATGACGGCGCCCTCCTCGACCTGCGCGCCCGCCTCGACCAGCACTTCGCCGACGACGCCGCTGCGCGGTGCGGCGAGAGTCAGCTCCATCTTCATCGCCTCCATGATCGCGAGCGCGTCCCCTTCGGCCACTTCCGCGCCCTCGATCGCCAGCACCTGCCTGACCGTGCCCGGCATCGGCGCCGTCAGCACGTCGCCACCGGCGCCCGCCTCGTCCGGATCGTAGAGATCCGCCGGCAGCAGGAAATCGGTGCCCTCGCCGTCGAGGAAGACGGTGAGCGCGCCGTCGCGGCGCTCGCAGCGCGCCCGGCGCAGACGGTCGCCGAAGGTGACGGGCAGAGACCCGTCGGACGACGCCGCGCCGACGCGCAGATCCACGATCCGCGTCTCCGATCCCGCTGACCTCCCAGCGATCCTTCCCCTGCCGAAAGACGCGGCAATCGAAAGAGTGGGTGCCGTGAACAAGCCGCACGCCGCGTTGCGGGCGGCCCCAATGGACCCACGGTCCGAGGGCGTCGAAAGGATCGCCGCCGCCGAACTCCGTCATTCCGGACGCCACGACCGCCGCCACCGCGATCGCTTCCCGGCTCGCCGGCGGCGCCGCGGCCAGCGTTGCCAGTTCACGGTCGAGCAGTCCAGTGTCGACCTTCCCGGCGACGAAGTCCGCCTGCCCCGCGAGCCGGGCCAGGAAGGCGGCATTGGTGACCGTTCCGGCGATCTCGGTCCGCGACAGTGCGCTTTGGAGCCGTTGCAGCGCCACCGCCCGCGTCGGCCCGTGGGCGATCATCTTTGCGATCATCGGATCGTAGAACGGCGTGATCGTGTCCCCGGCCCTGACGCCGGCATCGACCCGCACGATCTCGTCGGGAAACGCCAGGCGCGAAATGCGTCCGGTCGCCGGCAGGAAGCCCCGCGCCGGGTCCTCGGCATAGATGCGCGCCTCCACCGCATGGCCGTCGATGGCAAGGTCGTCCTGCCCGAGCGGCAGCGGCTCTCCGGCAGCGACGCGCAGCTGCCATTCGACGAGATCGAGACCCGTGATCGCCTCCGTCACCGGATGCTCCACCTGCAGCCGGGTGTTCATCTCCATGAACCAGAAGCGGTCCGGCCGCAGTCCCTCGCTCGCATCGGCGATGAACTCGACCGTGCCGGCACCGGCATAGCCGATCGCCTTGGCCGCCTTGACGGCCGCCGCGCCCATGGCCCGGCGCATCTCCTCCGTCATGCCGGGCGCCGGCGCCTCCTCGATGACCTTCTGGTGGCGCCGCTGCAGCGAGCAGTCTCGCTCGAAGAGATGGACGGCATTGCCGTGGGCGTCGCCGAACACCTGGATCTCGACGTGCCGAGGCGTGGCGACGAACTTCTCCACGAGCACCCGGTCGTCGCCGAAGGAGGAGCGCGCCTCCCGTTTCGCCGCCGACAGCGCCTCGGCGAAAGCCGACTGGCCGTCCACCTTGCGCATGCCCTTGCCGCCGCCGCCGGCACGTGCCTTGATGAGCACCGGATAGCCGATCTCGTTCGCCTTGCCGGCAAGGACGACGAGATCCTGCGCCTCGCCGTGATAGCCCGGCACCACCGGAACTTTCGCCTTCTCCATCAAGGTCTTGGCGGCGTCCTTCAAACCCATCGCGCGAATGGCCTTTGCCGACGGTCCGATGAAGACGAGGCCGGCCTTCTCGACCGCCTCGACGAAATCCGGGTTCTCCGAGAGGAACCCGTAGCCGGGATGGATCGCCTCGGCACCCGTCTCCTTGGCCGCCGCGACGATGCGCTTCCCGTCGAGATAGCTGTCCGACGACGGCGCCGGCCCGATGAAGACGGCCTCGTCCGCCATGTCGACGTGCAGCGCGCCGCGGTCGGCCTCGGAAAACACCGCGACGGTGCGCACGCCCATGCGGCGCGCCGTCCGGATCACCCTGCAGGCGATCTCGCCGCGGTTGGCGATGAGTATCCTCGTGAACATGCGTCGCGACATGGCACCTCCTGGCCGCCACCGGGAACCTTCCGGGCAACCCACATAGCACCCTCTCGGGCCACGCGGAACAGCGTCACGCTTGCCGGAACGCCGCCAGCGCCGCCGCGTGGCAATCGGCGCTCTGCCGGCTGAAGCAGCAGAAGGGTCGAACGGCCTCGCAGGCCCCCCTCGTCCCCTCCTGCCGGTCCTTCCCGCCGAGCATTGCCGGCGGCGATGGCGAAAACGTGATGGCGGGGCATCTCGACCGGCAGGCCGCTTCATCTATTCTTCCGGCTTCTTCGTCATGCAGACGTTGATGAGACTGCCATCACGCATGGAGGAAGCGATGCCCATCACACGACGCATGTCACTCGGACTGGCCGCCGCCGCACTGACCGGCCTGGTCGGCGGGATTGCCGGCCCCCGGACGGCCCGGGCCGCCGGCGGCCCCGACAGCTACGACGACGGCAAGATCAGGATCCAGCCGATCCAGCACGCCTCGTTCGTCCTCATGACGCCCGACCTCGTGATCTACAACGATCCCGTCGGCGGCGGCGCCCTGTACGCCGGCCAGCCGAAGCCGGATCTCATCATGATCACCCACGAGCATCAGGACCACTACGACCCGGCCACCCTGCACGCGCTGGTGCAGGACAAGACGAAGCTGGTGACCAACCCCGCCGTCCACGACATGCTGCCGGACGACCTCAAGGCGAAGGCGACCGCCATGGCCAACGGCGACGAGACGACGGTCGACGGCATCCCGATCAGCGCGATCCCGGCCTACAACACCACGAGCGACCGCCTGAAGTACCATCCGAAGGGCCGGGACAACGGCTACATCCTCACCATCGACGACAAGAAGATCTATATCGCCGGCGATACGGAAGACATTCCGGCGATGCGCGAGCTCAAGGACATCTTCATCGCCTTCGTGCCGATGAACCTGCCCTATACGATGACCACGGCGCAGGCTGCGTCCGCCGTGGCCGAGTTCGCCCCCGCCTACGTCTACCCGTACCACTATCGCGGACAGGATCCGAAGGACTTCGCCTCGCGGCTCGACGAGGCCGGCTCCAAGACGAAAGTCGTCTTCGGCCCCTGGTACGACTGAACCGCGGACCAGGCGGCCGGGGCCAAAGCGCTCCCAGGAAAAGTGGAAACCGTTTTCCGTCCGGAAGCGCGTAAAAACAATGAGGTGGAGCCTGTCCGCGATTTCGTAAAGCGGATAGGCTCAGTCCGCGTCGCCGCCGATCGCCGCGATATAGCGCTCTGCGGATCGGCGGACGGCGTCCTTGCCGCCCTGCCCGATGGTGCGCCCGTCGAAGGCGCCGTAGATGCGATCGAACTCGAACGGCTCGACCGCCGCGACGATGGATCGAACCGCACCGGCGCCGAGCGGAACGAGGTTCGGATAGCTGTACATGAAACTGACGTGCCTGCGGTCCGGCACCACCTGGATCGTGTCGCCCGACAGAAGGGCGCCCCGGCCGCCGGCGAGCCAGGGACAGTGGAGGACGCTGGCCCCGGCGAAATGTCCGCCGCAGCGGATCATCGTCGCCGCGCCGACCGCGCACCGCTCGCCCGACCACGGCTTCACCGCCGCGCCGCGACGCTGCACCCACGACGCATCGTCCTCGTGGATCAGGATGGGCGCATCGCCGAAGGCCGCGCTCCATTCGAGCATGGAGGAGTAATAGTGCGGATGCGAGATCGCGATGGCCGAAATGCCGCCGAGCTCCCTGATCTTGCCGATGATCTTCTCGTCGACGAGGCTCAGGCAGTCCCAGAGAATGTTGCCGCCCGCGTGCCGGATCAGGAAGGCCCTCTGGCCGATCGCGAAGCGCGGGTCCGTCGTCAGGCTGTAGAGCCCCTCCTCCTCTTCCTCCCAGACGACGGCGTGATGCTTGGCCAGCGCACCCAGCGTCGTCCATTGCTGCCCGCCCTCCGGCACCCACTGGCGCTCGTCCTCGCAGATCGCGCAGGCGGCAGGCGGCTGCTGGCTCTCGGCGAATTGCGTTCCGCAGGTGGCGCACATGAAAAGCGGCATGTCTCGATCCCGTTTGGCGGCCGTCGGCCGCGTTGGTTCCTCGTTCCGGCTCCGGCGCTACATCCTGAAGACGCCGAAGCGGGTTTCCTCCAGCGGCGCGTTCAGCGCCGCGGAAAGCGACAGCGCCAGCACGTCCCGGCTCTTGCGCGGGTCGACGATGCCGTCGTCCCAGAGTCGTGCGGAGGCGTAGAGCGGATGGCCCTGCGCCTCGAACTGGTCGACGATCGGCTGCCGGAAGTCCCGCTCCTCCTCAGCGCTCCAGCTGCCGCCCTTGCGTTCGATGCCGTCGCGGCGGACCGTGGCCAGCACGCCGGCCGCCTGTTCGCCGCCCATCACGGAAATCCGGCTGTTCGGCCAGGTCCACAGGAAGCGCGGACCGTAGGCGCGTCCGCACATGCCGTAATTGCCCGCGCCGAAGGAGCCGCCGACGATCATGGTGATCTTCGGCACCTTCGTGGTGGCGACCGCCGTCACCAGCTTCGCGCCGTCCTTGGCGATGCCGCCGGCTTCGTATTTGCGCCCGACCATAAACCCGGTGATGTTCTGCAGGAACACCAGGGGTATCCCGCGCTGCGAGCACAGTTCGACGAAATGGGCGCCCTTCAGCGCGCTTTCGGAGAAGAGAACGCCGTTGTTGGCGACGATCCCGACCGGCATGCCCATGACGTGGGCGAAGCCGCAGACGAGCGTCGCGCCGTAGCGGGCCTTGAATTCGTGGAAGCGCGAACCGTCGACGAGCCGGGCGACGACCTCGCGCACGTCGTAGGGAGTCCTGAGATCGACCGGGACGATGCCGCCGATCTCGGCCGGGTCGTAGAGCGGATCCTCCGGCGCCTCGAGGGCGAGATCCGCCCGCTTGCCCCGGTTGAGCCCCGCGACCGCCCGCCGCGCCAGCATCAGCGCATGGACGTCGTCCTCGGCGAGATGGTCGGCCACGCCGGAAAGCCGGGTGTGGACGTCGCCGCCGCCGAGATCCTCCGCACTGACGACCTCGCCCGTCGCCGCCTTCACGAGCGGCGGGCCGCCCAGGAAGATCGTGCCCTGCTCCCGCACGATCACGGTCTCGTCGGACATCGCCGGCACGTAGGCGCCGCCCGCCGTGCACGACCCCATGACCACCGCGATCTGCGGGATGCCCTTTGCCGACATGTTCGCCTGGTTGTAGAAGATGCGCCCGAAATGATCCCGGTCCGGAAAGACCTCGTCCTGGTTCGGCAGGTTGGCGCCGCCCGAGTCGACCAGGTAGACGCAAGGGAGCCGGTTCTCTTCGGCGATCTCCTGGGCGCGCAGGTGCTTCTTGACCGTCACCGGATAGTACGTCCCGCCCTTCACCGTGGCGTCGTTGCAGACCACCATGACCTCGCGCCCCTCGACGCGGCCGATCCCGGCAATCAGCCCGGCGGCGGCGATCTCGCCGCCATACATCCCATGGGCGGCGAATGCGCCGATCTCCAGGAAGGACGAGGACGGGTCGAGGAGTTGCCGGACGCGCTCGCGCGGCAGCACCTTGTTGCGGGCGACGTGGCGCTCGCGCGCCTCCGGCGGTCCCCCTTGCGCGTTCGCGGCGGCCACCGCCTCCATGTCCGCGACGAGTGCGTCCATATGGGCCGCATTGTCCCTGAAGCCCTGCGATGAAGGCGAGATCTTCGAACGGAGAACGCTCACATCGCCCTCGAACTGTCGGTTCTATCCATCTGATTCAAAGGCCGGTCCACGTCTTCACGAACCCTCGGCAAACATCTCGCGCCCGATCAGCATGCGGCGGATTTCGCTGGTGCCGGCACCGATTTCATAGAGCTTGGCATCGCGCAAGAGGCGTCCGGTCGGGTATTCGCTGATATAGCCGTTGCCGCCGAGCGCCTGGATCGCTTCGAGCGCCACCTGCGTCGCCTTCTCGGCCGCATAGAGAATGCAGCCGGCCGCGTCCTTGCGGGTCGTCTCGCCGCGATCGCAGGCGGCCGCCACCGCGTAGACATAGGCGCGGCAGGCGTTCAGCGTGGTGTACATGTCGGCGAGCTTGCCCTGCATCAGCTGGAATTCCCCGATGGCCGAGCCGAACTGCCTGCGCTCGTGGGTGTAGGGCACGACGACATCGAGCGCCGCCGCCATGATGCCGAGCGGCCCGCCGGCCAGCACGACGCGCTCGTAGTCGAGGCCGGACATGAGGATCCGGGCGCCCCGCCCTTCCTCGCCGAGCACGTTCTCGAACGGCACCGCGCACTCCTCGAACACCAATTCGCAGGTGTTGGAGCCGCGCATCCCCAGCTTGTCGAGCTTCTGCGCCGTCGTGAACCCCTTCATGCCCTTCTCGACGAGAAACGCGGTGATCCCCCTGGACCCCGCGTCGGGGTCGGTCTTGGCGTAGACCACGAGGGTCGAGGCGTCCGGGCCGTTGGTGATCCACATCTTGGCTCCGTTGAGGACGAAGCAGTCGTTGCGCTTCTCCGCCTTCAGCCGCATGGATACGACGTCCGAGCCGGCACCGGGCTCCGACATCGCCAGCGCCCCGACATGCTCCCCCGAGCAGAGCTTCGGCAGGTATCTCCGCTTCTGCTCCTCGGACCCCCAGCGATTGATCTGGTTGACGCAGAGGTTGGAATGGGCGCCATAGGACAGTCCGACCGACGCGGAGGCGCGCGAGATCTCCTCCATCGCCACGGCGTGGGCCAGGTAGGTCATGCCGGTGCCGCCGAAGTCCGGCGCGGCCGTCATGCCGAGCAGTCCGAGCTCCCCCATCTCCGCCCACAGATGGTCGGGAAAGCGGTTGGTCCGGTCGATCTCCGCCGCCAGCGGCGCGATCCGGTCCGCGGCGAACCGGCGCACGGTCTCCCTGAGCGCGTCCACCTCCTCGCCGAGACCGAAGCTCATCCCCGTCGCATACATGCTCCACCTCCGATCCGCATGGCAAGCACGTGCCGGCGCCGCGCCGCCGTCACCCCGTGCTCCTCGCGTCCTCCGCCGCGCCGGCCCCGTCGGCAAGCCGCGCGGCGGTCGACGTCACCCGGAAGCGGTGCCCGGTCGGGGCCTCCATGATCACGGCATGGTCCACGACGCCCACCTTGTGGGCGCCGATGGTCGTCAGGCGCCGCACCTCGGCCTGGAGATCGCCGGTCTCGATGTCGACGTGGATCCCCGGCGTCTCGTGAACGCCCTGGACGGTGAGCAGGACGGACCCGTCCCCGGCGCGCAGGCGGGCGCAATTGGCATCCTCGTCCATCTCCGACGGGCACCCGAGCGCCTCGGACCAGAACCCTGCGGCATGCTCGACGTGCTCCGTATGGCACTCGATCACGATCTGCCCCAACCAACTCCAATGTGCCATCGCATCCATCCCGGCGTTCGAACGAGCCCTGCCGCGAAACTATGCCCGCAATCGACTTGCCATGCCAGCGGACCGCCGCGGTCTTGCGCGAAGTGTAGAGCAATTCCAGCCAAAGCGGAAACCGGACCCGCGACCGGAATTGCGCAAAAACAAAGACATGGCACCGGCCCGCGATTCTGCGAAACACGGACCGGCTCCGGCGGACGTTCCGCCGATCGCAATCAGTGCACGAGACCGGGAAAGAGGCCGATCACGCCGATGATGATGAGATAGATCGCCACGATGTAGTTGAGCAGCCTCGGCGCGACGAGGATCAGGATTCCCGCGACCAGGGCGATCACGGGACCGAGAGCGAAATGAAGGGTTACCGAATGCATGCCGTCACCTTTGAGCTACGAGATACCCGATGCGAACGGTACGCAGGAGCGGCCGCCCGGCTCCGGCGCACCTGTCGAATCGGCGCATCACACTTATGCGACGGCTAGGAGAAGCCGGCAACCGCATGCGGCACGTAAGGCGCCTCGAGCCGCTTCAGTTCGTCCTCGTCGAGGGCGAGGGAGAGCGCGGCCACGGCGTCGTCCAGGTGACGGGGCTTCGAAGCGCCGATGATCGGTGCGGTCACGCCCGGCCGGGAGAGCAGCCACGCGAGCGCCACCTGCGCCCGGGAAACGCCGCGCGCCTCGGCGATCTCTCCGACGGCCTCGACGATGCGGCGGTCCGTATCGACCGTCTTGCCGTAGAGCCTGTCGCCGACCTCGTCGGTATCCTGCCGCTGCGTCGTCTCGTCGAGGCCGCGCGCAAGCCGGCCGCGCGCAAGCGGGCTCCACGGCAGGATGCCGATCCCCTGGTCGCGGCAGAACGGAAGCATCTCGCGCTCTTCCTCGCGGTTGAGCAGGTTGAGATGGTCCTGCATCGAGACGAACTCCGTCCAGCCGTTGAGCCGCGCCGTGAAGATCATCTTGGCGAACTGCCAGGCATACATCGACGAGGCGCCGATATAGCGCGCCTTGCCTGCCTTGACGACGTCGTGCAGGGCCTCAAGCGTCTCCTCGACGGGCGTCTCGCCGTCGAACCGGTGGATCTGGTAGAGGTCGACGTAATCGGTCCCGAGGCGCCGAAGACTGTTGTCGATTTCGCCCAGGATCGCCTTCCGCGAAAGGCCGGACCCGTTCGGCCCCGGCCGCATGCGCCCGTGCACCTTGGTGGCGAGCACGACGTCGTCCCGCTTGACGAAATCCTTCAGGGCCCGTCCGACGATCTCCTCCGACGTTCCGTCGGAATAGACGTTCGCTGTGTCGAGGAAATTGATCCCGAGGTCGAGCGCCTTTCGGAGCAGCGGGCGGCTCGCCTCCTCGCCGAGGGTCCAGCTGTGATTGCCGCGGTCTGCATCTCCGTAGGTCATGCAGCCGAGACACAGGCGGGAAACCGTCGTTCCGGTCGACCCAAGTCTTGCATAGTCCATCTGTCGTCTCCCTTTGCGGATCGCTCGGGATATAGTCCGCCGGCCGCCTGCGGCCAGAGCCGGGATCGGAACGAAACATTTCGTTGACCCGTTATCGCCGAATGCCTCTAATGCGGGGGCCATGGCGTTTTGCAACCGACCTGCAGGAATGGAGAGCTGACATGGATGCCGACATGCAGGAGCGCATCAGCGTTCGCGCATACAGGATATGGGAAGAGAAGGGCCGGCCGCACGGATCCTCGGACGATCACTGGCACCAGGCCAAGCGCGAGATCGAAGAGGAAGACCGGGCCGCCGGCAGGAAGCCGTCGACGGCCGCCAAGGCGCCACGCCCCCGCAAGACGGCCTCGGCGGCGTCCGCATCCGCCTCGACAAGCGCGGCCGCTGCCCCGGCCAAGCCCAGGACCGCACGCAAGTCCCCTTCCCGGGAGAAGCCCCCGGCGGGAAAGAAGGGCTGAGGCGCCAAGAGCCTCCGGCGCCCGCACGCGGGCGCCCGCGACGCCCCGGCCGCAAGCGCGGCGAGAAAGATATTCTCCACTGTTGTTTCCCGGCACTTGTCAGGCCACGCGAAAAGCCCAAATTTCCGGCTAGCCGAATGCGACCTGCGGCTGGGACCGGATGGGATCGTCGTCGACGCACATGGGTTGGCCGTCAGTGTTCAGGACCGTTCTCTTGGTGGGCAGCGCTCCCGATGCGGTGCGCGCTCGCGACATAGAGCCGCGGCATCTCTCGGCGGTCGTCGCCGTCAACAACGCCTGGCAGGTTCGGGAGGACTGGACCTACTGCGTCCACGCCGGCGATTTTCCGGAGACCCGACGGCCGGTTCCCTCCCAGGACCAGATACTGGTTTCGCACCTCGACTACGTGCCGGCGAACAACCGTTTCGGCGGCATCGTCTATGCCGGTGCCACGATGGCCTTCTCGGCCGCCTATTGGGTCCTCCATGCGCTGAAGCCGGCCGTCATCGCCTTCTGCGGCTGCGACATGATCTACGACCGATCCGGAACGACGCATTTCTACGGTAACGGGACGGCCGATCCCCTGCGCGACGACCCGACCCTGCAGAGCCTCGAGGCCAAGGCCAGCAGGTTGCTGCTCCTGGCCGCGCGCCAGGGCTGCCTTTGCGTCAACCTGTCCGAAGGCGCCGAAAGCCGCCTGACGTTCCCGCGCCTCGACCCCATCCTGCTCGGAGCTCCGCTGGACGCCCTGCACGGAGCCATGCTTCGCGAGGTTCGCTCCACCTGCGACGTGCCGGCCATGGTGTCCGCGCTCGCGCGCGAATCGAGCGCTGCGAATTTCGTTGCCGGAGGGGACTACTGGAACCATCCGCACCTCGTCGATGCCGCCGTTCTCGGGGAGATCGACGCCCTCTGGCGCAGCGCCCACCGGCTGTCCCCGGCCCCGTCCGGGACGAACGGAAGCTCGGAAGCGATCGCCGCGGACGCGGGCCTCGGCAAGGTCCGCCGATAGAGCGCTTCCAGCAAGCAAACAAGCGCGGACAGATTCCAGGATCGACCGTCATTCCTGCAGCGCCTCGCTCGCCAGCGCGCGTGCGACGCCGTTGTCGATATGGCGTCGCAGCAGCCGCTGCGCCTTCGCGGCGTCGCGTTCCAGCGCGGCGTCGAGAAGCGCGCGGTGCTCGTCCTCCGCCTCGCGTCCGCGAAAGGCCGGCGCGATCATCTGGTAGCGCAGGCACTTGTCGAACACGGCGGCATGGACCTCGACCAGCGTCCGCGACCCGCACGCCATGATCAGCGCCTGGTGGAATTCCCGGTCGTATTGCATCCAGGTCTCCTTCGCCGACATATCGCCGGCGATCATGCGCTGTTCCATCTGGCCGAGCTTGTGGTGGGCGGCGACCACGGCACCCTCCCAGTCCATGTCGCCGCTGCGCAACGACAGCTCCAGCCCGTGGCACTCCAGCAGCGCCCGCAAGGCCGAGACCTCGCGCAGGTCGTCCGCCGAAATCGGCGCGACCGCGAAGCCGCGCTGGCCCTGCGCAGCGACGAAGCCTTCCGACGTCAGACGATTGAGGATCTCTCGAAGCGTCGACACGCTGACGCCGTAGCGTTCCCTCAGCCTGTCGAGCCGCAACCTCTCTTCGGGCGCGAGCCGGCCGAAGATGACGTCGGACCGGATGCGGCGGTAGGCGCCTTCCGCGACGCTCGGCTGAAGGGCGGATGGTTTCGCCGTCACGATGCGGTCATCCGGCCGTCCTCAGTGCCCGCCCGCCTCCAGAAGGCTGGCGATACGCCGCAGCGCGAGCCCGTACCCCTCGGTGCCGCAGCCGGCGATGACGCCGTCCGCCCGCAGCGAGACATAGGAATGGTGCCGGAACGCCTCGCGCTGGTGGATGTTGGAGATGTGGACCTCGAGGACCGGGCATTCGCACATCTTGAGTGCGTCGAGGATGGCCACCGACGTATGCGAGAAGGCGGCCGGGTTGATGACGATGGCCGCCGCGCCTTCCCGCGCCTCCTGGATCAGGTCGACGATCTCGTGCTCGGCGTTGCTCTGGTGGAAGCGCATGTCGAGGCCGAGTTCTCCGGCGAGCTTGCGGCAGGCCGCTTCCACGTCCGCCAGCGTTTCGTGCCCGTAGATCTCCGGCTGCCGCTTT
Organism: uncultured Alphaproteobacteria bacterium; assembly: GCA_963838155.1. Taxonomy (GTDB): domain Bacteria; phylum Pseudomonadota; class Alphaproteobacteria; order Rhizobiales; family Rhizobiaceae; genus Pararhizobium_B. Next base: position 50,105 of record CAWIQE010000005.1, read on the forward strand.
CCCAGCAGATTGAGGTTCGGCCCGTTCAGGACGAAGACCGGCTTTGTCATTGCGAAGCTCCCTGCGACCGCCCTCGACGATCCTCGCCGGAAGTTAAGCGTGTTTCATCATAGGAAAGCAAGTTCATATGAGCTTCGACGGTGCGTGCGTTGTCATCCATCGGAGATTGTGCGACCTTGCCGGCGGGCGAAGTCGGCGAGGAGGCCGCCGCGCCGATCGGGATTTTCGGGAGGATTGAAATGCCATTCAACATCACACGACGCGCCTTTCTCGGTACGACCGCAACCGCCCTGTCGGCGGCATCGCTTTCCGGGCTTCCCGCCCTTGCCGCGGACAAGGTGACCCTGCGCCTGTCGTCCCCGGCGACGCCGAACGACCAGCGCGCCCTCGCCCTGACCGACGTCTTCGGCCCCGAGGTGAAGGACTTCGCCGATTTCGAGCCCCATTGGAACGCGACCCTGTTCAAGCAGGGCACCGAGCTCGAGGCGATCGCGCGCGGCAATCTCGAGATGTCGATCACCTCGCCGCAGGAACTGGCGGTCTTCATTCCCGAATTCTCCATCTTCACGGCCGGCTACATGCTCAAGGACGCCGCGCAGCAGGTGAAGGTCTTCGAGGCGGATTTCATGGAGCCGCTCAAGAAGAAGGCCGAGGACAAGCTCAAGGTCAAGCTGCTGTCGGTCATGTATCTCGGCAAGCGCCAGCTCAATCTCCGCGAGTCCCGCAAGGACCTGGACGTCAAGACGCCGAAGGACCTGTCCGGCGTGAAGCTGAGAATGCCCGGCACCGATGCCTGGCAGTTCCTCGGCAAGGCGCTCGGCGCCAACCCGACGCCGATGGCCTTCACCGAGGTCTATACCGGCCTCCAGACCGGCGCGATCGACGGACAGGACAATCCGCTGCCGACGGACAAGGACTCCAAGTTCTACGAGGTCACCAAGCAGATCTGCCTGACGAGCCATCTGGTCGACCAGAACTACCTCGCCTTCTCCAAGACCGTTTGGGACAAGCTCACACCCGACCAGCAGAAGACGGTCCAGAAGGCGGCCGACGACGCGGCCGAGAGCGGCCGCAAGAAGCAGCTCGCCCTGGAGGACGAACTGCAGGACTTCTTCAGGAAACACGGTCTCGACGTCTATGAGCCGGACGTCGACGCTTTCCGCGCGCACGTCCAGAAGGCCTACCTCGAGTCGAAGTTCTCGGAGAGCTGGCCGAAGGGCATGGTCGACAAGATCAACGCGCTCTGACGGGCGGAACCGCGCATGGGGAGGCTACTCGCCTTTCTGCAAAGGCGGGCGAACGACGTGGCGGTGGCCCTGCTCACCGTCATGTTCGCGAGCTTCGTCATACAGATCGTCTCGCGCTACGTGCTTGACGCCCCCGTCGGCTGGTCGGTCGAGGTCTGCCTGACGGCCTGGCTCTGGGTGGTCTTCTGGGATGCCGCCTTCGGTCTCTCCGATCGCGACCACGTCAAGTTCGACATCGTCTACCATGCCGCCGGGCGACGCGCGAAACAGGTGCTGGCCGCGATCTCCGCCCTGGCGATCGTCGTCGGCCTTCTCGCGTCCATGCCCGCGACATACGGGTTCATCAGCTTCTACCAGATCAAGACGAGCGCCACGCTGCACCTGCGGCTCGACTACGTCTTCGCTGTCTACGGCATCTTCGCGATCGCCACGGTGCTGAGATACCTCTGGCGCATCCTGCGCATCCTGCGGGGTCGCGATCCCGACGGCGCCGAGCCGGACCGCCTGTCCCCGGTCGAGGCCGCGGAGAGGCCCCGTCCATGACGCTGCCGTTCGGACTGTGCCTGGTCGCCCTGCTCCTGATGGCGGCCATCGGCGCGCCCATCGCCCTGTCGATGCTGATCGGCGCGATCGTCTACGTCGCGGTCAAGGGCCAGGACCTGTCGCTCCCGGCCGAGCAGATGATCGAGGGGCTCTACGACAGCTTCGTGCTCCTCGCGGTGCCCCTCTTCATCGTCGCCGCCAACATCATGAACGCCGGCACGATCAGCGAGCGGCTGCTGAAATTCTGCGTGGCCCTGGTCGGCCGCTTCCGGGGCGGCCTCGGCCACGTCAACGTCGTCGCTTCGCTGATCTTCGCCGGCATGTCGGGCTCCGCCGTCGCCGACGCGGCCGGTATCGGCAAGATCGTCATCGAGATGATGACCAAGGACGGCCGCTACCCGCGCGGCTACGCGGCGGCGATCACCGCCGCCGCCTCGACCATCGGCCCGATCATTCCGCCCTCAATTCCGATGGTGCTCTACGCCCTCGTCTCGGACCAGTCGATCGGCTATCTTTTCCTCGGCGGCATCCTGCCCGGGCTCTTCATGGGCCTCGTGCTCATGGGGCTCAACGCCTGGATGGCGGCGCGGCGCGACGTCCGGCTCGAAAGCGGCGTGCCTCTGGCCGAGATCCCGCGCCTGACCCTCAACGCATTTCCCGCGCTGCTGATGCCGGTCATCCTGCTCTACGGCATCTATGGGGGCGTCACGACGCCGACGGAAGCCGCGGCGGTCGCCGCCGGCTACGCGCTGCTGCTCGCCGGGCTGTTCTATCGCGCCCTCAGCCTCAAGTCGCTCTACGGCATCATGCTGCAGAGCGCCCATTCCTCGGCCGCCGTCGGCATGGTCATCGGTGGCGCGCTGATCTTCAACTACATCGTCGCGAGCGAGAACATCCCCGCGAAGGTCCAGGTGATGGTCGATGCCTGGCAGCTCTCTCCCCTCGCCTTCCTCCTGGTCGTCAACGCGATCTTCCTCGTGCTCGGCTGCCTCCTCGACGCATCGACGATCATCCTGGTGATCGTCCCGCTCTTCATACCGGCCTGCCGGCACCTCCACATCGACCTGGTCCATTTCGGCGTCGTCGCCGTCGTCAATTGCATGATCGGCCTGATCACGCCGCCCTACGGCATCGTGCTGTTCGTCATCAACGCCGTCACCGGGATTCCGCTCAGGGAGATCATCGGCGAGATCTGGCTCTTCATCGCCGTGCTCGTCGCCGCGCTCCTGGTCATGATCCTCGTGCCGGAAGTCGTTCTCTGGCTGCCGCGCGTGTTCGGCTACGTCGGGTAGCGGCATTGCTTTTTGCATTGCAATACGCGTCTTGATGCGCGGATCCTGCCTTGCCGCCACTTCTGCCGGACATTCGGAGACGGTTTCACAAAGCCCTGCAACACAAGGCTTCCCAGTGTCGAAGACCGGCTTCCGTCGACGCCCGATGCCGATTGAAAACGAGCTGTACGTCCCTCCTCCGCGGCCCACGGCCCTGTCGGAACGCCCCCGTGCGACCGAGAACCTTCGCAGGTGCCACAAAAGTGTCTTTTTGAAATGGAACAAGCGGGCGGAGTTCGTGTTCTAGGACACAAACTGTTTTCGAAAATGAGACGACGGCGGTCTTCTGGATACTTTTTGCGACATTGCAGACGACAGTGCGCCGGAACGAGGCGGCCTCCGTCGGACGGGTGTTTGCCAAGTACGTCGATACGGACGCGGGTGGGCACTTGGCGCGGCGATCCCGCTTCTCCGATAAGGAATGGAAGTCACTATTGAGCTCGACACCAGGCAAGAACGATCGGAATTTCGCAAGTCCGGAATGGAGCGATGTCGTTGCGCCTCCCCCGGGGGCGCGTCGATGAAACTGACATACTTCACCAGCCCGACGCCGAACTTCGGGGACGAGCTCAATCCCTGGATGTGGGAGCGCCTTCTCCCGCCCGGCTTCCTCGACGAAGACGAAGACGAACTCTTCGTCGGGATCGGCTCGATTCTCTCCTACTGGCTTCCGAAGCAACCTCGGAAATTCGTCTTCGGCACCGGCTACGGCGGCTACGACGAGCCTGCCGACGTCACGGACGGCAACTGGGACGTCCGATTCGTGCGCGGGCCCATAACCGCGCAGAAGGTCGGCCTCCCGGCCGAGGCGGCCATATGCGACAGCGCCTTACTCCTTCGCACCCTCGACCTGCCTCCCTCCTCCGGCAGGGGCGGGGTGGCGGTGATACCGCATTTCCAGAGCCTCGGCTTCGGATTCTGGGACCGCATCGTCGAATGGACGGGCTTCAATCTCATCGACCCGCGGCAGGACGTCGAGACGGTCATCTCTGAGATACGGGGCGCGGACCTGGTGATTGCCGAAGCGATGCACGGAGCGATCGTCGCGGATGCTCTGCGAACGCCCTGGGTGGCGCTGGCGCCGGTCAATCCCGCGCATCGAATGAAGTGGATGGACTGGGCGCAGTCCCTCAACATCGACTTGCGCCGCCACTCGATGCCGCCGACCGGACTCCTGGAATGGTACATAAACCGGACGGACGGTTTGGCCTACTACAAGGGTCGCGCCAAGAAATGGAGCGAAAGCCCGCTTGCCGCTCCCGTGAATCTCGCCTTCATGGCGCGCGCCGCCAGGAGCCTGTCGCGCATCGCAAAGGAACCTCCGCAGTTGAGCGCGGATTCAGAGATCGAGCGATGCACGCAGAGAGCATACGAAGCGGTCCAGACATTCATCAGCGAAAGGTCTCTCTAGGCCGCAGGAGTGAGCATGCCGGAAAGAGTGGCTGTCATCATACCTTATTACCAGAACGAGCCCCGGTCGCTGCAGCGAGCGATCGGTTCGGTGCTCGAGCAGCGTCTTCCAGAAGGTGTCGGCGTCGACGTCGTCGTCGTCGACGACGAATCCCCCTCGCCCGCCGAGGAAAGCCTTCGCGACATCGTCTTCGAGGAGCCCTTCCTGCTGAGGCTCCTGAAAAAGTCGAACGGCGGCCCGGGCAGCGCGCGCAACTTCGGCCTCGACGCACTCGATCCGGCCGAGGTTGCCTATGTCGCCTTCCTCGACTCCGACGACGAGTGGATCGGCGACCATCTTTACGAGGCCATCGAGGGCATCAAGGCGGGCGCCGACCTCTGGTTCGCCAACAGCTTCGACGGCGACGGGGGAACATCGTTTTACTACCAGGAATACCTGACCTCGAGACATTCCGTCGACGCTACCTCGGAGCCAGAAACGGGAAGCCTCCTCGGCAGGAACGCGTTTCGCGAGTTCCACAAAAGCTGCATGCCTCATACGTCGACTGTCGTTTATGACTTTCGCAAACACTCGCAGGTCAGATTCGAATCGGATCTACGGTTGGCGGGAGAGGATCACTTCTTTTGGTTGAGCATCGCCGATCGCGCCGAAGAGATCGCCTACACGACCGCCTGTCGCGGTCGACGCGGGAAAGGCGTGTCCATTTATCGCAGCAACCAGGGCTGGGACACGCCTCATGTCATCGACCTCTCCATGTACAAATGCCTGTTCCACCGCAAGGTTGAAAGGAAGTTTGCGCTTACCGACGAAGAGCGGGATTTCAACCGCAGCGAGGAGAAATTCCACAGGGACCAGATCGTCTTCCTGGCGATAAGAAACATCGTGAAGCGGCCGGGCGACGTAGCCGGGTCGCTTGCCGAGACGTTCCGCGCAATGCCGACATTTCTCTTCGCTTTGCCAGGTAGCGTGTTGAGGATTCCCAATCACCGTGCGCGATTGCGGAGGATGAACGCCGGGCAGTCGTAGCAGGCGACGATTTTCGGAAGGGAACGTCCGGAATCCAAGGCAATTCAGCGGCTCGAAAGCCGGCAGCGAGAAAAGCGGAAAATGAGCGCGATCACCGGACGGTTAATCAAGGGAAGCATGTGGCTGAGCCTGTCGCGGGCGATCGTCAATCTTCTGACGATGCTCAGCACCTTCATCCTCGCGCGTTACCTCAGCCCGTCGGACTTCGGCCTCGTCGCCCTCGGCACGACCATGCTGATGATCGTGAGCACCGTGACGGAACTGTCGCTGACGCAGGCCCTCATCCATCACGAGGAGCCCACGAACGACCACTTCAGCACCGCCTGGACCCTCAACGCCGTACGCGGCCTGATCCTCTGTATCTTCCTCGCCGCCTGCGCCTATCCGGCATCGCTGATCTACGACGATCCGAGATTGACAGGCGTCATGATCGCGCTCGGCTTGAGCGTCTTCCTGAGCAGCCTCCGGAACCCGCGTCTGGTCGTGCTGCAGCGCCAGCTCATCTTCTGGCAGGAATTCGTCCTCAACGTGTCCGAGCGCCTCATGACCTTCGTTGCCGCCGTCGTGATCGCCGTGGTGTTCCACACCTACTGGGCGCTGGTGGTCGGCACGCTCGTCGGCCAGCTCACGAACGTCCTCACATCCTATCTGGTGCTGCCCTTCCGCCCGAGCGTCACCTTCCGCCACATGCGCGAGTTCTTCTCCTTCTCGGCGTGGCTCGCGGCGAGCCAGATCGTGAACACGCTCAACTGGCGCTTCGACTATCTGCTGGTCGGCAAGATCCTCGGCGGAACGGCCCTCGGCTACTATACGGTCGGAGGACGGCTCGCGAGGCTGCCCTCGAACGAGGCCACGCTGCCGCTCACGCAGACGATCTTTCCCACCTTCGCAAGCATACGCAACGACCCGCCGCGCCTCGCCGCGGCCTACCAGCGCGTGCAGGCGCTGGTCACGGCCATCGCCCTTCCGGCCGGCATCGGCGTCGCGACCATCGCCGAGCCGCTGATCCGGCTGGCGCTGGGAGACAAATGGCTGCCGGCGGTGTTCATCATCCAGGCGCTCGCCTCCGTCTTCGCCCTTCAGACCCTCGGTTCGCTGGTCGGGCCGCTCGGAATGGCGAAGGGCGAGACGCGCCTCCTCTTCATGCGCGACACGCAGATGTTCCTGGTAAGGGTGCCCGTCATCCTGCTCGCGATGATTTTCTACGGCATGCCCGGCGTCATCGTCGGACGCGTCTTCACCGGTCTGCTCGGCGCCTTCGTCAACATGGTGCTCGTGCGTCGCTTCACCGGGATCGCCGTCGTGCAGCAGCTTTCGGCCAACACGCGGGCGCTGGCGAGCGTCGCGGTGATGGCCGCCGGCGTCGTGCTCTGCTCCCGCTATCTTCCCGTGGCGCCGGACAAGCTGGCGCTCGCCTCGCAGCTCGCGCTCCTGGTGACGCTCGGCGCCGTCCTTTACTGCGGGTGCTCGCTGCTGCTGTGGCTCCTGATGAAGCGTCCGGCGGGCCCCGAAACCGAAGTCATGACCATCGCCGGCAAGATCTTCGCGAAGGTCCGCCCGGCATGAGGCCGAACGCCGCTGCGCGCGCCGACCAAATGGAGTACCGAAGAATGCCGCCACAAACGCATCTCGCCCTGATCGAACGGCTAAAGGATGCCATCCACGACTGCCTCGAGGACTGTGTCCCGAAGGACGAGCAGCTCGCGATCCTCGACTTCCCGGACATTCGCAATTGCGGGGATTCGGCGATCTGGCTCGGCGAGATGGCCTATCTGCAGGAACGCCACGGCAAGCGGCCCGCCTATGTTTCGCGCATGGACGACTTCTCGCCCGAAGCGCTCGAGCGCGCCGTGCCGAAAGGGCCGATCTTCATCCATGGCGGAGGGAATTTCGGCGATATCTGGGATAGGCACCAGGATTTCCGGGAGCAGGTCATCGAGCGCTTCCCCGATCGCAGGATCATCCAGTTTCCCCAGTCGATCCACTATGACTCGCCGGAACGCATCGAGAAGAGCGCACGCATAATCTCCCGCCACAGGAACTTCCTTCTGCTGCTTCGCGACCGGGAATCGCTGCAGTTCGCCGAAAAGCACTTCGACTGCGAAGCCCGGCTCTGCCCGGACATGGCCTTCTGCATCGGCGCCCTGCCCCCTGCGGCGTCCGAGTTTCCCGTACTGGCCATGCTCAGGAGGGATCTCGAGAAGGCGGGAGAATCGGACACCTCGGCCTACCCCGACGTGCCGGTGGAAGACTGGATTTCGGAATCCTACCGGCGCGTGCGGATCTCGAAGGCGCTGGGCGCCGGTTCGGCCCTTCTCGCGCTGAAGCCGCACGAGCTGCGGCTTCGCAAGCTCGACGCGGCAGCGCACAATCGCTTCCGCCGCGGCATCCGGCAGATCTCGCGCGGCCGGGCCATCGTCACGGACCGGCTCCACGTCCACATCTGCTCGACTTTGCTCGGACGGCCCCATGCCGTCCTCGACAACAGCTACGGCAAGATACGCCGGTTCATGGCGGCGTTCTCAGGCGGAACCGACCTCGCCTACAAGGCCTCCTCGCTCGGAGACGGCATCGAATGGGCACGTGCGGCCGGCAGGTCGTCGAGGACGTTCTGAGCCCCGGATCGAACCCTGAAGCCAAGACGGAAGGTCCCAGGATGACCCTCGTTACGTTCATCATACCGGTGCGCCACCAGGACAACGCACGCGACTGGAATTCGCTCAAGGCCAATCTCGTCCAGACCGTGAACTCGATCGCCAACCAGACGAACCCCGACTGGCAGGGGATCATCGTGGCCAACGAGGGCGCCGACCTGCCCGACTTGCGGGACGGCTTCTCGGTGGAGCGCGTCACCTTCCCGCCGAACCAGATGCACGAACGCAAGGACAGCGCCTTGGAGGACTTCCGCGATGCCTTCCGCATCGACAAGGGACGCCGGGTGCTGGCGGCCATGCTGCGGGCACGCGACAGCCGATTTTTCATGATCGTCGACGACGACGACTTCGTCAGCGCCCGCATCGTCGATTACGTCGCGGAACACCCGGACGAGAACGGCTTCGTGCTGAACCGCGGCTACATGTGGGATCATGGCGGCCGGATTCTGCTCGGGCTCGAAGACTTCAACGATTTCTGCGGCACGTCCCTGATCGTGCGATCGGACGTCTACGGTCTTCCCGCCCGGTTCGAGGATGCCTCGCCGGAATGGATCAAGTCCATGCTGGGCAGCCACCGCAGCATTACCGGCATCCTCGCGAAGCAGGGAACCCCACTGGTGCCCTTGCCGTTTCACGGTGCCATCTACCGCGTCGCACACTCCGGTTCCCATAGCGGGTACCCCGGGCTCCTCGGGCATTCCTTCCTGAACTGGAATGCCATAAGACGCCCGAGGAAGCTGCTGCGTTCGGCACTTCGGCTTCGCCTGGTCGGCACCGCGGCGAGGCGGGAGTTCTTCGGCGAACGCGCGGACCGTTCCCCCGGCTAGCCCGCGCGCCGCCTGGCCCCGGCTGCCGGCACATGCGATGGAACCCGATCTACCCGCCCCGCCTTATTGCCGGAATGAGACCGAGGAACATTGCCAGGACCTGCCCTCCTGAAGGCGTTGCACATTCCGGGATCCCGGCATACCCTGCGGCCATGCCGGCGAGCCGCCTCGGTCCCTACCGCGAAAAGCGGGACTTCTCCAAGACGGTCGAGCCTGCCGGCGGCGGCCCGGGAAGCGGCAACCGCTTCGTCGTGCACAAGCACTCCGCCACCGCCGACCATTACGATCTGCGCCTCGAGCACGACGGGGTCCTCAAGAGCTGGGCCGTGCCGAAGGGACCCTCGCTCGACCCGGACGACAAGCGCCTCGCCGTCGAGACGGAAGACCATCCCGTCGAGTATATCGACTTCGAGGGCATCATCCCCGAGGGGTCCTACGGCGCCGGACCGATGATCGTCTGGGACACCGGCGTCTGGGCGCCGATGGACGACGTCGACCGCGCGCTGTCCTCCGGAGCCTTCAAGTTCCGACTGGCCGGCGAGAAACTGAACGGCGGCTTCATGCTGACCCGCCTCAAGCCCAAGCCGGGCGAGGCGAAGCGCAACTGGCTCCTGTTCAAGGAACGCGACCCGGCCGCGAGGAAGGGCAGCGACATCCTCGCCGAACGCCCTGAAAGCGCCAAATCGGGACTCCGCATCGAGGAGCTCGCCGAGGCGGGTCCCGCCCGTCGGCCGCCGAAGCCGGCAAGGGGCGGCGCCCCGAGACCGGGCCGGATCGCCGGAGCCGTCAGGGCGGACATGCCGGCACGGCTCGCGCCGCAGCTCGCGAGCAGCGCATCGGATCCCCCGCAGGGCGACGGCTGGCTGCACGAAATCAAGTTCGACGGCTACCGCACGATCGCGTTCGTCTCCGGCGACGGCGTACGGATGACGACCCGCAGCGGCCTCGACTGGACCGCGCGATACGCCGACCTCGCCGAGCGCTTCCGTGCCCTGCCCTGCCGCGAGGCGATCATCGACGGCGAGGTCGTGGTGCTCGACGACAAGGGCGTCAGCCACTTCTCCGCACTGCAGGAGGCCCTGTCCGACAAGGCGTCGAGCCGCCTCGTCTACTTCGCCTTCGATCTCCTCCACCTCGACGGATACGATCTGCGCAACGTGCCGCTGGAAAGACGCAAGAAGGCGCTTGCCCGGCTGCTCGCCGACGGATCGGCGGGACCCGCCGTCCAGTACAGCGATCATTTCGCCGCCGGCGAAGGCCGTGCCCTCTTCGATCACGCCTCAGAACTCGGACTGGAGGGGGTGGTCTCCAAGCGCGCGGACGCACCCTACCGCGAGGGCCGCTCCTCCGCCTGGATCAAGGCGAAGGCACCGCTGGCGGGCGACTTCGTCATCGGCGGCTACACCGTCTCCAAGGCGGCCGGCGGCCTTGCCGCGCTCGCGCTCGGCGAGTGGGCCGCGGACGGGCTGCGCTACGTCGGCAAGGTCGGCACCGGCTTCGACGCCGGAACCCTCGCAAGCCTCCTCGACCGGCTCGAGCCGCTGCGCGCGGGCGCGCCGCTCTTCGACGGCGCCCCGAAGGACGTTCTCCCGGTGCGGCCCGTTTTGTCCGCCTCGATCCGGTACACCAGCCGCACCTCCGCCGGAGCCTTGCGCCATGCGGTGTTCCAGGGCCTGCGCGAGGCCGGCATAAGGTCGTCGACCGGCAAGGCGGAACGCAAAAGGCTGATCTCCGACGCCGACCTCGCCTCCGTCTGGGTGACGAACCCGACGCGGAGGCTCTTCGGCCGCTCCGGCCCGACGAAACTGGACGTGGCGGTCTACTATGCCGCCGTCGGCGACTTCATGCTGCCGCACATCCTGGGCCGCGCCGTCTCGCTCGTGCGCTGCCCGACCGGCAAGCCGCAGGACTGCTTCTTCCAGCGCCATGCCTTCGCCGGCATGCCGCCCTCCGTCGCCACCATCGAAACCGCGAACTCCGATGGCGAGACGCGGCGCTACATCGCGATCGAGGATGCCAGGGCCTACCTGGCGCTCGCCCAGTTCGGCGTGGTGGAATTCCATGCCTGGGGATCGACGGCCAAGCGCATCGACAAGCCCGACCGCATCGTCTTCGACCTCGATCCCGGCGAGGGCATCGGCTGGCGCGAGATCGTCGAGGCGGCGATGCACCTGCGCGGCGAACTCGAGGCGCTCGGCCTCGTGCCCTTCGTCAAGACGTCCGGCGGCAAGGGACTGCACGTCGTCGTGCCGGTGGTGCCGAAGCTCGGCTGGAAGGAAATCCACGAGCGCACCGGCGCCATCGCGGCCGCCGTGGCGAGTGCCGAACCCTCGGTCTTCACCACCGTCATGGGCCAGGCGAACCGCAAGCGGCGCATCTTCATCGACTTCCACCGCAACGCCCGCAGCGCCACCGCCGTCGCTCCCTACTCGCTGCGCGCCCGCGTGAACCTGCCCGCCTCCGCACCGCTCGGCTGGCCGGATCTGGAGTCCGTCGACGCACCGGACGATTTGAACTATTCTACCCTGCCCGGCCTGCTGACCCTATCCGGCGACCCATGGGCAGACATGAGTAAGTACCAGCGCCCGCTCAAGGGTGCTGGAGACAGTGGTTAGTTGTTGCTCAGGAGAAGACGATGGCGCCAAGAGCCAGTTGGAAAGGCCATTTGCGGCTGAGTCTCGTCAGCTGCCCCGTCCGGTTGTTTCCGGCCACCACATCGAAGGACCGCATCTCGTTCCACCAGCTCCACAAGGACACGCACAACCGCATCAACGTGAAACCGGTGGACCCGGAGCTCGGCCTGGTCGAGCGCTCCGACCTCGTCAAGGGTTACGAATACGCCGACAAGCAGTACGTCATCATCGAGGATTCCGACCTGGAAAGCGTGAAGATCGAGTCCAACCACACGATCAACATCGAGGCCTTCGTCGACGAGGGCTCGGTCGACGTCATCTACCAGGACGCCCCCTACTACCTCGCCCCCGACGGCGCCATGGCCGAGGAGACCTTCGTCGTCCTGCGCGAGGCGATGCGCAAGGCCGGAAAGCTCGCCATCGGGCGGCTCGTCATGTCGACGCGCGAGCGCGTGATCACCATCGGCCCCCGCGAGAACGGCATGTTCGTGTGCACGCTGCGCAACCCCAACGAAGTCCGCGGCACGAGCGAGTATTTCGGCACCATCCCGGAGGGCGATCCGGACAAGGAGATGCTGGAGCTCGCCGAGAGACTGATCGAGCAGAAGACCACCGAGTTCGACCCGAGCGCCTACGAGGACCGTTACGAGGCCGCGCTCATGGCCATGATCAAGGAGAAGCTGAAGGGCCACAAGCCGGTGATCGCGGCTGCGCCCGAAAGGGGCAACGTCGTCAATCTCATGGATGCGCTGAAGCAGAGCCTGTCCCAGTCCAAGCCGCCGGCCAAGAGCCGCTCGAAGTCCGCATCGGGCGGCCGGTCCGCCGAAAAGGCGACGGGCACCGAGGATGCGGCGCCGAAGCGGAGCCGCAGGAAGAAATCGTGAACCCGGCGGCCGGCGAAACCTTCGGCATCGTCGGGCCTCTCGAGGCCTTCCCGTTCCGGCTGGCGTCGAAGGCCGCGAGGCATGTCGATGCCGCCTGCCGCCGCGGCGTGAGCCGCGCCACGACGCTCGTCGTCATCGGCCGCCGTCTCGCCTGGCGTGGAGACGAGGCCGCGATCGAACGGCGCGTCGACTCCGCGCGGTCCTCCGGCCGGCCGGTGGTCAGCGAGACCGGATTCCTGCGCCGCATCGGGCTGGCCGCGGATGCCGGCACTGCCTCCCTGGCCCGCACCGCGCTGATCGAGCAGTCGGGCCTGTCCGGGCGCAAGCTCGACCTGCTGACGCTCTTCGACGCCTTCGAGGGGACGGAGGACGGCTACTCCTTCCGCGATCTCATCCTCGCGCGAAAATACGCGGGGCTGCTCTCGTCCGGCGCCTCCTGGAGCGGGATCGCGCGGTCGGTCCACCGCGCTCCCGGACCGGTGTCCTCGCTGACGCCGCTCACCCTCAGGATCGTCCGGGGCGACCGGATCCTCGCCGGGCCCGACCACGCGGCAAGCGAACTCGACGGCCAGATGCTCCTGCCGATCGACGGCGAAGCGGAAGCGGACATCGAAACGCTGTTCTCGCTCGCCGAGGAAGCGGAAGCCGACGGACGCATGGCGGAGGCCGCCGAGGCCTACGGCCGCTGCCTGGCCGTCGATCCGGGCGATTCCACCGCCGCCTTCAACCGCGCCAACTGCCTGGCCGCGGCCGGGCGGGCCGGCGAGGCGCAGGAGGCCTACCTGCTGGCGCTGAAGTCCGATCCCGGTTTCGTCGAGGCGTGGTTCAACCTCGCCGGCCTCTCCGCCCGCGCAGGCGACGCCGCGGGCGCCCGCCGGCACCTGGCGACCGCGATCCGTCTCGACCCTGGCTACGCCGACGCCGTCTACAACCTCGCCGCCAGCGAGTTCGAGGCCGGCGACCTGGCCGCGGCCAGACGCTGGTGGTCGCGCTATCTCGAACTCGATGCCGACTCCGACTGGGCAACGGCCGCCCGGCGCGGCATCCGCTACGTCGACGTCGCCCGCTCGGAGCGCGGCACGGGCTGATGCCGGGCGATTTTCTCTTCGACGGACCGGAGGACGCCATCGGCACGATGCTTTTGGCGCACGGTGCCGGCGCGCCGATGGACTCGCGCGCGATGTCGGCGGCCGCGCGTGCGCTGGCCGATGCCGGCTTCCGCGTCGCGCGCTTCGAGTTCGCCTACATGGCCGCCCGCCGCACCGCCGCCGGCCGCAGGCCTCCTCCCCGGGCCGAGACCCTGATGCCCGAATATCGCGAGGCGGTGGAAGCGCTCGGCGCGACGGGGCCCCTCGTCATCGGCGGCAAGTCCATGGGGGGACGCGTGGCCAGCATGGTCGCCGACGAGCTTCACGCCGCCGGGCGGATCCGCGGCCTGTTCTGTATGGGCTATCCCTTCCATCCGCCCGCCAGGCCCGATCGCCTGCGCACCGCCCGCCTCGCCGGACTGGCGACTCCGACGCTCATCTGCCAGGGCACGCGCGATCCGTTCGGCATGCCGGACGAGGTCGCCGGCTATCGGCTATCGGAGCGCATCGAGCTCCTTTGGCTCGAGGACGGCGACCACGACCTGAGGCCGCGCAAGTCGGTCTCGGGCCACTCCCCCGCGGATCACCTGGACGCCATGGCGAAGGCTGCCGCGGCCTGGTTCTCCCGCCTGGGACCGTGATGCGGCGATGAGGATCGCGACGTTCAACGTCAACAACGTCAACCGGCGCCTGGAGAACCTCGTCGAGTGGCTGGCGGAGACCGCGCCGGACGCCGTCTGCCTCCAGGAGCTCAAGGCGCTCGACCGGCGCTTTCCGGCGGCCGCCCTGGAGGCCGCCGGCTACGGTGCGGTCTGGCGCGGCGAAAGCCGCTGGAACGGCGTCGCGATCCTGGCGCGCGGCGCCGTCCCCGTCCTCACCCGCGACGCCCTGCCGGGCGACCCCGACGATCGCCAGAGCCGCTATATCGAGGCGGCGGTCGGCGGCGTCCTCGTCGCCTCGATCTACGCCCCGAACGGGAACCCGCGACCCGGCCCGAAATTCGACTACAAGCTGGCCTGGACGAAACGCCTGCTCGCCCACGCAAGCGACCTCCTGGAAACCGGCGCGCCGGTCGTGCTCGCCGGCGACTACAACATCGTTCCCGAAGAGCGCGACATCTACGCCACCCGCTCCTACGCCGGCAACGCGCTCGTGCAGCCGCAGCCCCGCGACCTCTTCCGGCGGTTCCTCGACGCCGGCTGGACCGACGCCGTGAGAACCCGCCACCCGGACGCGACCGTCTATACCTTCTGGGACTACATGCGAAACCGATGGGAGCGCGACGCCGGCCTCCGCCTCGACCACCTGCTGGTCAGCCCCGGCCTCTCCCCCCGCCTCCGCGACGCAGGCGTCGACCGTGCGGTACGCGGCAAAGCGGGCGCCAGCGACCACGCGCCCGTCTGGATCGAGCTGGCCGACGGCGGATAGAGCAGTTCCGCGGAAAATTTCGCCCGATCCGGCTCAGACGGCCAGTCCGAGGATCGGCCTGCCCGGCGACATCGCCGACACCGTGGCGGCGATCGCGTCCGCGTCGATCATGAAATGACGGTGCAGCTCGCCGATCGTTCCGCTCTGCCCGAACGCATCGACGCCGAGCGGCACGACCCGATGGCCCGCGACGCCACCGAGCCAGGAGAGCGTCGCCGAATGTCCGTCGAGCACGGTCACCAGCAGGCAGTGGCGCGGCAGCGGGTCCAGCAGGCGCTCCGCATGCGAGATCGCGACATCCGTCCCGCGAAGTCGCGCGCGCCTCGCCGCCGCGAAGCCGGAGTGAAGCCGGTCGGCTGAGGTCACGGCGAGCACGCCGATGTCGCGCCGGCTGTCGCCGATCCGGCCGGCGGCCTCGATAGCCGCCGGCGCGACCGCGCCCTGGTAGGCGATGACCACCTCGGCATTCGCGCCCGGCCTGCGCAGCCAGTAGGCACCGTCGATCACGCCCTGGCGGAACGCCGCGTCGCGGCCGCTGCGATGCTGCTCGACCGGCCGCGTCGACAGGCGGAGATAGACTGATCCGCCCGCGTCGTCCGAAAGCCACGTGCGCCGGTCCGGATCCTTGCCGCCGCCGCGCTGCATGTAGTCGAAGCCCCAGTCCATGATCACGGAGAGCTCGTCGGAAAAGGCCGGCTCGAACGCTGACAGGCCATCCTGGCTCATCCCGACCAGCGGCGTTCCGACGGACTGGTGGGCGCCGCCCTCCGGCGCCAGCGTGACGCCCGACGGCGTGCCCGCGATCATGAAGCGCGCGTCCTGGTAGCACGCATAGTTCAGCGCATCGTGGCCGCGGGCGACGAAGGGATCGTACACCGTGCCGACCGGCAGCAGCCGCTCGCCGAAGAGCGAATGCGACAGCCCCGCCGCCCCGAGAGCGAGAAACAGGTTCATCTCCGCGATGCCGAGTTCGATGTGCTGGCCCGAAGGCGCGAAGGTCCATTTCTGGCTCGACGGAACGTTCTCGGCCTTGAACGTGTCGGAGCGGGGATCGCGCGCGAAAAGCCCGCGACGGTTGACCCATGTGCTGAGCCCCGTCGAGACGGTCACGTCGGGCGACATCGTCAGGATGCGGTCGGCCAGCGGGCTGTCGGTTTTCGCCAGGCCGTCCAGGATCTTCCCGAAGGCCGCCTGGGTGGACTGCACGGGATCGTCGAGCCAAACCGGGCCGGCGGTCGGAAACGAGGCGGCCGCATGCCGCCGGGGCCCGTCGGCGAAGAAGCGGACGCGCGCCAGGAACGCCTGGAGCGCCTCCGGGTCGGAGACGGTGGCCAGAGGCTCCCACTCGCGTCCCTCCGGCACCTTCATCGCGGAGCGGAACGCGTCCATCTGCGCGCCTGTCATCAGTCCGGCGTGGTTGTCCTTGTGCCCGGCGAGCGGCGTCCCCCAGCCCTTGATCGTATAGGCCAGGAAGACGGTCGGCCGGTCGTCGTCGGCCGCCGCGAAGGCCTCGCAGAGAGACGCCACGCAATGGCCGC
The DNA here is from genome assembly GCA_963838155.1 of uncultured Alphaproteobacteria bacterium. Taxonomy (GTDB): domain Bacteria; phylum Pseudomonadota; class Alphaproteobacteria; order Rhizobiales; family Rhizobiaceae; genus Pararhizobium_B. Next base: position 66,715 of record CAWIQE010000005.1, read on the forward strand.
CGAGATTGTTCATCAGCCGGGCGAGTTCGCCGTCGCTGCGGCGGCCGAGCAGCGCCGACACCTCCCCCTGGTCGCCGATCTCGTCGCTGAGCCGCTTCCGCCAAGCCGCGCCCCCCTTGAAGGTCAGCGCGGCATAGAGGTCGTTCGGGCAGCGGTCGATCCAGTCGCGCAGGCGCTCGCCGCCGGGCTCGGCGAAGGCCGCCCTCTGCAGTGCGCCGTATTTCAGGCGGACGACGTTCCAGCCGAAGGCCGTGAAGATCGCCTCGATGCGCTGCCACAGTCCTTCCCGCACGACGCCGTCGAGCGACTGCCTGTTGTAGTCGATCACCCACCAGGTATTGCGCAGGTCGTTTTTCCACCCTTCCTGCAGGCACTCGTAGACGTTGCCCTCATCGAGTTCCGCGTCGCCGACGAGCGCCACCATGCGGCCCTCGGGCCGGCCGGCCGCCCAGCCATGGGCGTGGACGTAGTCCTGCACGAGCGAGGCGAAGGAGGTCATCGCCACGCCGAGTCCGACGGAACCGGTGGAGAAATCCACGTCGTCCGTGTCCTTCGTCCGGCTCGGATAGGATTGCGCGCCGCCGAAGCCGCGGAAATCGACGAGCTTGTCCAGCGTCTGGTTGCCCATCAGATATTGCGCCGCGTGGAAGACCGGCGCGGCATGCGGCTTCACCGCGACCCGGTCCTCCGCCTTGAGCGCATGGAAGTAGAGCGCCGTCATGATCGACACTATCGACGCGCAGGAGGCCTGGTGCCCCCCGACCTTGACGGCGTTCTCTTCCTTGGGACGAATGTGGTTGGCATGATGGATCGTCCAGCACGACAGCCACAGCAGTCGCTCTTCGATCGACTTGAGGTGGCGCATGTCGTCATCGGTCACGGCAATCTCTCCCGGGCATCTGGAAACGGTTCGGCCGCCCTGGCGGCAGCGGCCGGAACGTCCGCCCCATGCTAAACGATCGCGCGAAGCAGGTGTTGCCGAATTGGATGGCTTGACCTACGATCTGCAGCACCTTCAACGGCAACGGGCGCAGAACAGGGCAGAAAATGCTGACGATCGACCTCGATGAAACAGATCTGCGGATCCTCCGCGAGCTTCAGTCGAACGGACGGCTGACGAATGTGGAGCTGGCCGCGCGCGTCGGCCTGTCCCCCTCGCCCTGCCTGGCGCGCGTCAAGGCCCTGGAGCGCTCGGGCGTCATCGACCGCTACGTCGCCCTCGTGAAGCCCGAAGCGCTGGGCCTCGGCATTTTCGTCTTCATCCAGGTCAGGCTCGAGCGCCAGGTCGAGGCGGCGCTCGAACGGTTCGAGGCACGCATGCTTTCGTTCGAGAACGTCATGGAGTGCTACCTGATGACCGGCGACAGCGACTATCTCGTCCGCCTGGTCGTGCCCGACATGGAATCCCTGCAACGCTTCATCACCAAGGAACTGGCGACGATCCCGGGCGTGGCGAGCATCCGCTCGAGCATCGCGCTCAAGCAGGTGAAGTCCAAGACGGCACTCCCCGCCGCCGCGTGAGGGCGCACCTAGCCCGCCGGCGTCAGGCGACGCGACGGCCGGGCCAGCGTCCGCTGTCCACCAGGTCGATGCAGGATTCGATCAGTATCCGGCCGGCCGCCATGCTGGCCATCGGCCGGCTGGCGTCGCGCCGCGACGCCAGGTGCAGCGTCCACGCAAGGGCTGGCGAGACGATTGCGGCGGCATGGACACCGCCCGCGGACAGCGCATCCTCCACGACGAAGGTCGGCAGGATCGTCGCATGCCCGACCTTCACCAGGTTCACGAGGCCCGGGAGGGAATCCACGTCCGCCGAGACGTCGAGGCGCAGGCCTTCGGCCTGGCAGCACGCCTCGATATGCCGGCGGATGGAATTGTCGCGGCTCGGAAGTACCAGCTCCTGTGCGACGGCCTCGGCGAGCGGGATCGTCTCCCGGCCGCCGAACCGATGCCCCGCGGGCACGAGCAGCTTGAGCTCCTCCGTCAGGATCGGCTCGCTGCGCAGCCCCGGCATCGGCTGCACGTCGAACAGCACCGCCAGATCCAGCCGCCCGAGCTGCAGGAGGTCCATGAGCACGCCGCTCATCGCCTCGACGACATGAAGTCGAACATGCGGATATCGCAACCGCAGCCGCGGGACCAGTTCCGGCACGAGGCCGCCGGCGACGGTCGTCGGCAGGCCGACGCGCACCAGGCCCGTCGGCTCGCCGGCCAGACGGTTCGACACGGATTCGATCTCGGCCACGTCCTGGAAGAGCCCATAGGCCTTTTCGAGCACGAACGCACCTTCCGGCGTCAGCGTGGCGCCACGCGAATGCCGCGTCACGAGACGCACCCTGAGATCGGCCTCGAGCCGGCGCAGGGAGGCGCTGAGCGCCGGCTGGGTCAGGTTCAGCTTCCGCGCGGCCGCCGAGATGCTTCCCGTCTCCGCGATGGCGACGAGGGAAGCGATGTCCCGAAGTTCGAGGATCGGCCTGATCATTTCCGGCTCTTCATATAGAAATTACTTATGCTTGCCATCAAGGCTTTCTGGATTGCCAACCGCCGTTTCTCTTGAGACCATCCGAAGACAGGGAAAATCCCGACAGGCTTTCCGGCCGTCATCGTCGGCAGGTCCGACGCTCCGCTTGCTTACCATAGACAAGATTTATAGACGAAGAAAACGGGGAATTCCAATGGCACGTCGCATCGTCGATCTCAGCCTTGCAATCGAAGACAACATGCCGGCCCACAAGCTGTTTCAGAGCCCGGTCTACCTGCCCGCTCTCACCCACGAGACGACCAGGTCGTTCGGGCTTGGGGTGCCCGAAGACCCGATGACGTTCCAGACCAACTTCATCGGCATGCTCGATCACGTCGGAACGCATGTGGACGCCTTCCTGCACGTCAATCCGAAGGGCGCCCCGATCGACGAAATGCCTCTCGACATGTTCATGGGCAAGGCGGTCTGCTTCGACCTCAGGCATGTGGGCGACCTCGAGGACATCACCGCGGACCACATGGAGGAGGCCGAGGGCAAGGCCGGGGTGAAGGTCGACGGCCACATCGTCCTGCTCTGCACCGGCTTCCACGCCCGCAACTGGGGCGATCGCAAGCAGGTCGTCTGGGGCAACCCGGGCCTGACCGTGGAGGCCACCCGCTGGCTCCATGAAAGGGGCTCGCGCATGCACGGCGTCGAAGGTCCGTCGACCGACAAGCCCTCGGACAACATCTTCGCCCAGCACCGGCTCTGCCGCGACCTCGGCATCTCGCATTTCGAATGGCTCGTGAACCTAGAGAAACTGA
>CAWIQE010000006.1:0-107776 GCA_963838155.1 uncultured Alphaproteobacteria bacterium
CATGCGCATCCACGGCGGATACGTACTCGAAGGAGTTCGACATCGAGCGCTTCTATCGCGACGCGCCGCTGATGTGCATCGGCGAGGGCACGAACGAGATGCAGCGCATCATCATCTCCAAGCAATGGGTAAAACGGAACAGCATCTCATGAACCTGCTCCAAGGCATACGCATCCTCACGCTCGAGCAGTTCGGTGCCGGGCCCTACGGCTCGATGTTCCTCGCCGACCTCGGTGCCGAGGTGATCAAGATCGAGAACCCGAGCAGCGGCGGGGACGCTTCCCGCCACGTCGGCCCGCACATGCTGGGCGAGAACGACAGCCAGTATTTCCAGACGTTCAACACGAACAAGAAGAGCGTGGCGTTGGACCTGAAGACCGACGAGGGCCAAGCCGCCTTCCGGCGCCTTGCGGCGGGAGCCGACGCCGTCATCAACAATCTCCGCGGCGACCAGCCGGAGAAGCTGAAGATCGACCACGCAAGCCTCACGGACGTGAACCCCGCGATCGTTTGCCTGCACATCTCGGCCTACGGCCGCGACAACGAACGGAAGGGCTGGCCCGGCTACGACTATCTCATGCAGGCCGAAGCCGGACTTATGAGCGTCACCGGTGAGCCCGACGGCCCGCCGACGCGGCTCGGTCTTTCGATGATCGACTTCATGTCGGGGATCACCGGCTCGGTCGGACTGCTTTCGGCGCTGCTGAAAGCCCAGCGGACGGGCCAGGGCTGCGACATCGACGTCTCGCTCTTCGACGTAGCGCTGCACCAGATGTCCTACCCGGCCACGTGGTACCTGAACGCAAAGGAGGAGCCCACCCGCAAGCCGCGCAGCGCCCATCCGTCCGCCGTTCCCGTCCAGACCTTTCCGACGGCCGACGGCTGGCTCTTCATCATGTGCATGACGGAAAAGTTCTGGCTCGAACTCGTCAAGGGAATGGATCGCGGAGAGCTGGCCGACGACCCGCGTTTCGCGAACATGAACCAGAGGCGTCTCCACAGGGACGAGCTGACCGAGGTCCTCGACGAGGAATTCCGGCGGCGCCCCACGGCCGAATGGCTGGCGCGGCTTTCGGGCAGGCTGCCCGTGGCGCCCGTGAACAGCGTGCCCGACGCCTTCTCCAATCCATTCCTCGAAACGGTCGGGATGGTTCAGGACGTGCCACATCCGCAGATGCCGGACATGCGGCTGCTTTCCAACCCGCTGAAGGTCGACGGCAAGCGGGCGACAGCCAGGGTTGCCAGCGCGCTCGGCGCCGACACGCAAGCGGTGCTCGCGGAGGCCGGCCGGCCGGCCGCTTCCGGCCGAACGGCTGCCGAGTGAGCCGGTGATGAAACTCAGCGGCATTCGAGTTGTCGACCTGTCGGTCTTCCTGCCGGGACCGTACCTGACCATGAGTTCTCGCGGACCACGGCGCCGAGGTCATAAAGGTGGAAGCTCCCGGCGGCGATCCGGGCCGCGAAATCGGCCCCGGCCGGGACGGCAGGACGGTGTTTTTTCGGGCCATGAACCGCGGCAAGAAGAGCGTCGTCCTCGATCTCAAGTCGCAGGAGGGGAAAGCCGCGCTGGCGGATCTCTGCCGCACCGCCGACGTCTTCGTGGAGACCTTTCGGCCGGGAGTGATGGAGCGCCTCGGGTTCGACTGGCCTGCGGTCCGCGCGCTGAATCCGCGCATCGTCTACTGTTCCATATCCGCCTTCGGCCAGTCGGGACCCTTCCGTGATCTGCCGGCCCATGACCTGGCGGTCGAGGCGCTCGCCGGATCTCTCACGCTCAACCGGGATCGCGCAGGCGAACCCGTCATTCCGGGCGTGGCGGCAGCCGACATGGTGGCCAGCCTGCAGGCCCTGGCCGCCGTCCTGATGGCGCTCTACCGGCGGGAAAGCACCGGACGTGGCGACTGCATCGACATGGCGATGCACGACGCGGTGCTGGCGGCCTATCCCAACCAGCTCGGCGCGATCCTGGGCGAGGGCCGCGAGCCGGTTCCGGCCGAAGAGCGAAGCCTCGGCGGTTCGGCGTTCTATCGGATCTACCGCACGGCCGACGGCCGTCACGTCGTTCTCGGCGGACAGGAAGCGAAATTCGTCCGCAACCTGCTCGAAGCGCTCGGACGTCCCGATCTGATCGAACTCTGCGCGCGGGGGCCGGGCCGGCATCAGGAACCGGTGATCGCCTTCCTTCGCGATACCTTCCTGACGAAATCCCGGGAAGAGTGGGTCCAATGGTTCCGCGGCCGCGACGTCTGCTTCGCGCCGGTGAACGCGATCGGCGAGGCGCTGGAGAACCCGCAGGCCCGCCATCGCGAGATGGTCCTCCGGGACGACCAGGGCGAACGGCACATCGGAACGCCGATCCGGTTCGCCGACGAACCGTCGACGTCGAACCTGGCGATCCCCGGGCTCGGCGACCATTCGGATGTCGTTCTCTCGCAGGGGAGCGGCCGATGACGGACCGTTTCGATCAAGCCGGATATGGCGCGTTTCCGGTCGGGTTCGGGAGCCGCATCGCCGTTCTCGTGGTCGATTTCCAGCGCGCATTCACGGATCCGGCCTTCCCGGCAGGCGGCTCGCCGCATATCCACGCCGCGCTGGAACGCACGGTCGATCTCCTTCGGGCGGCGCGAACTTCGCAGCTTCTCGTGATCTCGTGCCGCACGGCGTGGTGCAACGAGAACGACATGATCCCATGGAAGACCGCCGCGGTGCGGTCGGGCATGTTCCTGGGCGATCCCGCGACCGAGATGGATCCCCGGATCCACGATCCGGACTACGACGTCAATTTCGTCAAGGCCGGGCCCTCGATCTTTTTCGGCACTCCCGTCGTCTCCTGTCTCGTGAAGCAGCGGATCGACACCGTGATCGTCACCGGATGCACGACGTCCGGCTGTGTCCGCGCGTCCATCATAGACGCCTTTTCGTGGGGGTTCAGGACCATCGTCCCCGAAGACTGCGTCGGCGACATGGAGGCCGATGCGCACCGGGCGAACCTGACCGACGTCGAAAGGCGATACGCCGACATCGTCACGGCCGCAGAGTGCATCGCACGCTTCGAAAACGCCGAGGCGACGATAAACACGCAAAGACCGGAAGGCGCACGATGCCGATAGCGACGATCAACAGCCATGCGATGTACTACGAGGTCCACGGAGAAGGCGATCCGCTGCTTCTCATGGGCGGCTGGGGCAGCTTCTGCCACGGCGAGGAACGCCATTTGCCCTGGGGGCTCACCGATCGTTATCGGGTGGTGATCTTCGACCACAGGGGCATCGGGGAATCGAGCGACGACCCGGGCGTTCCGGCCAGCACGCGGCTATATGCGTCGGATGCCGTAGGCCTGATGAATCATCTCGGCTTCGAGAGATTCCACCTGGTCGGCCTGATCGGCATGGGCGCCTGCATCGCGCAGGAGATCGCCGCCTCGCATCCGGAGCGCGCCCGGTCGATGGTCAACACCGGCGCCTGGCTCAAGGCCGACCGCTTTCTCGCCGACCAGCTGCTGCTCATGAGGGACGTGCACCGGGAAGCGGGCTTCCTCGCATTTCAGCGGCTCGTGTCGGTGATGTCGTTCGAGCCCGAATACTACAAGAAGACGATCGATCGCCTTCTTGGCGAAACCGGTGTCTGGCATCACCTGAACGGGCGCTACGAGGCGCATGAAAGGTTCATCGACGCTTGCACCGCGCATGACGTGACGGATCGCGTCTCGCGGATCACCGCCCCGACATTCGTCCTCCACGCGGGCCTGGACCAGGTCACGGGGCCGAGGACCACGCGCCCGATCCAGGCCGCCATTGCCAATGCCGAAGGCTTCGAGATGCCGGGAGCGGCGCATGTCGTCGCCGGCCGCGAGCTCAAGCAGACATTCGCGGACGCCCTGATCGGCTTCCTGGCGCGTCACTGAACGGAGCCCTGCGCTCCCAACCGATAATCAAAGGAGGAACGGAAATGGTTACAATGAACAGACGGACGGCGACCCTGGCGCTCGCCGGCGTGATCGCCGGGGCGGCGGGGGGCTTCGCCTTTGCCGACGACAAGCAGAAGGTCACGCTGCGCTTTCCGATCGAATATTCGCTCGATGTCACGCCCGGCCTCGCCAACGTGGAATTCAAGAAGCGGATCGAGCAGAAATCCAACGGGCGGATCACCGTCGAGCTCTATCCGAACGGCAGTCTCTACAAGGGCATCGACCTGCTCCAGGCCATCGCCCGCGGAGACGCCGAGATGACGAACCTCGTCTCGGCCTACTGGGCGAGCATCTCGCCGAGGATCGGCGCATTCGACCTGCCCTATGCCTTTCCGACCCATGAAGCATTCTACAAGGCAGCGGACGATCCGGAACTTATGAAGATCGCCTTCTCCGAGCTGCAGTCGAAGGGCGTCAAGGTCCTGGCCCTCCTGCCGTACGATTATGTCGTCCCGGGCCTGCGAAACAGCGATCTCATCAAGCTCGCGGATTTCAAGGGCAAGAAGATGCGGGCGATCGGCAAGGTGAACGCAGCGACGCTCCAGGCCTTCGGCGCGACGCCCGTTCCGATCAACATCACCGAAGTCGGAACGTCCATCCAGCAGGGTGTGATCGACGGGCTGAACACGCCCCTCGACGTCTACGTCTCCTACAAGTGGACCGACATCATCCGGCACGTCACCTATGCGAAATATTATTTTGCCTTCTACCCCTGGGCCATCAATACGGCCTTCTTCGAGAAGCTTTCGCCCGAAGACCAGAAGCTGATCGAAGAGACGGCCAAGGAAGTGGCCAGGGACCACCGCGCCCGCGCGCGCAAGGCGGCGGACGACGCCATGGCAGCCCTCAAGGAGGCCGGCGTGAAGGTCCACGAGCAGACTCCCGATGAGGCCCGCAAGTGGAAGGCGGCCACCACGGGCGTGTGGAAGAGCGTCGAGGACCAGTTCGGCCCGGAGCTGATCGACAAGCTCCGGTCCTATGCGCAGTGAGCTGACGACCGGGCGGGAGGGTTCCAGATGATCCGGTTGATCGATCGTGTCGACGACGCTTTGGCGGGGCTGGCGCTGCTGCTCTGCTTCAGCGTGGTGTGTGCGGAAATCTTCGCGCGCGCTTTCCTCGGCACGTCGTTCATGTGGTCGGAGGAACTTTCCCGCTATCTCATTATCGTTTCGACCTATTTCGGAGCGGCGGCGGCCATTCGCACCCGGGAGCATATCCGGGTGGAACTGGTGCTGAACATGCTGCCGCGTGCCATGCGCCGCGCACTCGAAGTCCTTGGCACGCTGGCCTGCGCCGTCTTTGCCGGCACGGTCGCGGTCGTCGGCTACCGCTGGGTCCACGAGATGGTGACGCTGGGCCTGGTTTCGGCCGAAAGCTCGTTGCCGGTGCCGATCTGGATCTTTCAGCTCGTGGTGCCGGTAGGCTTCGGGATAATGGCGTTGCGCCTCGTCGTACAGGCCTGGTTGCAGGCGACCTCGGCTCTGCCCGAACGCAGCTCCGAAGACATCGAAGCTGCCCTGGAGCATCGCTGAGGATCCGAAGACATGGCCATCTACATACTGAGCAGTCTGTTCATCTTGCTGGCCCTCGGCGTCCCGGTGGCTTTTTCGCTCGGACTTGTCGGGCTTGGCGCCATCGTTCTGTTCCACGGCACCTCCTTCACGCAGCTGGCCCAATCGCAATTCGCCAATCTCGACAGTTTCGTCCTGCTGGCGATTCCCTTCTTCGTGCTGGCCGGCAACATCATGGTTCGAGGGGGGCTGGCGACGCATCTCTACACCTTCATGCGCGCCCTGACCCGGCCGATCTCCGGTGGGCCTGCGCTCGGCGGAGTCCTTGCATCGGCGATCTTCGGAGCCATGAGCGGCTCTTCGGCAGCTGCGGCCGCGGCCCTCGGGCGCGTCACCATCCCCGAACTCGACCGGCTGGGCTTCCCCAGGCGGTTCTCGGCGGGCGTGATGGCCGCAGGGGGAACGCTCAGCATCCTGATCCCGCCGAGCATCGTCTTCGTCATCTACGGCGCCATGGCGCAGGTGTCGGTCGCCGACCTGTTCATCGCCGGGATCGCGCCGGGCATTTTCCTGGCCTTGATGATCGGTGCGGTGACGTTCGTGATGTGCGTGCGAAACGGCTGGAGCCCGGCCGAAAAGCTGTCCCTGCGCGAACTCTGGACGACCGGGTCGCGGGCGGTTCCGGCCCTTTTCATGCCCGCCATCGTGCTCGGCGGTATCTATGGCGGCATCTTCACCCCCACCGAGGCTGCGGCCGTCTCCGCCGCGTATGGGCTCTTGGTGGCGCTCTTCGTGTACCGGACGCTGTCCTTCAAGGACCTGCCGGGCGTCTTCATGGAAAGCGCCAGGGCGACGGCGACGATCCTCTTCATTCTCGCAGGCGCGCTCTTCCTCGGGCTGCTTTCCACGCTTGCCGGCATTCCCCAGTCGATCGTCTACGCGGTGGGCGCGCTCCACCTCAGCCAGTGGGAATTCCTGCTGGCGCTGAACCTGATCCTCCTGGTCGTGGGCTGCTTTCTGGACGGGATTACCATTCTGACGGTCATTACGCCTCTTCTCCTGCCGAGCCTCAGGGAGCTGCATGTCGACCCGATCCACTTCGCGCTCATCCTCACCGTCAACATCGAAATCGCCTCGATCACGCCTCCCATCGGCATGAACCTCTTCGTCATCAGCAGCGTCTCGCAGACGCCGCTCGAGCGCGTGTCGCGAGGCGTCGTTCCCTTCATCATCGTGCTCGGCATTGGCTTGCTGGTCTTGACCTACATGCCGGGTCTGTTCGGTCTCAAGTGATCAGAGGAGCACTGACATGCATCCTGACTATATCGACATCTTCACCCGTCGCGTCACCATAGACCCCGCCCGAACGGCGCTCGTCCCCGTCGACCTGCAATACGCCTCCGGGAGCCGCGAATACGGTCTCGGCCGGCTGCTCGCCGAACAGGGACGGCTGGGCGAGGCGGACTATCGGTTCGACCGAATCGACGAACTGGTCGTCCCCAACACTTATCGGTTGATGGAGTCCTTCCGCAGCGCCGGCGCCCGCGTGATCCACGTGACACTCGGTTGCGAGACGCCGGATTTTTCCGACGCCCCGCCGTCGACCAAGCACTTCTTCATGGCGACCCGCAACACCGTCGGTAACCGCGAGCACGAGATCATCGACCGGCTCAAGCCGCGTCCGGGCGAAATGGTCGTGAACAAGCGCACCCAGGGCGCCTTCGCATCCAGCGGCATAGAAAGCGTCCTCAGGGCGATGGGGATCGAGACGATCGTCGTCACCGGGGTGTCCACCAACAACTGCGTGGAGACGACCGCGCGAGAAGCCTCGGACCGGGGCTTCGGCGTGGTCATGGTGTCGGACGCAACCGGCACATGCAGCCAGGAGATGCAGGACGCGACGCTCAAGGGGTTCGCCCGCCTCTGGGGGCGGGTTGCGAGTACGGACCAGGTCATCGGGGAAATTTCGGTGCCAGGCGCCGTCGCGGCCGCCGCCGAATAGGTCCGCGCTTACACATTGCGAGAGGTATTGGAATGTCTGCAGGGGAAAATATGCCGACCCGGGGTTCGGGGCCGTTGGCGGATCTGAGAGTGATCGAGATGGGCCAGCTGCTCGCAGGCCCGTTCTGCGGCCAGCTGATGGCCGACTTCGGTGCCGAGGTCATCAAGATCGAGCAACCGGGGATCGGAGACCCGATGCGCGAATGGGGCCGCGAAAAGCCCGAAGGCGTCTCGCTCTGGTGGCCGGTCGTCGCCAGGAACAAGAAGTCGATCGAACTCAATGCGCGAGGGAGCGAAGGGCAGGAGATCATCAAGCAGCTCGTCTCCCGTTCCGACGTTCTCATCGAAAACTTCCGGCCGGGCACCATGGAGAAATGGGGCCTCGGCTGGGAGGAGCTTTCCCGGATAAATCCGCGCCTGGTGATGATCAGGGTCTCCGGATACGGCCAGACCGGCCCCTATGCCGGCAAGGCCGGCTACGGATCGATCGGCGAAGCGATGGGCGGGCTGCGCTACGTCGTCGGGGATCCTTCGACGCCGCCGAGCCGGATGGGCATCTCCATCGGCGACACGCTGGCCGCGACCTTCGCATGTCTCGGCGGAATGATGGCCCTCCACGCCAGGGACCGGTCGGGGCGGGGCCAGGTCGTCGACAGCGCGATCTACGAAGCCGTGCTTGCGATCATGGAGAGCCTGATCACCGAATACGACAAGGTCGGCTTCATCCGCGAACGGACGGGTGCGATCCTCCCCCATGTCGCGCCTTCCAACGTCTACCCGACGAAGGACGGCCTGTTCGTGCTGATCGCGGCCAACCAGGACAGCGTCTTCCGGCGGCTGGCGAGCGCCATGGGCCGGCCGGAACTTGCCGACGACGAACGATACAACAGCCATTCGACCCGCGGCGAGAACCAGGCGGAACTGGACGATATCATCTCGGCCTGGACGGCCGAACAGGACAGCGGACCGCTCGGTGCGCTGCTCGACAGCAACGGCGTGCCGCGGGGCGATATCTATCGTGCTCCCGAGATGCTCGAGGACGCCCATTTCAAGGCGCGCGAGGCCATCATTTCGGTCATGCATCCAAGGCTCGGGGCACTGCGCATGCAGAACGTCGCGCCACGGCTTTCGGAGACTCCCGGGTCCGTGCGGAGCGTGGGTCCCGATCTCGGCGAGCACAATCACGAGGTCTTCGAAAAATTGCTGGGTATCGATCTCGGCCGGCTCGACGTGCTGCACCGCTCCGGCGTCATCGGCTCGCTGAACAAGCGCGCGGCGTGAGGTTGGGGATGTCCTTGCCGAGAACGGTCGAGATCGTCGAGGTCGCACCGAGGGACGGGCTCCAGAACGAGTCGGCGATCCTGTCGACTTCGGACAAGCTGTGGCTCATCGACCGGCTGGCGGGGGCAGGCGTCCTTCGAATAGAGGCAACGAGCTTCGTCAATCCGGCCAGGGTGCCCCAGATGGCCGATGCCGAGGCGGTGATGGCGGGCGTGCCGCGAGGCCGCGTCCGCTACTCGGGTCTCGTCTTGAACGAGCGGGGTGCGGACCGCGCCGTTGCGGCCGGCTGCGAAGAGCTGACATTCGTCGTGGTCGCCAGCGAGACGTTCAGCCGCCGCAACCAGGGGCGAGGCGTCGAGGACGTCCTGGCGGATTGGCGACGCGTGAGTGACGCCGCACACCGGAACGGCCGCAGGGCGAACCTACTCGTGGCGGCGGCGTTCGGCTGCCCGTTCGAGGGACGGATCGACGCCAGTGCGGTCATGAGCCTCGTCGAGCGGAGCCTTGAGGGATCGCCCGACGAAATAGGCCTGGCGGATACGATCGGCGTCGCGGTCCCCGCCCAGGTCCTCGACCTCTTCGGCAGGCTCTCGAAAGCCGCTCCGAACACGCCGATGCGGGCGCATTTTCACAATACGCGCAATACGGGATACGCCAACGCCTATGCGGCGCTCCAAGCCGGCGTTTCCGTCTTGGATTCGAGCGCCGGAGGCATCGGCGGATGCCCGTTCGCTCCGCGGGCGACCGGAAATATTGCGACCGAGGACCTGGTGTACATGCTGGAGAACTCAGGGGTCCGGACCGGGATAGACTTGGACGGGGTTGCCGAGCTCGACGAGTGGCTGGCGGACCGCTTGGGTCACGCAGTGCCCGGACAGCTGGGAAAGGCGGGCAATTTTCCGGCCTCGGCCTCTCCGGGCGCAGCGTAGCGGAGGCGGTTCGGTCGTCATCGGACACGCCGCGCTTGGCGAAAGTGGCTTCGGCGTCGAGGACGACAACCTTGCCCGTCCGTGGCGCTGGTTTCGCTTGTTGCGATCCTATAGAGTTGTGCGGTGGACGTTACCCAGCCGACGAACCGGCGACTTGCTGCGATACTTTCTGCCGACGTCGTGGGCTACTCGCGCATGATGGCGAGCGACGAAGTTCGCACGCTTGCAGCCCTGAAAAGTCACCGTGAGCAAGTGTTCGACCCGACCGTCGCCCGGCACGGAGGCCGGATCGTCAAGCTGATGGGCGACGGCACCTTGGTCGAATTCGCCAGCGTCGTCGACGCGGTGCGGTGTGCGATCGATATCCAATCGGCTATGACGTCGCAACGCGCGCTGGAGATCTGGGACATCGCGCTTCGCATCGGCATCAATCTCGGCGACATCATCATCGATGGTGACGATATCTATGGAGACGGCGTGAATATCGCGGCGCGGCTGGAGCCGCTCGCCCCACCGGGCGGCATATGTATCTCGGCGATCGTGCGCGACAGCGTCGGCAACCGGATTGACGTGGCGTTCGAGGACGGCGGCGAGGTAGCGATCAAGAACATCGCCTCTCCGGTGCGTGTATGGACCTGGCAACCAGGGGTCTCTCCCGCCACGGCGGCCGACGGCGCAGGAGCGTCGCCCGCCCTACCGGCGCAAGCGGATGGGTCTCTCGAGGCGCCGGCAATTGCTGTCCTGCCATTCGACAACATGTCGGGTGACAGCGAGCAGGAGTACTTTTCGGACGGCATCACCGAAGACATCATCACCGACCTTTCCAAGGTTGCCGGTCTGCTCGTGATCGCGCGCAACTCCAGCTTCACATACAAAGGCAAGAGCATCGACATCCGAGCGGTGGGTCGTGAGCTTGGGGTAACGGCGGTGCTCGAAGGCTCGATCCGTCGGGCCGGGAACAAAGTGCGCATCACCGCGCAGCTTATAGACGCGAAGAGCGGAATGCATCTGTGGGCCGAACGGTACGACCGCGATCTGACCGACATATTCGCCGTGCAGGACGACGTCACCACCAGCATCGTGGATGCGCTGAAAGTGAAGTTGACGCCCGCCGAAACCGCACGCATCGGCGAAGTTCCGACGGTCAACATCGAGGCTCACGATCTCTTCCTGCGCGGTCGGGAGGCACTGTTCAGCATCGAAAACAACAAGGAGGCATTCGAACGCGCCGTTACCTGCTTCACGAAAGCGATTGAGCTCGATCCCGACTATGCTGAAGCCTATGCAGGCCTGGCACACGCCTACAACCGCGACTTCCAGAACAATTGGAGCGGACGAACCGATGGCCAGGAGCTTTCGGTCATGTACAGCAGGCGCGCTCTCGAAAAGGGGCCGGAGCTGCCTTACGTACACTACGTTGCAGCTCTTGCGAAATTCTGGGACCGGGACTCGGACGGCGCGGCGAAGGAGTGCGAGAGGGCACTCGCGCTCAATCCCAATTTTGCGCCAGCGGTGGGCCTGCGGGGGTTCGTCAAGATCTACGGCGGGCGGCCCCTCGACGCCCTCCCGGACATCGAGCGGGCACTCCGGCTGGACCCGCTGACGGCGCATCTATTCTGGCATTTCATCGGCTCGGCCTATCTCGTCGCAGGGAAAGACGACAAGGCTGCCGAGGCCTTTCGGGAACGTGTCCGGCTCTCGCCGCGCACGGACCTCTCGCGCGGATTGCTGGTTTCGGCTCTTGGCCATCTCGGAGAGTTCAACGAGGCGCGGCGCGTCTGGTCGGACCTGAAGCAGTTGAAACCGGACTATTCATTCGCAGCCCACATCGCCCGTTTGCCGTTCAAGGATCCGGCAGACGCCGAGCGGATCAGACAGGGCTTCGCCAAGGCCGGGCTGTCGGAGTGACAGAACGGCGCGGGTCAATCGGCCCAGTCCGGTAATTTCAGGGTGATGTCTGCCTCGGCTCTGCGACAATATGCGCCTATGAGTTTGCCGAATCGAAAATACAATTCCGTCTGTTGTGATTTCGGTAAAATAATATTGTAAAATTAACGCGCTCGCACCGGTCTGTGACGAGGCTTTTAGGGAGAGAGATCTTGGCATACGCAACGATTTCTACTTGGAAGAGCACTGGTAGCATGGAGGCCGCCGAAACCGCGCGGGTCATGCAGGAACAGTTTTTCCCGGCAATAAAGGGGTACGGCGCGACGCAGTTCATGATGGTCATGACCGGCGAGGAAACCGGTGCACTCATCACCATCTATCCGGACAAGGCTACAAGGGATGCGGCCGCTGAGAAAATTGCTGCGGGGCGCGAGAAGGGAAAAAGCATATTCGGCTCGGAGATGACGGGGGAGATCATGGGCGAGGTGATCGCTTCCTTCTAACTAGGCGAGAAGCGCTCAACCCGCTGCCGCACGTGGACCTGCGCCTTCTCGAGGTCCACGTCGCCCGACCGCCGGCCGCGCAGGCCGGTGAAGGCCGTCAGTGAGCCGTTGAGCCGCAGCGAGCAGCGAAGTCAGGCGAGCCGGGGCGCGCCCAAGTAGAAAAACGCTCCGATGCTCCATGTCAGCGACGCTTCGATTGCGGCCGGTCGCGCCAGACCCGGAAAGATTCCCGCAGAACGGCCTAGTACCTGTATCGGATGACCGGGCAGCCATGCCGATTGCCGAATACGATACGCGCACGGTAGCCACGATGGAGACCCCGGACGACGACCTTGTGGCGGTTCCGCCGAACGACCCTCGGATGATGAACGCCCATGCGGCGTGCCTTATGCCTTGCGTGATGAACGGAGCATCGGCCTCGCCGGTGGTGACGCGAGTGGTAATGGCGATAGCGCGGAGGCGGCGCATAGTACGGATCGCCCACGTAGACGCCAAACCTGAGCCCTTCGGCTGAAGCAGTCGCCGGGAGGGCCACGCTCGACGCGGTCAGGAGCAACGCTGTGGCGGCAAGTGCCTTTGTCAGATAGCCGGACATTAATCTTCTCCTTATCAACTCGTAGGCTGCACGCCTGAACCTAAAATACGCCGCCTGAACCTCGGTCGAATGGGCCGTTAATCTGCCATTCAGGTCGCCGCGCATTTGAAAAACGAGGCGATTTGCGGCCCGGTCGAACGGGCGGGGCAATTTAACGGCTGATAGAAAAATTGACCGGTCCTCTCGGCAAAGCCAGTTGCCGGCGGGCGCAATGATTGCACGGCAATCTCTTCCGTATCAGGGTGGCGGCCGGGACGCCCGTCCTCGTGCAGGCCGGATGCCGTTGCGTCGCGAAAACGTAGGAAAACATACTAAAATTTGAGACTTTTGCTTTCGCGCCGGAGTTTACTGCGGGGAGGAGCACGACGATCTTGATCCACGGCAGAACCTGTTTTTCGCTTTCGTCTACCACGGGATCGGCGTGCCGGTCGCCACGGGCGTCCTATATCAAGCTGTAGGCTGTTCGTTGCACACTGCGGCCAAACCTGAAAATTTCGAATGAGGAAGGAAGCCACAATGGCCTATACGATAGACCGAACCTTCGAGACGACCGACTTCGACGACGTCGTTCGCCGCACCCGCGACGCGCTCTCCGCGGAAGGATTCGGCGTGCTTACGGAAATCGACGTCGCGGCGACGATGAAGAAGAAGCTCGACGTCGACGTCGAAAACTATCTCATCCTGGGAGCCTGCAACCCGAAGATGGCGCATGAGGCGATGAAGCTCGAGCCGCGCGTCGGCGCGATGCTTCCCTGCAACGTGATCATCCGGAAGACGGGCGCTCATACGGTCGAAGTCAGTGCGATCGATCCCGTCGCATCCATGGCGTCGATCGAAAATGACGGCCTGAAGTCGCTCGCCGGGCAGGTGCGCGACATGCTTGGGAAAGTCGTCAACGCCGTCTGACGAAACGCGAAACGGCCGGTCCTGCCGCCTTTGCTCGGGGCGGGGACGGGTCGCATTCGTGGGCCATGCGCAATTCAGGTGTTGTCCGGAACATGGCCAGTCTAAACAGCTTCATCGAAGGATTTGACCATGAAACGCGCTGCAGAACTAACTGCCAATTACATCGTTTCCTTCCCACGGGCCTAGCTTGCCGTAGGAGACACACAGCGCGATGACCCGTGCCGAACAGCGCGACCACCGGCCAGACGACCTTCATAATCCACATGTGCCGTGGGTGGCGGTACTCGTCCCACGCGAGGATCGCGCAGCTGAGGAAGCCGACGCTCGACGAAACGATGGAAAGCCAGTGAAGCCGGATCGGGATCATGGGAACCTCTTGTCTCGTGCGGATGCACTGTTGAGAGGGGCCTAACGGCATCGGAGCCGCCCCGCCCCGTTCCAGTTGGCAAATGTTTGCGTCGATTTGACATCCGTCAATTCGCCATTGCCCTCCGACGCCGATAGTTGACTGCAACGACCTGCAGGATAACCGTCATGAATCGCTCGATGATCGCCGCGACCGCCCTTTTCGCCCTCGCTCAAACCGCTCTTGCCGCCGGCACGGATACCGGAACCGATGTGCGTGTCGCTCTGCTCGACATGTCCTCGATCATGAGCCGCGGCGGCGGCTGGGGAATGATGGGGCCGGGCAATGGAATGATGGGCGGCGGCTGGGGAATGACGGGGCCGGGAAATGGAATGATGGGCGGCGGCTGGGGAGAATTTGGTCCGGGCCGGGGCATGACGGGCATGGGCCGTATGGCGATCCGCACGGACCACGCTTCGGTCAAGTCCGGCGAGGTCCATTTCGCAGTCACCAACTGGTCGCAGGGCATCGTGCACGAAATGATCGTCGTTGCGGTCGACAACCCCAACGCGCCGCTGCCTTTCGACTACAACACAGGCCGGGTGCCCGAAGAGCAGGTCAAGTCGCTCGGCGAGGTCAGCGACCTTCGCCCCAATGCGACGGGGACTCTCGATGTCGATCTGTCCCCGGGTTCCTATCTGCTGATCTGCAACGTGCCCGGACATTACGCGGCCGGCATGGTGGCCGAACTCACTGTCACGCCGTGATGCGGCCGCTTGGGGCTGCGCGCGCAATTGGAAGAAGCGACCGGCCATCGCCACGGGCCTGCGCCGACATGAACTTGCAATCTTTCTGGAGCGCCGTGACGTAGACGTTGGCCGAGCAACATGCCCGACTTTGAGCGATCGCACCGCGGCCTCGATAGAGGCCATATTTTTGCTGTAAGGCGGGCCGGCGCGCTCGGCTTTCCAAGCGCGCCGGGCCTCGAGATTTAGCCAGATCGCTATTTGGTCCAAACAACGGTTCTCGTGGTCTTCTTGACAATGACTGGTCCGCTGTCCGTGTAAGCGTATGCATAAGCCGGATGGCTCGGCACGGTCTGCAATTCGACCGTCGAGGGAAGGGGTTTCCCAATCCTTATGGCGGTCTTCAGCTTCGCTGGATGACGATGATGCTTCTCGACGTACGTGATCACGGTTTTCGGTGGACCGCCCCGGCTGTTGGTAACGGTCTTCTCGCCCGACGCGCCTTTCGGAGCGGCGGCGTAGACGACCTTCCGGGTACTTCTCTTGACCACGACGGGCCGTCTCTGGACATAGACGTAGCCGTAATCTGGCTCGTTTGGAATTTCGTGTATCTCGACGCTCTTCGGGATCTCGTAACCTTCCGACAGTTTGCCCTGAACGCGAACCGAGTGCACGGGATGCGCCTCGATATATGTGCGGGCCTTGTGAGGCACGCTCGCCGCGGATCCGATGATTGCGCCTGCGACACCGCCGACAGCCGCTCCGACCGGACCGCCTACCACGGCGCCCGTCACGGCCCCGCCAGCTGCGCCCGTGACGGCGGCGTTACCTTGATCCGCGGCAAAGGCCGGGGTGGCACCCATAAGGCCGAGAGCAGCCACACCACAAACCAACAAGTTGGTCTTCATGGTTCTTTCCTCGTTTCTTCATGTCCCGTCCAATCCCAAAAATCCAGAAGTGAAGAACTACGTTCCGAAAACCTGCTGCGCCGAATTGGCGCAGCAGCGGATTTTCGACAAAGGGACGACCAAATTGCGGCTTGTTAGCCTAGGTCAGGCCTGATTTGCCTGCCGGTGGAGCAAGCGCTAGGCGCACCTGACATCCGATAGATGCGATCGACATCCACCTGAACCGTGGAGCCGGGATCGGGACGTCCATTCAGCACGTGATTTGGCGGCCGTCGGGCACAGTCTTCAGTCGCTTGAACTGGCCGTCCGTTCCGGGTGCTCCAGGGTGCGGTGGAGCCGGCGGATGATCTTTGCGCGTGCCTTCTCGTCACCCGCGTGCCGCACCGCTTCGTTGATGTCCAGCAGGAGCTTTGAGAGATCGTTGTGCCAGTCGAGCCGGGCCACCTTGTCGGGATGCAATCGGCGTGGTTCGTTGGTTTGAATGCGATGCGCTCCGCCTTTGTCGATCGCGTAGAGGGCATCGAGTTGCGGAATGATGATCTGTTGGGCAAGGTTCGCTTTCATCAGCCTGTTATTGAGGGCGACAATCGCTGCTTCTTCTCCATGGGTCAGGAATATCGCGGCACCGATCGGCCGCCTGTCGCCGAGCCAGGCGATGATCTCGGTTGCGTCGGCGTGGCCCGAATAGAGGTCGAGCTGCCGGATCTGCGCGCGCACCCTGATTTCCTCGCCCTGGATGCGTACCCTTTCGGCTCCCTCCAGCAGGATCCGGCCGAGCGATCCCTGAGCCTGGAAGCCAACCAGCAGGATCGTCGAATTGCCGCGCCACAGGTGGTTTTTCAAATGATGGCGGATACGTCCGGCATCGCACATGCCGCTGGCCGCGATCACGACGAAGAACCCGTCCAGTCGGTTGATTGCCTTGCTTTGCTCGACGCTCTCGGTGAAGCGGACATGCGGCGATGTCAGGGCGGCCTTGAGCATGTCGCCGTGGTCGATTTCTTCGGCGTGTCTCGCGAAGATTTCGCTCGCACGCGTGGCAAGGGGGGAATCGATGAAGATCGGTGCCGTGGGCATCGCGCCATCGCGCATGAGCGTGAAGAGGTCGACCAGCAACTCCTGCGTCCTTTCGACGGCAAAGGACGGGATAATCAGGGCACCGCGATTGTCTACAGCCGCCTCGACCTCCGCCTTCAGCAGCCTGCGCCTTTCCGCTGGCGAGGAATTGGGGCGCTCGCGATCACCGTAGGTTGATTCACAGATCACGTAGTCGAGGTTTCGGGGTCCCTGGGGCTCCGGTTGGAGGAGCTTGTGATCTGGACCTATGTCGCCGGAAAAGAGCAGTCGCATCGGCTCGTCCTTTCCGTGAGTGGCAATTTCGAGTTCGATCGACGCGGAGCCCAGGAGATGACCTGCGTTCCAGAAGCGTGCCTTGATATCCGGCGTCACCGCGATCGTGGACGTGTAGTCGGCGCTCCGGAAATGTTCCTGGCAGCGGGCGGCATCGTCGCGCGTATAGGTCGGTGTTACGGTGGGCAGGCCGCGCCGAGCATTGCGTCGATTGAGGGTTTCGACCTCCCATTCTTGAATATGGGCGGAGTCGGGCAGCATCACTGAGCAGAGATCGATCGTCGCGCTTGTAGCATAGATCGGACCGCGAAAACCGCGCGCGACCAGCTTAGGCAGGAGTCCGCTGTGATCGATGTGGGCGTGCGTCAACAGAACCGAGTTGATCAGCGATGGTACGAAAGGAAAGTCGCCGTAGTTCAATTCGCGTTCGGTCTTAGATCCTTGGAAAAGTCCGCAATCGACAAGGATGCGCGACGTTTCCGTCTCGATCTCGTAGCAAGAACCCGTGACCGTGTTGGTCGCGCCATGAAAACGTATCTGTGCAGGTTTCAAATTCAACGCCCCTTCTGAACCGCTGTAGTGAGATGCTGGCATCCTGTGACTGTTTTGCTGGTGCCTCGGCATCTCATTCATGTCGCAGAGCTTCGGTCGAGCCGAGTCGCGCTGCGCGCCTGGCAGGAAAGAAGCCGAAGCCTATGCCGATAATCGCGGAGAACGAAGGCAAGAGCGATTATGCCGGCGTCCAGCATGAACGGCAGGCGCATTGCTGCCGAAGCCGCAGCCGACAGGCCGAGCGCAATGCCGACGAGGCCGCCGAACAGGGAGAGCACAACCGCCTCGACCAGGAATTGCATCAGCACCTGCCTCTCTTCCGCACCGATGGCCAGATGGATGCCGATTTCGCTGGTGCGCGCTCTGTGACCGATACTAACATGATATTCATGATGCCGATGCCACCGACGGGTAGGCGCACGGCGGCCACCGCGGGGAGGAGGCCGGTGAGCAGGCGCGTCGTGCTGGTCATCGTCCCCACGATTTCCGCCATGTCGGTTGTGATTGATCTGGTGGCGGGTGCCTCTATTGGAGGAGCCGACGGTCGCACCTCCCGACCGACCCGACCGGAGGCAGCGGGAAGCCGCAGCGCCGAAGCAGCCGCGAGGACAGTCGGCCTCGTTCGTGCGCTGGCCGGTCCGTCGGAAGGTTACCTTGCCGATCTCCACGAGGCGGCATCTACTCCATGCGGACACGAGGTCGGGCGCCAGCGGAGGCTTGCCATGTGCATGGATTGCGAGAAGAAGGTCGGACGGAGAGAGCTTCTGACCTCCGGTACGGCCGGCTTCGCCGCGCTCGCATTCGGCGGCGGATTGCGCCAGGCACGTGCCGCGGAGGGGGCGCCGACCGCACTTTCTCCCGGCAAGGCACTGGCTGCGCTGAAGTCGGGCAACGAGCGCTACGTCAGCCACCCGAAACTCTGCTCGGTCGACCTTGCGACGCAGCGGAGCGCCGTTGCGGCGCACCAGGCGCCGTGGGCGACGGTGATCAGCTGCGCCGATAGCCGCGTGCCACCCGAGCTGATCTTTGGCGGCCGGGGCGTCGGCGAACTCTTCGTCGCCCGGAACGCCGGGAACCTTGTCGACACCGCTACCCTCGGCACGGTCGAATACGGAGCAGTCGTGCTCGGGTCGCCGCTGATCGTCGTTCTCGCCCACACCGCCTGCGGTGCGGTGAAGGCGGCTTGCGACGTCGTCACAAAGCACGCGACCTATCCCGGTGCGATCGGATCGATGATCGAGCCGATTCTGCCGGCGGCGCTGGCGGTGAGGAAGGATCCCGGCGACTTCGTCGACAATGCCGCCAGGGAAAGCGCCAGGCGGACCGCGAAGCGGCTGAGAGCGTCGAGCAATCCCCTCGCGGGGCTTGCGGACACGGCAAAGCTGAAGATCGTCGCCGCGATCTACGACCTCAGGACGGGCGTCGTCACCTATCTCGACTGAGAGGTCTCAGACTGCACGTCATCTCCCGTCATCTGCATTCCGCTCCGGAGATAGGCACAACCGCTCGATCATCCGCTCGATCCTCTGCCGCGCCTGTTCGCCGGTCGATTGGAGATCGTGAACGAAGGCACCTACCTCACATTCCTGGTGGTTGACATGGATCAACCGTCCCGGGTCGGAAAAGTGATTTTCTAGTCTCAATTACAGGTAGCAACTTCCAGTGCCCCCATCAGATGACCTGTCACCGGGAAGCTTTTCCTCAGGAGGGAACGGTATGCGCTCTCGAAATGCCTTGCCAATCCTGGCTTCAATCGTCGCGTTGTCCATTTGGCCTGTCCTCGCATTTGCCCAATCCACATCGGACGCGCCGGCGGCTCCCGCCCATCCACTGAAGACGATCGGACAAGCCAGCAAGCCGGAGGTGGTGCCCTCCCTGATCGTGTTCAATGCGGGGGGAGCGACGCTCAAGGACGGCAAGCTGGTGCTGAGCGAGGTTTCCTCCAATTCGATCGTTTTCGCAGACAGGCCCGTCAGGGCCGCAGGCCACGATCTCACAGCCCATGTCATCGATGATTGGGCAAGTGGCGCGAACAATTTCGCCAGCGACCCGCCCAATGCCACGGTGTCGGCGTTCAGCAAGCAGGGCGACACGGTCGCCGATGCCGTCGTAACGCTGAAATCGCCGAAGCTCGAAGGCAGTACGCTGACATTCGATGTCAACGTGCTGGAGGGGAGCCTCGACGGTGGCGACGGGGCAGCCGCCGTATTCATCGACATCATCGGTCGTCCGCTGACACCGATGTCCTTCGCTGGCGTCGACCGGCGCATGATGCGTCGCGGCGCCTTCTATGCGGGAGCCGCCGTCGGTGCTGCCGCGCCTTACTACTACCATCCCTATGGCTACGGCTACCCGCCGCCGCGCTGCGGCTATTATCCCTACCCCCCCTGCTACTGAGCGGGCCCGCCCCATCTTGTCGGAGTATCGGACATGAGATTCAGTTGCCTGATCATTACAGCCGCGGCAGCCGCGGTTCTCGCTTGCAGTCCGGCCCTGTCGGCCCAGAAGGCCGCTGTTCAGGTCGGCCTCCTCAAGTGCACCATCGCAGGCGGCATGGGGCTAATCGTTTTTTCAACGAAGAAGCTGACATGCGTTTTCGATCGTTCCGACAAGAAGCCGAGCGAGACCTATTCCGGAGAAATCAAGAAGTTTGGAATTGATATCGGTGCGACGAAGGTCTCGAAACTATCCTGGGCCGTATTCGCGCCTTCCCAGGTGGGGAACAAGACGGGCCTGCTTGCCGGGAAGTATGGTGGCGTTTCCACGGAGGTGACAATCGGCGTGGGACTGGGCGCCAATGTCCTTGTCGGCGGCTCTCGGAAATCCATCGCCCTTCAGCCGCTCAGCGTGCAGGCGCAGGAAGGCCTGAACGTCGCGGCGGCAATCTCGAGCCTCGAGCTCGCGGCGAAATAGCTTATTCGGTCCAGTAGGAACAGTGCGTGGCCGGTCCGTTGGCGGTGGCGCCGGCAGGAACGCGCTGAGTTGATGGTCTTTCCAAGACGTAGAGCAACTGGTGGCTGCTTTGCAGCCAATATCGGTCCATTTCGGCGCGGTCATTTGTATCGCGACAGATTGCTCGTTTGCCGCACTTACACCATCTTTTGATCCACGTCATTTTCACGTCAAACGCGTTGCTTCACCGTTTTTCTACTGTGCAGGGACACCAATCAATGGAGAGATGCTTGCAGCGGCGCTGGCGGCTGTTCCGTTGGAATTTCAAAAAAGGATCATCAACGGTCTCGACCATTCGATGCACAAGGATCGACTGCTGCTGCTGTGTGTCGGTTACTTTGGCGTCCTTGCCCTAAGCAGCAGCCTGCGCCTTGCGATGAAGTATCGAAGTTCCGTGCTGAGCGAGCATGTTGTTCGCAAGGCTCGTGTCCGGCTCTATGAGCGATAGGAAGCGTCCAGGCAGGATGATTTGGAGACTCGCGGCAGGACCGCAACGATGATTGGATCCGAAGCGGGAACGGTCGGCCCCGGTGCCGCCTGCCGCAGGTCACGTGCCGGCCATTCATGTTTCCGATCAGGGCCAGCCAATCGATGGGCTTGCCTTGGCGAGCCCGCCCCATGCTGACGCCAACGTCGGCTTCCCTATTTCCCAGTCTCAAACCGGACAGTCCGCAACCGGCCCCATTGTGGTCAGATACGATTTGTTTACGGTCGCGATTTTCGCGTAAGGTGCTGCCATATCTGACACTGGCAGCTGAAAGAAGCACCGGATCAACTGGAGTCGGTGCGATGCAAAGCAATGAATTGCGAAATCGAATGACCGGCGCTCAACTCAATCGAAGGCTCGCCGCAATTCTCGCGGCCGATGTTGTCGGATATTCCCGTTTCATGGCTGAAGACGAGGCGGGCACGCTGGCCAGTCTAAAGCTCCATCGCGAAACGGTGTTCGATCCCGCTGTCGCGGAACATGGCGGCCGGATTTTCAAGGTGATGGGGGATGGAGCCCTGGTGGAATTCGCAAGCGCGGTCGACGCGGTCAACTGCGCCATAGCCATTCAGTCGAGCGCGCCTCCTGCGACGCCGAGTGGCCATGATTTCAAGCTTCGTATCGGGATCAATCTCGGTGACATCATCGTGGAAAACGACGACATTTTCGGGAACGGCGTCAATATTGCCGCACGGCTTGAGCCGCTTGCAGACCCCGGAGGAATCTGCGTTTCCGCGATCGTCACGGAGAGCGTGGGCAATCGGCTTGACATTTCGTTCGAAGATTGCGGAGAAGTCCAAGTAAAGAATCTGGATCGCCCGATCCACGTGTGGAAATGGCGCACCGGTGACGCCGGCGCAAAGAGTGCTGAACGGAAACCACCGGCGCCAGAAAAGGCAACATCGTCCCTCGCTGTGTTACCTTTCGCCAATATGTCCAGCAATCCTGAAGATGAGTACTTCTCCGATGGTATTACAGAAGACATTATTACCGATCTGTCCAAAATCCCCGGGCTCCTGGTCATCGCCCGAAATTCAAGTTTCGCCTATAAGGGCAAAAACGTCGATATCCGGAAGATCGGGCGCGAACTCGGTGTTCGTACGGTCCTGGAGGGCAGCGTCCGGCGCGCCGGGGACCGGGTGCGGATCAATGCCCAGCTGATTGGCGCCGAAAACGGCGCGCATTTGTGGGCGGAGCGGTACGACCGCAAAATAAGGGACATCTTCGCGCTTCAGGATGACATTACCGGCCAAATCGTTGCTGCACTGAAGATCGCACTCAATCCTGATGAAATAAAAAGAATCATCGGTAGCGCTCAGCAAAATATAGAAGCCTACGAGTATTTGCTCCGAGCTCGCGCACTTTTTTCTTCCGGTATAGGAAATCGTGAATTATTTGAGCGAGCGAGCGCGCTTCTCAAGAAGGCGATCGAGTGCGAGCCCGGCTCTGCCGAGGCCCATGCGTTGCTTTCGACCCTGTACGTGATCGATTACCAGAACCAGTTCAGCGAGCATCATGAACTTGCGGCTGTCGAAGGCTTGCGCCTTGCCGAGCAGGCGATCGTCTGCAACCCGGGCGAACCAATGGCGCACTATGCGGCCGCGGTCGCCTCGGTAGTTGGTGGCAATCTTGAAATCGCCATCGCCGAAGCCCGTGCCACTCTTGCGCTAAATCCCAACCTCGCCTTCGCTCACGACAGCCTGGGCGTGGTCTATTTGCTTTCAGGCGAACCAATGAAAGCTATTTCGAGCATGGAACGCGCGCTACGGCTGGATCCGGCCAGTGCCCAACAATTCATCCATTTTCTGGGAATGGCTTACCTCGTCGCCGGAAAATACGCGACGGCAATCGCCTACTTTCGCGAGCGGATCGTTCTGGTGCCGAATTCAGATTTCTCGCGCGCATTTCTCGCTTCAGCACTTGGCCACATAGGCGAAATCGAAGAGGCAGCTAGGGTCTGGAAGGAACTGCTGGAGATCAATCCGGAGTATTCGTTCGAGAGGCACATCAGTCGGTGGCATTTCAAGAACCAGGCAGATTCCGACAAGTTCCGCCAGGGTATTGCCAAGGCCGGCTTGGAATAGGTCCCCAGCGGCTGCGGGCAAAGCGGCCTTCGTGGATACGGCATAAAGAATGTTCATCCGCCATAGCCCTCGAAAACAACAAAAAATCCGAAAGCCGCCGAATGGAGAGAAAATTTTCAGGAAGGCAAGCGGCGGAGGGCAGGGGACTGGAGTTGAACCTTCTCCACTCCCGTAAATTATTGACTTCATTCATACGCCGCGCGGTTCAAACGTGACTGTTATCCAATCGGAACAAGCCTGGAGACGCGGGACATCCATCGCCAAAGGCACGGCACCTGCGCCGACATGAACGGCGCGAACTGAACTCGCCAACCTCTTGCTGAAGAAGACAGAACCGTCAGTTGACGCTGTGCCGATAGCCGCATGCCGCCTGAGCTGATCTTCGGAGGCCGGGGCATCGGCGAACCCTCAATCGAGCATGACCGACGGACGCCGCGCCATCCATTTTGATAACTTGCGGCGGTTCGGTTTTTGCACACTATCAACCGGCTGTCGCCGAGGACGACAGCATGCTGCCCGTCGGGAAAGCCGACGCAGTGCGGCACCATGCGATGCAGTCCATGCAATGCCCTCGGTGGGCGACAAAAGCCAGCTTCGGTTCGAACATCAAAACCTTGATAGGGGAAGAACACGATGAGACTGGATTCAAGGATACCTTTATTTGCCTGCGTTGCGATACTGGCGGCTGGGTTGACGGCCGGATCAGCAGCAGCCCGGACAATCGGCTATGCCGACGCGATCAAAAGCCTTTCCGCCAGTTGCGGAGCCGATATTCAGAAATACTGCCCGAAGGCGAATCTCGGGAACAACGGCATCCAGAGTTGTCTTCGTCAGCACCAGGCGGAAGTCTCGCAACAGTGCAAGGCGGACTACGCACGGGCGTTCCAGATGATCTCGGCACGTTTTGCCGCCCAGTCCTCCGCGCCGAAAATCTGCAGCCACGATGCCGAGATGCTCTGCGGGGACGTCAGGCGATCGAGCGGCTACACGCTTCAGTGCCTGCTGACGAAGAGGAACCTGGGTCAGAAGTGCGCACAGGTCCTGGTCGATGCCGGCTGGGCGCAGTAGAGGGGCGGGAATATGAAACATGCGATTTTGGTTTTCGCGCTGGGAATGGCCGTCTCCGCTTCGGTTGGTGCCTCGAACGCGCAGACGATTCTGACCCAGGAGCAGATCGTCAAGTCGCTGCAGGGAGCGCAACAGAAGGCAACGCTCGACCCCAATGACCTGAGAGCAATGGCGCTGCAGAACATCAAGGACCATCCGGGCGAAAACGCGCCGTCATACATCCCGATCAGCGGTCGTCTCGCCAATCTCAGGCAGTTCAACGTCCAGATCGATTTCGACTTCAACTCCGCGCGCATTATGCCCGGGTCCTACGAAGCAATCGGCGCGATTGCGGATGCCATGCATACGCCGTATCTCATGGGGCAGAAGTTCATCATCGTCGGCCATACCGATGCGAGGGGCAGTCGGAAATACAATCTCGACCTGTCGCAGCGGCGCGCCAATTCTGTGCGCGAGGCCCTGGCGACGACGTTCCGAGTTCCGTCACCATTGTTGTCTTCGGTCGGTCTCGGCGAGGAAAGCCTTGCCGATCCCGCCCATCCGGACGCTGCGGTCAATCGGCGCGTCCAACTGATCAATATCGGATTCTGACGACGAGGCGCCGTCCATCCGGTGAGATGCCGTGATCGTTGTTGCACGCCCTCGCGAAGCCCGTGTCGATCTCCGTCACCGACGACTGCCGTCGAATGCCAAGCGGATCTATCGCCTCTGAAGGAGTTGGGCCTGTGGCGGCTCCAGAGCATGGGGGCATGATTCCAATGGCTGACCGGGCTGCAATTCGAGGCCCAATGCCTCGAATTGCAGCCGGCCGCTTCTAATCATCAGACAGAGGTGCAGCTTTCTGTCGAACGAGCTTTGCCGCGCACTTCGCTTTCATCGCCCGGCCGACAACGCGCCGGGAGAGCAGATCGGCGACCCACGACGGCGCGGCCGAGCACGCAGCCCATGCTCCCGCAGAGTGTCTCTCGAAGCGATGAAGGCCACAGGACCATCACCGGTTCCTCTTTCCGATGCGAAGCCAAGCGCGCAAATCGTGAAGCCCGAGGCACGCTTTCAGCTTCCTGTCCGGTCCCGCCAGAGCCGCACGGCGTACCATGCGGCAGCGGCCACGAGGGCGACGACGACGACCACGTCGAGAGAATGCATGACGCGCCGGAGACCGGGGCTTAAATCCCATGCCTTGCCCAGCCGCAGTCCGGCATAGGCAAGCGCCAGGCACCAAGGCCACGACCCGACGAAGGTGTAGATCTGGAACTTCCAGAATGGCATCCGCGCGATGCCGGCCGGCAACGAAATGAAGGTCCGGACGACGGGCAGCAGCCGTCCGACCAGCACCGTCGCCATGCCGTAGCGGTGGAAGAAGCGGTCGACCCGATCCAGTTCGGAGCGGTTGAGCAGGATGTAGTGGCCCCAGCGCTCGATGAGCGGGCGGCCGCCATAGGCCCCCACCGCATAGGCGGCCGTCGAGCCCAGATTGCAGCCGATTGCGCCTGCCGTTGCGACGAGCAGCAGGCTGAAGCGCCCCGTCGAGACGAGGTAGCCGGAGAACGGCATGATGATCTCTGAGGGCAGCGGGATGCAGGCGGACTCGACCGCCATGAGCAGGGCCAGGCCGGCGTAGCCCATGGAGGAAATGGCAGCCGTGATGAAGCCGGCGAGCGAGGCGGTGATGGAGGCGATGATGATTGGGGCTCCCTGGATGAAGCGATGAGGCGTGGCGTCGAGATTGCCACGCTCTACGCCCGCGGAGCAACGCAAGGAGGCAAGATATTCAGTGTGGCTGCGGGTCATGCGCCTGTTGCCGGCCGGCGACCAGATCGGATGAGGACACGTTGACGGCGAGCGTGCCAAGATAGACGAGCACTCGGACGCCCAATTTGTTCATAATTGTTACTTATAAATCGAACGAAAGTTTCAAATTCTCACTCATCTGCGCAGCTTTTACACTGCCCGGCATGGGTCGGTTGAAAATCATTGAAAGCTGGAGTGGGTTCCAGGGGGCCAGCGCCTCCAGAGGGGCTACCGAGCGAATATCCGCGGCGCCGAGACCGCCGGTCTTCGAGTTCGCCGTTTCAAGAGCGATCGGACATCCGTGGTGGCGGCACGGGCAGTGTCACCGGACAGCCGGTGCTTCCCGGCCTCCATGAACTCCTTCGACCAGGTGTAGTACAGGCTTTGCGCAATGCCTTCCTTGCGGCACAGCTCGGCGATGCTGTCTTCGCCGCGCAGGCCATCGAGCACGATCCGGATCTTGTCTTCCGCCGAGAAGTGCCGACGGGTCGCCCGACGGATGTCTTTCACCACCTGCTCGGCAGGCTTCTTGGGGCTTGAGGATTTGGGTCTCATCTTCGTTCCTTCGTCACTACGACGAGACCCAAATCCTCCTTAAATCACAACCTCAAATCTGGGCCATAGGTGCTGACGGGGAACAGGACTCCGGCTTGTCCATGAGCCGGGAAAACCCTCGAAGTTGCCGCTGTGATGCAGCGAGCGGAGCATGACCGCTTGAACACCACGTTGGGGGATTTCTCCAACTCGTAGCCTAGGCCGAAACTGATCTCGGTCAGCGAGTGGCGGGATGCCAGCGACCTCCCTGAACCGCAGGGCGAAAGCGTGGCCAATGTATCGACTGTTCAACGATGGCCAGGGGCGCGATGCATAACGCCGCCCGCCGCCCGCAATCTTGGGTCGGCAAGGGCGAAGAGCCGGCCAGATGCCGACGCAGACGGCGGGACAACGTTCCGCCCATTCCGTCGTGCTTCGAGCCGGTGCCGCCGGCCGGGGTCCGGCAAGATTGCACAGCGGGGTGCGAATCCCGCACCGTGTGAAAAGCCGTCGGCAGAGGTTTCATCTTTCCTTTCCACCGTCTCTACCACGATTGCGGCGAACTCTTGCTCCGTCGCGGACGATGCCCGCGTCGACCAACTCGAGGAGCGAGACCATGGAAATGCACACAAAGACCCCGCGCCCGCCACTGAACGGCGTGGACACCCCGATGCTTCTGAGCACGATCAATGCGGTTGCCGGCCAGCCCGATCTCGGCCGGTTCCAGTTCAGGGCCGACAACCGATGGATGGAGGGTACCCACAGCCGCAGTTCGATGTCCGGCTACTACGGCGCCGGAGCTGAGCAGGCGCGCGAGCAGACCCATTTCGCCGACGGCGACCACACCGCAGTACTGTGTGGCACCGACCAGGGTCCGACGCCGGTGGAATGGCTCCTGCACGCGCTCGCCGCCTGCATGACGGCGGGAATCGCGAACATCGCGGCGGCCCGCGGCGTGAAGCTGACAAAGGTGGAGTCGCATGTGGAAGGCGACATCGACCTGCGCGGCATCCTCGGCATCTCCGACAATGTCCGCAACGGCTTCGACAACATGCGGATCGACTTCCTGATCGAAGGCGATGCGCCGCCGGAAAAGCTGCGCCAGATCGTCGAGCAGGGTCGAGCACGGTCCGCCGTCTTCGACGTGCTGACCAAGGGCGTCCCCGTCACAGTCGGCGTGCGGACGATCCAGTAGGGCACCCGATCCCGGCGGCCGGGATCAATACCAGCTACGGAGACCTCCAATGCAATCGACCGACGTCGCAATTGTCGGCGCGGGCCAGGCCGGCCTTGCCATGTCCGCGTGTCTTTCACGGCACGGCATCGACCACGTGCTCTTCGAGCGCGGCGCGGTCGCCGAACGGTGGAAGAGCACGACCTGGGATACGTTGACCATGCTCACGCCGAACTGGATGAACGTGCTGCCTCATGGGCCGAGCGCCGGTGTTCCGGCTGACGGCTTCATGTCGCGCCACCAACTCGTCCGCTATCTGGAAGACTATGCGCGCGTGAGCAGGGCCCCGGTCCTGGCGACGACGGAGGTGCTTTCGGTCTCGGCCGACGGCGCGGGTTACCGCGTGCTGACGAGCGCAGACGAATGGCGCGTGCGCGCCGTCGTCATCGCAACCGGGCAGTGCGATCGCCCGGCCTTGCCGGCACGTGCTCGCGTTGCCGGCAAGATATTCAGCCTGCATTCCTCTCAGTACCGGCGGAATGCCGATCTGCCCGACGGCGGCGTGCTGGTCGTCGGGGCCTCGTCCTCCGGCGTGCAGATCGCCGACGAGCTGCACGACGCCGGGCGCGAGGTCGTGCTCGCGGTCGGCCGGCATACCAGTCTGCCGAGGCGCTATCGCGGGCAGGACATCTTCGTCTGGCTGGCACGAATGGGCATCCTGTCCCAGCGCAGTTCGGAGGTGCCGGATCTGTCGGCCGCCAAGCGGCAGCCTTCTCTTCAGCTCGCCGGCCGCACCGGGGGCAGCGACGTCGGTCTTGCAGCGCTGCAACGAAAGGGCATCCGCCTTGCCGGCCGTTTCGCCGGCTGTGACAGCGGCAGCGCAATCTTCGCCGACGACCTCGCCGAGACGGTTGCGGCGGCGACTGTCAAGCGCAATCGCCTGCTGCAGTCGATCGACGCCTTTGCCAGCTCCGCCGGCGAGACCGGCCGATGGAAGCATGCCGTGTCCGACCCGCAGACGGGCGAGGCGCCCAGGACGCTCTCCTTCGCCGGCGAAAATATCCGGACCATCGTCTGGGCAACGGGCTTTCGCCGGTCTTTCCCGTGGCTGCACCTCAACGTGCTCACTCCCGACGGCGAGATCGACCACAGGGACGGCGTCACGCGGATCCCCGGCATCTACGCGCTCGGCTTCCGCTTCCTGCGCAAGCGCAATTCGAACTTCATCGGCGGCGTCGGAACGGACGCCGTCGCCCTGTCACACCATGTCGCCGGCTACCTTCGCCAGGCCGGCCGCGAAGCTGCGTGAGGTGCACCATGACGTATACATCCAATGACCATGACGTGATCATCGTCGGTGGCCGCTGTGCCGGAGCGGCGACAGCCATGCTTCTTGCCCAGGCCGGCGTGAAGACGCTCGTCCTCGAACGTCAGGCCTACGGCTCGGACGCGCTATCGACCCATGCGCTGATGCGTCCGGCCGTCATGCAGCTTGCGCGATGGGGACTGCTCGACACCATTCTTGCCTCCGGCGCGCCAATCATCACGTCGACGACCTTCCACTACGAGGACGAGACGGTTCCGGTTGCCATAAAGCCGGAACCCGGCCTTCCCGGCCTCGTCGCGCCCCGGCGCGCTGTGCTCGACAGGGTGCTGGTGGATGCGGCCCGCCGCGCCGGCGCGGAAGTCGTCCATGACACATCAGTCGTCGACCTGTTGATGGGCCATCACGGCCGCGTCTGCGGCGTCGTCGTGCGCAATGGCCATGAGACCCGCAGTTTGCGGGCGAAACTCGTGATCGGCGCCGACGGAGTCGGCTCGATGGTGGCGCGGAACGTGCAGGCACCGCTCCTGCACGAAGGGTCGGTGTCGGCCTCGGTGATCTACGGATACGCACCGAAGTTCGCCGGGGAGGGCTATCATTGGCACTTCGGGCCGGGCCTGAGCGCCGGCTCGATACCCACGAATGGAGGGGAGTGCTGCATCTTCGCCGGTGCACCCCAATCCTACTACGACAGCGTGCTGCGATTCGACAGGGCCAACTGTCACCACGATGTGCTTCGACGCTTGGCGCCCGAACTGGCAGATCACATAGCCGCCTGCGGCATCGGTCCGCTAAAGGCGTTTCGCGGGCGGCCGGGGTTCATCAGACAGGCCGTCGGGCCGGGATGGATGCTCGTCGGCGACGCCGGCTTCTTCCGCGATCCCGCAACCTCGCACGGCATTTCCGATGCTCTCAGGGATGCCGAGACCGCTGCAGATGCCGTGCTCGGCGGCTCGCAAAGGGAGATGGATGCATATCAGGAAGCGCGCGATGCGTTCGCATATCCGGTGCTCGAGGCGACCGACGCCATCTGCAGCTTCGACTGGACGCCGGAAACCCTGAAAGGGCACCACAAGCGCCTGAGCCGCGTCATCAAGGACGAGGTCGCCGATCTCGCAAGGCGGGCGGCCGGCACTGCCGGCGTGCCGATGCATGCGACCCCTGAAGACAGCTTCGCCGCCGCGTAGGGCGACGTAGGGCGATGAAGATCGACGGCGGGACCGGGCGCTGAAGCCGTCCGGTCCTTTCGTCCAGGTAGCGTTTGCATGCTACCCGAACTCTTTCGAAAAAAAATCGATGTTCGTTTAAACGCTCGCTTCCACGCCCCTCTCCCAAAAAGGAACCTGCGGCACCGAGGTGGTGTCGACAAGCTAGGGAGCAGAGAAATGCGGAAATCTCTCAATCGGGTTCGCCAGACCTTCCAGGTCCTCGGATCTGCCGCCCGCGCGAGGCGCGACCACCGGCACCTTCGGGAACTTCCGGACTATCTCCTGCGGGACATCGGCTTGAACCGGTCCGACGTCGCATCGCCGGAGGCCCCCCTGCCGACCGGGGCCGAACGCTGGGGGAGTTGGGGGTGAGGTCGTGGGCCGCGGCGGCGGAAAGGCACCGACGCCGCGGCTGAACCGCCATGTAGCCTGCCAATGGCAATATGTTATATTGTCGCGGGGGCTTTCGCGAGGTGCGATGAGCTCGGGTATCGAAATCAATGTGCTGGGCGACCTTGAGGTCTTGCGCGATGGCGAGCCGGTAGAGCTGCCGCCGTCGAGAAAGACGCGCGCGCTTCTCGCCTATCTTGCCGTCGTTCAGCGGCCGCAGCGCCGTGAGCGTCTGTGCGAGATGTTCTGGGAGGTGCCGGATGATCCACGCGGGGCGCTGCGGTGGAGCCTCTCGAAGATCCGCGGCATTCTGAACAGCGACAAGACGGGCATCTTCACGGCGGATCGCAACATCGTCGCCATCGCGCCCGGGGTCATCTCGACCGACTTCGCCAAGATCGGCTCCGTTGCCGGCGCAGCCGTGGAGGAACTGCCGCTTGTGGAGCTGCAGCATCTGGCCGCCCTTTTTCGCGGCCCCTTCCTGGGGGACATGTCCCTCCCGCGCTGCCCCGAATTCGAATCCTGGCGTGTTGCCCACACCAATGAAACGGAGCTCATCCGGCTGCGCGTCCTTCGTCGCCTCGTTGCGGCACTCGGCGACCGGCCCGATCTGGCGCTGGGCTATGCACAGGATCTCCAGCGCCTGGTTCCGGACGACCCGGGTTTGCCGCGCGTCGTGGCGGAACTTGCGGAAGCCGCACGCCGGGCTACGATTGCCGGTGCGGGCGAGAGCCTTTCCTCCGCCTCCGGTGCGTCACCGTCTCCGGCAACGCTGGAAACCGAGGTGCGCTACTGCTCGGCGCGGGACGGCGTGCGTGTCGCCTATGCCATGACAGGGCAGGGGCCCGCCATCGTGCGGGCGGCGCACTGGATGTCCCACCTGCGATATGACGCGGAGAGCCCGGTGTGGCGTCACTGGATACGGGAGCTTTCCGCCCAGAACACCTTGCTGCGCTACGACGAGCGCGGCAACGGAATGTCGCAGTGGAATGTGGACGACATCGGCTTCGAAGCGATGGTCGCGGATCTCGAGAGCATCATCGATGCATCCGGTCTCGAGCGCGTTGTGCTTCTCGGTGTCTCCCAGGGTTGCGCCATTTCCGTCGCCTACGCCGTCAGGCATCCCGAGCGTGTTGCAGGGCTCATTCTCTACGGCGGGTACGTGAAGGGCTGGCGCGCCCGCGGCGACGCCGAGGAGATCACGCTGCGCAAGGCCATGGGAACGCTAATGCGCAGGGGCTGGGGCAAGGACGATCCCCTCTTTCGCCAGCTCTTCACGGCGATGTTCATTCCCGGAGCTTCGCGCGAGCAGGTCGAATGGTTCAACGAGTTGCAGCGCAAGACCGTCACGCCCGAGAATGCCTTCCGGCTTGCCGAGAGTTTTGCGGACATCGACGTGGGGGATCTGCTGCCGCGAATCGCGGTTCCGACCCTGGTGATGCACGCGAGGGGCGACAAGGTGGCGCCGCTTTCGTCGGGACAGTCCTTCGCGGCCGGGATCGCCGGCGCCCGGTTGATCGAACTCGACAGCAGCAACCACATCCTGCTGGAGGACGAACCCGCATTTGCCGAATTCATCAATCAGGTTAGGCGGTTCACGGCGAAGGTCATCGCGGCGGAGCCGGCCGAACCGATCGGCTTCAACGCGAGGCGGCCCGTCAGCATTCTCGCCGCCGAGCTGCTTGTCGCGTCCCAGCCGTCCGACGATCCGGAACTGGCCGCAGAGGTTCTCGAGCCATTGACGGAGGCCCTGGCCGAGATCGCCGCATCGAACGGCGGCGTCGTGATCGATGCGCGCGAGGGAACCGTCACGGTCGCTTTCGGGGCGGAGCGCGCGCTCGAGGAGCACACCGTCCAGGCCTGCCGGACGGGCCGCGCCATGCGCGATGTCGTCCTGGCGCGCGCCGCGGCGGGCCAGAGCGTGGGCCTGCGGATCGGGATCGATGCCGGACCGGCCCTGATCCGCGGTCGCCCGGGCCGGCTGCGTGTGACAGGACCGGTAGTCAAGACGGCGAGCCGACTCGCGGCATCGCTGACGAGGGACGCGATCGCGCTCACGGCCCGGGCGCGCGAAAGTGCTGGTGGATATGTGGCTGCATCGCGCATGCCGCGCTCCGACACGCTGGGTTTCGGTCAGACGGACGCTGCCTACGAGTTGCTGGCCGAAAACAGGGCACTCTCGCGGTGGTATATCAGGGCCCGCCAGGGCCTCACGCCCCTTGTCGGGCGGACGGGCGAACTCGGACGGCTGACGCAGGCGTGGCAGCGGGCGCGCGAGGGCCGCGGGCAGATCGTCACCATCGTCGGCAGCGCCGGCGTCGGCAAGTCGCGGCTCGTCCACGAGTTCATCGGATCGCAAACCTTCAAGGCCTACACCATCGTGGAGGCCGGGGCGGAGGAGATCGGCGAGAGCGTCAGCCACGACCTGACGAAGCGGCTCCTGCTTTCGCTCTTCGGCCTTGCCGGGAACGAAGAAAAGGAAGCGGTCAAGCGCGCCGTGAAAGGGCGTCTGAAGGAGATGGCGATGGAGCGGTCGCTGCTCGTCCCGCTGCTCTTCGCGCTTGGTCAGTCCATCGCCGATGCGGCATGGCAGGAGATGCAGGGCGATGATCGCGCCCGCCAGGTGCGGGAAGCCTGCGTGGCGCTGATCTCGAAGCTCTCCGAGGCGAAGCCGATCGTCATCCTGGTCGAGGACTATCATTGGGCGGACCCTTTGAGCCGGGCCGTGCTGGACGGGCTGGCAAAGGCGATCGCCGAGTACCGCGTCCTGCTCGTCGTGACCGCACGCCCCGGCTTCGAGCCGAACTGGGACGACCTGTCCTATCCCGACCTGATGAGGCTGGCGCCGTTGCACCGCGAGGAAGGACGCGCGCTCGCCGCCGCGCTGCTCGGCGACGAACCGAGCCTGGAGAGGCTCAGGGACATGATCTGCGCGCGTGCAGAGGGCGTGCCGCTGTTCACCGAGGAGATCGTGGGCCAGTTGGTCCAGTCCGGCCGGCTCTCCGGCGTGACCGGGCGCCTGACCGTGCGGCAGGCCATCGACGACATCGAACTCCCGGCGACGATCCATTCGGTGCTGGCCGCCCGCATCGACAGGATGGCCCCGGACGAGCGGACATTGCTGCAGATCGCTTCCGTGATCGGCGCAGCCGTGCCGGCCGGCCTCCTGGCGGAGGTGTCCGGACTGGGCGCAGCGCTGGAGCCAGCGTTGACGCGGCTGAAGGCGGCCGAGATGCTCTTCGAAGACCCGTCCGACGGCGAACCCGAATACGCCTTCAAGCATGCGCTGGTGAAGGACGCCGCCTACGCCTCGCTGGCCGCCGCAGATCGCCAGACGCTGCATGCGCGCATCCTTTTCGCGCTGCGAGGCCGACATGCCGCAGGCCGTCCGGACCAGGCCGAACGACTCGCGTTCCACGCGGTCAGGGCAGGGGAATGGCATCACGCCTCCCGCTACCTCGTCGCTGCGGCCGACCGCGCGGTCGAAAGTTCGGCCTACTCAACCGCCGCCGATTTCCTGGAGCAGGCGATCGAGGCGCTCTCCCACCTGCCGCCCGCGACCGAGAACATCGCCCTCGGCATCGACATTCGCACCCGTCTCCGGGTGGCCTACATGGTCACAGGCCAGTTCGAGAAGGCCATCAGTCGCCTGAACGAAGCCCAGTCGCTGGCACGGGAGGCAGGGGACACGCGGCGGCTTGCCTATGTCCTGCTGCACACGAGCTATGTCTATTCCACCTGGGGACGCACGGCCGAAGCACTGGCCGTCGCCGAGGAAGCCCGCAGCATCGGTCTCCTGAGCGGTGACGACCGGCACGCGGCGGAGGGCGACCTTGCCGCGGCACAGGCACACATGGTCGTCGGTGCGGCCCGGCCGGCCACCCGCCTTCTGCTGCCGCATGTCTTCGATTTCACCACGCGCTGGGCCGACGACCGTCTCGGCTTTCTCGTCACCCGCTCGATCTGGTTCGTCGGTTCCCTCGCTTCGGCCAGGGCGCTGATCGGCGAGGTCGAAGAGGCCGAGGCGGGCATCGCCGAAGCGCTCCGTCTCGTGGAAACCACCGGGAGGCCCGTCGATCGCTACGCGACGGCCTACTTCGAGAGCCTCGTGCGCATCGTCGGCGGGTGCGACGCACAATGCCTTGAGCGGCTCCGGCGGATGACCGAGGAAAGCCTTCAGCGCGCGCCGTTCCCGTTCCATCCCTGGCTGACGGCTACGCTCGGTCACATGGCCCTGACCCTTGGAAGGCGAACCGAGGCGACGTCGACGCTGGAGGCGGCCTTCGCCTTAGCGGAGCAGGCCAACATGCCGCACTTCATGACTTATGCCTCGGTCATGCTCGCGATCGCCCAGGCGCAGCCGGGCGATGAGGCCAGCCGCGAAGATCTCACCGACGCTCTGCGAAGCGCCCGCCAAAGCGGCGACAACTGGATCGAGTTCGAGGCGCTGATGGCTTTGGCGGCGCTGGAGAGGGACGACACCGCCGTCCGCCTGTACCGCGAGGCCCTGCAGGTCGCGCACGGCGCCGGCTACGTCCCCTTCGCCGCGCGTGCCGAGGCTCGGTTATCGGAACTGGAGGGCCGGTTCGTGGCTGGCGCCAGGACAGCGCCTGCGGACCTCGCGATGGCTCCGGCGCCGGGCAAGCCGAGGCCGGTCGCGCCATAGGAAATTCTTTGGTCGGAGGAGGAGCGAGATGGACGGGCAAAAGGATGGCTGGTCCGGCGTGGTGCGCGGGAAGCCGCGGGTCGGCCAGAGCGCGGAGCGCTCGCGCGCGACATCGATGCAGGATGTCGAGCGCTTCACCGAGATGACGGGTGACCGCAACCCCGTCCACTACGACCGGTCACTTGCGGAAAGCACGCCGTTCGGCAAGTTGATCGTGCAGGGCGGCGTAACGACCGGCATCCTCAATGCGGTGGTGGCGGAAGATCTTCCCGGGCCGGGAACCGTGTTTCTCGGGGTCGAGTGGAAATTCGTCAAGGCCGTGGGCGTCGGCGAGACAATCACGGGCCGGGTGGAGGTGATGGAGGTGCGCGACGACAAGCCGATCTGCAGGCTTGCGACAAGCGTCGTGAACGCCGCCGGCGAAGTTTGCCTCACCGGGCACGCGACCACCTACACCGTGCCACTCGCCGCCGGCGCGGCAGATGGACCGTAGTGACGGAGACGACCGCCGGAAGAGAGGGATCGCTCTCCATCAAGCCCAAGAAAGCCGGTTGGAGAGATGACGCCGTACGTAGCGTTATCAATGACTTGGCTGATCAGTGAGACAAACGCGATTCCCGGTCTTCGGCGCCGGTGCCTGCCGCCCGGGAAGGGCGTCACGACCGGTCACCGGGAGCGGCTTTTTCAGAGGGCCCTGGAATGGCGCGTCTGGTCTTGCTCGAAATATCGGTCGAACGCACTGGCGACCAGTCTGACGAGCGGGCGATCCTCCTGCAAGACGACCCACCGCCCGCCGTTGCGGCGCAGATGCAGCCCGGCGGCGGCGGCCCGGGCGATGCCGGCCTCGAGCACACGCATTCCGGCGTCTCCGAAGCGCCGCTGCAGGTCGTCGCCGCATATGGCGAAATCGCACATCAGACGCTCGATCAGCCAGCCGCGGATGCGGTCGTCGTCGCTGAAGGCCAGCCCGCGCACGGTTGCCAGGCGCCCTGCCGAGATACCGGACAGATAGCTGCCGGTCGCGGGCTCCGTCTGGGCGTAGCCCTGCCTGAACCGGCTGATCGACGAGGGGCCGAGCCCGATCAGGGTTTCGCAAGCATCGTCGGTATATCCCTGGAAGTTGCGGCGGAGGCGTCCGCTTCGTGCCGCGACGGCCAGCGAATCGCCCGGCTTCGCGAAATGGTCGATGCCGATCGCCTCGTATCCGGCCGACGCGATCGCCGCGGCGGCGAGGCGCGACTGCTCGAAGCGGGCGCGGCCGTCCGGGAGCGCGGCTTCCGGAATCAGTTTCTGATGGGCCTTGAACCACGGCACATGCGCATAGCCGAACAGTGCGATCCGGTCGGGATCGAGCGACAAGGAGAGGTCGAGCGTCCGCCGAAGCGTGTCGGCCGACTGGTGCGGCAGACCATAGAGAAGATCGAGATTGATCGAGCGCACGCCGCTCTCGCGGAATCCTTCGACCGTTGCCCGGGTCACCTCGAATGTCTGATCGCGATTGATCGCCTTCTGAACGCGCGGATCGAAATCCTGCACCCCGATGCTGGCACGGGTGACCCCGATTTCGGCCAGCGCGGCGAACCGTTCGCCGTCCATGTCGTTGGGGTCCGCCTCGACGCATATCTCGGAGCCTCCGTCGAAGTCGAAGGCGGTCTCCAGCCAGTTCCGGGCGGCGCGCATGTCGTCCGGACGGAGCATGGTCGGCGAACCGCCGCCGAAATGCAGCGTCTTCACCGGCAGACGGCCCGGCAGGAACTCGCGCAGCAAACGAATTTCCTGACGCAGGCCTCCGAGGAAGCGGGCGACCGGCTCGTAGCGCAGCGTCTGTTTCGTATGACAGGCGCAGAACCAGCAGAGCCTGATCGCAATAGGGTACGTGCACGTAGAGCGAGACCGCCTCCTTGCGCGGCAGGTCGGACAGCCAGCGCGCAACCGTTTCCGGCCCCACGGCCTTCCCGAAGTGCGGCGCCGTCGGATAACTCGTGTATCTCGGGGCGGCTGCGTCCAGCTGTCGATGGTTCGGCACATGCATGAGGTATGCTCCCTGCTTTCCCTATTTTGGCGGAAGTGCGGCGCTTCCCCCTTGATCCTGGTCAACCGTCGCGGGTTTGATCTGGGTCAAGGCGGCACCACGGGGCAATTCGCAATTTCTCGCGCAATCGTGTCGCAGGGGGCGATGCGCAACAGCTGTCGCGGGGACTTTGCATTGAAATACATGACAGAGACGATCGTGCTGGGCGTGGCGACGTTCCTGGCACTTGTCGCAGCCGGTTTCGCGACCGACGAGCCGTTCCGCCTGCACATGCTCATACTGACGCTGGTGCTCGGCGTCGCCACGCTCTATTTCATCCGCAACGTCAGCTTCGAGCCACAACCTGCCGTGGCCGCCGAGCGGTCCGGCTACATGGATGGCCCGATTCGCTACGGAGCGATCGCGACCGTATTCTGGGGCATCGTCGGGTTTCTCGTCGGCCTGGTGATCGCGCTCCAGCTGGCATTTCCGCACCTGAACGTCGCGCCGTGGTTCAATTTCGGCCGCATGCGTCCCCTGCACACCTCAGCCGTCGTCTTCGCCTTCGGCGGCAACGCGCTGATCGCGACGTCCTTCTATGTCGTGCAGAGGACGTCGAAGGCCCGGCTCTTCGGTGGCAATCTCGCCTGGCTCGTCTTCTGGGGCTATCAGCTCTTCATCGTCATGGCGGCGACCGGCTATCTTCTCGGCATCACGCAGAGCCGCGAATACGCCGAACCCGAATGGTACGTGGACATCTGGCTCACCCTCGTCTGGGTCGCCTATCTGGTCGTCTTCCTCGGCACCATCGTCCGGCGCAGGGAGCCGCATATCTACGTCGCGAACTGGTTCTACCTGTCGTTCATCGTGACGATCGCGATGCTGCACGTGGTGAACAACCTGGCGGTGCCGGTCTCCTTCCTGGGGTCGAAGAGCTATTCGCTGTTCTCGGGCGTGCAGGACGCTCTGACCCAGTGGTGGTACGGCCATAACGCCGTCGGCTTCTTCCTCACCGCGGGCTTTCTCGGGATGATGTACTACTTCGTGCCGAAGCAGGCGAACCGCCCGGTCTACTCCTACCGCCTTTCGATCATCCACTTCTGGGCGCTGATCTTCCTCTACATCTGGGCCGGCCCGCACCACCTGCACTACACGGCGCTGCCCGACTGGGCGCAGACCCTCGGCATGGTGTTCTCGATCATGCTCTGGATGCCCTCCTGGGGCGGCATGATCAACGGCCTGATGACGCTCTCGGGCGCCTGGGACAAGCTGCGCACCGATCCGATCATCCGCATGATGGTGCTCGCCATCGCCTTCTACGGCATGTCCACCTTCGAAGGGCCGATGATGTCGATCAAGACCGTGAACTCGCTGTCGCATTACACCGACTGGACCATCGGCCACGTGCATTCCGGCGCGCTCGGGTGGGTCGGCATGATCTCCTTCGGCGCGATCTACCACATGGTGCCGAAACTCTGGTACCGGCAGCGCCTCTACTCCCTGCGGCTCGTCACGTGGCATTTCTGGCTCGCAACCCTCGGCATCGTCGTCTACGCGGCGGTCATGTGGGTCGCCGGCATCCAGCAGGGCCTGATGTGGCGCGAATACGATACGCAGGGCTTCCTGGTCTATTCGTTCGCCGAGAGCGTCGCGGCCATGCATCCCTACTACGTGCTGCGCGCCTTCGGCGGCGCTCTCTACCTGGCGGGCGCGATCGTCATGGCCTGGAACATCACCATGACCATCCTCGGGCACGAGAGGGCCGAGAAGCCGATCGGCGGGCGTCTCAGCGCGCAGCCGGCCGAGTAAGGAAGCAATCCCATGTCCATCCTCGCCAAACACGCCTTCCTGGAGCGCAACGCGACGCTGCTGCTCGCCGGCTCCTTCCTCGTGGTGACCATCGGCGGCATCGTCGAGATCGCGCCGCTGTTCTACCTGCAGAACACGATCGAGAAGGTGGAGGGAATGCGGCCCTACACCCCGCTCGAACTCGCCGGCCGGGACATCTACGTCCGGGAAGGTTGCTATCTCTGCCATTCGCAGATGATCCGGCCGTTCCGCGACGAGGTCGAGCGCTACGGCCACTACAGCCTGGCGGCCGAATCCATGTACGACCACCCGTTCCAGTGGGGCTCGAAGCGCACCGGCCCGGATCTCGCCCGCGTCGGCGGCCGATATTCCGACGAGTGGCACGTCGAGCACCTGACCGATCCGCGGTCCGTGGTGCCCGAATCGATCATGCCGAGCTACGGGTTCCTGAAGGACACGCCGCTCGACCTGAAGAACTTCTCGACGCATCTCGTCGCCAATCGCGACGTGGGGGTGCCCTACACGGACGAGGAGATCAAGAGCGCAGAGGCGGACATGCGCGCCCAGGCCGACCCGAACCTCGACGGCAGCGGACTGAAGAAGCGGTATCCCAAAGTGAACATCGCCGACTTCGACGGCAATCCCCAGCAGCTGACGGAGATGGATGCGCTCGTCGCATACCTGCAGATGCTCGGGACGCTCGTCGACTTCTCGACCTATGACGACGCTGCCGGATACCGCTGAGGAGAGAAGAATGGATTACCAGACCATGCGAACCTTTGCCGACAGCTGGGGGCTCCTGTTCATGGCGCTCTTCTTCGTCGGGACGGTGTTCTTCGTGTTTCGACCGGGGGCACGAAAGGCCGCCGACGAAGCGTCCCGGATCCCGCTGAACGACGAGCGATAGACGATGAGCGACAATCAGATCGACGAGGTAACCGGCGTTTCGACCACTGGCCACGAATGGGACGGCATCCGGGAGCTCAACAATCCGCTTCCGCGCTGGTGGCTCTGGACGTTCTACTTCACCATCTTCTGGGCGCTCGCCTATACGATCGCCTACCCGGCGTGGCCGCTGGTCCATTCGGCCACCCGCGGCGTTCTCGGCTATTCCAGCCGCGGAGAGCTGAATGCGTCCATGCAGGACGCGGCCGCGGCGCAGGCGAGCCTGGTGAAAGCGATCGCCGGCGAGCCCGTCTCCGCGATCGTCGCGAACGACGACCTCAGGCGCTTCGCGACCGCCGCGGGCTCGGCCGTCTTCAAGATCAACTGCGTGCAGTGCCACGGATCGGGTGCGCAGGGCAGCGCCGGCTACCCGAACCTCAATGACGACGACTGGCTGTGGGGCGGCTCGGTCGACCAGATCTACCAGACCATCAGCCACGGCATCCGCTACGAGGCCGACCCGGACACGCGGGTTTCGCAGATGCCCGCCTTCGGCGAGATGCTCAAGCCGAACCAGATCGATGCGGTTGCCGCCTTCGTCGCGTCGCTTTCGGGTCCCGTTTCCAATCCGGAGGCGGTGTCGGCGGGCGCCCGGGTCTTCGCGCAGAACTGTGCCGCGTGCCACGGGTCCGACGGCAAGGGCAACAAGGACGTGGGCGCGCCGAACCTGGCCGACGCGATCTGGCTCTACCATTCCGGCGAGGCAGCGATCGCCGCACAGGTCAGCAATCCGCGGCACGGCGTTATGCCGGCCTGGAAGGCGCGCCTCGGCGACATCAAGGTGAAGGAACTCGCCGTGTTCGTCCACTCGCTCGGCGGAGGGAAGTAGAGCGAGCGAACGTGGGCCGTCGCCGCCGTGCGAGGGGGCATCGGGACCGCCCGAAACGACCTGCCGGGCGACCGGCTTGATGCAGATCAACGGCCTTGCCGCGCCGCCGGAGCAAAAATCGGCGATGCGACGGGCGATTCCGGGACCCTAAGGCCGTCATGCTGGACGAAACCACACACAAGACCGCTCATGTGGAGCGCATCGACGTCGAGGCCGTCAATTCGGCGGGCGTCCGCCAGCCTCTCTACGCCGCGCGCAAGAAGGTGTTTCCGAAGCGGGCCTCCGGGCGGTTTCGCAGGTTCAAGTGGATCGTCATGGCCGTGACGCTCGCGATCTACTACCTGACGCCGTGGCTGCGCTGGGATCGCGGGCCCTTCGCGCCCGACCAGGCGGTGCTCGTCGACCTTGCCCACCGGCGCTTCTACTTCTTCTTCATCGAGATCTGGCCCCAGGAATTCTACTATGTCGCCGGTCTCCTGCTGATGGCGGGCGTCGGCCTCTTCCTCGTCACCTCCACCGTCGGACGCGCCTGGTGCGGCTATACCTGTCCGCAGACGGTCTGGGTCGACCTCTTCCTGGTGGTCGAACGTGCCGTCGAAGGCGACCGCAATGCCCGGATGAAGCTCGACGCAGCGCCCTGGACGGCCCGGAAGGTCGTGCTCAGGGCCACCAAGCACGTGATCTGGATCGCCATCGGCGTGGCGACGGGCGGAGCCTGGATCTTCTATTTCGCCGACGCGCCGACCCTCCTGCGCGACGTCGTCACCGGCGAAGCGGCTCCCGCCGCCTACATGACCATCGCGAT
Organism: uncultured Alphaproteobacteria bacterium; assembly: GCA_963838155.1. Taxonomy (GTDB): domain Bacteria; phylum Pseudomonadota; class Alphaproteobacteria; order Rhizobiales; family Rhizobiaceae; genus Pararhizobium_B. The sequence goes on from CAWIQE010000006.1 coordinate 41,560, forward strand.
CCTGACCGCCACGACCTACCTCTTCGGCGGACACATGCGCGAGCAGGTGTGCACCTACATGTGTCCGTGGCCGCGCATCCAGGCGGCGATGCTCGACGAAAGCTCGCTGACCGTCACCTACAACGACTGGCGCGGCGAGCCGCGCTCGCGCCACGCGAAGAAGGCCCTGGCCGCGGGCCAGGAGGTCGGGGACTGCGTCGACTGCAATGCCTGCGTCGCCGTCTGCCCGATGGGCATCGACATTCGCGACGGCCAGCAGCTGGAATGCATCACCTGCGCGCTCTGCATCGACGCGTGCGATGCGGTGATGCAGAAGACCGGCCACGAGCTCGGGTTGATTTCCTACGCGACGCTCGAAGACTACAACGCCAACATGGCGCTCGCCACCGACGGCGGCCGGACGCCGATCAGCCCTCGGCGCGTGCGCGATGAAAGGGGCGGGCTATCGCACGAACTCGCCCATTTCCACCCCGGCAAGATCTTCCGCCCGCGCACCTTTCTCTATTTCGGCGGCTGGTGCCTCATCGGAATCGTGATGGTCTACATGCTCATGACGCGGGATCGGCTGGCCCTCAACGTGCTGCACGACCGCAATCCCCAGTACGTGCTTCTGTCCGACGGCTCGATCCGCAACGGCTACACCTTGAAGCTGCTCAACATGCTGCCGGCGGAGCGAAGCGTCACGCTGGCGATCGACGGGCTGCCGGGTGCGGAAATGTTCTCCGACGGCGAACAGTCGGCGGTGCGCGCATTGACCGTGAAGCTCGAACCTGACCAGACCACCGCGCTCAAGGTCTTCGTGAAGCAGCCGGCGGCGATGGTCGAGGGCGGCGAGCATCATTTCGTCTTCGTCGCGAAGGAGACGGGCGGCGGAGAGCGCGCCACCTATCGGGCCGCCTTCCACGCCCCGGAGGAAAGCCGATGAAAGGACGCACGCCGGAGCCGGCGGTCTTCACCGGCCGGCACATGCTCTATCTCCTGTCGGCCTTCTTCGGCACGGTCATCGCCGTGAACCTCGTGCTGGCGGTGCTTGCGGAAAGGACGTGGACCGGGCTCGTCGTCCAGAACAGCTATGTCGAAAGCCAGCAGTTCAACCGCAAGATCGCCGAGGCGCGCGAACAGGCGGCGCTGAACTGGCACGGACGGCTTTCGCTCGCGGCGGACGATATCCGCTACGAGCTGGCGACGGACGGGGGAAGCCCCGTGCGGCTCGAGGCGGTGGTCGTCCATTTCCGCCATCCGGCCTACGAGAGCGCCGACTTCGACGTGCCGCTCGTGCGACGCGGAAGCGGCGTCTTCTCGGCCGCGCACGCCATCCCCGACGGCGCGTGGATCGTCGAGGTGGTCGCCGAGGCGGGCCTTGCGCGTCCCTACCGGGAAACCCGCCGCGTCCTCGTGCGCGACGGGCTGGTGCGATGAGCTGCTGCGCGCCGGGCGCCGGCGACGGGCCGCCCGCCGGCGCGTCCTCGGGCGAATTCGCGATCGCCAGCCGGGATCTCGGCGACGGCCTCAGGCAGATCGACCTTGTGGTGCCCGACATCCACTGCGCCGCCTGCATCCGCAAGATCGAGACGGCGGTGTTGCGCCTCGACGGCGTCGAGACCGCACGCGTCAACCTGTCGTCGAGGCGCCTGTCGGTCCGCTGGCGCGGCGAGACGATGCCCGCGATCGCCGGGACGCTCGCGAAGCTCGGTTATGCGGCGCATGTGCACGACACCGTCGGGCGCGACGGCGATCCGGTGATAGGTCGCCTCGTCAGGGCGCTCGCCGTCGCCGGCTTCGCCGCGGGCAACATCATGCTCCTGTCGGTTTCCGTCTGGGCGGGAGCGGACGGCCCGACGCGCGACCTGTTCCATTGGCTCTCGGCCTTCCTCGCCGTTCCGGCGCTCGTCTATTCGGGAGCCGTCTTCTACCGGTCCGCGTGGACGGCGATCCGCCACGGCCGGACGAACATGGACGTGCCGATCACAATCGGCCTGACGCTTTCCTTCGGTATGAGTGTCTACGAGACGGCGACCCATGGCACGGAGACCTATTTCGACGCGTCGGTGTCGCTGCTCTTCTTCCTGCTTGTCGGAAGGACGCTGGATCACGTCATGCGGGAAAGGGCGCGCAGCGCCGTCGGCAACCTGCGCAGCCTCTTACCCCGGGGCGCGATGGTGATCTCCCGGGACGGAGCCCGGGAATACCGGCCGCTGGCCGATCTCGCCGTCGGCGACAGGATCATCGTGGCGGCCGGCGAACGCATTCCGCTCGACGGCCGGGTGGCGGAAGGCGTCTCCGACGTCGACCGGTCGCTCGTGACCGGGGAAAGCGCACTGCAAGTGGCGGCGCGCGGAGACGCGGTCCAGGCGGGGACGGTCAACGTCACGGGGCCGCTCACGATCGAGGCTACGGCACTGGCGGAAAATTCGTTTCTCGCCGAGACGGCCCGCCTGATGGAGGCGGCCGAGGAGGGGCGCGCGGGCTATCGCCTGGTCGCCGACCGGGCGGCCGCGCTCTACGCGCCGCTCGTCCATTCGGCCGCGCTCCTGACCTTCCTCGGCTGGCTCTGGGTCTCCGGCGACTGGCATCGGGCGGTCGAGACCGCGATCGCCGTGCTGATCATCACCTGTCCCTGCGCCCTCGGGCTCGCCGTACCCATGGTCCAGATCGTGGCGGCGCGCCGGTTGTTCGACTGCGGCATCCTGATGAAGGACGGCTCCGCACTGGAGCGGCTCGCCGCCGTCGACACGGTCGTCTTCGACAAGACCGGCACGATCACGACCGGCGAACCGCGCCTCCTCGGCGCGGGCAGCAGCGACGCCGCGACCCTTGGCCTTGCGGCGAGCCTCGCCGCCCATTCGCGCCACCCCTATTCGAGGGCGCTCCTGCGCGCCGCAGCCGGGTTTCCGACCGGGCGGCCCGCAATCGGCTCGGTGCGGGAGGTGCCGGGGTGCGGGTTGGAGGGCGTCGGGGCGGATGGAGCGGTCTATCGGCTCGGCCGTCCGGCCTGGGCGCTTTCGGACAAGCATCGGGCGGGGCAAGGCGTGAACGCCGTGCTCGTCCGCGACGGCAGCCTGATCGGCAGCTTCGATTTCGACAACGACCTTCGCGCCGACGCCCGTGAAGCGGCCGAACGGCTGGCCGCGTCCGGACTCCGCCTTGCGATGCTTTCGGGAGACCGCCCTGGCTCCGTCCGGCGCGCGGCCGAGAGTGTCGGCGTCGCCGAATGGCGCGCCGAACAGATGCCCGCCGACAAGGTCGACTATCTTGCGGGGCTCGCGCACGACGGACGCACCGCTCTCATGGTCGGCGACGGCCTGAACGATGCGCCGGCGCTGGCCGCCGCATCGGTTTCCATGACGCCGGTGACCGCCGCGGACATCGGGCGGGCCGCGGCCGACTTCGTCTTCACACGGGAAAGCCTGATGGCCGTCCCATTCGCGTTCCGCACGGCGGCGCGCGCAAGGCGTCTCGTCCACCAGAACCTGTCGCTTGCACTGGTCTACAATGCCGTCGCCGTGCCCGTGGCGATTTCCGGGCACGTCACGCCGCTGGTCGCCGCCATAGCGATGTCGCTGTCCTCGCTGGCGGTCGTGGCCAACGCGCTGCGCCTCGGCCGCGATCCGGTGCGGCGGGGGGCGGGCGTCGCGGCGTCGCTGCGGCTCGGGCTTCTGCCGGCCTTCGGAGGCCCGGCCGCATGAACACGCTGCTCTTCCTCATCCCGATTGCGCTCCTGCTCGGTTCCCTGGGCCTCGCCGCCTTTCTCTGGGCTCTCGGGAGCGGCCAGTACGACGATCTCGACGGAGCGGCCGAGCGCATACTGATCGACGACGAGCAACCGCCGCCCGCTGCGTCCCGGACGCCGAAAAGGAAGAGCGCCGATCGCGTCCGTCGCCGATAGCGGAACGCAGGGAAAGGAGCTATCATCCGGCAGGAACCGGTAAGCAGGTCGCCGTCGCGATATGCCGCTCGTCCGTTTCCCCTGGCATGCGGCGATCCTGCCGTTCACCGGAGGGAAGTGACAGGCGACGTTGGAAAGCGACGCGACGTTCGCGGGGTCTATTCCGGAAAACTGCAAGGTCCGGGGCGCGACGAGACACCAGGAGGCGACCGACCTGGCCGAGGCGGGCCCGGCAGTTCACCGGCGAGCGGCAAAGCGGCCTTCCACCCGATCGAGGTGTCGTCTCTGGTGGCCCGCGGTGTAGGCCCAGACCCGCTCCGCCCAGAGCTTCACGCCGCTCGCCAGCAGGAAGGAAACAAGCGTGTAGGCCCAGACCATCAGTGCCAGTTGCCATCCCGTCGGGGCCATGAACCAGCCGTAGATGACGACGAGCGTACCGATCAGCTGGGTTGCCTCGCACGGAACGACGAGTTTCCAGCTTGGCAGCGGACGCTGCCAGATAGCGCCCTTGTTGCGCGTCAGGTAGATGGTCATGTGGCCGGATACGAGAAGCTTCAGGAAGATCAGAGCCTGAACGACGCCGAGCGGCAGGCTCATATAGTCGCGCAATATCCAGAACAGGACGAAGCTTTCGACAACGCCGTAGACGCCGAGGATGGTGGCGATGGTGAGCACGCGGCCCATGTCCCAGCGCACCGGGCCCGGCGCATGCTCGGCATTGTCGTACGCGATCATCATGATGGGCAGGTCGTTCAGGAGCGCCAGAAGCAAGACCATGACGGCGGTGACCGGATAGAAATCGAAGATCAGGATGCTCGCCGTCATGAACAGCAGGAGCCGCATGGTTTCCGTGATGCGGTAAATGGCATAGCTGTTCATCCGCTCGAAGATGCGACGGGCCTCCTCGATGGCCGCCGTGATGACCGAGAGGCCCGGCGCCGTCAGCACGAGGTCGGCAGCCGCGCGGGCGGCGTCGGTCGCTCCGGCGGCCTCGACGGCATCGAGACTTTGGCCGCCGGCCACCTCATCGGTCAATTCCTTTCGCCGGTGACCAACCGGAGAACCGACCGCTTCGGCGGGTCGCTCGAAAACCGTTGCCGGTTCGCACTGATGGTTCACGAAGCGATCAGACGATCCGTGGACGACGATTTCATCGTCGGAATGCGCCTCGTCGTCGACGAGGGGCCGGACGGGGGGCTTGGTTTCGAGGACTGCGTCCGCATCGGGCTCATCCTGAAGGAAGCGGTAGCCGTCGACTTCTTCAACGCCATCTACGGCAGCATGGACACGACCAGGGCCCTGGCCGAGGAAAACATGCCGGGCATCGGCTCGCCGCTGGCGCCATGGGTCGAGCCCGTCGGGGCGTTCCGCCGGGAAGTCGGCCTGCCCGTCTTTCACGCGGCCCGGATTGCCGACATTGCGTCGGCCCGCTTCGCCGTCGCCGGCGGAAAGCTCGACATGGCAGGGATGACCCGGGCCCAGATCGCCGACCCGCATCTCGTCAACAAGCTCAGCTCGGGCCGCGAGAGCGAGGTGCGCCCCTGCGTGGGGGCGACCCACTGCCAGTCGGCGTATCGACCGAGTTGCCTGCACAATCCCGTCACCGGGCGCGAGCTCGTCCTCAGCCACGCCATCGAAAGGACGAGCGGGCCGGTACGACGGGTCGTCGTCGTCGGAGGCGGCCCGGCCGGACTCGAAGCCGCACGCATCAGCGCGGTCGGTGGCGTACTGGCGCAGCATGCCGGCCTCATTCATCCGCTCAACTACGCCCGGGGCCTCGCGGACGGCCTGCGAAGCCGAGGCATAACGCTCTTCGAAGGGACGCCCGCCCTCAAGCTGCGCCGAGAGGGACAGCAGGTCATCGTCGAGACGCCGGGCGGGGCGGTCAGATCCCGCCGGGTTCTCCTTGCGACGAACGGCTACTCGTCGATGACGCCGGTGACAACCGGCGTGCGCAAGGCCGTCGTTCCGTTTCGAAGCGCAATCATTGCAACGGAGCCGCTTGGCCAGAATTTGCGGCGATCCGTGATGCCGCGACGCCGCAGCTACAGCGAGACGCGCAGGATGATGCGGTGGTTCCGGCCCTTCGGGGATCGAATGCTGTTCGGCGGAAGGGGAGCCTTCGGAAAAACCGACAGCCCTGCCGCCTTCGAAACGCTGCACCGGGCGATGGTCGAGCTTTTCCCGCAGCTCGACGGCACGGCCATTTCCCACCGCTGGTCCGGACTGGTGGGCATGACGCTGGACAGCGTTCCGCAAGTGGGGTCGCTCGACGAGCACGTCGGTTATGCGCTCGGCTACAACGGTGCCGGTATCGCGATGGCCACGCTCATGGGCCGGTACGCGGCGGACATGACGGCCGGCATCCCGTGCGACCTGGCGCTGATGAACAGGACGGGTTTGAAGACCATCCCGTTTCATGCAGTACGCGAGCCGATCGTCCGACTGGTGGCCGGGTGGTATCAGTTCCTGGATGCCCAAGGATTTTGAGTTGCGGCAAGGCGATGGGCTAACCGGGAGCCGGCCGCGTTCCTGGATCTGGCGATCGGCACCCCGCAAAGCGCCGAGACTTGGCTGCAGGCCATCGACCTGCGTTTCGCCATCACGGCCGTTTGTCGATGACCCTCCCACTTCCAGGATACGCTGTCCGCGGAGGTGCGTCTGATGAGCAATGGCGAGAAGCCTCGCCTGGCGCCGGCTTCATGCGTCTGCATTGCCACCAGCTCTCGGACTACGCGGCGGCCGCTGGCGCCGCGGGTCTGCGCGTCAGGTCCTTTCGGGAGCTGCCGTTGACGCCGGATTCGGCAATCACGGTCGCCACGGAACGTCTGCCCGAGGCCAATCACGTCGCTTGGGTCGGGCTTCCCGGCGTGGTCGTCTGGGATTTTGAGAAGCCATAGAACCGCTCACAGCTGTACTGGATCGGCCTGGGGCTAGGCTCGATCCGGAAGGTCGGCTTCCAATGTTCGCTGCTCGGCCAGCGAACGGCGGCGCTCTGTGGGAACCGTGAGCGCGATAGCCGCGCCGGCCCGTGCGCCGCACCCTCCTTGGCCACTTCGGTGCCGAGCCTTCTCGGAGCGCTGATACTGTTTCTGGCTTGGGCTTGCCTGGAAAGCTTTTTTGGCGCGAAAAAAAGTTGGCCCCAGAGAGCTGGCCGTCGCCGGCCAGGCCATGAACCCGCGGCTCGATTGAGCCGGGGTCTCAAGAGCCAATGGACAAGTTTTCGGTCTCGTCGCAGGAGGAAACGGCCTGCTCGATGATCCAAGCCTCGAAAGCGGCAAGCGCCGGAGGGGCGAGGCGCTCTCGAGGATGGACAAGATAATAGGCGCAGGGACCGCTGACGTGCAGGGGAAGGGGGGCGACCAGCCGGCCGGTCCGCAAGTCCTCCTCTACGAATGCGCGCTGGGCAAGAACGATGCCGAGTTCGTCGATGGCGGCCTGATAGGAAAGTGCGGAATTCTCGAACTTCAGGCCGCCATTGCCATCGATGTCGCCGATGCCGGCGGCTTCGAGCCAGATCGGCCAGTCGTCCGGGCGATGCATCGAGCACAGGAGAAGATGGCGCCGAAGGTCGTTCGGGCTGTCTAGGGCCCCGCGCTTTTCCAGCAGTCCCGGGCTGCAGACCGGGAGCAGCGTCTCGCCGAACAGTCGCCGGCAGTTCATGCCGGAAATCGGTTCCGGGCCCCAGTAGATGCAGACGTCGATCTCCTCCCCGTCGAAGTCGACGGTCTTGTGCGAGGTCGTGATCTGCACGTCGACGCTGCGGTTGAGCGCGTGGAAAAGCGCCAGCCGCGGGACGAACCAGCGGATCGCGAATGTCGGCGGGAGCTTGATGCGCAGGGTGTTGGAGCGCGGCCGCCGCTGGATCCTCTGCACCTGCGCCTCGACGTCGTCGAAGGCGGTTCGCAGGACGCCCGCGAGAGCGGCGCCTTCCGAGGTCGTTTCCACGCCGCGATGCAGGCGAAGGCACAGCTTCACGCCGAGCCAGGCCTCCAGCTGCGAGACATGCCTGCTCACCGCGCCCTGCGTCACGCGCAGTTCGCCGGCGGCGCGCGTGAGACTGCCGTTGCGTGCCGTCGCCTCGAACGCGCGCAATGCATTGAGGGGAGGCAGGGAGCGCCGGTTTGCCATGAGTTTTCCTCAGATAAGCATGAGCAAATTGAGCCTAGCTCGATATCGATCTGCGTACTAGCCTCGGTAAAAGATCAGCAGGCAAGCGAAAACCCCATCGCGATTGAATATCTTCAAGCACAATGGCGGGTTCGCGTTTTGCTGGGCCGGGAGGAAAAGTAATGCCAAGGGTGCGACTTGGAGCCGGTTCGCCGCGTCCGTTCGCCCATCTGGCCGGGCGGCGCAAATGAACCGGACCGATGTCGGATCGTGCGGGAAGGCGTCGACACTGTTCGACAAGATCTGGAACGCCCATTTGATCCGGAAGCTCGACGACGAACGCGAGCTCGTCTTCGCCGACCGCCACGTCCTTCAGGAGACGACGAGCGCGCGCGCATTCGAGCGGCTGCGCGCCAGCCGGCGGCATGTTCGCCATCCGGAACTTACGCTCGCGACGCAGGACCACATCATCTCGACCGAACCCGGCCGGACCGAGGACACCAACCCCGCCGGGCGGGAACTCGTCACGCTGATGAGGACGAACGCGGAGGCCGGGCATATCCGGCACTACGGCGCGGACAGCGCGTCCCAAGGCATCGTGCACGTCATCGCTCCGGAACTCGGCTTCGCGCTGCCCGGCTCGGTCGTCGCGTGCGGCGACAGTCACACGTCGACGGTGGGGGGACTTGGCGCGCTCGGCATCGGCGTCGGCACGAGCGATGTCGAACACGTGCTGGCCACCCAGACGCTGGCCCTGTTCCGACCGCGGAACATGCGCCTCTCCTTCGAGGGCGAAATGGCCGCCGGGGTGAGCGCCAAGGACATGATCCTTTCCGCCATCGGTGCGTTCGGCGTGGCGGCCGGACGCGACTGCGCCATCGAATATGCCGGTTCGGCGGTCCGACGACTGCCCGTGGAGGCCCGGCTGACGGTCTGCAACATGTCGGTCGAGATCGGCGCGCGGCTGGGGCTGATCGCGCCCGACGAGGCGGTGATCAGCTATCTCCAGGGTCGCAGGTTCGCTCCGAAGTGCAACGATTTCGAGGAAGCGGCCCGCTACTGGCGTACCCTGCGTTCGGATGAAGCCGCCGAGTTCGCGATCGACCTGACGCTCGACTGCGCCGGCATGGCCCCGCAGGTCACATGGGGAACGACGCCCGAGGACGTGGCCGGCGTAGACGAGGCCATCCCCGACCCGGCGTCCTTCGGGAGCGCCCGCCTGCGCGAGCGGGCGGCGGCATCGATGCACTACATGGGGGTCGAACCGGGACAGAGGCTCTCGGGCATACCCGTCGACGTGGTCTTCATCGGTTCCTGCACGAATTCCCGCATCGACGACCTCGAATGCGCGGCGTCGGTGCTGAAGGGCCGAAAGGTCGCCGCGGGCGTGCGCGCGCTCGTCGTGCCGGGGTCGACCGCCGTGAAGGCCGAGGCCGAAAGGCGCGGGCTCGACCGCATATTCAAGGATGCGGGCTTCGAGTGGCGCGAGGCGGGCTGCTCGATGTGCGTCAGCATCAACGAGGACGTCGTGCCGTCCGGAGCCCGGTGCCTCGCGACGTCCAACCGCAACTTCGCGAACAGGCAGGGGCCAGGGAGCCGTACCCATCTCGCCAGTCCCCTGACAGCGGCGGCGAGCGCCATCGCGGGGGCCATCAGCGATCCGCGGGAGGTGCTCGACCGATGAGCGAACCGCTGAGAACGCTGCGCGGGATCATGGCTCCCATGCCGGCGAGCGACATCAACACCGACGCGATCATCCCTTCGGAATGGCTCAGGACCGCGACGGCCGACTACGGCCGCGGCCTCTTCGCGCGCGAGCGGTACGAGGCGGACGGCACCGAGCGTGCGGATTTCATCCTCAACCGGGAACCCTTCCGGCGGGCAGGCATCCTACTGGCCGGAGAGAACTTCGGCTGCGGTTCGTCCCGCGAAGCGGCGGTCTGGGCGCTCGCCGGGTTCGGAATCCGCTGCGTCGTCGCGCCGAGCTTCGCCAACATCTTCTACGAAAACGCCTCCCGGAACGCGATCCTGCCGGCGCAGGTCGACGCGCCGACGGCCGAGGCCCTGGCCGACGGGATCTCCCGGTCCCGGGAGCCGGTCTTCACGGTCGACCTGTTGGGGCGGCGGATCTGCGGTCCGGACGGCGTTTGCCATCGCTTCGCCGTCCCGGCCCCCCTCGCGGACATGCTGATCGGCGGCCGCGATTTCCTCGATGCGGCGATCCGGTCGGATGCCGACATCGCCGCGCACTACGAAGCGCAGAAGCGCGAGCGTCCCTGGCTCCATAACCCACTCTTGGAAAGGGCAGGAGACAGATGAACCGTCCCACCATCCGCTCTGCGCTCGAAGCCGAGGCGCCCCTTTGCACCCCTCTCGCGCACGATGCGCTTTCCGCCAGGCTGATAGAACGGGCCGGTTTCAGGGCGTTCAGCGTCGGCGGTTCGGCCATGTTGGCGGCGCGCCACGCCTACCCGGACATCGGTCTCGTCGGCCTAGCCGACATGGTGGCTCCGCTCGGCGACATGGCGGCGGCGACGACGCTTCCCTTCTTTGCCGATGCCGACGACGGATACGGAGACGTCAAGAGCGTCGCCCGGCTCGTGGCGGCCTACGAGGCCGTCGGCGTCGGCGGGCTCCTGATCGAAGACCAGATAGGCGCACACAAGCGGCAGAGGGCCGAAAGCGCTGCCGCCGTGGCGGAACGGCCGGTCATCGAAGCGAAGCTGAGGGCCGCACTCGGCAGCCGGCGGAACCCCGAGACGTTCGTCGTCGGCCGCACGGATGCATACGGCCCTCTCGGACTGGACGAAGCCATTCGGCGTGCGGAGCGTTTCCTGGCGCTCGGCGTCGACGGCGTTTTCGTGGCCGGGCTCAGGCACGAGGACGATTACAGGCGGGTCGGCGCTGCGCTAAAAGGAGCCTTCCTTTCGGCGGCCATGTTCGAGGGAGCGGAAACACCCTGGATTGCGCCGCGCGACCTTTTCGAGATGGGTTTCACGCAGGTCTCGTTCCCCGTCAGCGTCGTGCTGCGGTCCTTCGTGGCCATGCGGGATGGGCTCGCAGCGCTTCGCAGCTACACGAGCGAAGGCGTGCCCATGCCGACGCTGGAAAAGGCCGGCGAGGCGCGCGCGGCTCTCGACGATGCGCTCGATGTCGGCCGGTGGCGCGCCCTGGAGGAGACATTCGCCCCGAAGCCGTGAGCCGCGGCCTCGGAGCCAGAGAGGGTTCGGCGAAAGCGCCGGATGGGCTTCCATGGGAAGCCGACAGCCAGAGGAGGAGACGAAAATGCTTAGGAAAGACTTGATCCGGTTCGCGGGAGCGGTCGGGGTTTCAGTGCTCGTTGCGCTTCCCATCGCCGGCGCCGCCCGTGCGGACGACATCGTCGTCAGCAACTACGGCGTCGCCGCGAACGGCATGCCGTTCGCCATCGCCAAGGAAAAGGGATTTTTCAAGAAGGAAGGTGCGGACGTCTCGCGCATCCTTTCGTCGGCCGGCGGTGGAACGACGCTGCGCAACATGTTGGCCGGCAGCGCGCCCTACGCCGAAGTCAGCCCGAATGCCGTCATCGCGGCAATCCAGCACGGGGCCGACATCAAGATCATCAGCGACAACGTGCTGACGGTCGCCGAATTCACATGGGCTGTCAAACCGGACTCGCCCATCAAGTCCGTGAAAGACCTCAAGGGCAAGAAGATCGCATACACCAATCCGCGATCCACCAGCCAGGCGCTCGCGACCCTCGTGCTGCAGACCGCCGGCCTCGATACGAAGGACGCGACGCTGGTGAAGACCGGCGGCTTCGGAAACGGCATAGCCGCACTCGACAGCGGGCTGGTCGATTGCGCTCCCATACCGGAGCCGCTCTGGTCTAAGTACCGCTCCAAGTACCGCGAGATCGCCAAGGCCACAAAGATACTCAAGCCGATCACCAACGTCGTCGGCGTGGCGTCGATGTCTCAGGCCAAGAGCAAGGGCAAGTTCATACGCGCCGTGATCAGGGCGCGCATCGATGCGGTGAAGTTCATGGAGGCCCATCCGGACGAGGCCGGCGACATCGTGGCGAAGGAATACAATCTCGACCAGAAGGTGGCTCGCGAAGCCGTGACCAACCTTGTCAAGAGCCGCACCGACGGGCTGCCCTACTGGTCGACCGGACAGATCTACATCGACGGCTTGAAACGGGCCATCAAGGTGCAGAAGATGGTCGGCGCGATATCCGGAAACGTCGATGCGAAAAGCATGATCGATACCGAGTTCCTGCCGAAGAACCTCCAGGCCATCAAATGAATCTGGCCGCCCCTTCGGCCGTGCCGGTTTCCCTGCGCAAGGTCACCAAGACGTTTCCCCGGTCCGGACGGGCCGGGGATCCGGTCCATGCGCTTGGGCCGGTCGATCTCGACCTGCGCAGGGGAGAATTCTTCGCCGTCGTGGGGCCCTCGGGATGCGGCAAATCCACGCTGCTCGAGGTCATTGCCGGCCTTTCGGCGCCGACCCAGGGAGAGGTCATGTTCGAGGGGCGGCCGACGTCCGGGGAGATCCCGGACGGCGTCGGCGTGGTGTTCCAGGAGGACGCCTCCTTTCCCTGGCTCTCGGTCGCGGACAACATCGCCTTCGGGCTGCAGCGCCTGAAGATCTCGAAGGACGAACGCGCGGCACGGGTATCCGGCGCGCTCGCGATGATGGGGCTGGAGTTCCTTCGCAGAAAGCTTTCCGGCGCAGTTGTCGGGCGGCATGCGCCAGAGGGTGTGCATCGCGCGGACCCTGGTGACGCAGCCGAGCCTCATCCTGCTGGACGAACCCTTCGCGGCCCTCGACCAGCAGACGCGTCTCCTGATGGGCGACGAGGTCCTCGACCTCTGGCGCAACACGGGCGCTACGATCTTCCTGATTACCCATGCCCTCGACGAGGCAACGATGCTCGCCGACCGCATCGCGGTGATGTCGGCCCGTCCGGGAAAGCTGATCGACGTCGTCGAGACGAACTGGTCCCGCGACCGCGACAGCCGCGTCTTTAACGATCCGCGGTTCGGCGGCATAACCGCCCGGTTGTGGTCCTCCCTGCGCGAGGAGTCGCTCAAGGCAATGGGAGGCGGGCGGCCGAGGGGTGGGGAGAGCGGCCGATGAAACGGGCAACGCTCTGGAGGCTGGCCCTTGTCGTGGCCTTCGTCGCGGTCATGGAAATCCTCTGTTTAACCGGCGTCATCGACGCGATCACGATGCAGCCGCCGCACCGCATGGTCGTCGACCTCTACGAGATGCTGGTTTCGGGATCTCTCGACAAGGCGATCGCGAAGACGCTGATGAATTCGTTCTTCTCGTTCCTGCTCGCGACGTCCCTCGGCGTCACCGCCGCCGCGATCATCCATCGCTTCAAGAACGCCCACGAAGCGCTCGAGCCGTTCTTCGCAACCTATTACGCCGTCCCGATCTTTGCCTTCTATCCCCTGTTGATCATCCTCTTCGGCCTCGGAGACATCCCGGAGATCTTCATCGGCACGATGCTGGGCGTCGTCGGCGTCATCGTCAACACGCTCAACGGTCTCGACCGCGTTCCGCGGGTCCTGATGAAGACGGCACGGATCAACAAACTCGGGCCGTTCCAGACGGCCTGGAAAATAACGTTGCCCTATGCCGGACCCTATATCCTGTCCGGCGCGCGGCTCGCCGTCGCCTACGCGCTGATCGGCGTCGTCGGCGCCGAATTCATCATGTCTTCCAGTGGGATGGGCTACGAGATCAGTTACGCCTACAACAATTTCGACAACAAGACGATGTATCCGCTCATCCTTCTCATCCTCGTTGCCTCGGGGTTTCTCAACTCGCTTCTGGAGAGATGGGAGAAGTCGTTGATGGCCCGCAGGGGGCTCGCATGAGCATCGTCAGCCGCCGCACCCTGAATTCGATCGTCGTCATCGCCGGGCTCCTGGCCGCATGGGAATTGCTCTATCTCGCGGTCGGCGAAATCGCCATGCGATCGCCCATCGAGACCTTCGTCTTCACGGCGAAGCTGGTGAGCTCGGGGATGTTCTGGCCGAACCTGGAAGAGACGGCCAAGGCGTTTGCCTTCGCGCTCGCGCTCTCGGTGGCGATCGGACTGGCGATCGGTTTCCTGCTCGGACTGAACAGTTTTCTCGAGGATGTTTTCGAGCCGATGCTCGTGACAGCTTATTCGGTTCCCAAGATCACACTCTATCCAATCGTCCTCCTGGTCTTCGGCCTCGGCCTGCCCGCGAAAATCGCCTTCGGCGCCATCCACGGCTTCATCCCGATTTCGCTCTTCACGATCCACGCCGTCAGGAACGTGAGGCCGGTACTCGTCAAGACCGGCCGCGTGATGAAGCTTCCCCCCCACGAAGTGGCAAGGAGAATCCTGCTTCCCTCCGCGATGCCGGAGATCTTCTCCGGGATCCGCATCGGCTTTTCCCTAACGCTTCTCGGCACCCTACTCGGAGAGATGTTCGCTTCCCAGCGCGGGCTAGGCTTCCTCCTGATGAACGCGATCGGGCTGCACAACATCGACCTGATCATGGCGCTCACGCTGCTCCTCACCGTCTTCGCCGGACTCGTCAGCATGTTGCTCCTGCACTTCAATCGACGCTTCAGCGGCGACATCTGACATCCGCGCCGGCGGCGAGCGAGTTGAGCGCTTGCGCCATGCCGCGATAGCTGGCGATGCCGACGCGCTGCAGGCCCTCGATCACGGGGACCAGCGTTGCGGCAAAGCGATCCGCTTCGGCAATAGAGACAGCCCGGCCGCGCGAAGCCGCCTCTGCTGGATTGGACGGGTTGCCAGGCTGGCGACTTTTGCCTTGCGCTGGGCGAGGGCAACTCGGTTCCCTCGGCGAGGCGAGGGCGCCTGTCGAGGGAGTCCGATCCCTTGCCGGTCTCGACCTCGACGAACTCGGCGATCAGCTCGAAGTCCTCCGCCTACTCGCAGGAAGACGCGAGGAATTCGCGCAAGCGGGGATCCGTGTGCATGTCGCATCGATGGATTCGCGCGACAGGGCGGAGCGTCAGAAAGAGGAATGGGCGATCGACGGTTTGCCGATCGGTTGCGGACTCGACGAAGACACCGCACGCGATTGGGGGCTGTTTATTTCGAACAGGAAGAAAGCGGCGGAGCCCGATCGGTTTGCCGAGCCTGGGGCCGCCGTGATCGATCCGGGCGGTCGGCTCTACGCGATCTACCTGCAGAGCGTGCCATTCCGCCCGACCGTCGCTGGACGACCTCCATAGCGGTCTGAGCTTCGTGATCGAGAACAACTATCCGATCCGCGGCAAGGCCGCGGCTCGAGGACTTGCGGTAGGAACGACCATACCTGCAAGGGGAGAGGGCATCAGCGCGGAAGGGCCGGACGTCACGAGCGCACGGGCGTCGGCCGTCGCCGCCGGCAATCGCCCAGTCGAAAGACGGGGACAGATCGGCCAGATCCATGCCTTCGCAACATCCGCTGGCGGCGCCCCTGGCAACCCGCTTTTCGCGGGGCTCTCCGGAGAGGGCCCCGCATTGCAGTAAGGGTTACTTCTTGACGTTGGTCCAGATCTGGTTGGTGATCTTGACGACGTCGGGCGGGCACGGCGGAACGAATTCCGGCTTCGGCGAGCCCTTTGGCGGATTGATTTCCGGCGCCGTCGCGAACGCCTTGGGCAGATATTGCAGGCTGCCCTCGATGCCGTTGCTGTAGCCGGCGAATTCCGAGATCAGCGCCGCGTTCTTCGGGTCCATGACGAAATTCTGGAAGAGCTTGGCGTTCTCCATGTCGGGGGCATTCTTCAACACCGCGACGTTGTCCATCCAGCCCTCGATCCCTTCCTTCGGGTAGGCGAACTTGATGGTCGGGACCTTCTTGCGCATGCGGTAGGCGGCGCCGTTGTAGGCCTCCGAGGCCTGGACGTCTCCGGCCGTCATCTTGGCGATGGTGCTGTAGCTGAAGGTCTTCCATGCAGGCTTGGCCTTCACCAGGAGATCGTTGACCTTCTTCAGGTCGGCGCGGCTCGGTGCGCTGTCGCTCGTACAGCGCGGGATGCCAAGATAGCGCTCCGCGGCAGCGACGACGACGGTGGCGTCGTCGAGCATGTTGATCTTGCCAACCAGTTCCTTGGGAGGATCGAACAGGACCGAATAGCTGCTAAGATCGCCGTTGTACACGGCGGTGTTGACCGCGAAGGACGTCGTGCCGAGCTGCCATGGCACGGTGTAGTGCCGGCCCTTGTCCCAGTAGATGTCGACGTAATCGGGCTTCACGTTCTTGAAATTCGACATCCCGTTCGGTTCGGTCTTCTCCAGCAAACCTTCGCCGATCATGATCTTCACGGCATAGTCGGAGGGGACTACGATATCGTAGCCGCTGTTTCCGGCGCGGACCTTCGACATCATCGTCGCGTTGGAATCGTAGGCGTCTATCGTGACCTTGACGTCGTACTGCTTGGAAAATTTGTCGATCAGCTTGGGGTTCGTGTAGTTGCCCCAGTTGTAGATGTGCAGTTCTCCTGCGGCGAATGCCTGTCCGCTGGCGCATAGGAGTGCGGCAACAGAGGTTGCGAGCATCAGTCGATTGAGCATTTCCGGTTCTCCTCTCTCGGTTTGACGCCTTGTCATCGGCGCTTTCGGGCAATCAGGAAGGACATGGTGACGAAGGCGATCGAGATGAGCAGCAGGATCGTCGACGTCGCGTTGATTTCCGGCGTCATGGGCTTGCGGGTCTGGTTCCAGATGTAGAGCGGCAGCGTCGTCTGGCCCGGGCCGGCGACGAGCTGCGTGATCGTGAAGTCGTCGAAGGAGACGATGAAGGCGAGCGCCATGCCCGAAAAGATTCCCGGGAGGAGAAGGGGCAGGGTCACCCTGAAGAAGGCGCGGACCGGCGTTGCGTAGAGATCGGCGGCCGCGGTCTCCAGCGTCAGGTCGAGATCCTGGAGCCGTGCGCGGATGGGAAGGAACGCGAACGGGATGCAGAATACGGTGTGGGCGACGATCAGGTTGCCGATGCCCAGATTGAGGCCGATCGTCCCGGCCAGCAGCGCGAAGAACGACAGCGTAGCGACGGCGGTGACGATCTCGGGCACCATCAGCGGCAGGTTGAGCACCATGAAGGCCGCCGTCATGCCGCGCCACGGCCGGACGCGGGTCATGCCGAGCGCCGCCAGCGTCGAAGCCGTCGTGGAAATCAGCATGGCGCTGACGGCGATGATCATGGTGTTGCGGGCGGCGTCGTGAAGCCCCTGGTTCGCAAGGGCCACGCCATACCATTTCAGGCTGAAGCCCTCCCAGTGCGAAACGATGTCGCCGCCGTTCAGCGAGAACGCCATGAGCACGGTGATCGGGAGATAGAGCGCCACGAGGCAGACGACCGCCATGGTGCGGAATCCGGGCTGCTCCCTCGCGTCGGATCGAACTGCCCGCCTACCCACGGCGCAAGTCCTCCGACGTGTTGCGCACGTAGACGTAGAGCGCGACGAGGACAACGGCCATCAGGATCAGCGCCTGGGCGGAGCCGAGCGGCCAGTTGCGGCCTTCGCCGAACTGCTGGGCTATCAGGTCTCCGATCATCATGTGCTTGCCGCCGCCGAGGATGATCGGCGTGACGTAGGCTCCGAGCGCGGGGATGAAAACCAGCAGCGAGCCTGCCACTATGCCCGGCATCGACAGCGGAACGACGATCCGCCAGAGGATTTGCCGGCGGGTGGCATAGAGATCGTACCCGGCCTCGACGAGCCGGAAGTCGAGCTTCTCGAGGCTGGAATAGAGCGGCAGAACCATGAAGGGCAGGAAGGAATAGAGCAGTCCGAGCACGATGGAGAAATTCGTGTAGAGCATCGGGATCGGGTGGTCGATCAGGTGCAGCCCCAACAGGACGTCGTTGACGAGGCCGTTGTCCCGGATGATGAACATGATCGAGATGTTGCGTACCAGGAGGTTCGACCAGAACGGGATGGTGATCAGCAGCACCCACAGGTTCCGTTGCCCCGGCGGTCTCGTCGCCATGAAGTAGGCCGTCGGATAGCCGAAAAGCAGGCAGATCGCGGTGGTCACCAAGGCGAAGAGGAACGACCGGAGATAGATCAGCAGGTAATCCGGCGAGAACTGAAGCGTTCCGTCGAAAATGTCGCGCTGGAATAGGAAGCTGACATAGGCCTCGGGCGAGGGTTTCCACACGACGCCGCCATAGGCGCCGGCCTCGAGAAACGAGTAGATCAGGATCAGGCCGAGCGGAAGAACGCCGCAGACGGTGATGATCGCAAGGGCCGGCATCGCCAGACGTCGGTTGCTGCGCGCGACGGTCTTCTCGGCTTCGACCTCGATTTTCGGCGGACGCTGTTCCATGTCGGCCCTCAATCCCTGAGAACGCGTGCCGCGTCGGCGCCGAAGCGAACGCCGACCCGCGAACCGGTCTCGAAGGCGACGGCCGAAGGGCTGTTCTGCCGGCGGACCATGAATTCTCCGCCTTGATCGAGCGTCAGATGATAGTGCGTGTCCGTGCCGAAATAGACGATGTGGGAGACCGTCCCCGTGAGCGTCGCATCCGCAGAACGGGCGACGATTTCGGCGTGCTCCGGCCGGATGACGACCGTCACGGCGCCGGAGGGTCGCAGTTCCCCGGGCAGGCCCGCACGCACCGTCTGGCCGGTCGAGAGCAGGATATCGGCCGACGCGCCGTGCAACGAGACGACGCTGCCGGCGAGGAAGTTGGTCTCGCCGATGAAGTCGGCGACGAAGCGCTCGGAGGGCCGGTCGTAGATTTCGCGGGCAGAACCGATCTGGAGCACGTTGCCGTCGGACATGACCGCGATGCGGTCGGACATTGTCAGAGCTTCCTCCTGATCGTGCGTGACGAAGATGAAGGTGATGCCGGTTTCGTGCTGCAGCCGCTTCAGTTCGATCTGCATGTCCTTGCGCAGCTTGTAGTCGAGCGCCGAAAGCGGCTCGTCGAGCAACAGCACCTTGGGCTGCGGGGCGAGGGCACGGGCCAGCGCCACGCGCTGTTGCTGGCCGCCCGATATCTGCGTGATGCGCCTGTCCTTCAGCGCTTCCATGCGCACCAGCGCCAGCATCTCATCGACGCGCCCTTTGATGGCAGCCTTCTTCCAACCCAGCATCTCGAGCCCGAATGCGATGTTCTGGCCGACCGACATGTGCGGGAACAGCGCATAGCTTTGGAAGACCGTGTTGATCGGGCGCCGATAGGGCGGAAGCTCGGCGATGTTCTCGCCGTGAAGCCGGAGCTCGCCTTCGCTGGGATAGTCGAACCCGGCGATGAGGCGCAGGAGAGTCGTCTTGCCGCAGCCCGATGGCCCGAGAAGCGTGAAGAATTCGTTCTCGCGGACGCTGACGGTCACCCCGTTCAGTGCGACGACGCGGTTATCGCCTTCGCCGAAAAACTTGCTGACGTCACGGACCTCGATGGCAGGTCCGGCTTCCCGCTGATCCGGCACGTGAACCGTTCTCCCGTCCCCGCTTGAGCGGGTGTTTCTCATCTTGAACTGATACCAGCACAACGACCGGCAGATGGCAACGACGGGCGGCCAATTCGGTGGACCGGGCAGAATGTCCCGGGCCCCGAACCGCCCGAGGCCTTGTCCACCCGTATCGTCGGCGGATAGGCTTGCATCGTTGAAAGAAAGATCTTGGCATGCCCGATAGCGAATTCTTCAGACGCTTTGCCTTCGAGCGACGCGACGTGACCCTGGCGAACTGGCGCACCGCTCCATATTGCCGTTTCGGCTTCCAGCATGTCGCGGAACTCGTCCCGAGCGCTCCGATTCCCGCCACCGGTCCGGCCCGCGAGACGATAAAGCCGGTGAGGAACGATCTCCTCGACAGGATTACGGTCGATCTCGGCATGGGCGCGGAGAGTGCCTCCGCCTATCTCGCGCGTTCACATACGGACGCCTTCGTCCTGATGAGGGACGGAGCGATCGTGTCGGAATACTACGCCGCGCATGCGGATCCGGCTGCCCCGCATATCGTCTTTTCGATCAGCAAGTCGATCACGGCGATCGTCTCGGGTATGCTCGAGGAAGCCGGGCTCGTCGATCCGGACAGTCCGGTTGTCGACCATGTCCCTGAAATGGCGGGTTCGGCTTATGGCGATAGCACGCTCCGCAACCTGCTCGACATGCGCGTCAGCCTCGATTTCGAAGAATCCTATCTCGATGTAGACGGCGACTACGCGCGCTATCGTCGCGCCACTCTGTGGAACCCGGCCGAGGCGGGTAGGGACATCGAGACGTTGCCGGAAATTCTGGCCTCGATTCCGAAGGGCAAGGGGCCGCACGGCGGACCGTTTGCCTACGCCTCTCCAAATTCGGACCTGCTCGGAATCGTCATCGAACGGGCGTCGGGACGGCGATACTGCGACCTCGTCTCCGACCGCCTCTGGAAACCGCTCGGCGCCATGTCCGATGCCTACGTCACCGTCGACTCGATCGGAACTGCACGCGCCGCGGGCGGTGTCTCGACGACGGCGCGCGATCTGGCACGTCTAGGCGAGGCCATGCGCAATGACGGCGTGGTCGGCGACCGGCAGGTGATCCCGCGGGCCTGGATCGCCGATACGCTGACGAAAGGAGACCGCGAGGCCTGGACGAACGGGAGTTTTACCGGGCTGTTTACCGGAGCCAGCTATCGCAACAAATGGTATGTTACGGGTGATCCGCATGGCTCCTTCTGCGGCATCGGCATCCACGGACAGTGGCTTCACGTCGATCCCGCAACCCGAACGGTCACGGTCAAGCTGTCCTCGCAGCCGGAGCCCCAGGACGACGCGTTCGACCGGTCGAACGCCCGCTTCCTGGCCGCGATCAACCGCGATGCCGGGATCTTTTCCGCCTGATGTGCCTGCGCCCGACGGGGCAACGCCAGGCACGGGGCGGCAAGCCGGTTCGTTGCCTACAGCCGTCTTTGTCTGTGGCCATATTGAAATTTTCTTGCGGCCCGTATGTCGCGGCCCGTATGCCGCCGGCAAGTTTCGCGGGCCGGTCGGGGTCCGCGGATTGTCGAATGCAGACTGCGAGTGGTGTCCGCGCGCCCTCGTCATGCCGCATATTCTCTTATGAACCGCGAGCCGTTTGCGTCCGTTGCATCGTCTGTAGGTGTGTCCGAAACGAAAAGGAAACGACAATGGCCAGGATGATCGCAAGCTAACTGACCCCGACCGACATCGAAGCATTCGACCGTCATTATTTCGACATCCAAGTGCCGCTCACCCGGAAGCTGCCGGGGCTCAGGACATACGAAGTCAACGCCGGTGCCGTGGCCGTACCCGGCGGCGGCTCCGGCCTCCGTCGGATCGGGGTTCTCCACTTCGACGACATGGACAAGATCCGCGCCGCCTTCGCAAGCCCGGTAGGCCAGGCTGCTGCCGCCGACTGCAGGCGCGGCCGGCGCGGACTTCGGCCCCGCGCTTGCCGCCGATGCGCACGAGGTGTGCCTGTCGTCACCTTTCTCTGGGGCGAAGAAGGAGGGGATCATGACCGACGAGGAATTCGCCGATCCGATGCGGGCGGTCCGGCCGATGTCGCTGGCGCGCCGGTCGCTTTTGGTCTGCTGCCGAACAATTCCAAGCATTCTGCACGTGTGAACTCAACGACAGATTTAGGCGCGTCTCCGCCTCGTGGGTTGATGAACGAGGCTGCGTGGCGCGGCTGAGCTCGAGTTCCGAGGTAACTGTCTTCAAGGTGGGATACACATCCTGCAAGACAAGCCGATTCAGCGAGAAGACGATCGGTCAAACCAGCAAGTCGGAGGTGGTGCCATCCCTGATCGTGTTCAATGCGGGGGGAGCGACGCTCAAGGGCGGGAAGCTGGTGCTGAGCATGATCAGCGCGATAAATGGCGGAGGGAAGGGGACTGGCGTCGAACCTTCTTTGCCTCGTCAGCTTCTGCAGGAAGTCCTGGTCGATCAGGCCCGCAATCCTCACGTGATTACCCTTGGGGTGACCAGCCAAACCGCGTGCGCCACGCCCTTTGGGCGCGTTGGGCGGCAGCTCGCTGGCGAACGGCGTAGCAGTGATGCAGTGAATCCAGGAAAGAGGCGAACACCAGGAGGCTGGCAGACGCAGGAAGCTTAAGATGGGGCTTGAACGGATGGCTAAGATGGAATACCGTTCAATAATTGATGATCGTCGCATCTTGAGGCCACGATCACAAGGGAGGAGACAAGCGATCCATGTCGTCGAAGCTTTCTACGCGTACCCAGGACATCGTCGACGCCAGCGCCGCCCTGCCACAGCGGAAACGGCAAAGCCGAACCCTGCGCACGCTGGGGCGTATCGGCTGGAACCTGATTCCGGCTTTGACCTTCGTCGTCATGGTGGGAATTTGGGCCCTGGCTGTCAGGGTCTTCCAGATCCCCTCCTATCTCCTCCCCGGTCCTGCTAGTGTCTTCAAGCTTCTCGTTACCGATGCGGCAATGCTCTGGACGAACGCCCAGACCACTCTGGCAGAGATCATATTCGGCTTCGGACTGACGCTCCTCACCGCTATCCCGCTCGGGCTGGCCATCGCGCTTTCGCCGTTTGCGAAGCAGGTTCTCTATCCGCCGGCCATGCTCATGCAGCTGGTCCCCAAGATCGCCATGGCGCCGCTGTTCCTGGTCTGGTTCGGCTTCGGCATGGAATCGAAGGTGGTTCTCACCCTGCTGATGACCTTCTTCCCGCTGCTCATTGCCAGCATAAGCGGCTTCCAGATCCTCGACACGCGGCTTCTTTACCTTACGCGTTCAATGGGGGCGACGACCTGGCAAACGTTTCGCTATCTGCGCGTTCCCGCCGCCCTGCCAGTCATATTTTCCGGTGTGAAGACGTCGGCGACCATCGCCGCCACGGCCGCGATCGTTGCCGAGTTCGTTGGAGCGAACAAGGGGCTCGGCTACGTGCTCCTGAAGGGCACCAGCACGATGAACATCGAGCTGACCTTCGCCGTGCTCGTGGTGCTGACCATCATCGGGCTGGCTATCAACTATCTCGTCGAGTTCAGCGAGTGGCTTCTCGCTCCCTGGCAGCGTGACAGCAAGTAAGCGGCATTCATCGCCGCCGAATTCACCCAAACCGAAAACTGGAGGAAAACATATGAAAACCCTTACCAGAAGTCTGCTTGCGGCCGGCTTCGGTGTCGCAGCGCTGACGCTGTCGACGTCGGCCTTCGCCGATACCGCCGTCAAGTTCCAGCTCAATTGGTACGCCGGGGGCGCCAACGCCGGGTTCGCTGCTGCCCTGAAGGAAGGCTACTACAAGAATGCCGGTCTCGACGTCACGATCATACAGGGCAACGGCTCGGCGAACACCGCCCAGCTCGTCGCCAGCGGCCAAGCGCAGGTCGCCTATGCCGACGCCGTCGCCGTCAGCCAGCTGATCGCCAAGGGCGCGCCCATGAAGGTCGTTTCGACCGTTTATCAGTCGAATCCCAACGAGGTCGAGGCGCTCAAGAAGACGGGCATCAAGTCCGTCCAGGATCTGAAGGGCAAGAAGATCGGCGTGCCGGCCGGCAGCTCGCAGGGGACGATGCTTCCGCTCTTTCTGGAAGCCAACAACCTGAAGGAATCCGAGGTCAATCTGCTCAACATGCCGACCGCCTCGATGGTCCCTTCGCTGCTGCAGGGTCAGGTGGACGCCATTCTCGGCTCCGTCGACGACTATCGGATCCAGCTGAAAGCCCAGGGCGCGAATCTCGACACCTACATGTTCGCCGATCACGGCGTGCCGACGGTCAGCACGTCGATCTTCGCCAGCGACGACTACATCAAGAAGAATCCCGACGTTCTTCGCAAGTTCATCGCGGCGAGCCTGAAGGGCTGGGTGTTTGCGCTGAATAATCCGGACAAGGCGGTCCAGGATTTGAAGGCGGCCTTCCCGGACGTCGATACGAAGCTGGCGGCAGCGCAGCTTGCCGCCATTCCTCCGCTCTTCTGCAGCGGCGGGACGAAATTCATCGGCAAGGCGACCGACGCGCACTGGCAGCAAACCCAGGATCTTCTTTCCAAGGTCGGCCTGCTTCCCAAGGGCAAGGACGCGAAGATCTACTACACGAACGAGTATCTGCCGGACGACTCCAAGCTCGAGCCCTGCAATAACTGAACCATCAAGTGCGCCGATCCGCGCGCGAGCGCGGGTCGGCCGGAAGCCGGAAAGTCTGGACGAGACATGAGTGTCAGAACCTCGTATCGATATGAAGATCTTCGCGAAGGGCTCCAGTTCCGTAGCCCGGGGCGCACTATCACCGATGCCGATCTCGTGGGGTTTGCTGGCCTGACCGGCGATTTCTCGGAGCTGCATACCAGCGACGTGTATGCCGAGAGCAGTCAGTTCGGACGGCGCGTGGCCCACGGCATGCTCGGTCTTGCTTATGCCCACGGCCTGATGTGGGCGCGCACCGGTGAGCTGCGCGAGACCGCCGTCGCTTTCCTTGGCATCGACGACTGGCGTTTCGTCGGTCCGATATTCGTCGGCGATACGATCTTTGTAAACTACACGCTGGCCAATTTGCGCGACAGCAATTCGCGTCCAACGCAAGCGATCGCGACATTCGACGTGGAACTCGTCAAGCAGGACGGCAGCGTTGTCCAACGTGGCCGCAAGGCGCTCCTCGTCTCGAAAGTACCGCTCGAGGCAGTTTCCGCTTCGCAATCGGAGCCTGTAGCGACACGAAAGGAGGCGAAGTGAGCGAGAGCGAGCAAATGCCCAAGGTCACAGGAGTGCCAATTTCGATCGACGGCGTCTCCAAGATTTTCGGAGAGGACTCCGACAAGCCGTTTCGGGCGCTGAAGGAAGTTACGGCCGACATTGCCGCCGGCGAGTTTGTCTCCGTCGTCGGTGCCTCCGGCTGCGGCAAGAGCACGCTGATGCTGATGGTCGCCGGATTGCTGCCGAGATCGACCGGCTCGATCCGCGTCGGAGACAAGCCGGTCACCAGGCCGATCACGGATATCGGCATTGCCTTCCAGGACCATCTGCTTCTGGAATTCCGAACTGCGCTGAAGAACGTCATGTTGCACGCGGATATTCGCGGGCTGCCACGCAAGGATATCGAGAAGCGTGCCAGGGAGTTGTTCGAGCAGCTCAATCTTGAGCATGCCGTGAACAAGTATCCGCGCCAGCTGTCGGGAGGCATGCGCCAGCGCGTCTCGCTGATCCGCAGCCTCGTGCATGACCCGTCGCTGCTGCTGATGGACGAGCCTTTTGGTGCGCTTGACGCGTTGACCCGACTGCAGGTGCGAACCGATCTTGAGGCGTTGTGGATGCGCCGCCGGCCGACGGTGCTTTTCATCACGCACAGCGTCGAGGAAGCCGTGGGCCTGTCGGATCGCATTCTCGTCATGAGCCCTAGCCCCGGCGAGGTCATCGACGACATACGGGTCGACCTGCCGCGGCCGCGGCCGATTGTTCTCGGCGACGCGCCGGAATTCAGCGCATATGTCGACCGTATCCACCGCCATTTCGAACGCCTTGGCGTGCTCCACGGTCTCGGCGCCTTGCCGAAGGCGGGCTGAGGGAATCTCCGATGAGCGAACTCCCTGCAGATAGTGCGAATGTGGAGGGCGGCGGAAAGCTGGTCACCGTTTCCGTCCGCGACGCCATCGCGGAGATCCTGCTCTGCAACGGCCCGCTGAACCTTGTGACGCGATCGATGCTGCGCCAGTTGAACGCGGCGTTGCGGTCGCTTGCCGGATACGAGGACGTCCGATGCGTGATCCTCCACGGAGGCGAGGCGCGGGCCTTCTGCGCCGGCAGCGACATCCGCGGCTTCGAAGGCCTGCGCAATGGTATTGCCAGCGAGCACAAGATACTTTTCGAGGACATGGTGCTGCGCAATCTGGCGCGCCTGCCGATGCCAACGATCGCTGCCATCGACGCTCCGGCTTTTGGCGGCGGCCTCGAACTGGCGCTGGCTTGCGATCTCAGGGTGCTTCGCCGCGGTGTACAGATTGGCCTGACCGAGTGTCGCATCGGTGGGCTCGCCGGCAACGGATCGGTTCGGCTGGCCCGTCTCGTTGGTCCGGCACGGGCGAAGGAACTCCTGTTTACCGGCGCCGCACTGGATGCGGAGACGGCGTTGGCCTGGGGCGTCGTCAATCGCATTGCCGCCGGCGGGCCGGCGCTGGAAGAGGCCAGGGAACTGGCCCGCACCATCGCCGAGCGCGGTCCGGTCTCGAACCGGCTGGCGAAGCAGCTTGTCGATGCCGCGCTGGACGGGCCGCTCGATGCGGCCTTGGTGCAATCGACGGTGGCGCAGCAGACGATCTTCGATACCGACGATCTGCATGAGGGCGCGGCCGCGTTTTTTGCCAAGCGCGTCCCGCGATTTGCCAACAGATGAGGAGGGCCGAGGAATTCAAATGGAATTGCGCCGTATCCGGCCATGGCATGCCGCGTTGCCGGATGTGGACGCGGGACTGTGATGACGTCTTCGGGCTGCACTGCTCGCGCCTCCGTGAAAATGATGGTTGGTTGATCTCATGAGCCACGTACCCGCTGAGCGCTGCCTTTCGATCATCCAGTTGCTCGCCGAAAATGCGGCGGAACTGCCGCTGGGCGAGATTGCGGAGCAACTCGATCTGCCCAAGAGCGGCGCGCATAGGCTCCTGGCAACTCTGGTGGACGAAGGTTGGGCGAAAAAGGACTCTCAGACAGGATTTTACCAGCTGACGATGCGGCTGGCGATCCTCGGTCAGCGCTTCTACGTGGCGACCGGCATTCCCGATATCTGCCAGCCCCTGCTTGACCAACTGGCCGCCTCGTCGCGCGAGTTCGTGCGGCTTGCCGTGGTCGATACCGACTCGCTTGTCTGGGTTGCGCATGCGCAGGGTGCCAAAGGTGGACTCCTGTATCAGCCGTCGCTTACCACGGCGACGGTTCCCTTGCACGCCACGGCCAGCGGCAAGGCTTGGCTGTCGACGCTGCCGGTCGATACGGCTGTCGAGATCGTCCTCAGGAGTGGCGGCTTCGAGAGCGCCGATGCCTACGGCCCGAACGTGGTGCGATCCGTCAGCAGTCTGATCGAGGAACTCGAGGTGACGGCCAGGCGCGGCTATGGCGTCGTGTCGAATGAAGCCGAGCCCGGCGTGTCGGCTCTCGCGGCGGCCATCCGGTCGGGCGATGACGGTCCCGTCGCTGGCACTGTCAGCATTGCGGGCCCCAGCGTCCGTATGACGGATGCGCGCATTGACGAACTGGCGTCCGCTGCCCTGAGCTGCGCGGCGGAACTCTCGAAGCTGTGGCCGTTGCGACTGCGGACCGAGTATCCGCCGAATGCTCCGCGCGCCGGCGGGCGACCCCATCTGCCGTCGGAAGGTCGAGATAACCCGGCAAGCCCCTGATGGCGTGGCGGGCAGCATCTGCCCGACAATCGCTCGTCGCAAGGTGTCATCGCGCCCAGGGCATTCGCTTCGTGCTGGACTTATGGAGAGACAGGAATGAAGGTTATCGATCCGAAACAGGCCGCCAGCCTTGTCCGACAGGGAGACAATGTCCTTGTCAGCGGCTCGGGCGGCGGTCATTGCGTGCCCCAAAGCATTCTGGATGCGCTCGAGGAGCGCTTTCTCGAAACCGGCGGCCCGCGTGACCTCTGCCTGATCCACGCAGTCGGAATCGGCGACCGCAAGCTGAAGGGCGCCGCCTGCTTCCGTCATCCGGGCATGCTGAAGCGCAGCATTACCAGTGCCCTCATCGATTCTCCGCCGCTGATCGAACTGGCCCGGCGCAACGAAATCGAGTCCTACACGCTGCCACAAGGCGTTATCGCCCAGCTTATGCGGGAGATGGCGGCGGGTCGTCCCGGCCTGATTGCCAAGACGGGACTGCATACATTCGTCGATCCGCGCCACCTCGGCGCACGGCAAAGCGAGACCGCGCGTGAGGAACTGGTCGAGCTCATCGAGATCGCCGGCGAGGAATGGCTGCGTTTCAAGCCACTTCCCCTCGACGTTGTCTTTCTGCGAGGAACCACGGCCGACGAAGATGGCAACATCTCCATGGAGCACGAAGCCATCCCCGGCGAAATGCTTTCCTGTGCTCAGGCAGCACGTCGGCAGGGGGCCGTCGTCGTGGTACAGGTCAAGCGAATGGCCGAGCGCGGAGCGCTCAACGCGCGCATCGTCAAGATCCCCGGTATCCTGGTCGACTACGTCGTCGTCGATCCGGAGCAGAAGCAGACCTATGCGACGGCCTATAGCCCGAGTTATTCCGGCGAGCTGCGTGTGCCGCTGGCAACCATGAGCCGGCTGCCGTTCACGGAGCGGAAGATCATTGCGCGCCGGGCCGCGCTCGAGCTGCGCATCGGCGCGGTCTGCAACCTCGGGGCGGGGATATCGACGGGCGTATCGTCGGTCGCCGCCGAGGAAGGTGTGCTAGGCGACATCGTGCTGACCAACGAACAGGGCTACATCGGAGGTGCGCCGCTGACGGGTGTCGATTCCGGTGCCGCTCAGAATTTCGCGGCCGTGGTCGATCAACCCTACCAGTTCGATTTCTACGACGGCGGCGGGCTCGACATCGCTTTTCTGTCCTTCGCCGAGGTGGACGCCGGGGGCAATGTCAATGTCAGCCGGTTTGGCGACAAGATCGTCGGCATCGGCGGCTTTGTGAACATCAGCCAGAACGCCCGGAAGGTGATCTTCAGCGGTACTTTCACATCGGGTGGACTGGAGGTCGGATGCGACGATGGCCGGCTGCGGATCCTGCAGGAGGGCCGGCACAGGAAGTTCGTGCCGGCCGTCGAGCAGATCTGCTACAACTCCTCCTACGCCTTCAGCCAGGAACGCAGCGCCATTTTCGTAACGGAGCGGGCAGTCTTCGACGTCTCTCCCGACGGTCTTCGGCTAATCGAGATTGCGCCCGGCATCGACGTCGAACGCGATGTCATAGCCCGTATGGCTTTCAGACCTGCCATTGCGAACGACCTCAAGCTCATGGATGCGCGGCTTTTTGCGGAAGGGCGGATGAATTTGGCAGCCGACCTCGCGGCGGCACCGTCGGGCGCGCGTAAACCACGGCGTGAGCTCGGAGAACAGGCGAATGCCTGACCAGGCAATCCGCGCGCAGCCGTCAACGCCCGACGCGATTACGAAAATCATCAGTAAAGGAATAGCGACATGAAACTCTTCCGTCATGGTCCCCGCGGCTCCGAACGTCCCGGTATCGTCGACATGGACGGTACGCTGCGGGACCTGTCCGGCGTCGTCGGCGATATCGATGCCTCTGTCGTCAGCCCCGACGGGCTCGACAAGCTGCGTTCGATCGATCCGAAGTCGCTGCCGGCGATCGAGGGGACCGTGCGCTACGGTGTTCCGCTGGCGCGCGTACCGAATCTCGTGTGCATCGGGCTCAATTACACCGACCATGCCGAGGAGACGAACGCGCCGATCCCCTCCGAGCCAATTATCTTCAACAAGCATACCTCTGCACTGTGCGGCGCAAACGATCCGGTTCTTTTGCCGGCTGGCTCCACCAAGCTCGACTGGGAAGTCGAACTCGCCTTCGTCATCGGTCGCCCGTGCTGGGACATTCCGGAGGAACGCGCACTTGACTACGTCGCCGGCTATTGCGTGCTGAACGACATCTCGGAACGCGAGTTTCAGCTTGAGAAGGAGGGGCAGTGGACGAAGGGCAAGAGCTTCCCAAGCTTCGCCCCTTGCGGACCCTGGCTTGTCACCGCTGACGAGGTTGCCGATCCCCAAAAACTCGATCTCTGGCTCGATCTGAACGGCAAGCGCGTCCAGACCGGAACAACCACGCGCATGATCTTCTCCTGCGCTCACATCGTCTCGTACCTCAGCCGCTTCATGGCGCTGCAGCCGGGCGACATCGTCACCACCGGGACACCGCCGGGAGTCGGCCTTGGCGTCATCCCCCCTGTCTTCATGAAGGCCGGCGACGTCATGCGCCTCGGCGTCACCGGTCTCGGCGAGCAGCAACAGCGTGTCGTTTCCTACGCGCCCGCAATGGCGCGGGCCTGGGAAGATGCGGCGGTATTGCCGGCGAACAAGAGCGAGGCTGCCTGAGATCCACGGGCGCAGGCACTTTGGTGCCGCCTTGCGACTGACTCGAACGAACGGGGGATTGGATGGCATTGCTCGGAAATGGTGTCCTGGCGATCTGGAATGGAATTGCACCGGCTGCCGAAGAAGAGTTCCTGAAATGGCACGTGCACGAGCACATTCCCGAGCGTGTCGCCCTTCCCGGCTTCCTGCGCGGACGGCGATACGTGGCCGTCGAAGGAGTGCCGAAATACTTCAACTTCTATGAGACGACGGAGCCGTCCGACCTGGTGTCGCAGGCTTACAAGGCCGAACTTGACCGGCCGTCGGCCTGGACGCAGGCCGTGGTGCGCTCCTTCACCGACACATCCCGGACGATCTGCGGTGTCGCGTGGACGGAAGGCATCGGAGAGGGCGTCTTCATCGAGACGCTGCGTCTGGAAACGGCTCTCGAGGCCTCTGTCTTTCGTCAGCGGCTTGCCGAGGCAGTGCTCCTGCCGGTGGCGAAGGAAGACGAAGTCGTCGGGGTGCATCTGCTGGAAGGACAGGCCGGACGGGGCAGCGCGGAGACCGCCGAAACCCGGCTTCGCGGCGGCATTGACGAGGTGGCGGCATGGGTCCTCCTCGTCGAGACCGTCAGAAGCAAGACGGTCGAGCATCTCCGCCAGGATCTGCTCACCG
Organism: uncultured Alphaproteobacteria bacterium; assembly: GCA_963838155.1. GTDB lineage: Bacteria > Pseudomonadota > Alphaproteobacteria > Rhizobiales > Rhizobiaceae > Pararhizobium_B. Next base: position 72,205 of record CAWIQE010000006.1, read on the forward strand.
ACGCGAAGCTTCGTCAGGCCGGCGTGGCAACCATGCGGCGCGGTCTCTACGAGTTGCAGTTTTCTCTGACGAAAAGCGAACTGGATAGGTCCGGACAGACACCGGGGGCCCGCCGGTGTCGGCGGTTTGCCTGATGGTACGGCGTAAAGCTCAAGGGAGCCGCTTCACCGATCGCAATATTGCCCTGGTGACCGGCCAGGCACGGGCATCGGATAATCCTCTGGATGTCGCTGGCGGTCTGCAACTGCATCGAGTTTGACGAAGCTCGCGAGGGAGTGATGACAATGACGATTACCGGCTCGACGCGTCTCTACGCCATTGTAGGCGACCCCATACGCCAGGTGCAGACGCCTGCGACACTGAATCCTTTGATCGAGGCAAAGGGGATCGACGCCGTGGTGCTGCCCTTCCATGTGCCGGAGGAGGCTTTCGAGCCCGCGATGGCCGGCATCATGAAGATTCGCAATCTCGACGGTCTGATCGTCACGTATCCATTCAAGGAGCGTATGCTGGGCCTGGTCGATGCCGTGACCGAACGGGCCCATATGATCGGCGGCGTGAACGCCGTACGCTGCGGTGCGGACGGCCGCTGGACCGGCGATATGTTCGATGGCATCGGTTTGTTGCGGGCGGTTTCCGCACGCCGGTCAGTGGCAAACTCGCGCGTTCTGCTCATCGGTGCAGGCGGAGCGGGCCGAGCCATAGGGTTTGCCCTCGCCGAGGCTGGCGCAACTTCGATTACCGTGGTCGACCTGGACAGCGACCGGGCCGAAACGCTGGTTTCGAGTGTCAGAAAAAGCCTTCCGGGATGCGACATCGAACGGGGTACGGCCCTTGCCGAAGGCCACGACATAATCATCAACGCGACGCCGGTCGGGATGCGGCCTGACGACGGCCTTCCTGCAGATATCGGCAGTCTCACGTCATCCATGATCGTCGCGGACATTGTCCTCTCGGCGACGGACACACCGCTCTTGCGTCTGGCCGCTTCATCTGGAGCCGGCTTAGTGGCCGGCAGGGAAATGACCGAAGGGCAGGTGGCCGCGATTCTCGAATTCCTTCAGCGGGGCAGCGATGCTGACATGCTGAAGAGTGATATGAAGACAGCGCGATAGGAAAAAGCATGTAATGATCATAGGCGCGGCCGGCATGATTGGCCGTAAACTCTGCGCGCAACTTGCCCGGGACGGCAAGCTTGGCGGCTGAGAGCGGCGGTGCAACATTTGACCACGGTAGCGGCGGGATAGTCCCGCTTCGGGCGGCGTAAAAGTCGTCCACCTAGAAGTCCTTTCTGCGATTGCAGCAGGGAGGATGAGGGGATCTATACCGTGGAACTTTATCTGAAGGTCCGTCTGGCCTGCTCGGAGGGGATGACACAGAGCCAGGCGGCGAAGCATTTCAACATATCGCGCGACACGGTTCGCAAGATGGTCGCGTATTCGGCTCCGCCAGGGTATCGACGCCAATCGCCGGTGCGGCGGCCGAAGCTAGATGCGTTCGTTGCGACCATCGATCATTGGCTGGATGAGGATCAGAAGGTGCCGCGCAAGCAGCGCCATACGGCGAAGCGGGTTGGTGTGGCCGTGGTCGAGTTCCTGGCGGTAGTGCCGGCGCAGCGTCTTCGGGTCGATGCCGATCAGGCTTGCGATCTCGGTCTCGGGCACGCCGTATCCGGCCAGCGTCTCGACCTGGCGCCGCTGGTAGGCATCGGGGCTGTGTGCACATCGTCCCCCATCGGTCAGTCCTGCCTGTCCACGATCATTGCTCCGGTTCCCAGAAAACCCGCGTGTAGAGAGTTCTGTTTCGGAAGCCGAGCGACGGCCGAGTGCCTGAGTGCCCGGCGCAGCACATGCCCGAGAAGTGCCCGTGTACACGGGTGATCCTGCGAAGCCGCGGTTGCGGCTCGGCTGCGGGTCCCGACCGAGCCTGAACGGCCACAGTGCGCACCGGGTAGCCGGGCATTCACGCACCTCGCTTGCCTGATGGCAGGAGCAGTCCAGGCATTTCTGGCGGATCGCCTGCAGGATGGCTGCCTTGGTCGTCATGAGCCGGCCCCGATCCCGGTCGGCCGATCGCGCTCGCCACAACGCGCCTGCCTGATCGCGGCAAAGCTGCGACCGCCACGTCGGCATAGGCCGGGTTGAGCTCGATCGCATGGCAGCAGCGGCCGGTCATCTCGGCGGCGATGATCGTCGTGCCGGAGCCGCTGAACGGCTCGTAGACGGCCTGGCCGGGCGAGGAGTTGTTCTCGATCGGCCGGCGCATGCATTCGACCGGCTTCTCGGTGCCATGGCCGCTCTCGGACTTCCTGTGCGGGATCGCCCAGACCGTCGTCTGCTTGCGGTCGCCGGACCAGTGACCTTTCCGGCGTAGGGGATCAGCGCTGCGGCAGGTCGGTACTCCACGGCAAGACGGGGGGCGGCTTCGACGCCAAGCGCACAGCGCTCCGGCGGTTGCCGACTGCTTTCATATCAGGCTCCGGTTTTTCGGTTCGTTCAAATTCGTCCTGTCGAGGGCCGGCTGGCCTGCGCAGGGTGGACTCCGGCAGCGGAATCCGCCGGCTTCGAGGTGGACTCCGGCATCCGCCAAAGTATCCGCCCGCAGAGCTGGTCAGGTCTTGGATTTAACGAAGGTTTTGGGGCGCTGCCGGTGGACTCCGGACCCCGGTGGCTTCCCAAAAAACAGGGGCGTCACTAGCGAAATGTCGCGCTCGGCCCCCGGCACCCAACTATCCGCCCGGAAGAACCTGTGAAATCAACAGCGTATCCGTCTTAACCTCACTTAGTTTTTTAGCGGGACCCGGAAGCCAGGGCGGCCTGTCTCCGACGGAAGCGCGGCTTTCGTCTTTCCCCAGCATAGTGCTACTCTACCCCGATCCGGCCAGATTTGTCCGCTTGCGAAATGTCCGGCGGACATTCTTCGATCTGTCGCAATCGCGGATGCATCGAACCGGCGTGCATCGCGCTCCCGATGGACGCGGCAGGCGTAATGGTTATGAACACATCGTCAGGGTCCATGAGCCCTGCCGGTGGACCTTTTCCGGCGACCGCAGGAGGCAATGCCAAATGAACAACATCGTCACATTGCACACCGACAAGCGGTGGAAGGCGGTGATCGAGTACAATTCGCCAAACGGCCGGGTGGAAACTGTCCACTTCATCGAAGAGCTGATCGAGCTTCAGATGCTGATGGAGCGTGGGCCCGATTGGAACCTGCTTCAGAAATGCACGCTCACGCTCAACCGCCACGATGGAGGCGAAACGCAAGAGCGGCAGGAAAAACCCGGGATGGATCACGCACGAGCGTGAGGTCGCGAACCGGCTTTCGCTTGTAGGCTATTCTCATAGCTGCGCCGAACTACGCCCAGAAGCGGCGGGAACTTGCAAAACGGATCCGTCTTGGTCAAAAGCGAGGTGCCAAGGGATGGAAGTAGACGGTTGGATAGCTTCATCACTCGATGCGCGCCTCCCCCTGTGCAGATAACAGTGCTGCCGATCGTTCGAGCAGGGCGATGGCGTGCCTGTTAAACGCGTTGTCCCCCTTGGCCGGTGCGCGATGCTTTCGATATAATCCAGTCAGAGTAACAAGAGACTGCAAATGGCCAAGAACCGAGACCGCCGTCGATCACATCGTTCCGAATGGAGCGACGAGGGCGACCACAACTTTCAGGAACCCAGCTTTTTTCAGCAACAGCCGTCGAGGGGTCTCTCCAGCGGAGTGGCTGCAGAGGTGCTGTGGTTCAATTCCGACAAGGGATTCGGGTTTGTCCAAACTCCCGATGGCGGAAAGGCTTTTCTCCACGTCCGGCAGTTGGAGGCCGCGGGCTACAAGACGGTTGCGGAGGGTGCGGCAATAAAGGTCGTCATCCAGCCGGGTGAAAAGGGTCCCAATGTCGCGGAGGTTCTGGATATTGGTGCGGCCCCAGAGAGCGGGCGGGCGCCACGTAGCCAGCCGGTGAGCTCTTCCAACGACCGGCCAGTAGTTGGTGAGGTGAAGGGAATCGTCAAGTTTTACAATGCCGACAAAGGGTTCGGCTTCATCGGCCACATGGATGGGGGCAAAGATATCTTCGTACATGCCTCGACGCTTGGTCGATCTGGCATTTCCACACTGGAAGAAGGGCAAGCCGTCTGGGTACAATACGCAGAAGGTGCCAAGGGTCTTGAGGCGCGATCGGTGCGTCTCGGCTGACGTCGCCGCACCTGAAGGCCATCATTGTCGTGTCCGGCCGGGTACAGACCCGTTCCCGGATGATGTCGGGAATCAGGGGAAAGAACACCAAGCCCGAGCTGGCTCTCAGGCGGGCATTGCACGCGCGCGGTTTCCGCTTCCGGTTTCATTCCGGCAAGGTTCACGGTCGGCCGGACCTTGTCCTTCCGAAGCACGGCGCCGTGGTCTTCGTGCGCGGCTGCTTCTGGCATCGACACGAAGGGTGCCGCTACACGACCGTCCCGGCGGCACCAAGGCCGCTCGCTGCTAGAGACGTCGCGCATGACTACACTGTCGGTCCGTCTATCAGAGGATCGGGTGTGCTCAGTTCCTCCAGTGCATCGCGGTTTCGGATATGGATCACCTGGCCGCCCATCCGGATCATATCTGGTTGAAGAGACGCCAGAATGCGTGAGAAGCTCTCGCGCGTCATGCCTAGTTGCGACGCGATCAGGCCCTTTTCAAATGGCAGGATGACGGTAGTCTCATTGGACTGGCGGCGCGTCAGTTCAATGAGATAGGCGGCGACCCGTTGAAGACCCGGGCGCAGTTTCAGGGTCTTGATCTGACGGACCATGGAGCGAAACTGCGTGGACAGGCATTCTATGATCGAGAGTGCCAGGGGTGGTTCGCTTGCCAGCAAACCGCGAAAGACGTCGGCTTTGATCATCAGGACGCGCACGTCCTCGATGCATCGCGCGCGCATGAGATATGGAGCATCTGAGACGACAGCCGCGGGCAGAAGCGGTCTCGGTGCCTCGACGACCTCGATCACCATTTCCTGTCCCTGAATGGATCGGCCGAGAAGATGCACAGTGCCATCGAGCACAACCACCATGAAGTTTGGCGGGGAGCCCTGTTCAAAAAGCACACTTCCCTTGGCGGCCCATTGTACAACGGACGCATCCACAACCGTGCGATGTGCTTCGCCCGATATTCCGGAAAACATCGATAGGGAAGCAATCACGTCCTCGAGAAGGTGATCGTTTTCCATGTCTTCGCCCATCAATCTCGATCCTGGAAAAATAGTGATCTTAGTCATTGCGCGGTTTGATGCAGATCAAATCATTGCGAGATTTGATCGCATAAGCTGCCGACGATCGGGTTGTGCAGCGAACCGGGTCAAGGAAAGGCAGCCAGTGAATGGTAGTCGGGACTCCGGCGTCCACCAGTCACTGCTGGAAGCGACATCGTGGGGCGGTGAACAAGCGACGATGCCGTAATGCCGTCTTCGGTCTTCTCAGCGCCTCTGCCGCCCATCGAGGGACTGCCATATCCAGAGCCTTTGCCAGACAGGACATCTCTGATGGACCGAACAATTTCCAGCATTGACAGCGAGCGGCGCATCGCCGGCAACCCGAACAAGGCTTTGTTTGGCGCGACTGTCGGATTTTTCATCGGGTTCGGAGCGGTATCGCTTTTTGGGCCGACAGCCCACAGCTTCATCGACGTCATGAAGCTGACGCCGGGTCAGGTTGGGGTCCTTGTTGCAATCCCGATGCTCACCGGCTCGCTGCTGCGCATTCCATTTGGTGCGTGGGTCGACAACAACGGCGGCAAGCTGCCGTTCCTGATCCTGCTGCTTCTTTCCGTCGTAGGCATCGCGGGTCTCTATTGGTTGTTGCTGACACGCTATCCGGATCATCTGGGCCAGCCTCAATATCCGTGGTTGCTTCTGTTCGGTGCCTTGGGTGGCTGCGGCATCGCCACGTTCTCCGTCGGGATTGGTCAGGTTTCCTACTGGTTTCCCAAGAACCAGCAGGGTTGGGCGCTCGGGGTATATGCCGGGCTCGGCAACACCTCTCCGGGCCTCGTCGCGCTGATACTACCCCTCATCATCGTGTTCTGGGGGCTCTGGGCTGCCTATCTCGTTTCGATAGCAATCGTCGCCGTCGGGATCGTCCTCTACTTCGTCCTCGGTCACAACGCTCCCTACTTCCAGTTTCGCCGTGACGGGTTGCCCCGCGGGGATGCCCGCAGCAGCGCAAGCTCGGCAGGCCAGCAGCTGTTTCCGCAGGACAGTGCCTTCAAGGCACTCGCAAAGGCCGCAAGGACATGGCGTACTTGGCCGCTGGTCGTCCTCTATTTCACGACCTTCGGCGGGTTTCTGGCGCTGACGGCCTGGCTGCCGACTTACTGGCAGACCTTTTTTCACTCGACCCACTGGACCGCGATTTTCCTGACGGCGGGCTTTTCTCTGCTGTCGTCGCTGATCCGCGTGCCCGGCGGAAGCTGGGCCGACCGTCAGGGCGGGGAACGCGTGGCTGTAGCAGCCTTGGTCGTGCTTCTGGCGGGCGCGGTGCTGATGACTGTCTCGTCCCTCTTTCTCGTCGCGGTCATCGGTGAGGTCCTTGTCGCCATCGGCATGGGGGTCAACAATGCCGCGGTCTTCTGGATGGTCCCGCGATACGTGCCGGATGCAGTCGGCGGCGCATCGGGCTGGGTCGGAGGGCTTGGGGCGCTTGGCGGCTTTGCCGTCCCCCCGCTTCTCGGCCAGTTCGTCGAATGGTTTGGGACCGTTGGCTATGCCCGCGGCTACGTCGTCTACGTTGTCCTGGCAATCATCAGCCTTCTGCTGACCTGGCTTCTCGTGGCGGTTGCTAAAAAGTCTCATGGCAGCAGCACGACCCGCGGCTCGCCGGCGCGCTGAGAATTCGAGAAGGGAGAAGATCTGCAATGAGCCATTTTCTGGAGCGGCTGACCTATCTCTCGCGGCGCCGTGAGGCGTTCGCGGACGGTCACGGCGAACTCCGTGACGAAGATCGGATGTGGGAGGAGGGCTACCGCCAGCGCTGGCAGCACGACAAGATCGTACGTTCGACCCATGGCGTGAACTGCACCGGTTCCTGCAGCTGGAAGATCTACGTGAAGAGCGGCGTCGTCACCTGGGAAACCCAGCAGACCGATTATCCCCGCACGCGGCCGAATATGCCCAACCACGAGCCGCGCGGCTGTTCACGAGGCGCCTCCTACAGCTGGTATCTCTACAGCGCCAGTCGGATCAAATATCCGATGGTGCGCGGCCGGCTGATCAAGGCGTGGCGCGAGGCGCGTAGGTTGCACGAGCCTGTCGAAGCCTGGGCGGCGATCATGGATGACGCGGAAACGACGAAGTCCTACAAGGCAATGCGCGGGCGCGGGGGGTTCGTCCGCTCGACCTGGGACGAAGTCAGCGAGATCATCGCCGCATCGAACGTCCACACCATCAAGACTTGGGGTCCTGACCGGGTTGTCGGGTTCTCGCCGATCCCGGCCATGTCGATGGTTTCCTATGCTTCTGGCGCGCGGTACCTCAGCCTGATCGGCGGGACGTTGCTGTCCTTCTACGACTGGTATTGCGATCTGCCGCCCTCGAGCCCGCAGACATGGGGCGAGCAAACCGACGTGCCGGAATCGGCCGATTGGTACAACTCCGGTTACATTATTGCCTGGGGATCGAACGTACCGCAGACGCGCACGCCGGACGCGCATTTTTTCGTCGAGGCGCGCTACAACGGCACGAGCGTCGTGGCGATCACGCCGGACTATTCCGAGGTCGCTAAGCTTTCCGACCGGTGGATCCACCCGAAGCAGGGAACTGACGCCGCCTTTGCCATGGCGATGGGGCATGTGGTCATGAAGGAGTTCTTCATCGACAAGAAGGTTCCTTACTTCGAGAATTACACGCGTCGCTACACGGATATGCCGATGCTGGTGCGGCTGCGCCAGGACGGTGATCGATGGGTTCCCGACCGCTACGTCCGGCGGAGCGATCTGCCCGGCGCGCCGGCCTCCGAGCGCGCGGCATGGAAGACCGTCGCGACAGAAGAGGACACCGGCAACCTCGTCGTGCCGCAGGGTGCGGCCGGGTATCGCTGGCCATCCGAAGGCGAGGCTCTCGGGCGGTGGAATCTGGAGCCGAAGGACGGCGAAACAGGAAATGAGATCAATCTCGCCCTCAGCCTCATCGATCAGCGCGACGATGTCGCATCCGTGGCATTCCCTTATTTTGGCGGGACGCTTCACGAGCACTTCCCCGAAAACGACCAGGGCGGCAACATAATGCTGCGCAATGTGCCGGTGCGACGCGTCGGACTTGCCGATGGTGAGGCGCATGTTGCGACTGTCTTCGACCTTCTGTGCGCCAATTACGGCGTCGATCGGGGACTTGGCGGCGCCTGTGCTGCGTCCTTCGACGACAATGTTCCCTATACCCCGGCATGGCAGGAGCAGATCACCGGCGTTGACGCCGAACAGGCCATATCGGTCGCCCGTCAATTTGCCGACAATGCCGCCAAGACCAACGGACGCTCAATGGTCATCATCGGCGCCGGAATGAACCACTGGTATCATCAGGACATGGGCTACCGCTCGATCATCAATATCCTGATGATGTGCGGTACCGTCGGTGTGTCGGGAGGCGGCTGGGCGCATTATGTCGGGCAGGAGAAGCTCAGGCCGCAGTCGGGCTGGACCATGCTCACCTTCGCGCTCGACTGGGTCCGTCCGCCGCGCCAAATGGCCGGCACGTCGTTCTTCTATGCGCACAGCGACCAGTGGCGCTATGAAAAGCTCGAGGTCTCCCAGCTTCTCTCGCCGCTTGCCGACAAGGCGGCCTATCAGGGCAGCATGATCGACATGAACGTGCGGGCGGAGCGCATGGGCTGGCTGCCGTCGGCGCCGCAGCTTTCGACCAACCCCTTGAAGATCGCAGATGAGGCGGACAAGGCCAAGGTTGAAGTGAAGGATCATGTCGTCGCCGGCCTGAAGTCGGGCAGCCTTTCGATGTCTTGCGAGGACCCGGACGATCCGAAGAATTTCCCGCGCAATCTGTTCATCTGGCGCTCGAACCTGTTCGGTTCGTCGGGCAAGGGCCACGAATATTTCCTGAAGCATTTCCTTGGTACGCGTCACGGCCTGCAGGGCAAGGACCTTGGCGAGATGGACGGCGTCAAGCCCGAGGAGGTCGAATGGCGTGATCCGGCACCCGAAGGCAAGCTCGACCTCGTCGTGACGCTCGACTTCCGGATGTCGACGAGTTGCCTCTATTCCGACATTGTTCTGCCGACGGCCACCTGGTACGAGAAGAACGATCTCAACACCTCCGACATGCATCCCTTTATCCACCCGCTGTCGACGGCGGTGGACCCGGTGTGGGAAGCGCGTAGCGACTGGGAAACCTACAAGACCATCGCGAAGCGCTTCTCAGAACTGGCCGAGGGTCATCTCGGCGTCGAGCGCGACGTGGTGTTGACACCGATCATGCACGACACGCCTGGCGAACTCGCCCAGCCTTTCGACGTCGCGGACTGGAAGAAGGGCGAATGCGATCTCGTGCCGGGCGTCACCGCGCCGCAGATTTCGGTTGTCGAGCGCGACTATCCGAACACCTATCGACGCTTCACCGCACTGGGGCCGCTGGCCGACAAGCTCGGCAATGGTGGCAAGGGGATTAACTGGAACACCGAGGACGAGGTGCGCGGCCTCGGCGACCTGAACTACCGGGTCAACGATGGCGGACCGACGGATGGCCGGCCGCGGATCGAGACCGACATCGACGCCGCCGAGACCATCATGTATCTCGCGCCGGAAACCAACGGCGAGGTGGCGGTCAAGGCCTGGCAGGCGCTCGGTAAGATCACCGGACGCGAACACGCTCACCTTGCCAGGACGCGCGAGGACGAGAAGATCCGCTTTCGCGACATCCAGGCGCAACCGCGCAAGATCATCTCGTCGCCGACATGGTCGGGCATCGAAAGCGAGCACGTCAGCTACAATGCCGGCTACACCAATGTGAACGAACTGATTCCATGGCGCACGCTGACCGGGCGCCAGCAGTTCTATCAGGACCACAAATGGTTCCGCGATTTCGGCGAAAGCTTTGCCGTCTACCGCCCGCCGGTCGACACCCGCACGATTTCCGAGATGCTCGGCAAGAAGAGTAATGGCGAAACCGAGATCGTCCTCAGTTTCATCACGCCGCACCAGAAATGGGGCATCCACTCGACTTATACCGACAATCTTCTGATGCTGACGCTGTCGCGCGGCGGGCCGATCGTCTGGGTCTCGGAGACGGATGCTAAGAAGGCGGGCATTGTCGACAACGACTGGATTGAATTGTTCAACGTCAACGGAGCGATTGCCGCGCGCGCCGTTGTCAGCCAGAGGGTCAAGGAGGGCATGTGCATGATGTATCACGCCCAGGAAAAGATCGTGAACGTGCCGGGATCGCAGATCACGGGCCTTCGCGGCGGCATCCACAATTCCGTCACCCGAACGGTGCTGAAACCGACCCATATGGTCGGGGGCTATGCGCAGTTATCCTGGGGTTTCAACTACTACGGCACGGTCGGTTCCAACCGCGACGAGTTCGTCATTGTCCGAAAGCTCACCAAGATCGACTGGCTCGACCATTCGAACCCGGTGGATCCGACCCATCAGCAGGAGCCTGTAACATGAAGATCCGCGCGCAGATCGCAATGGTGATGAACCTCGACAAGTGCATCGGCTGTCACACCTGTTCGGTCACCTGCAAGAACGTCTGGACCTCGCGCCAGGGCATGGAATACGCGTGGTTCAACAATGTCGAGACAAAGCCCGGCATCGGCTACCCTAAGGACTGGGAAAACCAGGAACGCTGGCAGGGCGGTTGGAAGCGCAAGAAGAGCGGCAAGATCCTTCCGAAGCAGGGTGGGCGTCTGTCGATCCTCGCCAAGATATTCGCCAATCCGCATCTGCCGGAGATCGACGACTACTACGAGCCGTTCACCTTCGACTACGAGCATCTCCAGAAAGCACCGGAGCTGCCGACCACGCCCGTTGCCCGGCCGCTTTCGCTGATCACCGGCCGACCGATGGACAAGATCGAGTGGGGGCCGAACTGGGAGGAAATCCTCGGCGGCGAATTCGAGAAGCGGTCGAAAGATTATAACTTCGAGGCCGTGCAGAAGGACATCTACGGCGAGTTCGAAAACACCTTCATGATGTATCTGCCGCGATTGTGCGAGCATTGCCTTAATCCGGCTTGCGTCGCCTCATGCCCCTCGGGATCGATCTACAAGCGCGAGGAGGACGGCATCGTTCTCATCGACCAGGACAAGTGCCGTGGCTGGCGCATGTGCGTTTCGGGTTGTCCCTACAAGAAGATCTACTACAATTGGACGTCCGGGAAGGCGGAGAAATGTATCTTCTGCTATCCGCGCATCGAGGCCGGCCAGCCGACCGTTTGTTCGGAGACATGCGTCGGCCGTATCCGCTATCTGGGCGTGCTGCTTTACGATGCCGATCGGATCGAGGAAGCGGCGTCCGTCGAGGACGAGCAGGACCTCTATCAGGCGCAACTGGATGTCTTTCTCGACCCGAACGACCCGGAGATTGTCGAGAAGGCCAAAGCCGACGGGATCAACGACAACTGGATTACCGCGGCACAACGCTCTCCGGTCTACAAGATGGCTGTGGAATGGAAGATCGCCTTTCCGCTGCATCCGGAATACCGGACCCTTCCGATGGTCTGGTACGCGCCGCCTCTGTCGCCGATCCAGTCGCGTGCGAATGCCGGCGAGATCGAAACGGTCGGTGGCATTCCCGACGTGCGCTCGCTCAGGATACCCGTGCGCTATCTAGCCAATCTCCTGACCGCTGGAGCCGAAGCACCGGTTGTTTCCGCTCTCGAGCGGCTGCTGGCGATGAGGATCTACTATCGCCAGCGGCAACTCGGCGAGGATGACGACCCCGCCGTACTCCAGCAGGCCGGTTTGACCGTCGCACAGGTCGAGGAGATGCACCGCTATCTCGCGATCGCCAATTACGAGGACCGCTTCGTCATTCCGACAAGCCATCGCGAGGAAAGCGAGGATGCCTATGGCCTTCGCGGCTCCTGCGGCTTCAGCTTCGGCAATGGCTGCGACGCCGGACCGCCGCATTCGACGCTGTTCGGAGGCAAGATGGGCCGGCGGAAATTGAGGCCAGAACGCGCGCTCGATACTTGAGGAGACCGTGATGACGATCCTGCTATTCAAGGCATTCAGTGCATTATTGTCCTATCCGAACGCGGACATGCGGCAAGCCCTGCCGGAGATCGCCGGCGTCGTGCGGGCGTCGCCGCTTGTAGGCGACCGGCAGCGGACAGAGCTTGTCGGCCTGATCGACGAACTGGGCGAAGGCGATCTTCTGTCGGTCGAAGAACGCTATGTCGATCTCTTCGACCGGGGCCGCGCCTTGTCGCTCAATCTCTTCGAACATCTGCACGGCGAAAGCCGTGACCGCGGGACCGCCATGGTCGAACTGAAGCAGTTGTACGAGACGGCCGGCTTCGAACTCGACACGCGGGAACTGCCGGATTATCTGCCGGTCGTCCTCGAATATCTGAGTTGCCTGGAGATTGGCGAAGCGCGCGAACTGCTCGCCGACTGCGCCCACATCATTAAGACCATCGCCCGATCGCTGATAGCCCGGCAAAGCCGCCATGCAGCCGTCCTGCAGGCCTTGATCGTCATTGCCGGCGAACAGCCGGTCGACGGCACGGAAATAAAGCCGGTCAGAGAGCCGGTGGAGTCTCTCGACCGCGACTGGGCCGAACAACCGGCCTTCGCAAAGCCGACTGATTCCGCACAGCCAAATCCAGGCGCTGCGAGCTCTTGAAGATGGAGATGGACCGATGCACTACGAGAACTATTTGAATCTCTTTCTCTTTGGCATCTATCCCTATGTCTGCCTGTCGATCCTGTTGATCGGCAGCCTGATCCGGTTCGACCGCGAACCCTACACCTGGAAGAGCGATTCCTCGCAGATCTTGAGAAAACGGCAATTGACGCTCGGCTCCAATCTTTTCCATTACGGCGTGATCGTGGTCATCCTCGGACATTTCATCGGCTTTCTGGCACCGCACTGGGCGGTCGACTGGGCGCTGTCGCCGGTTGCCCATCAGCTACTTGCGATGGTCGTCGGAGGCATCGCGGGGCTTGTCGCCATAGTCGGCATGACAATCCTGCTGGCGCGGAGGCTCGGAGACAAGCGCGTCCGTCTGAACAGCCGGAAATGGGATATTGTGGTGACCGTCATGCTGTGGTGCCAACTGGCGCTGGGGCTGCTGACGGTGCCGCTTTCGGCGTTCCACATGGATGGTGCGCTGTTCGAGACGCTGACCGGCTACGTGAAGTCGATCGTGACGTTCAACGGCAACGCAGCGGCGCTGATGACCGGCGTTCCACTCGTCTACAAGATGCACATCCTTCTCGGCTTTACCCTGTTCCTCGTTTCGCCATTCACCCGGATGATCCACATCTGGAGCGGGGCGGGGGCGCTCGCCTACCTGTTCCGGCCCTACCAGATCGTGCGCACGCCGAAAACGCGGGCCAAGGAGCCGATCCGATCATGACGATCACGGTCAACGGTACAGAGGTCGCTTGCGATGAAGATAACGAGGCGGCGGCACTCGTCGCCGCACGGGAACTGTTGAGGCAACGTGCCGTCGAGATCGGATTGCTGGGTGCCGACATCTCCGACGGATCGCAGATCGAACGGGCAACCGAAAGTCTGCTCGAACACGAGGTTGTCACGCCGACGCCGGACGATGAGGAGTGCCGGCGGTACTACGAGAGCTATCCCGCCGAGTTCATAAGCGGAGATCTCGTCCATGCGCGCCATATCCTTTTCCAGGTGACGGCTGGCACACCAATTGCTGAAATAAGGACGCGGGCCGAGGACACCCTGAACACGCTGCACGCCGAGCCCGACCGCTTCGACGAGTTTGCCCGTGAACTGTCCAACTGCCCGTCGGGAGAGCATGGCGGCAATCTCGGCCAGTTGAGACGTGGAGATACGGTGCCGGAGTTCGAGCAGGTCCTGTTCAAGCTGGGGCCGACGGGCTTGGTGCGCGATCTCGTAAAGACACGCTTCGGGTTTCACATCATCGCAATCGATCGACGCATCCGCGGAGAAAAGATCCCGTTCGATGCGGTTCGTGACCAGATCGCCAGACGTCTGAACAAGAGCGTCGAAGAAAAGGCGGTTCGTCAATATATCAGTGTGCTGGCGGCAAGGGCCGATATCGTAGGCGTCGATCTCGAGCCGGCTCAATCGCCGCTGGTACAGTGAGATGGGCCAAGCTGCTCGTTCACGATTGACGCGATGCGACACCGGATGGATCGAGTGAGGATAACCGATGCTAGGCGACCTTATAGCGCAAATTGACCGGCCCGGTGTCGCGGCGGAAGTCTTGCGAACACTTGATCCGGCGGTTGCCGTAGCCATCGGCGCCCGGGCATCACATTTTTTCATGACAACCGATGCATTTGTCGCCGGCGCCGTTCGCGAATTCGTCGAGCGTGCCGGCGACGATCTGTGGTTCCAGTTGCTGACCCACATGAGAAAGACCGACGACCCGGGCCTCGTTGCTGTCCAGACGATCCTGGAATGGGTGGTGACAGAGAAGGGTCGGGTCTGAACAGTCTGAAAGGTGCGGCGCCACCTTCGGCGCCGTGGAACTGTTGCTCGTCGATATCGACGAGGTGATGCCTGGTACACTGAGCGAGGGAAGCGGGCGGCCCGCATGGTCAATTCCCCTGATCACGGACAAGCGCATCGACGTTGCAAGCGCCGTCAAGACGGGCGTCGAGGCCAACCGCCAGTTCGAAGTCGCCGTCATGTCCCTGAACCGGAGAGCCCAAAACCAACGGATATCCTTTAAGAATACCGGACCAGATTGAGGGGAAGTCCTGCCCGGTGGAGCGGGCCTGGCGGCAGTGCAGGAGAAGGTCGGTCACTTCGTTGTTCATTGTGTTGCCCCAAAGTGGCCGCAGCACTGATGCCCCTAAAACGATAGGGGTCCTTGATCTCGATCAATCCTTTGTCCTGTCGCTCTGGGCGAGAGACGAGGTCTGGATATCCTGCAGCACACAAGCTGTTTGCCGGGTTCTGCGCCTCCAGGATGATCCCATCCGCCGGGATCAGGTTTCCCGCCGACAGAAAGATCACATCGCCCGGCACGATGGCCAGGATAATCCCCGCATCCATCCATTGTTGAAGGAAGAGGGAAACGGCGGCCGCAAAGACCAGGATCAGGACGAGCGGACTTTCGAACTGCCTGAGCAGCAGGCGCAGCACGCTCAGTCGGGGGGCATCCTCCACGCTGTTGGGGCCCACGGCGGCAAGCTGCGATGCCGCCCAATCCGTCGTGAGACCGCCCCATCCCGCGCCCAGAGATGCGGCCAGGGTAGTGACGTCCTGGTTCCAGTATCTCGAGTCACGCGTCGAGTTTGCCATGGGCTGCTCCCAACATCCGCGACAGGCCGCTGTGCGGCGAGGACGCCATTACACCACGGTTCCGAACAGCGCGCCGATTCCGGCCGTCAACGCCATTGCAAGCGCGCCCCAGAAGGTGACCCGCATGGCACCCTTGACGATGCCCGCACCTCCGGCCGATGCGCCGAGCCCACCAAGCACGGCAAGTGCTGCCAGCGTCGTGATCGCGACGATCAGCGTGATCTGGGTAGCGGGCGCGAGAACTGCGATGATCAGCGGCACGACGGCCCCGACAGCGAAGGTCGCCGCTGACACCAGGGCGGCCTGAACCGGATGCGCGGTCACCGTCTCCGATATGCCGAGTTCATCACGCGAATGGGCGCCGAGTGCGTCTTTCGCAGTCAGCTGGATCGCAACCTGTCGGGCAAGACCTTCGTCCAGCCCCCGCGCGGTGTAGATGCGGGTGAGTTCGACGAGCTCGGCTTCGGGCATATCTTTGAGTTCACGGGTCTCTCGGGCAATGTCGGCCTGCTCCGCATCGGTTTGCGAACTGACGGAGACATACTCGCCGGCCGCCATCGACATTGCACCAGCGACAAGCCCGGCAAGGCCCGCGATCAGGATTTCCGGACGACCGGATCCTGCCGCCGCAACTCCGACCACCAGGCTGGCGGTGGAGACGAGGCCGTCGTTCGCCCCGAGCACGGCGGCGCGCAACCAGCCGATGCGATGAACCATATGGACTTCGGAATGCGACAGCCTGCTCATGGCAGAATCTTTCCCATACGTCATCGCTTAGCGCTATTGCCACGAAACCCGATGGCGGATGATTATTTTCTTCAACGTACAATGCTCGCAGTTTATCCAGAAGGACAGCCACGCCCTTATCTCTTGCAGAGGCATATCTTGAGTTGTCGTGACGCCTCATTTCTTGGGATGCCTTGCCGGACAGTGCGAGGGTCGAGGTTGGATCCTGCAGCGCCATCACATGCCGGACCTTACGAGTAGCAGACGACCGAGTTCGCGATCGCTGCCTCAGCCTGCTCCGGACGAGCGCGTTTTTCCGTCACCCCGAAGAGTCCGCGCGCACTGGGCAACATACGACAGAGCCTGTTCCTGACCTTCGCCTACAACACGCTCGGGCGTACCAACCGCCGCGGGGCTGCTTAATCGTGGCCTGCTGCTGGTTTTTCGGACACCAGGTTAAGCCAGCATAGCTTGCCCCTCGATCTCCCCGGCGGGGCATTTGGTCACGTTTGCGCAGACGGTCGGCTACCCGGCGGCGGCAGTCAGCAGTACGAGGGCATCGTCAATCTGAACAGGGCTTCCGGCCTTCCGAAGCTCAGAGGTTTGCATCTCAGGCATGGCTTTGTCGTCTGGTGATTGCCACCGTCCGATCAGCGCGCGCGGCAGGTCGGTTCGGTGTTTCTCGCTGCCCCAGACGCATCCGAGGTGCCGCGTCAGAGCCCGAACGGGTAGGTTTCGTCCTCGCCGGCGGTGACTTGGGTCGGCAAAGGTACCACGGCCTCGGTCTCGTTGAACCATATATAAGCGTCGTACTGATCGGGCAGTGATGCGGCGGAGTAGTGGCTCCAGCGCTCGGTTTCGGGGCGATAGATCACACCGATGTAACGCTCGAGCCGGGGCTGGGCCAGCGCGTTCCGAACGCCTTCCTCAAGGTGATCTCGGCGCAGGTCTAGCAGGAACCTTTCCTGCCCCACCTGGTGGCACAGCGCCTCGTAGCTGTCCGGGCGCGAGGGGCGAACCGTCTTGATCTCCATCGGCGCGTCCCATTCCGAAGCGGCGGCGACCGTGCCTGAATGGGTGCCGAACCCGATCAGGGCCGCGTCGGCTCCGTAGGACTGGCGGCACAACTGGCCGATGTTGAGTTCTCGCCGCTCCGTTCCCATGTCGGTGAATCGGGCGTCCCCGATGTGGGAGTTGTGGGCCCAGACCAGAGCCTTGCTGTCAGGCCCTGCCTGGGCCAGCACGCGCTGCAGCGTCTCGAACATGTGCCGGTCGCGCAGGTTCCACGATTCGTGCGCGCCGTAGTACATCACCCGGTAGTAGCGTTCCGCGTCGGCGACGAGCCGGGCGTTCTGCGCCGCGTCGAAGTATTCCTCGCCATCCCTGTTCGCGTATTGCAGTTCCTTGTGCAGCAGATCGACGAGAATGCGGGTCACCGGCACTTCGCAGAGCGCATAGCCCTTGCTAAGCGATGCCCGGCCATAGGCGGCAAATTCCCGCGACCACGGGGCAAGGCAGGCATAGCGGGCGCGCGCCTCCGCCGCCGCGGTCGGATCGACCCGGTCGAGGTATGTAAGCACCGCCGCGATCGAGGCGGTCATGCTGTAGAGATCGAGCCCGTGGAACCGCACCCGTTGCTCGGGCGGCTTGGCCGCGTTGTGGCGTCTCAGGAAAGCGACGAAGTCGTCAACGTCGCGGTTCCGCCACATCCAGGTTGGGAACCGGGTGAACGGTCGCACCCGCGTCGGCCGGCAAGGCAGCTTTCGTATCTGGCAGTCGATGGCGGCGGCATCCGGCCAGTCTGCCTCGACGGCCACGATCGTGAAGCCGTGACGCTCGATCAGGCGCCGGGTGATGGCGGCGCGGGCGCGGTAGAACTCGGATGTGCCGTGCGAGGCTTCGCCCAGCAGAACGACGCGCGACGATGCAAACCGATCGAAGGCGCCTGCGAAGTCCGGATCGTCGAGGCGAGGCAGCGGCTCGGCGGCGTTGCGAAGGGTCGCGACGATCGACACCGGCCGCGCCGGCACGCCTGGAACCTTTGGCGGTGCGACTGGCGCGGGCGCTGTCAGATAGTGCTCGAACCAGGCGACCGCCAGTTCGGTCACCCTCTCGAGCGCGCCGGGCTCCTCGAAAAGATGGCCGGCATTGGGAGCAACCTTCAGGAGCTTCTCGCAGGTGAGCGCCGCGAGGGCCTGCCGGTTCAGTTCCAGCACATGGCGATCGTCGCCGCCGACGATCAGGAGCGTGGGGGCCACGATTTCGGCAAGCCGTCGCCCGGCCAGATCGGGGCGGCCCCCGCGCGAGACCACCGCGGCGATGCGGCCGTGCAGTTCGGCCGCAGCGAGCAGCGCCGCCGCGGCGCCGGTGCTGGCCCCGAAAAGGCCGAGCGGCAGATCGGCGACGTCGGGCTCGCCGCTGAGGTAGAGCGCCGCCTCGATCACTCGATCCGCAAGCAGCGGAATGTCGAAGACGTTGCGGCGGTCCTGCGCCTCGGCCGGTGTCAGGAGGTCGAGCAGAAGCGTGGCGAAGCCGTGATAGTTGAGGGTTTCAGCGACCGCGACGTTGCGTGGACTGAGGCGACTCGATCCGCTGCCATGCGCGAACAGGACGATCCCGCGCGGCTCGACCGGCACGCGAAGTTCGCCGACAAGGCCAAGCGGCGGCACCGCCAGCATACGCCTGGCGGGCGAGGGCGGCGGGTCCGCGCGCCCATCCTGGCGCTCCGCCCAGCGCTGGCGCAGCAGTCCGACGGTCTCTTCGTCGGTCAACTGATGGAAATCGTCGTAGAAGGCGCCCACGCCGTAGAATGGCCGCCCCGGATGCAGGCAGACAACCAGATCGGCCAGTTCGGCGATGTCCTCCAGCGCCTCCTCCGGCGCTACCGGCACGGCTACGCAGACCTTCGTGGCGCCCTGCCGCCGAATCGCGTTCAGCGCCGCCTTCATGGTCGCCCCGGTCGCGAGCCCGTCGTCCACGATGATCGCGGTGCGCCCCGTCGGTGCCACCGGCGGACGGCCCGCGAGATAGCGGGTCCGGCGGCGTTCAAGTTCAGCAAGTTCGCGGTTGCGCGCCCGATCGAGGAAGGCATCGTCAGCGCCGGATTGGCGGCGCACTTCTTCGTTGACGACCGTTTGCGGGTTTTCACCATCGACGACGGCGCCAAGTGCCAGTTCCGGCGCGCCCGGAGCACCGATCTTGCGCACGAGGATGAGGTCGAGCGGCGCCCGGAGCGCCAGAGCGATCTCCAGCGCCACAGGAACGCCGCCACGCGGAAGGGCATAGACAACCGGATCGTGCAGCCCCATCGGCAAGAGTTTCGCCGCCAACTGCCGACCGGCGTCGGCGCGGTCCGTGAACCTGGTGCCGGCCGCCTTCATCGGGTCAATCCAGCCGCTCGAGCAGCCTTCGAAGCTCGAGCTCCGGCAACTTGGTGAAGTCCTTCGCAACCTCCGAACTGACGGCCGCAGCAATCCGGTCCGGCATGGCATCCCGGAACAGGCCCAGCATGCGGGGCGGCGCACAGATCACGAGTTGGTCGAATTCACCTGCGGCGAGACGGGTCTCGAGCTGCGAAAGCAGATCCGCGGCGAACCTTCGCGTCTCGTCAAGAACGGGGTCGGAGCGGTATTCCATCGACGAGCGACTTGTGCCGACCGACTGGAAGCTGCGTCCGGGGGCATCCGTCATGATATCGCCCAGTCGCAGATGCTCGACGCTGGACTCGAAGATCGTCTCGATTGGCGCGTGCATTCCGTCGACCGCGCGTTCCGGAGCGCGCAGCACACGGGCCCGCGACGCGTCGGCCAGAAGAACCCAGGTCTCGATCCTTCGCATGAGCGACTTCCTCGTTTGGTGAAGCGCAATCGAATAGGATACACCAGGACCCGGGCGCTCGCCCTGATCCAGATCAATTGGGTCGATCACTTCCTGATCCAGGTTAGCGCCGGATACGGCAACTCTGGTGTATTATGCCTCTAGCATCCTAGGGATGACGGCTGGGCCGATGGCTCCGGAGCACAGAGCTTCCCGCGTCTTGGGGCTGGTGGCGAGCACCGGCGCGACCAGACCGAGACCCGCCAGCGGGGGCCGAGATCGAGGCCATCGCCTGAACGGCATGGGAAAGGGATTATTCAGTCCAAACGCTGAATTGCGCAACATCGCCGTGTCGGTTCCTAAAAATAACGACGCTCGGCCGCCCGATCCCACGATGGATCGTAGGCGCGTTTGGCGTTGAGATCAAAAGCTTGCTGATTGCTGTGCGGTTCCGCTAACCGACAGGCAGAGGCGGCCGCTGGAGCGAACAGTTCTGTCTCAACGCGCGCTTGGCTCTGTCGGCGGCCTTTTGCAAGCACGCGCCTCACGCTGAGCGCAAGGATTCGAAACGAGGCGCATGTCGAGCTGCCTTTGGCATGAGCTGAAGCGCGTCGGTCTTCCCGTCGTTTGCATCGACGCCCGATAGGCAAAGCCGCGCTGTCCGCCAGAATGAATAAAAGCGACGAAAACGACGCGTGCGGACTGGCTGAACTGGTTCGGATTGGCTGGTACCGGGAAGTAGCCGTCAAGATCGAGCAAAGTCAACGGGTGCGCTCGACGCTGGTCACTCGATCCCAGCTTGTCACCGTAAGAAGGGGCCTCGAAAACCAGACCCGCTCCATGCTCAAAGAAATCGGCGTCTCATCATGGCGGTCTATCGGCTCTCGGTTCCGGCGAAATGTCCTGCGCCCTCTGTGGCCGCTGTGCCGCTTGGTTATCCGCTGGCGCACCATCCGTCCCTGAGCTGCCTTTTGCCATCTTGAACCGCTCCCGGAAAGTTAACATTCTACGGATTGGTTGACACCACGAAGGCGCTCTGTTTGCGAGATCCTTGAAAGTCGCGAGTTGCTCGAAAGCCTTTGAACAGGTCCGCTATGCCGCAGGTTTCCATCGTCATCCCCGTTCACAATCAGCCCATGCTAATCCTCGAAGCGGTGGCGTCCCTTAAGGCGCAATCCGTCGCCGACTGGGAAGCCATTCTCGTTGACGACGGGTCAACCGATGAAACACCCGCCGTGCTTCAGAAGCTCGCGTCCCAAGACGCCAGAATTTCGCTCTTGTTGCAGACACAGCAAGGTGCTGCTGCGGCCAGAAACAGGGGAGCGGCAAAAGCAAAGGCAGATTGGTTGCTCTTTCTCGACAGCGACGATTGGCTTGGTCCTACTGCCCTTGGCTCCTTATTGCGCGTTGCTGGCCAGGATGTGCACCTTGTGCACGCCTTAGGCCTTCGCGTGTGCGGGGACCGCACCCAGGATCGATCGCAGGTACACCTTCCCGGGGGCGACTTATTCCATCGCCTTGCATCAACGGCGACGTTTATGGTCCACGCATGCATTTTGAAAAACTCGACCTTTCACGAGCTTGGCGGGTTTGATGAAGCTTTGATGGGCTGCGCAGACTGGGATCTCTGGCAACGCGTCGTCCGGTCCGGCGCCCGCTGCAGGGGCGTCGATGACTTCGTGGCCTTCTATCGCCAGACGGAGTCCTCGCTCAGCACCAAGTATGAGCAGGAGTTTCGAGACGGTCTCATCGTCATCGCCCGCGGGCACGGCCCCGATCCCCGGGTTCCCAGCCCCAAACCCATATACGCCGAAGGCGCATCTCCTGCCGAGTTCCCCGCTGCGGCATATCGTTTTGCCAGTTGGTTGGCGGGTCTTGCCGTTGCACGCAAGCACTCGTTCCAGGGCATCCTGAAGGGGATGCAGGCTCTTCCTGCTGAGCCCTTGTCAGCTTCCGACATCGGAGCGGCTTTGTTCGACGCCATTCCCATCGGATTAGGCGACTTCAGGCCCGACTGGGAAGCCTGCTGGCCGGCACTGAAGCCCCAACTTCAAGAGTTCCTGCAGAAGATAGGCGCGATCGCTCAGTGCGGGCCTTCGTTCGTGAACGACGTGCTGGACCATACCGAACGTCTCGCCGCAGCGGCCGATGCATCCGATGCCATCAAGATTGTGGGAAGCGTGGCCTCGCAGGTCGTCCGAATTCCCGGGGCGATTCCGCAGATCGATCTTGGTCCAGGCATCAGGTCTTTTGTCGCCGTCGTTTGCTCTAATGAGGTCCAGATCGGACAGTCGGAAATCCTGGTCGACGAGGATTTCTCGAATGGCCGTGTCAGGGAGATTGTCATTGAGCGGTATTTACGGGAAGTATTGTGGACTTACTTCAAAAAAGCTCCGCTTTCTGTACTGATTGGAACGGCCACTCGCTTGGTCGCCCAGAGGAAACTTGTCCTGGGTTTGGCCAGCCTGATGCGAGAGCGCTCGGCGGGCCCTTTGCTCAAGGAGCAGATCTGCCAAGCCTTGATGGCGCAGAATTTCGTGCTTCCGATTGTCGAGACAGGTGCGATGTCGCCTTGACGCGAAGGCCGGATCACAAGACGGGCTGGTGCATCAATCTACCCCCAGATGTCCGGCAATGCTCTCGTTCGTCATCATGATCCGCGGCAGCACTAGAGGGTGGTCCGCCTTCGACATAGGTCTGGGATGGGCAGACACGGCGCAAGCCAGCCCCGACTCTTTTGCGCATTCGACGGTCAGGTCGGAATAGTCGCCATAGGGGTAGGCGAATGTGGTGCATGGGCGGCCCGACAGGTCCTCGCATGTCTGGCGGCTTTGCTGGATCTCCTTCAGCTGGACGTCCCGATGCCACAATGGGAGGGAAACGTGGGTTTCCGTGTGACCTGAAACGTCCAGATGCGGCCTTCGCGAGAGCAGCCGGACCTCATCAGTCGTCATGGGCCGGTGGCTTGTTCGCGGCGCCAAGTCGCTGCCGACCTGGCGCGCGAGTGACTCGATTGCCTGGTACTGCACTTCAAACGAGGCCGGCTTCAAAACCTTCCAGAGCTTGAAATAGGCACGCTCGCGCGCAGTTCGAGGCGGCTCCCGCATAGCTCGCCAACCTCGACCTAACTCGCGATCATCCGCTTGCTCACCCAGATCGACATGCGCCTCGCGACCGGCGACGACGATGGAGGCCGGTCCTGCTGCCCCAGGATCGAAGATTACCCGTTCGAGAGCATCGTTCCAGAACTCGTCGCTTTTCCCTAGCATAGACGTTACCAGAAAGAACGTGGCCGGAAGACCAAGCGTTACCAGGACGGGTGCCGCGATCAAGGCATTGCACGCGTAGCCGTCGTCGAAGGTAATGGCGGCAGCGTCACGCGGAAGGCTTCCGTCGATGTGCCTTAATGCGAATTCGCGCAATGGCAGCACGCATCTCGTCTTTGTCAGATCCCGGACCTGTTTCTCGAAAGTGGTCGGCGAAACGGCTAGTTCCCAAGGGTCCAGCTCAGTTGCAGCGATGCGATGATACATCAGGATCACCGGCTTGACGGCACGGCGACGCAAGACGCGCCGCAACTTTGTCTTGAGCCTCCAAGCCATGCCATCAGCCCTTTGTGGCGCATATGCCGATGGTGACGGGAAAGTGACGATCCAGCTTGAGCAGCATCTCCGGTTTGAGCTCTTCCGCGGCGATACCCTCGAGAAAGCATACCGCGGAACAGACGTTGCCGAAGACGGCGATTTGCGTCGAGTTCGCCCCAAAGACATCCGAGAACAATCGGCGAGCTGAAGCTTCCGTCAGCGACCAATACCACGTTTCATATTCCTGATGATGATCGATGGGCGTCAGACCCGGCACCGTTACAAGTAATGAGCCGCCGCTCTTGAGGAGCCGGTACAGCGCGGAAACGGCCCCCTGCAGGTCAAAGATTAAATGCAGGGTCTGGGTCAGTACGATCGCATCGAACTTGTCGTTCCATTCCGAGCTCAGGTTCGTGAGGTCGCCGATGATCGTCGCGCGCGTGTTCTCAGGACGGAAATCAACGATATCGCGCATTGTCGTTCTCTGTCCACCGAAGCGAGCCGTGTAGTCGTCATTGACGACTTCAAGCGTTCTGCCGTGGATTCTTGACGCGTGTTCGGCCAGAAATCGCTCGATGTAGACTCGATCGATCGGTGTCCCGCGGTCGTACCCGAAATTTCGACTGATCGGGACAGTCGCCCCGAAGTCGCCGAAGCGCACCCTTCCGATGCCGGGCGGGCCATGTCTAATGAACCGCCTCAATCGTCTCTTGACTACTTCCGGCAACAGACGACGCGAAAGCATTCTGAATTTTGTGTAGCGAACGACCCGGGCGCTGTCAGTCATCACATACCGTCGGGTCCTGCCAAATGGCCTCACGCCCTGGCTTCGCGCTACCGGGCTGCTGCGCTCCTCCAGGCGGTGAGCGGCCTACCTTGGTCATCGACCTCGCTCCGAGGCGTTCGAACTCGGCCCGGCCACGTTTCCACGTGATTGGAAACCCATGTTAGGGGTGCCGATCGCGGGGCGCAAGATCGTAATGACCTCGCGCCTGACCGCGCTTATGGAAGTTGCTACGCCCTTGGAAGGCTAGGGATCCCCGGCGGTCGGCTCGGCAATGCCATGAAACTTCTGTCAGGTTGCAATGCCGCAGGCCAAAATACGGCCAAGAGCGCGCGAAGCCTCTGCAAATGATACAATATCGGCAGGCTCGCGGCAGACCTTCGCCAGGTCGCTTGCGCGCGGGAAATTCAATTAAAGGAGCTCATCTTGAGCGGAACCTGCAAAGTCAGCGTCGTTGTCTGTACGTACAACAATGCGTCTGTTCTCGATCGAACTCTGGATCGTTTGGCGCGGCAGGACTGCCACGATCGATCCTGGGAAGTCCTCGTTGTCGACAACAACTGCACGGATGACACCCGCGTTGTCGTCGAGCGCCATAGGAACGCCAAGCAAATAGGACGGCTGAGTGTTGTGAGTGAACACCAGCAGGGGCTGACGCCCGCGCGCCGGCGTGGCGTCAGGGAAGCGGCCGGTGAGTGGCTGGCCTTCGTCGACGATGACTGCCTGCTCGATGAAAGCTGGCTGACAAACGCGATCGCTTTCGCCGACGCGCATCCCCGCTGCGGAGCCTTCGGCGGGGTTGTCAGGCCCTGCTGGGAGAACGGCGCCGAGCCGCTTCCCGATGCCGTGGGCTGGACTTTGGCCTGCCAGGACCATGGGTTCGACGCCTGCCGGATATGGGGGCTGGTCGGAGCCGGGATAGTCCTGCGGCGCGCCGCCCTCGAGCAGACGGGCTGGATCGAAGCACCGCTTCTCGCCGACCGCATCGGCCGAAGGCTTGTGTCGGGGGGAGACACGGAGATCAGCCTTCGGATTGCGGCGTGCGGGTGGGATCTATGGTACACGCCCGATTGCGTAATCGATCACGTTATCCCCGCCGTCCGGACCACGCCCGGCTACCTGAAACGGCTGGCGTTCGGTCTCGGCATCTCGCAGGTACTTGTGGACGCCCTGGTCTGGGAGAGAGGTTTTGCATCCTGCGTCGCGAAATGCGCCCGCTCCGCGCTGAGTCAGACGCTTTATGCCTTACCCGCCGCGATACGCGACTGGATCGGCGGCCGCGATCGGCGGCCTTCATTCATCAACCTGTACTTCGCGGTCGGAAATTGGGCCGGCATCGGTCGCCTCGCCTGCAATCGATCGCTGGTTGGCGCAATAGTTCGTCCTTCCCGTCAGGCTTCGACCTCGAAATCGTAGACGCAGGGGATCAGGCCCTCCGAGGGAAGTACGGTTCCATCAGATCCGCCGGGCCTGAGAATCTCGACGCGGCAGGCATGGTGGACGTGATCCAGGATGTCGCCTGCAAGATAGTCGCCCGATCTTTGTCCCATCCATAGTTCGAGGCCGTACGTCCCCGGCAGCAAATGCAATCGATCGATCGTGACGGCCACCCGGTTCCGGCCCGCCCGCAGCCGGCAGGTCTTGCCCAGCAGCGCCGTGTCCGCATTGACTAGCTTGAGGCCCGAGAGGCTATTAATAGCCACGGCAAGACTGTCTACGTCGATGTCTTCTTCAGCCTCGATGTCGAGCGTGAAACGGGACGGCCCGTCCGTGCAGATCTGACCCGACGAAGAGACGTCGCCGCTGTCGATGGAAACACCGAGGAAGCGGGCATTGCCGTTGCCGGTCCGTGGTGCCGTCGAAACATCAATTCCATTTCTCGATCCGGCGAAGTCGCCCGCCGAGGCCAGATAGCTGGCCACGACCTCTCGCGTTTCGCCTAAGGCCTTCACCGCTCCGGATTCGAGCCAAAGGCAGCGTGAGCACAGCCTATTGACCGTATCCATGTTGTGGCTCACGAGTAGCACCGTTCTTCCCCCCTTCGTGACGAGGCTTTCGATCTTGGACAGGGACTTGCGTTGGAAGCGCGAGTCCCCGACCGACAGGACCTCGTCGAGAATGAGAATGTCCGGATCAAGATGGACGGCCACCGCGAAGGCCAGGCGAACGAACATGCCACTCGAATAGCGCTTTACAGGTACACCGAGAAAGCGCTCTATCTCGGCGAAGGCGACGATTTCATCGAAGCGCCTGTCCAGCTCCGCCCTCGACATGCCGAGAATGGCTCCGCTGAGGTAGATATTGTCCCGTCCGGTAAGATCCCCGTGAAAGCCGGCGCCAACCTCGAGCAACGCGCCTACGCGGCCGCGGATGCGAACTTCTCCCGTCGACGGATCCGTAATGCGCGAGAGGATCTTGAGGAGAGTCGACTTCCCCGATCCGTTAAGGCCGATGAGGCCGACGACTTCGCCCGCCTCGATCGACAGCGACACGCCGCGAAGTGCCCAGAATTGCTCACCCTTGGCCTCGGACGCTTCGCCCCGGCGAAGCCACGCTCCGACACTCTCGCGCAGCGATGTCGGTCGAGGGTGCAGATCGTACCGCTTGGATAGGTTCTTGATCTCGATCGCTGTATTCATGCCATCCGTCCCGGTCAGGCCAAATCGACCGCAGTGCGGGATGCCCGCTCGAAGGCGAGAAGCCCCGCCAAGAACAGGCCCAGACTGATCACTACCGACATGACCCACTGAATTGCCGTGACCCCTGGCGTATCGAGTGCGAGCCACCTCATGCTCTCGATGATCACGGCAAGCGGATTGATCCAGAGGAGCCAGCGAAGGTGAGCCGGCAGGCTGGACAACGGCACGAAAACCAGGGAGGCGAACATGGTGACCAGGAGCACGTATTGCATGGCATGGACGAGATCACGATAGCGTGCCGCAAGTGATGCCACGCAAAGACCTGCGCCCAGCGTGAAAACGACGAGTTCAATGAACAGGAGGGGAATGAGGACGATCCGCCAGGAGTACGGTGTCCATGCACCGCCGACGTGGTAGCCGGCCAGGACGATCAGGAAGAGGCCCGTCTGGATGGCCAGCGCGACCAGGTTCGACAGACCCAACGCCAACGGAACCGTACTGCGAGGAAAATAGACCTTCTGGAATAGGTCGGCATTGTTGACGAAGGTGGCCCCGACCGAGCCGAAGGTCTGGGAAAAATAAAACCAGGGCGCGAGGCTGCAGAGATTGAAGAGGAATGGCGGGACCCCTTCCGTCGAGACACCGGCACCGCCGTTTATGGCGACCGACAGGACCACTGACATCACGATCGGCTGGATTGCGAACCAAAGCGGACCGAGCATCGTCTGGGCATATTTGGTGACGAGGTCGCGGCGCACGAGCAGCACGATAAGATCCCGCGATTGCCACAGCTCGCGCCAGTCGATCCAATCCCATCCTGCACGGACTCTAATGCGCGTTTCTCTCACGCCCGAGCCGCCTCGCGGCGCGGCATCCGGTCAAGCTCGGCGCGGCAACCCTGATACGCCAACGGCACAGCCTGTCCGGTCAGCTCAAGCACGTCCGCTGTTGCTGGCTTCCATTCGCCCTTAGGAACGTACATGTTACCGCTGTCCGTGTTCGGGAGTGCGTGGAAATCCTTGAACTCTTTATTCCAAAACAGAGTCCCGATTTTTCCCATGAATGTCGGACAGGGTGCCCGCGCCACCCGACGTTGGCAATCTTCATAGGTCGTGCGTCCTAGCTTAACCGCAAGCGACAATGGCCTTCTCACCTGAACGACCTCGTTCATAACCGAGTGCTGGTGCCCCAAGGCGGCGTTTCATCCGGTAGGCGCAGCAATTGCGCTCAACGCCCCCCGGCATGGATCCCGCCGGCTCCTGATCAGGGCCACGGAGCACACCGCTATTTGTCTTATACCCCGCGAACTCTAGGAATTCTATGGCGCGCGGATCTCAATCTCGTGGTCAGCGCTCGGCCTTCTTGCAGGACATGCGGGCGCGAGGGCAGGGGACGAAGAAGCGCCGCTGGTCACTTGCCTCGTATTCCCGCTCGAACGGCGCGACACCAGTCCCCGAGACCCTGACGCCGGGGTCTGATTTTGCCTTGCCCCGAAAGACAAGCTTGCCAGCCTCATCAACAACACAGATCGCAGTTTCCCTTTGCGATACATCCAGTCCGACATACTGCTTCATCACCATTCTCCTCCATGGATCATCCGTCCCACATTTATTTGTCCGGGTGACCTGCACCAGAGGGATCGACCAGCAATTACGCACCGTATTGAACCGGGACACCGGATCGGCGTGGAAAAGGTTTTGGACGCCGATTACCCCGAAAACGGGGTCCTTATTCCACGCCGATCAACATCCTTGATGGTCGCGAACGCATCCAACTCGAGCATTTGCTTCCAGCGGAATGCGCGGGCCAGTGCCTTGACCAGTGTGTTATCGGCCTGCCGCTGCGACGGCGCTCCCGGCGGCGGTTGCATTTCCTTTCGCCCGCCACGCTTCACGACGCGGAACGGGACATGCAGCATAGTCGGAAGGCAGACCCGCGCCTGCGGGCTTCTATTTGAACAGTTTCCGGATCAGCGACCACAGCGAGACCGTCGTGCGGTTATACACCCTGTTGTAAGCGGCCTTCTTCGGGTTCGTGATCCAGCCGTATCCCTTCGGTGCCTTCACGCCCGTAGCGTTTCGCACTGCCCTTTTCCGCGACGTGCGGGCGCGAAGGCCGCGCTTGAGCGATGGGGTTCGCATTCGTTAAATCTTGTCGCATAGAATCAATCCCCATCCCTAATTGGAGGGGAAAATGACGCCACGATCGCGAGAGCGTCAATATTTCGGCCAGCCTCGCGCCGCGCCCGTCGCCGTCACCGCTTCCGGTTGATCAATTCTTTTGCGGCATCCCGCTTCCGGGAACCACGGTCATCACCAGAATGGGAACCTTGTCGTTCGGCCCGAACGGCTCCGGTATCTTGTGCTTGATCGGCTTCAGCGTTTTGAGGTAGCTGGCGATTGCATTGGCATCCGCCTTCGTCAGGTGAGCGAAATCCCTCCATGGCATTATGGGGGCCAGTTGCCTCCCCTCGGGATCCTTGCCCTGCGTGAAGGCGGTGATGATCTGCTTCTTCGTCCATTTGCCGATGCCGGTTTCCTTGTCCGGCGTCAGATTCGGCGGGACAAAGGTTCCGAGGCCCGGCAATTGAAACCCGACGTCGCTCCCAGCGAGATAGCGGGCCATATCCGGCTTGCCGACCAATGCGCCAGGCGTATGGCAATCGGTGCAACCGATGATCGTCACGAGATACCTGCCGCGCTCGATCTGTTTGCTAGTGGCCTGCGCAGACGATGCGAAGGCGCTTGCGGCCAGAGCCGAAGCGACAAAACCGATTTGGATGCCTGTAGTGAACGTCCGCATATTCCCCTCCCGCAGTCCGCCCCGAACGGACAAAGAGCCGCATTTTGACCTGTCGAAGTTACTTCAACCTCGAGATTTGACAACGGTCATCGGCGCCCGGGCGGAGGCGAATTGTCGCGGTCGCGCCAGCCGTTCAGTCGGTCGCCGGTATGCGAGACGCAGGAAGACCCCGACTCCGGCGGCCGGCGAAGCCATGCCGAAAGCCGTCCGTTCGACGATCCTGAAGGCCCAAGATCGTCTGTGCGAGGTCCGCGAACTCGTCGAACTCATCTTAATGGCCTGCGACAGAGATCTCGGACCCATTGCCAGGGCGGCTCTCGATGCCGCCGGCAAGATGAAGCAGGTCCGCGACATGCTGGACGAGGCGGAGGAGACAGCGCAATGAACCAGCAGATGCCGACAGAATTTCCGCGTCCCTTCATGTTGACGTCTGGCATGGAAAGCCAGATCGCCAACCTCGACGGCATCTTTGTCACCTTGGCGCACTTCGCTCAAGAAATGGGAGAGCGCGACGAAGCTACCATTATTGCCACGCTCTGCAATTTCGGTTTTAGCGAGTGCCGCCGGCTGGGGGAGGTTCATCGTGAGCTTTTCCAGCTCCTGCATCCAGATCGAGAGCACGTCGAAAGGGAAGGCAGACCGGCAGACCGGGACGCCATATCATGACGCTCCTCCGCGTCCAGTTCGCCCGCCTCATCCTGCGCATCGGCCGGTTGTTCGCCGAGACCGTCGCGCCGGAGTTGCGGGACGAGGGCAGGCTGTAGCGCCCGCGGGAATGAGTGCAGAACTTTGCACACTTTCGGCCCGGCTGCTTCGGTGGCCGGGCTTTTTCGTTCCCCTACGACGGCAAAGCAACCTCTTTTTGAGGTATGTCATCGGTTGTGACATTCCCGAAAACCGGATGGAACTCATTGAATTTATTGGCGATGTGGCGGAGGACAGGGGACCCGGATCGAACCTTCTCTTGTGGATGCCTCTCTGTTTGCAAGGATTTCCTGATCGTCCGGCAATGGCCTGCAAACTCGTCGTTGGCGGCATGAACCCCCATCCACCCGTTCGACTCGAGCGGCATGTCTCGAACGCGATCGTGACAATGCGTCGCCAGATCACGCGCTGCTCGCAGCCCGCTCCGATGTCGCTGCCGCACAAGAACCGACGTCCATCCTCAATCCGTTTAATTACCCAGTAAGATCAGGCTGTGCACCCCATTGCCCAGCTCCCGTCCCACGAGCTTTTCCAAGGCCAGAGCGACGCCAAGTAGGCCGGCGTCGCCGCCGTTTGGTCCCAGCACCTGAAGTCCGACGGGAAGCGAGCCGGACATCGGGCTTATGGGCAGGCTGACGCCGCAGAGGCCGAGAACGTTTGCCGGCTGGGTATTCTGATTGATGATCTGCGTCAGCCGCAATGCTTCGGACGGATCGGAAACGGCCTCGAGCGCCGGTGAGGTTATCGGGATCGTTGGCATGACCCAGCCATCCAGGTCGGCGAATCTGGTTGCCGCTTCCAAGGCAAGGCTCCTGTGGCGGCGGAGCGCGTCGAGGTAGTCCAGGGCGCTGAGGTCAATGGCGAACGCGGCGCGCTCGGCCACGGCCGGGTCCATGTCTGCACGACGGTCCTGGAACCTCCGCCTGCCGAGGGAAGCCATCAACTCACCGGTTATCAGAGGGGGCATGACTTCGCTGCGCTCCCGCGCCTCCGGAATATCGATCTCGACGATTTCGACACCCGCTTCGCCAAGCAGGGCGAAGGCGGCCTCGATCGATTGCGCGACGGCTCCGTCGAGGTTGTCGAAGAAGTAGGTAGCAGGTCGGCCGAGCCTCAGGTGGCCGGGGTGGCGCTCCAGGAATTTCTCGCCGGTGAGCGCTTCGAAGAAGATCGCCGCGTCCGCGGCCGTTCGGCAAAGCGGTCCGATGCTGTCAAGCGTCGGGCTGAGCGGGAAGACCCCGTCGGTCGGAAACGTACCGACTGTGGTTTTCAGGCCGAAGACGCCAGTGAAGGCGGCGGGTATGCGGATCGAGCCGCCCGTGTCCGATCCGATGGCGAGCGCCGCCAGACCAGCGGCGACCGCCACCGCCGAACCGCTCGACGATCCCCCTGGTAAACGATGTACCGCACCGTCCGTTGGATTCCACGGCGTCCCGCGGACGGAGTTGACGCCGGTTGCGCCGAGGGCGAACTCCACGGTCTTCGTCTTGCCGAGGATGACGCAACCGGCACGCTTCAGCGACTTGACGAAGCTCCCCTCTGGACCGATCAGGTCCGAGACGTCGATGTTGGAGCCGGCGCGGGTCGGCATGCCGTCGACCGCAAAGAGATCCTTGATGGCGATCGGAACGCCCATCAGCGGACCAAGGTCGGTCCCTGCCCGCAGCATTTCGTCCATCGCCCGGGCCGTCTGCTGGGCCGCTTCGGTTGCGACATGCTCGAACGCGCCGAGCTTGCCGTCCAGCGATTCAATGCGATCGAGACAGGCCCGCGTCGCCGCCTCTGCCGTAATTTCCCGCTGTCGAAGCCTCGATCCATAACCGGCGAGACCGGCTTCGTCGACAGGCGGGCAGGGCAGGGTCGGGGTCATCTTGGGGCCTCGTGAGTTGCTGGTCGTTGCTGGTTCGCCGCCAAGGTCTGGATGACGGTCCAGACATCCTGCTCGGCCGGCGATTTGCTGCCTGACAGGCGGGTCGCGCCGATCCGCAGCCGCGCTTGGCCGAAGAGATGGCTGAGTTCCGTCAGGTTACCGTAGCCGATCTCCTTGGCGGCGAGCGATTGCGGAACCCATGCCACACCCACCCCGGCGAGCGCCAGCTGGAGGGCTGCGAGCGTCAGGGCGCTTTCCGCTTTCTCCTTCAGGAAGAGCTGGTCGCGCAACCTCGGTAGTATCTCTCGTCGCATCACTTCACCAAGAAAGACGTCCGGCGGATAGATGATGACCGGGACTTCGCCGCTTCTGTATTGTGCGTTCAGCTCGCCGAGGCCAGCGCTGGCGAAGACGGGCACGAAGAGCTCCTCGCCGAAATCGATCTGCTCCAGGAATTCGCCGCCGATCGGCAGGTCCTCGTCGGGCGAGCGATAGGTGAGCGTGAGGTCGGCCTGTTTCGTCACGAGGAGGGTAAAGCATTCGCTCCGGTTGGCGGATCTGAGCCGGATCTGCGTATCGAGGTCCGACGCCAGTTCCTTTATGAGAGATGGAGCGACGGAGGTGGTGATCGCGTGCTGGCTTGCGATGACGACCCTGTTCTTAACTTGGCGATCCTGCTGGCGCAGCGCGTAGAGCAGGTCGCGCAGGCCTGCGGCGAGCTGTTCGAGCTTTTGCTGCTGTTCGACGACTGGCCCCCGCAGCTGCGCCGGCTTGTGGGTACGGTCAATCAGCTCGACGCCGATATAGTCCTCAATCGACTTTATCCTGCGCGAGAAAGCCGGTTGCGTCAGAAAGCGTTGCTCCGCGGCGCGGTTCAGCGACCCGGCGCGCAGGACGGCGATGATGTCTTCGATCCACTCAAGGCGCATGCGTCACCATAAAATGCAGAAAACGCATATTGTGCCCGGAATTTTGCATTTGCAATCGCAATTTTCCCGTACATCATGGCAATCACGCATTTAACTGATGGAGGAAGGCATGCACCTCGCTCGTTTCCCACGGATTCATCTAGCGCATCTCCCGACGCCGCTGGAACCTCTCGAGAGACTGTCCCGGGAACTGGGCGGACCAGAAATCTGGATCAAGCGCGACGATTGCACGGGCCTGTCGACCGGCGGCAACAAGACGCGCAAGCTGGAATTCCTGATGGCCGAGGCGGAAGCCAAAGGCGCCGATCTGGTCATGACGCAGGGGGCGACGCAATCGAACCATGCGCGCCAGACGGCGGCCTTTGCCGCGAAACTGGGCGTCGCCTGCCATATCCTGCTCGAGGACCGCACCGGTTCGAAGGACCCCGACTACAACCAGAATGGCAACGTCTTCCTGGACTACCTGCATGGCGCGACGGCGGAGAAGCGGCCGGGCGGGATCGACATGAACGCGGAGATGGAAGACGTCGCGAACAGGTTCCGCGATGAGGGGCGCAAGGTCTACACGATCCCCGGCGGCGGCTCGAACCCGACGGGCGCGCTCGGCTACGTCAACTGTGCATTCGAACTGCTGTCGCAGGCGAACGAGCGCGACCTGACGATCGACCACATCGTCCACGCGACCGGCAGCGCCGGCACGCAGGCGGGGCTGATCGCAGGCCTGAAGGCCATGAACGCAAATATCCCTCTGCTCGGCATCGGCGTGCGTGCGCCGAAAGCCAAGCAGGAGGAGAACGTCTACAAGCTCGCGTGCGCGACGGCGGAGAAGCTGGGTTGCGCCGGCGTCGTCCAGCGCGAGGACGTGGTCGCCAATTCCGACTATGTCGGCGAAGGCTACGGCATCCCCGCCGCGAGCACGATCGAGGCGATCGAGATGTTTGCCCAACTCGAGGGCATCCTTCTCGACCCGGTCTATTCGGGCAAGGGGGCGGCCGGCCTCATCGATCTGGTCCGCAAGGGACAGTTCAGGAAGGGCGAACGGCTGGTCTTCGTCCATACGGGCGGATCTGCGGCATTGTTCGGCTACGTTTCGGCCTTCGACGTCGTTCCGTCCGCGAAGGATATGGCGGCGGCCTGACGGGCAAAAGAGGGAGGCGCTCCGATGAAACTGCGACCGTTCAAAGGCAGCTTCACGCAGCAGGAGCCGATCAGCGAGGAGGGCGTTGCCGCGGCCGTCGAAGTCCTGCGTTCCGGCCGCCTGCACCGCTACAACACTGTCGGAGACGAACTTTCGGAAGCGGCGCTCCTGGAGCAGGAATTCGCGCGCTACCAGGGCAGCCGCTACGCGCTGGCCTGCGCCTCGGGCGGCTACGCCCTGCAAGTGGTCCTGCGTGCTGCGGGACTGCGACACGGGGAGCCGGTGCTGACTAATTCGTTCACGCTCGCTCCAGTGCCGGGCGCCATCGTCAATGCCGGCGGACGGCCGGTGTTCTTCGAGATCACCCGGGACCTCGTGCCCGACCTCGACGATCTGGAGCGCAAGGCAGGCGAGTCCGGCGCGCGCTTCTTGATGCTTTCCTACATGCGCGGCCACATGCCCGACATGGACGAGTTGATGGCCCTGGTGGCCCGTCTGGGACTGACCGTGATCGAGGATTGCGCGCACACGATGGGGGCCTCCTGGAACGGCCGCAAGAGCGGCTCTTTCGGCCTTGCGGGCTGCTTCAGCACCCAGACCTACAAGCATCTGAATTCCGGCGAGGGCGGGCTGCTGACCTCCGACGATGCCGAACTCATGGCCCGCGCCATTTTGATGTCGGGTTCCTACATGCTCTACGAGCGGCACGGCGCCGCTCCCGATCCCGCGATTTTCTCCGATGTTCGCCTCGATACGCCGAACTTCTCCGGGCGCATGGACAATCTGCGCGCGGCGATCCTCAGGACCCAGTTGGCCAGCCTGGACGACAATGTCGCGCGTTGGAACGAGCGATACCGGACAGTCGAAGCGCGTCTTCGCCCGGTCGAAGGCATCTATCTGCCGAACCGGCCGTTGCAGGAGCGCTATGTCGGCAGTTCGATCCAGTTCATGTTTCCCGGCCTGTCGCCGGCGGCGGCGAGCGCCTTTGTGGATCGCTGCGCTTCCATGGGTGTGGAGATAAAATGGTTCGGAGGTGCCGAACCAACGGGCTTCACGAGCACCCACCGCAACTGGCGCTATCTCGAACCCCAGAAATTGCCGCTGACGGATGCCACGCTCTCCGTGCTAT
>CAWIQE010000007.1:0-29812 GCA_963838155.1 uncultured Alphaproteobacteria bacterium
ACGAATGTCAGCTCTTCGCAGCCGGCCGCAACGGCGCGGTCCGCACCCCGCTCGTTCAAGACGAGACCCGAGTAGCGGACGCGGCCTCGCGGCACGCCCGCCATCACCGCCTCGGCATCGGCCATCTGGGGCACCCTGGCCGGATTGACGAAGCTCGTTGCCTCTATTCGAAGGACGCCTGCCCCCGCCAGCCGGTCGATGAGCCACAGCTTGTCCGAAGTCGACAGGATCGCCAAACTCGTTCTGGAGCCCGTCCCTCGGTGCGACCTCGACGATCTCGACCGTTCTCGGCAAGGACATCCCCAACCTCACGCCGCGCGCTTGTTCAGCGAGCCGATGACGCCGGAGCGGTGCAGCACGTCGAGCCGGCCGAGATCGATACCCAGCAATTTTTCGAAGACCTCGTGATTGTGCTCGCCGAGATCGGGGCCCACGCTCCGCACGGACCCGGGAGTCTCCGAAAGCCGTGGCGCGACGTTCTGCATGCGCAGTGCCCCGAGCCTTGGATGCATGACCGAAATGATGGCCTCGCGCGCCTTGAAATGGGCGTCCTCGAGCATCTCGGGAGCACGATAGATATCGCCCCGCGGCACGCCGTTGCTGTCGAGCAGCGCACCGAGCGGTCCGCTGTCCTGTTCGGCCGTCCAGGCCGAGATGATATCGTCCAGTTCCGCCTGGTTCTCGCCGCGGGTCGAATGGCTGTTGTATCGTTCGTCGTCGGCAAGTTCCGGCCGGCCCATGGCGCTCGCCAGCCGCCGGAAGACGCTGTCCTGGTTGGCCGCGATCAGCACGAACAGGCCGTCCTTCGTCGGGTAGACGTTGGAAGGCGCGACATGGGGGAGGATCGCACCCGTCCGTTCGCGGATGAAGCCGACCTTGTCGTATTCGGTGATCAGGCTCTCCATGATCGCAAGCACGGCTTCGTAGATCGCGCTGTCGACGACCTGGCCCCGCCCCGACCGGTCCCTGGCGTGGAGGGCCATCATTCCGCCGAGACATGCGAAGGTCGCGGCCAGCGTGTCGCCGATGGAGATGCCCATCCGGCTCGGCGGCGTCGAAGGATCCCCGACGACGTAGCGCAGCCCGCCCATCGCTTCGCCGATCGATCCGTAGCCGGCCTTGCCGGCATAGGGGCCGGTCTGGCCGTATCCGGAGACCCTGATCATCACCAGGCGCGGATTTATCCGGGAAAGCTCCTCCCAGCCGAGGCCCCATTTCTCCATGGTGCCCGGCCGGAAGTTTTCGATGAGAACGTCGGAACGGGAGACGAGCTGCTTGATGATCTCCTGCCCTTCGCTTCCTCGCGCATTGAGTTCGATCGACTTCTTGTTCCTGGCGACGACCGGCCACCAGAGCGAGACGCCTTCGGGCTTTTCGCGGCCCCATTCGCGCATCGGGTCTCCGATCCCCGGTTGCTCGATCTTGATGACCTCGGCACCGAAGTCGGCCATCAGCTGGCCGCAGAACGGGCCTGCGAGCAGCTGGCCCATCTCGATCACTCTCAGATCCGCCAACGGCCCCGAACCCCGGGTCGGCATATTTTCCCCTGCAGACATTCCAATACCTCTCGCAATGTGTAAGCGCGGACCTATTCGGCGGCGGCCGCGACGGCGCCTGGCACCGAAATTTCCCCGATGACCTGGTCCGTACTCGCAACCCGCCCCCAGAGGCGGGCGAACCCCTTGAGCGTCGCGTCCTGCATCTCCTGGCTGCATGTGCCGGTTGCGTCCGACACCATGACCACGCCGAAGCCCCGGTCCGAGGCTTCTCGCGCGGTCGTCTCCACGCAGTTGTTGGTGGACACCCCGGTGACGACGATCGTCTCGATCCCCATCGCCCTGAGGACGCTTTCTATGCCGCTGGATGCGAAGGCGCCCTGGGTGCGCTTGTTCACGACCATTTCGCCCGGACGCGGCTTGAGCCGGTCGATGATCTCGTGCTCGCGGTTACCGACGGTGTTGCGGGTCGCCATGAAGAAGTGCTTGGTCGACGGCGGGGCGTCGGAAAAATCCGGCGTCTCGCAACCGAGTGTCACGTGGATCACGCGGGCGCCGGCGCTGCGGAAGGACTCCATCAACCGATAAGTGTTGGGGACGACCAGTTCGTCGATTCGGTCGAACCGATAGTCCGCCTCGCCCAGCCGTCCCTGTTCGGCGAGCAGCCGGCCGAGACCGTATTCGCGGCTCCCGGAGGCGTATTGCAGGTCGACGGGGACGAGCGCCGTTCGGGCGGGGTCTATGGTGACGCGACGGGTGAAGATGTCGATATAGTCAGGATGCATGTCAGTGCTCCTCTGATCACTTGAGACCGAACAGACCCGGCATGTAGGTCAAGACCAGCAAGCCAATGCCGAGCACGATGATGAAGGGAACGACGCCTCGCGACACGCGCTCGAGCGGCGTCTGCGAGACGCTGCTGATGACGAAGAGGTTCATGCCGATGGGAGGCGTGATCGAGGCGATTTCGATGTTGACGGTGAGGATGAGCGCGAAGTGGATCGGGTCGACATGCAGCTCCCTGAGGCTCGGCAGGAGAAGAGGCGTAATGACCGTCAGAATGGTAATCCCGTCCAGAAAGCAGCCCACGACCAGGAGGATCAGGTTCAGCGCCAGCAGGAATTCCCACTGGCTGAGGTGGAGCGCGCCCACCGCGTAGACGATCGACTGGGGAATGCCGGCAAGCGTGGAAAGCAGCCCGAGGAAGAGCGCGCCTGCGAGAATGAAGAGGATCGTCGCCGTCGCCCTGGCGCTTTCCATGAAGACGCCCGGCAGGTCCTTGAAGGACAGCGTCCGGTACACGAAGAGCGCCACCAAGAGCCCATACGCGGCGGAGACGGCCGCAGCCTCGGTGGGGGTGAAGATGCCGCCATAGATACCGCCGAGCACGATGGCGGGCATGAAAAGGGCCGGAACCGCCCGCGACCCGGTCGTCCAGAGTTCGCGCAGGGACAGCTTTTCGGCCGGGCTCCAGCCGTTTCGCACGCACATCACGAACGTCACCGCACCGATCATCAAGGCCAGGAAAATGCCCGGCGCGATCCCGGCGATGAACAGGTCGGCGACCGACACCTGCGCCATGGCGCCGTAGATGACGAAGACGATGCTCGGCGGGATCAGGATGCTGAGCGTTCCCCCTGCGGCCATCACGCCCGCCGAGAACCGCCTGGGGAAGCCCAGCCGGTCGAGTTCGGGGATGGTGACGCGCCCGAGGGCCGCGGCCGCAGCTGCCGAAGAGCCGCTCATGGCTCCGAAGATCGCCGATGCAAGGACTCCGCCGAGCGCAGGCCCACCGGAGATCGGCCGGGTCAGGGCGCGCATGAAGGTGTAGAGATGCGTCGCCAGCCCCCCTCGAACCATGATGTTGCCGGCCAGCACGAAGAAGGGAATCGCCAGCAGGACGAAACTGTCGAGATTGGCGAATTGCGATTGGGCCAGCTGCGTGAAGGAGGTGCCGTGGAACAGAACGATGGCGCCAAGCCCGACAAGTCCGAGCGAAAAAGCCACCGGGACGCCGAGGGCCAGCAAGATGAACAGACTGCTCAGTATGTAGATGGCCATGTCTTCGGATCCTCAGCGATGCTCCAGGGCAGCTTCGATGTCTTCGGAGCTGCGTTCGGGCAGAGCCGAGGTCGCCTGCAACCAGGCCTGTACGACGAGGCGCAACGCCATTATCCCGAAGCCTACCGGCACCACGAGCTGAAAGATCCAGATCGGCACCGGCAACGAGCTTTCGGCCGAAACCAGGCCCAGCGTCACCATCTCGTGGACCCAGCGGTAGCCGACGACCGCGACCGTGCCGGCAAAGACGGCGCAGGCCAGCGTGCCAAGGACTTCGAGTGCGCGGCGCATGGCACGCGGCAGCATGTTCAGCACCAGTTCCACCCGGATATGCTCCCGGGTGCGAATGGCCGCCGCCGCTCCGAAATAGGTCGAAACGATAATGAGATAGCGGGAAAGTTCCTCCGACCACATGAACGACGTGCCGAGGAAAGCGCGCGCGAAGATTTCCGCACACACCACGCTGAAGCAGAGCAGCAGCGCCAGCCCCGCCAAAGCGTCGTCGACACGATCGATCAACCGGATCATCTGGAACCCTCCCGCCCGGTCGTCAGCTCACTGCGCATAGGACCGGAGCTTGTCGATCAGCTCCGGGCCGAACTGGTCCTCGACGCTCTTCCACACGCCCGTGGTGGCCGCCTTCCACTTGCGGGCCTCATCGGGAGTCTGCTCGTGGACCTTCACGCCGGCCTCCTTGAGGGCTGCCATGGCGTCGTCCGCCGCCTTGCGCGCGCGGGCGCGGTGGTCCCTGGCCACTTCCTTGGCCGTCTCTTCGATCAGCTTCTGGTCTTCGGGCGAAAGCTTCTCGAAGAAGGCCGTATTGATGGCCCAGGGGTAGAAGGCAAAATAATATTTCGCATAGGTGACGTGCCGGATGATGTCGGTCCACTTGTAGGAGACGTAGACGTCGAGGGGCGTGTTCAGCCCGTCGATCACACCCTGCTGGATGGACGTTCCGACTTCGGTGATGTTGATCGGAACGGGCGTCGCGCCGAAGGCCTGGAGCGTCGCTGCGTTCACCTTGCCGATCGCCCGCATCTTCTTGCCCTTGAAATCCGCGAGCTTGATGAGATCGCTGTTTCGCAGGCCCGGGACGACATAATCGTACGGCAGGAGGGCCAGGACCTTGACGCCCTTCGACTGCAGCTCGGAGAAGGCGATCTTCATAAGTTCCGGATCGTCCGCTGCCTTGTAGAACGCTTCATGGGTCGGAAAGGCATAGGGCAGGTCGAATGCGCCGATCCTCGGCGAGATGCTCGCCCAGTAGGCCGAGACGAGGTTCGTCATCTCGGCGTCTCCGCGGGCGATGGCCTGGAGCAGGTCGATGCCCTTGTAGAGACTGCCGTTCGGATAGAGCTCGACGGTGATCCGCCCGTTGGATTTCTGCTCGATCCGCTTCTTGAATTCCACGTTGGCGAGGCCGGGCGTGACATCGAGCGAATATTCGATCGGAAAGCGCAGCGTGACCTTCTGCTTGTCGTCGGCAAAGGCGAAGCCCCCCGCCGCCCCGGCGATCACGCCGGCGAGCGCCAGGGTCGCCGTCCGTCTGTTCATTGTAACCATTTCCGTTCCTCCTTTGATTATCGGTTGGGAGCGCAGGGCTCCGTTCAGTGACGCGCCAGGAAGCCGATCAGGGCGTCCGCGAATGTCTGCTTGAGCTCGCGGCCGGCGACGACATGCGCCGCTCCCGGCATCTCGAAGCCTTCGGCATTGGCAATGGCGGCCTGGATCGGGCGCGTGGTCCTCGGCCCCGTGACCTGGTCCAGGCCCGCGTGGAGGACGAATGTCGGGGCGGTGATCCGCGAGACGCGATCCGTCACGTCATGCGCGGTGCAAGCGTCGATGAACCTTTCATGCGCCTCGTAGCGCCCGTTCAGGTGATGCCAGACACCGGTTTCGCCAAGAAGGCGATCGATCGTCTTCTTGTAGTATTCGGGCTCGAACGACATCACCGACACGAGCCGCTGAAATGCGAGGAAGCCCGCTTCCCGGTGCACGTCCCTCATGAGCAGCAGCTGGTCGGCGAGAAAGCGGTCGGCCTTGAGCCAGGCGCCGGTGTTGACCATCGACCGGGCGCGCTCCGGATGCGAGGCGGCGATCTCCTGCGCGATGCAGGCGCCCATGCCGATCAGGCCGACCAGGTGGAATCTCTCGAAGCCGAGATGATTCATCAGGCCTACGGCATCCGACGCATATAGCCGCGTGCTGGCCGGAACGCCCGGGTCGTCGCTCGATTCCCCGATGCCCCTGTGGTCGAAGATCACCACCCGATAACGATCGGTGAGCCCCCAGGGCAAATGGCGTTCCTCGCCGTGGCAGAAGCTGCCCCAGCCGCCCATGAGAAGCAGCGGATCGCCTTCTCCGTGGACCTCGTAGTACATCGCATGGCTGTTGATCGTCGCTATCGGCATCGTGCGCCTTCCGGTCTTTGCGTGTTTATCGTCGCCTCGGCGTTTTCGAAGCGTGCGATGCACTCTGCGGCCGTGACGATGTCGGCGTATCGCCTTTCGACGTCGGTCAGGTTCGCCCGGTGCGCATCGGCCTCCATGTCGCCGACGCAGTCTTCGGGGACGATGGTCCTGAACCCCCACGAAAAGGCGTCTATGATGGACGCGCGGACACAGCCGGACGTCGTGCATCCGGTGACGATCACGGTGTCGATCCGCTGCTTCACGAGACAGGAGACGACGGGAGTGCCGAAAAAGATCGAGGGCCCGGCCTTGACGAAATTGACGTCGTAGTCCGGATCGTGGATCCGGGGATCCATCTCGGTCGCGGGATCGCCCAGGAACATGCCCGACCGCACCGCGGCGGTCTTCCATGGGATCATGTCGTTCTCGTTGCACCACGCCGTGCGGCACGAGATCACGAGAAGCTGCGAAGTTCGCGCCGCCCGAAGGAGATCGACCGTGCGTTCCAGCGCGGCGTGGATATGCGGCGAGCCGCCTGCCGGGAAGGCCGGATCCGTGAATGCGCGCTGGAAATCGACCACGAGAACGGCGATGCGGCTCCCGAACCCGACCGGAAACGCGCCATATCCGGCTTGATCGAAACGGTCCGTCATCGGCCGCTCCCCTGCGAGAGAACGACATCCGAATGGTCGCCGAGCCCGGGGATCGCCAGGTTCGACGTCGACGGTTCGTCGGCGAACCGGATCGGCGTTCCGATGTGCCGTTCGCCCTGGTCGTCCCGGAGGACCATCTCGCGATGGCGGGCCTGCGGGTTCTCCAGCGCCTCGCCGATCGCGTTCACCGGCGCGAAGCAGACGTCGCGGCCGCGGAACCATTGGACCCACTCTTCCCGGGATTTCGTCAGGAAGGTATCGCGAAGGAAGGCGATCACCGGTTCCTGATGCCGGCCCGGCCCCCGCGCGCAGAGTTCGATCAGATCGGGACGTCCGAGCGCTTCGAGCAGGTTGCGGACGAATTTCGCTTCCTGTCCGCCGAGAACGACGTGACGGCCGTCGGCCGTGCGGTAGATCCGATAGAACGCCGAACCGCCGAGGCTTCGCTCTTCGGCCGGAACCGGCTCGCGGCCCTCGCCCAGGATCGCGCCGAGCTGGTTGGGATAGGCCGCCAGCACCGCGTCGTGCATCGCCATGTCGATGCAGTCGCCACGTCCGGTGCTTTCCCGCCGGTAGAGCGCCATCAGGACGGCGGCCAGGGCCTGCAGGCTGGCCACCATGTCGGCTGCCGCCACGCCCGGAATGACGGGTTCGCCTGCGCGATCCCGGTTGAGCGTGAGAGATCCGGCGAGCGCCTCGACCGCCAGGTCATGGGCCGGCAGATCACGGAAGGGTCCCGACTGGCCGAAGGCGGATATGGAACAGTAGACGATGCGCGGATTCAGCGCGCGGACCGCAGGCCAGTCGAACCCGAGGCGCTCCATCACTCCCGGCCGAAAGGTCTCCACGAAGACGTCGGCGGTGCGGCAGAGATCCGCCAGCGCGGCTTTCCCCTCCTGCGACTTGAGATCGAGGACGACGCTCTTCTTGCCGCGGTTCATGGCCCGAAAAAACACCGTCCTGCCGTCCCGGCCGGGGCCGATTTCGCGGCCCGGATCGCCGCCGGGAGCTTCGACCTTTATGACCTCGGCACCGTGGTCCGCGAGAACTCATGGTCAGGTACGGTCCCGGCAGGAAGACCGACAGGTCGACGACTCGAATGCCGCTGAGTTTCATCACCGGCTCACTCGGCAGCCGTTCGGCCGGAAGCGGCCGGCCGGCCGGCCTCCGCGAGCACCGCTTGCGTGTCGGCGCCGAGCGCGCTGGCAACCCTGGCTGTCGCCCGCTTGCCGTCGACCTTCAGCGGGTTGGAAAGCAGCCGCATGTCCGGCATCTGCGGATGTGGCACGTCCTGAACCATCCCGACCGTTTCGAGGAATGGATTGGAGAAGGCGTCGGGCACGCTGTTCACGGGCGCCACGGGCAGCCTGCCCGAAAGCCGCGCCAGCCATTCGGCCGTGGGGCGCCGCCGGAATTCCTCGTCGAGGACCTCGGTCAGCTCGTCCCTGTGGAGACGCCTCTGGTTCATGTTCGCGAAACGCGGGTCGTCGGCCAGCTCTCCGCGATCCATTCCCTTGACGAGTTCGAGCCAGAACTTTTCCGTCATGCACATGATGAAGAGCCAGCCGTCGGCCGTCGGAAAGGTCTGGACGGGAACGGCGGACGGATGGGCGCTGCGCGGCTTGCGGGTGGGCTCCTCCTTTGCGTTCAGGTACCACGTGGCCGGGTAGGACATCTGGTGCAGCGCTACGTCGAAGAGCGAGACGTCGATGTCGCAGCCCTGGCCCGTCCGCTGGGCTT
Source organism: uncultured Alphaproteobacteria bacterium (assembly GCA_963838155.1). GTDB lineage: Bacteria > Pseudomonadota > Alphaproteobacteria > Rhizobiales > Rhizobiaceae > Pararhizobium_B. Next base: position 8,362 of record CAWIQE010000007.1, read on the forward strand.
TCAGCAGCGCCGAAAGCAGTCCGACCGAGCCGGTGATCCCCGACATGAAGTCGATCATCGAAAGACCGAGCCGCGTCGGCGGGCCGTCGGGCTCACCGGTGACGCTCATAAGTCCGGCTTCGGCCTGCATGAGATAGTCGTAGCCGGGCCAGCCCTTCCGTTCGTTGTCGCGGCCGTAGGCCGAGATGTGCAGGCAAACGATCGCGGGGTTCACGTCCGTGAGGCTTGCGTGGTCGATCTTCAGCTTCTCCGGCTGGTCGCCGCGGAGATTGTTGATGACGGCGTCGGCTCCCGCCGCAAGGCGCCGGAAGGCGGCTTGGCCCTCGTCGGTCTTCAGGTCCAACGCCACGCTCTTCTTGTTCGTGTTGAACGTCTGGAAATACTGGCTGTCGTTCTCGCCCAGCATGTGCGGGCCGACGTGGCGGGAAGCGTCCCCGCCGCTGCTCGGGTTCTCGATCTTGATCACCTCGGCACCGAGGTCGGCGAGGAACATCGAGCCGTAGGGCCCGGCACCGAACTGCTCGAGCGTGAGGATGCGTATGCCTTGGAGCAGGTTCATGAGATGCTGTTCCGTTTTACCCATTGCTTGGAGATGATGATGCGCTGCATCTCGTTCGTGCCCTCGCCGATGCACATCAGCGGCGCGTCGCGATAGAAGCGCTCGATGTCGAACTCCTTCGAGTACGAGTATCCGCCGTGGATGCGCATGCCTTCGAGCGCGTTCTCGACCCCGGCTTCCGAGGAGAAGTACTTCGCCATCCCGGCCTCCATGTCGCAGCGTTCGCCGCGGTCGTAGGTGGCCGCCGCGTCGAGGGTCAGGAGCCGCGCCGCCCGGGCCCGGGTCGCCATCTCCCCGAGCTTCAGCTGGATCGCCTGGTGTTCGCAGATAGGCTTTCCGAAGGATTTCCGGATCTGGGCGTATTCTGTCGCAAGGCGAAGCGCGCCTTCCGCGATGCCGACGCCGCGGGCGGCGACGTTGATGCGCCCCAGCTCCAGCCCGCCGGCGACCTGAACGAAGCCCCTGCCCTCCTCGCCGCCGATCAGGTGGCTGGCCGGCAGGCGGTAGTCCTCGAAGATCAGCTCGCCGGAATCGATGGACTTGTAGCCGAGCTTCTCGATCCGGCGGCCCGTCTTGAAGCCCTCCTTCTTAGGGGCGATGAAGAGGCTCATTCCCTTGTGCCGCGGCTCAGCGTCCGGATCGGTCTTGACCAACAGCGCGAAACACGAGCCTTCTATGCCGTTCGTGATCCAGGTCTTCGTTCCATTGATCACGTACGCATCGCCGTCACGCCGGGCGGTCGTGCGGATAGCCTGGAGATCGGTGCCCGCGTCGGGCTCCGTCAGGGCCAGTCCGCCCCTGATTTCTCCGGACGCGATCTTCGGCAGCCAGTCGTTTTTCTGGTCTTCGGTTCCGAAGCGTTCGATCGCCGAAGCCATCATCAGATGCGAATTGAAGATGCCGGTTATGGCCATCCAGACACTGGAAATCCGCATCACGATCTTCGCATAGGTGGACGCGGGCAGGCCTAGGCCGCCATACGCTTCCGAGACCGTCGCGCCGAAGAGACCCATTTCCTTCATCTGGTCGACGATCCGTGCCGGGTAGAGATCGTCGTGGTCGTGCTTCATGGCCACGGGCTTGACCTCCGCATCGACCCATCGGTCGATCGCGGCGAGGAGCTGAGCCTCGTCGTCCGGCGAAATCGTTCTCTGATGGTTGCTCATTCCGCTCGCCTCAATAACCGGCGGCAGCGTCGATGCCGCTTCCGCGTTTCGGTACGAGCATCGTCCGCTCGAATTCGCACACCACTTTGCCTTCCTGGTTCTTGCCGATCGTGCGGATCGAGACGATGCCGTCCCCGGGGCGGCTCTTCGACTCGCGCTTTTCGATGACCTCGCTCTCGGCGTAGAGGGTGTCGCCGCAGAAGACCGGCGAGGTCATTCTGATGTCGCGCCAGCCGAGGTTCGCCTTCGCCTTCTGCGAAACGTCGGAGACGCTCATGCCGACCAGGATCGCCACGGTCAGCGGGCTCGAGACGATGGGCCGGCCGAATTCGGAGTGCTTCGCGTATTCGCTGTCGAAGTGCAGGGGATGGGTATTCATCGTCAGAAGCGTGAACCACGTGTTGTCGGCTTCCGTGATCGTGCGCCCCGGCCGATGCTCGTACACGTCTCCGGTCTCGAAGTCGTCGTAGTACCGACCGAACGTTTCCCGGTAACGCTGGGGCCCGACTTCCTTTACGCCTTCTCGCATGTGTTCTCTCTCGCGTGATTGTGGTTTTCGGCAAGGAACAGCATTCGCTCGTACCGGCGGACGAGCGGCTCTTCGACCATTTCGCCATCGACCTGTCCCAGTCCGCCTTGCCGGTAGGCGCGCACGATCTTCCGCGCCCGCTCGACTTCGTCCTCGGAGGGACTGAAACCGCCGTTGACGATGTCGACCTGGTCGGGATGTATGCAGGCCTTTCCGGCGATACCCATTGCACGCAGCCGAGCGCAGAGCGCGATCAGGGTCGCATCGTCGCGAAGGACGACATGGGGCACGTCGATCAGCGGCTTGGCGCTGGCGGCGGCGTCCATGACCAGGCGGGATCGGGCGGCGTAGAGGGCCTCCCAGTCGAGCGTCGAACCGATCTCTCCGGCAAAATCCGCCCCGCCGAACATCAGTGCGGCGACCGCCGGATGCGCCGCGAGCCCGCGCGCCGCGTCGAGCCCCCTGACGGTCTCCACCAGCGGAACGAGTGCGCGATCGCCTCCGAGCGTTCCCGTCGCGATCTCGATGTCCCGTGCACTTTCGACCTTCGGCAGGAGCACGCAGCGGGGGGCGTGAGGGCCGAGCGCACAGAGATCCTCGATGCCTTCGGGCGTGGTCAGCGCGTTGATCCGCACTGCGAGCCTGCCCCTCGCCTGCGGGCCAACGCCGGCGAGAAACGCTGAGAGCTCCGCGCGTGCCCGTCCTTTCGCGCTTCTTTCCACGGCATCTTCGAGATCGATCGCAACGAGATCGGCATTCGTGCCCAGCGCCTTGCCGAACCGATCGGGGCGCGATGCTGGGACGAACAGAATGCTGCGGACTGCGAACACGGATGTCTCCCTATCAAATTGTCCGTACAAATCAATCGGACGCCCTCACCGATGTCAACATGTTCCAATGAATGCGGCGCACCAATTATTTTCCTGCGCCGCAGCAGAAAGAAATTTTATTGTTTAAAAACAGTTTGATATCCCGAATGAAATAATATTCTTCCCAGAGAAGCGGTAATTTCTGCCGGCTGAATTGATGGGACCTATTTGCATTTGTCACATCAGTTTTGTAGGTTGGCTAGCGGGTTTCGAATTGGCCAAAGGCCTTTGGAGATGAAGTGGAGACGGTCCTGAGTTTGGACGACGACCAGCCTGAGGTGCTCTACCGTCGGGTAGCATCTTCGCTTCGCCAATCCATTGAAATCGGCGAGTACGGCGTCGGGACCCTGATGCCCACGGAAGCGGAATTGTGCGAACAGTTTCAGGTCAGCAGGCACACCGTGCGGGAGGCGCTTCGCCGGCTGTCCGAGTCGGGCCTCGTCGAGCGCCGGCAGGGACGCGGCACCATGGTCATCGCCTCGGCGCCGCGGGCCGCCTATGTCCAGTCCATGCACTCCCTGCAGGAGCTGACCCAGTACGCCTTCGACACCCACCTCGTCATCGACTCCGTCCGGATCACCGCGATAAACGACGAAGAGGCCGCGATAATCAACGCACAGCCGGGAACGAAATGGGTGAAGATCGAGGGCGTGCGGTGGACGTCTCCCGACACGTCGAAGGCCATATGCTGCACGATCGTCTTCACCCATGTGCGCTTCGCGCCCCACCTGCGTGACGTGAAAAGCGCCGCCGGGCCGATCTACCAGCTGATCGAGACCAGGTCCGGCGAGCTCATTCACGAAGCGATCCAGGAGGTTTCCGCCTGTATCCTGACGAAGGAAATGGCGAGGACGCTGGGCGTTGAGGGCGGAACGCCGGCGCTGCGCTTCGTGCGCCGTTATCTCGACGCGAGCGGCGCGTCCATGCTGACTTCCGTCAACTGGCATCCGGCGGACCGTTTCGTCTACAAGATGAGCCTGAGGCGGGACGAAACCGATATCATCTGAGCGCTCGCCCGCACGACGGCAGGCAGATCGCTGGCCTCGTCCGCCAAGTCTTCCGCACCATGATTTCTTTCGGGAGTTCGATTGCGCATTCGCATGCTGCACCACCGAAGGCAATTCTGTTACGATCCAAGCAGTCTTCTTCGGCTGACGGCAAGCCGCTCCATCGGTCGTACGAAAATATTGAGGCGGAAATCATGAAAAGACTGGACCGCGAACACCAGCCCGTTGAGCACCCGACCGCTCAGACCGTGGATCCCCAGGGCCCGAAATCCAGTGGACACGGCGTTTGGGAATTTCAGGAGCTACGCCGCAACGACGAACTTCTGCGCCTCGCAACGCGGGCCGGCAAGGTCGGGCTCTGGGAATGGGACGTCACCCGCGATCAAGTCATGTGGACAGAGTCCCTCTATTCCATCCACGGGATAGAGAGGGAGGTTTTTCGGCACACCCGCGAAGGGTTCGAGCGACTTGTTCACCCTGACGATCGCAAGGCCGTGGCAGAGTCGATTGAGCGGTCCCTGCGCGATGACGCCCCGTTCGAGTTTGAGTTCAGGATCCTGCGGCCCGACGGCGGGATTACCTGGGCCTATGCGAGCGCTGAGGTCCTGCGGGAGGGCGGCGGGCCGATCCGAGTGGTCGGGGCCACGGTGGACATCAGTGATCGGAAACGTGCGGAAGCCGCTCTCAAGGAGAGCGAGGAACGTTTCCGACTGATGTCGGAGCAGGCTCCGGTGATGATCTGGATGAGCGACGCCGAGGGAGGCTGCCTCCATTTGAACCGCATGCTCCGCGACTTCTGGGGCATTGCCGACGATGATCTCGCCGGCTTTGAGTGGCGTCACACGATGCATCCGGATGACGCGCCCGAGATCGGCCGGCTGATGTCGGAAGCGCTCGAGCAGCAGCAGGAGATCACCCTCAAGGGACGCTACCGCCGTGCGGATGGCCAGATGCGGGTCCTTGGCACGCACGCCCGGCCCCGCTTTTCCGAGACCGGCGAATTCCTCGGCATGATCGGCGTGAACAGCGACGAGACGGAACGCGAAGAGGCCGAGTTGCAGCGCGAGCTGCTGGTCTCTGAACTGAACCACCGTGTGAAGAACATACTTGCGGTCGTCGAGAGCGTTTTTCGCCAGACCTTCAAGGAAGACGATGCTTCACCGGAGGCCCGCGAGCGTTTTGGCGGACGACTGAGCGCCCTTGCGACCGCCCACGACCTGCTGATCAAGTCGCACTGGCGGAACTCGCCTCTCGACCAACTGGCTCGGGACGTGTTGATGGCTCAAGTCGCAGACGGCAAACGCATTGTCCTTGCCGGTCCGGAAGCGGTTCTTGAGCCTAACCAGTCTGTTTCGATGGCGATGGTCCTGCACGAACTGTGCACCAACGCCATCAAGTACGGGGCCTTGTCGCAAGAGGCGGGGCACGTCGAGCTTAGGTGGGACTGGCAGGATGAGCGGCGAGAGCTGCTCAAGATCGTGTGGCGCGAGATCGGAGGACCACGGGTTTCGGCACCCGGACGCCGGGGCTTCGGCACGCAGTTGGTGGAAAGGGCTTTCGCGCAGGGTCAGCGAAGGAGCCACATCGACTTTCGCGAAGACGGCATCGTATGGACGGTGGAGTTCCGTGTGAGCGCTTGATACCGACAGACGGAGCTTGGCCAGCATCGGGCCGCACTGGAAGGGAACCTCGGCGCACGAGCATTCCGGCGCGCGCCCGTCTCGGTCGCTCGAGCCACTGTTTCCTTACGGTTGGACCAGCCATTCCATGCTGTCAGCCACAGGAAAGGCATCGGGGCATCTGAGACGGACACCGATCCGGAGCGACAGCCGGTCAGATCCGGCCGATTTCCAGCGTCTTTACGCCTTCTACGCGAATGCTCTGGCAGACTGACGCAAAGGCATCGAGGCCTTCGACCATCCGACCGAAGATGTTGCACGGCGTCCAGCCCAAAGGGCCGAATATTCGGCCGCCGTCGCCGTAGAACATCCCGATTTCCCAGAGCTCGTCGGTCAAGCCCTTCATCATGCCCTTGGCCTGGTAGAACCACAGGCAGTCCCCGGCCACCGGGAAACAGGTCTGGTTTTCCTGCGGGATGCCGCGCGGATCGAAGCTTTGAGCCTCGGGCGGCAGGCCGAGCATGATTTCGGGGCCCGCGAACATCGCGTGCATCGCCGGTATATGGACCGGCTTTTCCAGCGCCGTCCAGATCGCCTTGCAGGTCTCGGGCGCATCGTCCTCGTAGAGACGGATGATGCCTTTCACGTCGGCGTCGAGGAATTTGAAATAGAGGTTGTTGCCGGCCATGGGGGTCTCCAGTGTTTTTCAAACGGTCTTGCGATAGGCGTAGTTGGCGTCGATCCGCTCCATGAGGTAGTCGCCGTACCGAACCTCGTCGAAGCTTTTTGGATACGCTGCACTGCAGCAGACGGACAGCGGGCCGATCGACTTGTCGGCGCTCGGATCGAAGAAATAGGGCATCGAATAGCGCTCGGCCCCCGACCGGTTGATGACCCGGTGCGGCGTCGAGGTCCACAGGCCGTTGGTCAGCCGCGCGCCCATGTCGCCGATGTTGACGACGAAGGCTCCCGGGACCGGAGTCGCATCGATCCAGTCGCCGCCCTTGCCGCGCACCTGCAGACCGCCGTTCTGGTCTTGCGCGAGAACGGTGATGAAGCCGTAGTCGGTGTGCGGGGCGGAGCCGTATTGCTTTTCGTCTTCGCTCGCCCGGCTCGGCGGATAATGCAGCAGCCGCAGGAAGGTGGTCGGTCGCTCGAAGAGCGGGTCGAGCGCGGCGGGCTCGAGTCCCAGCGCCACGGCGATCATCCGCGTCATTCGCTCGCTCAGAAGCCGCAGAGACGCATCGTAGGCCGCGATCGCGGCATGGAACCCCGCCGGTTCGACCGGCCACTGGTTCGGTCCGTCCAGCGGAAAGACCTCCTGCCCGGGCGTGACCTCATGCATCAGCATGAAGGATTCGCTGAGATTGGGCTTGGTGGCCTTCTCGATCGACGAGGTGACGATCACCGAAGAGGCCATCGCCATATAGCCGCGATGTGCATGGTTGATCTTCACCTTCTGCTTTTCTTCCAACGGCAGGGCGTGGAAGGCCGCGTTCATCGCAAACGCGTTGTCGATGATCGCCTGGTCGATGCCGTGATTGACGATGTAGCAGAAACCGAATTCGCGACAGGCGTCGTCGAAGGCGGTGGAGATCGCACGGAGCGCGTCGAAGTCTACGACCTTTTCCGGCGCGCCGAGCCCGTCGAGATCGACAATCGGCAGCCCGAGCGTCCGGTCGACGTTGTAGAAGGATGCAGTAGACATCTATTCCATTCCCTCCTTTTCGAGAAGCGGTTTTGCCGCCACCCAGACCCGCTCGGCGACGACCTGCGCCTCGCTGATCAGCGCGGTCTCGTCGAAACGGGTAAGAGCGCCGCCATCGACGAGCACTTCGCCGTCGACGAGCACGTAGCGCACGTCGCTGCCGTTGGCGTTGTAGACAAGATTGGTGATGAGGTTCTGAGGCCGCAGCGGATTGCACCAGGAGGTGCGCACGTCGACCACCGCGATATCCGCCTTCTTGCCGGCTTCGATCGAACCGATGTCGGCATCGAGGCCGAGGCAGCGGGCGCCGTCGATCGTCGCCATTTTCAGGACGTCGTAGGCGGTGCGGATGCCGACGTCCTGAAACAGCGCACGGGGGATGACAATGGCCGAGCGCATCACCTTGAACATGTCGTTCGAAAGCCAGTCGCTGCCGAGCGACACGTTCATGCCGGCAGCATAGATCTGTTGCATCGGGGGATAATACCCACGCTTTCCGACCAGGAAGGCGGTGTGCGACATGCATGCGCCGGTCTCGACCATGATATCGATGTCGCCCTCGTCGAGAAAAACGCAGTGGGCGCCGATGAAATTCGGCCCGAGCAGGCCAAGCTCCTTCAACAGCGGCACCGATCGCTTGCCCCATGCCTCGAGCATGAACTCGTTTTCGCCCGGTACCGAACAGAGATGGCAATGAAGGCCGACCCCGTGCTTGCGGGCCAGATCACCGAGCCGCCCGAGCGTCTCGGGTCGCAGCCGATCGGGCCCGTCAGGCGCGACCCGGCAGGTGATCCGGCCGCCGGCCGCGCCGTTCCAGTTCTCGAACAGTTCCTCCGCTTCGGCCAGCCCCTCGTCGACGAGGCGCGGGTTCCAGTCGCGGTCGACCCGGCCGAAGCCGATCTGCGAGCTGTCGACCTCGCGGATCTCGGCCGCCACGATACCGCGCAGCCCGACCTCCTTTATGATGCGCGCCGACTGCGGCTGGTGCCACCAGCATTCGTTGATCGTGGTCGTACCGGTCTTCAGCATCTCGACGCCGTGCACCATGCCGGGCAGCAGAATATCCTCCTTCCGGATGATGTTCTCGTGCATGCCCAGCGCGATCCGGAACGGGCCGCCATAGGTCGGAACGTCCTCGGTCATCGCCTTGGTCAGCGCACCGGCAAGATGCGTATGGGTGTTGACGAAGCCCGGGATGACGACGTGGCCGCGCGCGTCGATAATCCGGTCCGCCCCTGCGGCCTCCGCCTTCAACGCCTCGCGCGTGCCGATGCGTGCGATGCGATCGTCTTCGATGAGAACGGCGCCGTCCGCGATGATCTCTGCGGAACCCGCCATCGGGATGATGTACCCACCTTCGATCAGAATTTTCATTTCACACCCTTTTTCGTCTCGCGCCATGGCGCGCCATCCCTTGACGCGGCCCCAATCGACCGCCCTAGACCCTGTCCACGCTTCACGGAATCGCGGACAGGCTCTACCCCATTGTTTTTACGCGCTTCCGGACGGAAAACCGGTTTCCACTTTTCCTGGAAGCGCCCTAGCCGATCGCGCGCTCGAGGTCCCGCGCCTTCTCCTGCAATGCCGGCAGATGCCGTGGCTGCGAGCCTTCGATGAAATGTGCGCGAAGGCCCGAAATGCTTATCGCGGCCAGCACCGCCCCGGAGCGGTCGCGCACCGGCACGCCCAGGCTTACGATCCCCTCGACGATGTCGTCTTCGGCCAACTCCCAATCGCGCTCTCGGATTCGGGCCAGGATCGCGCTTAACGCGACCGGGTCGCAGGGGCTCCGCGGCGTCAACGCTTCGAGCGGCCCGGCCAAGTATCGGTCGATGTCGGCCGGCGGCATGTGCGCCAGGAGCACACGCGGTCCGGCCCCGCAATGAAGCGTCATCCGGCCACCGATGGACCAGAAGCGAACCTGGATGAGCTCGTTGCCGTCGACCCTTGCAAGACACAGCCCGGAGCCGTCGCGAACCACGCCCAGAAAGGCCGTTGCGCCGGTTTCCTGAGCAAGGGCGGCCAGCACCGGCCGGGCAAGCGCCCCCAGATCGTCGCGCGCCTTCAGTCCCGCTGCCAGTTCAAGCACCCCGAGACTGAGGGAATAGTCCTTCGTCTCCGTCGACTGCTCGACCACGCGCTCGTTCATCAGTGTCACGAGGAGCCGGTGGGTGGTGCTCTTGTCGAGTTGTGCGCGCCGCGCGATATCGCCGAGGGAGAGCACGGGTGCCGTAGGCGTGAATGCTCGCAGGATATTCAGGGCTCGCCCGACGGCACGCACCGAACCTGAGCCGGGGTCAGCGACGGATTTGCCGCCACTGCGGTGGGGGCTGGCTTTCGTCATGACCGGTCCGTCCTGACACTGCCATCGAGGAATAGCCGGTGCAGTTCCCTTGGCCCGACTTCTCCGGCCGGGGCATCGAGCGCCTCATGCCCCCGCACCACGACGACGACCCGATCGGCAAGCGAAAGCGCCTTTTCGACGTTCTGCTCAACCAGCAGCACCGGGATGTCGAGGGTCTCGTGGACCCGGCGTATCGCCGTGAAGACCAGATCGACCATGAGCGGCGACAAGTCGCTGCTCGGTTCGTCGAGCAACAGCAGCTTCGGCTTCAACAGAAGCGTCAGGCCGATCGACAGCATGCGCCGTTCGCCGCCGCTCAGATTGCCGGCCCGCTCCCGCTCGCGCCCCTTGAGCTGCGGGAAGAGTTCGTGCACCTCGACGAGATCTTCGGCATGGCCGCGCGGCCGCAGGTAGCTGCCCATGCGCAGATTGTCGGCGACCGTTAGATCGGGGAAGACGTTCTGGTTCTGCGGCACGTAGCCCAACCCGGCCGCCGCGCGCCGGTCCGGAGGGGTCCGGGTGATCTCCTCCGCACCGAGCGAGACCCGCCCTCCGGTGACGCGGGTGAGACCCATTATGGTCTTCAAGACGGTCGACTTGCCGGAGCCGTTGGTTCCGAGAATGGTCAGGACCTCTTGCGCGTCGAGCCGCAGCGACAGATCGTCGAGCACGGTGATCGGACCATAGCCGGCGGTGACATGGCTCAGTTCGAGGACATTCGGCCCGCTCCCGCTCATGCCACCTGTCCCAGGTAGGAACGCATCACCAGTTCGTTCTGCCGAATTTCTTCTGGCGTGCCCTCCGCAATGACCTCGCCGGCGTTGAGCACATAGACATGGTCGCAGAGGTTCGCGATGAGCTCCATGTTGTGCTCGATCAGCACGATGGTGCGCCCCTCGTCGCGCAGCGCCCTCAGAAAGACCATCTGCTGTTCTATGAGCACCGGGCTGACGCCGGCGGCCGGCTCGTCGAGCAGCATTACGGCCGCGTCCGACATCAGCAGCATGCCGAGCGAGAGGAGCTTCTGCTGACCGCCCGACAGGCCGCCGGCGTAATCGTTCGACTTGTGGACCAAGCCGAGACGGGTGAGGATCTCGACCGAGCGGTCGAGAACCGCTCGTTCCGCAGCGGCGACGCTGCCCGGTCGGAAGAAGAGGTCGAAGAGCCGCTCGCCGGCATTGCCGCGCGCGCTCACCATCATGTTTTGCAACACCGTCAGCCGACGGGCAAGGCGTGAGATCTGGAAGGTCCGCCCGATGCCGTGTGCGGCGACCCGGTGGGGCTGACCGAAGGGAACCGGGCGGCCATCGAGCATGACCGACCCGCTGTCGGGAACCTGAATGCCGGAGATTACATTGAGGAACGTGGACTTGCCGGAGCCGTTGGGCCCGACCAACCCGAAGATTCGACCCTTGTCGGCCGAGAGGCTCACCCCACGCAATGCCTGGAAGCCGCCGAACGAGACGCTGATATCAGTCGCGCTCAACATGATATGCCTTCTTGGTTTCCGGGAAGAGACCCTGCGGCCTGTAGAGGAAGATCAAAACCAGGGCGAGGCCGTCCGCGGCAAGCCGCAGATTGGCGACAAGCTCGGACGACAGGCCGGTCCACTGCGCGATGAAGCGTGTCGAAACGCTCAGAAGTTCCACCAGGGCGGCCCCGAGCACAACACCCAGGTTCCGGCCCGGTCCCCCGACCACGACGGCCGTCCAAAGCACGAATGTCTCGGTGACCATGAAGGCGCCGGGCGAGATATAGCCGGTCGCGTGGGCATAGAGCACCCCGGCCGCGGCAGCCACGAACCAGGACAGCACTATGATGACGTCCTGGTAGTGCCGCGGATTGCGCCCGAGCGTCGCTACCAGCGTCTCGTCCTCGCGGAGGACCCGCAGCAAGCGGCCGAGCGGCCCGGCGGAGATGCGCCAGCAACCCAGCCAGACGACAGCGAGCAGCGCGACAGCGAGCCCCATCGCCATTACCCCGTTGTCTATGCGGGTGAGCGAGGCTCCCTCGACCCCGCCGGCGACCGAAGAAACGTTCTGGATGAAGAGCCGGAATATTTCGCCTGCCCCGAGCGTGATCAGCGCCCAGTAATCCTGGGCCATCCGTCGCGCCGGCACGATGACGAGGAGGCCGACGAGCGGCGCCAGCGCCAGTCCGATCAGGACCCCGGACCAGATCGGAAGTCCATGGACGGCGGCAAAGCCCGCGCCATACGCGCCGAGGGCGAAGGGCAGGATCTGGCCGAAATTCACCAGACCCGTCAGGCCGAACTGCAGGTTGAGGCTGAGGCACTGGACGGCCCAGATGCTGATTATGGTGACCGCGTAGACGGTGAAGTCGATCATCGCGGCTTCACCGTCCGGTCCGGCCGAAAAGGCCGGCGGGCTTCAGGAGCAGCAGGATTACGAGCGCCCAGACGGCAACGAAATCGCGGTACTGCGAGGGGACGTACCAGGGGGAACCGGACACAAGCGATCCGAAGTCGACCGAAATCAGCAGGTTCTGCGCGAGCGATATGATGAGCGCGCCGAGCGCCGCGCCGAAGACATTGCCGAGGCCGCCGATCGTCACCGCTGCGAAGATCGGCAACAGGATAATGAGGTCCATATTCGGCTGCAGCCGGGTCTCGGCCGCGAAGAGTGCACCACCGAGCGCCGCGTAAAAGCCCGAGATGAACCACATCAGGCTGATCATTCGGCCGCCCGGAATGCCACGAGTGACGGCAAGGTCCGGGTTGCTCGACAACGCCCGGAGGGCAGTTCCGATCCGGGTTCGGTAAAGCAGGACGTGCAGCAGGATCATCGCCGCGACCGTCGCCCCGACACAGATCACATCGAGCGCGGTGAAATAGACGCCGGCGACCGTGAGCGTTTTCGGCTGCAGCCCGAATACCCTCGATTCGCCGCCGAAGATCACCGCCACCATCGACCGGATGAAGAGAGCCACTCCCCATGAGACGATCATCTTGCCTTCCGGGCTGATATCGCGAAGGCGACGAAACACACCATGGTCGATCAGTACGGCCAGACAGCCCGTCAGTGCCGCGGCGATCAGTGTCGCCACGACGATCGGTGCGCCGAGCAGAACCGAGAAGACATAGGTGAGATAACCGCCCACCACCGCGAACTGAACATGGGCGAAATTGGCGAACCGGAGGACCGAGAATGTGAGCGAGACCCCGACGGCCATAATCGCGATCTCGCTCGCATAGATGGCGGAATTGATGAGTGTCTGAAGCATCGAGAGGATCTCAGAGCGTAGTCGGCTGGGGCCTCGCGCCCCGGCGAAAAGTCGCGCCGAGACGGAAGGTCGAAGCTACGCTGCGGCCTCCCGTCGTTCGGTATCCGAAGGCGCTCCGGTCACTTCGTCGGCTGCAGCTTGCCGTCCTTGTAGATGAAATAGGACATCGGCGGGTTGACGCGCTGGCCGGCCGCGTCCCAATCGATGTGGCCGGTGGCGCCGTCATAGCTCTTCACTACCTCGGGCAGGGCTTTTCGAATGTCGTCGGCGGACGTGCCGCCGGCGATCATCGCCTTGGCGAGCAGCATCATCGCGTCATAGCCGTAGTAATAGTGTGGCCGGGGCGTTCCGTCCTTCGGCCACTTCTTGGCGTAGACCGCGGCAATCTTCTTGCCTTGCGGGGAATCGAGGCCGCCGTTGTCGACGCCGGAAAGCCGGCCGTCCATCCACTTCGGATCCTGAACCTCGAAGATGGACGGATAGGCGACGTACCATGGCGCCTTGATGCCGAGCTCTTGGGCGGCCTTGAATATAGTGCGGGTATCGTCGCCGTAGCCGGCGCTCATCATCGCCTCGGGCTTGGCCTGCAACGCAGCCTGCATGTCGGCGCGATAGTCGGGTTGTCCTTCGGTATAGACGATCTTGCGTACGATCTTGCCACCCTTGGCCTCGAACGCCGCCGAAGCCGAGTCCATGAGGCCGGTTCCGAAGGTGTTGTTCGGCACTACGAAGGCAGCCGTCTTGACGCCCTTTGCGGCGACCCAGTTGCCGAGTTCCTTGCCCACGATATCGTCGAGGGGCAGCGTGCTGAAGACGGTGCCGCCGAACTCGGAAAGCTTCGAGGAGCTTGCCGAGGTGTTCATTATGATCTTGTTCTTCGGCTTGGCCATCGTCGCGATGGGAAGGGTGATGCTCGATCCGCCGAAGACCACGGCGGCGTTGACGTCGTTGACGTCGAAAAGCTTCGTCGCCGCGTCGAGCCCGGCCTGGGGCCGGTATTCCGAGTCCTCGACGATCAGCTTGATGGGATGGCCTTTGACCCCACCCGCCGCGTTGATCGTATCGGAAGCAAGCCGAACGCCACGTACCATGTCGGTACTCGACCGCACGTCCGACCCCGTGAGATTGGCGATCACGCCGACGTTGATCGGGGTCTCTGCGGCAGGCGCGAGCTCGATCGTGGAAAGCAGGCCCGAAACGGCCAAGCCGATTACGACCCATTTAGAAAGACGTCTTGGCAGCATTTCGTTCAAGCCTCTTCCAGGTTGACACACTCGATTTCGCATCCGCAGAGCCGGGACGTACTAAGAGAGCGCCGCGACCTCGAAAAACCGCCAAGGCAGCCAGCAACAGAGGGATTTTCCCCGCCCATCGACCTTGCAAAAAGTATGAGGGGCAAGTTGCGCATGTCAACAAGTAAAATGCATTTCGCTTGACGGTTTCCGAGCGCACGGGAAGACCCCCAGGGAGACCACGACGAGCTCTTACGGAGCTGCCTCGAACGCGCTGCGCGGGAGTACGAAGAGAGGCCCAGGCTTCGGGGGCATCGGAGTCATCCAGGCAGCGACATCGTCCGACCCGGCGCTGTGGGAATTGAAGCCATGGCAGATCACGACAACGGCTCTGGACGGGCCGGCGGGCCGCCATGAGCGCATGAGCGATCTGCCGGCTTCACCTACGATGAACTCTTCGATCGATGCCATTGTCGCGCGTCCCTTGCCTTATCGTCGCTCAAGCTGATCATCGCGCTTCCCATTCGAATGCGGGTCATAGCGGCTGATCCAGGAAAGCGCGCACGGCGGCGATCGTCGGCACCGGCTGTTCCTCCATCAGCCAATGACCTGCGTTCGGAATGACGACTTCCTGCACGTTCGTCGCGGCGAAGCGCATCACCGTCGCCATCATCGGGCCAAACGACTTTTCGCCGCCGATCGCGAGTACCGGCATCGACAGCTTGCCGGCCGCGAGGAACACCTGATTGTCCGTCGCATCCTGATCGAACGCGGCGAACTGCGCGAAGCCGGAATGCATCGTGCCGGGCAATGCGTAGAGCTCGGCGTAATGCCTCCGCGACGCCTCGTCCCATTTGCTCGGATCAGCCGAGAAGTCGTTCCAGAAGCGATCGAGGTAGATTCGCTCGCGACCGGCCACGAGCCGCTCCATGTCCGGGCCACCGAAATGGAAATGCCAAAGAAGCGGGTTCACCAGGATCTCGTTCCAAGGCCCGATGCCGGGCAGCGGTGCGTCGATCAGTACGAAGCGTGTGACGCGTCCTGGATTTTCGGCTGCAAAGGCATAGCCGACCATGTTGCCGATATCGTGCGTCACAAGATCGACCTGGTCGATCTTCAGCGCATCGAGAACCCCGGCAACGTCGCCGCCCTGAGTCTTCTTGTCATAGCCGCCCGTCGGATGCGACGACAGGCCGAGACCGCGCAGATCGGGCACGATCACCAAGTGATCATGCATCAGATTGGCCGCCAGCGGCGCCCACATATCCCCGGTCTCGCCATAGCCGTGCAGCAGCACCACCGCCGGCCCGTTCCCGCCGACACGGACGTGAATCGTCACGCCGTTGGTGGTGATGTCGCGGGTTTGGAAGCCCGGTGGAAAGGGCGGCACCTGGGCCACGGCCGGAACGCCGAAGAGCATGAGGCCGACTGCGGCGAGCAGGTAGCGGAACATCGACCAACCTCCTTGATGGGGACGGCTCCGTCGGAGCCGCGACTGGACAGCATCCTGATCGCGGTTCATTCTTCGGACTAGCCGGCGGCTGCCGAAACCGGCTTTCGGGAAAACCAAACGATGATGAAGCTCGATGGGATGGCTGCGTTCGTCTGTGTCGCCGAAGTCGGTTCGATCAGCGCAGCGGCCCGTCGTTTGGGCGTCGCGAAATCGGTGGTCAGCGAGCGGGTATCCGAGCTCGAGCGAACGCTCGGTGCCCTGCTCATACAACGGACCACGCGCAATTTGTCCCTAACCGAAGACGGCAACGCGTTTCTTGGCCGCGCGCTGCGCATCCTGCGCGAAGTCGCCGATGCGAGCGCAGAGATTGCAGAACGCCGGGGCACGCTCGCAGGTCCACTGCGGCTGTCGGCACCGGTCAGCTTCGGCGCGGTGCATCTTGGTCCGGCTCTTTATCCGTTCCTCGCTGCCAACCCAGGTATCGACCTGATCCTCGATCTCGACGACCGCTTCGTCGATGCGGCTGCCGACGGCTATGACGCGGTGCTGCGCCACGGCCCCCTGCGCGACAATCGACTGATTGCCAAACGCCTTGCCTCGAGCCGGCGCCTCCTGGTGGCGTCGCCGGACTATATCGCGTCGTTCGGCTTGCCCCGTTCCCTGGAGGAACTCGCCGTCCATCGCGCGATCCTCTATGCCAATCGCGAGCCGGATTGGCGGTTCCGGGGACCTGCCGGCGAAACCGTCATCCGCCCTCGCGCCACGTTGCGCGTGAACAATGGCATCGTCATGCGGGACGCGGCGCTCGCCGGATTGGGAGTCACGCTCCTGCCGACCTTCCTCATCCACCGGGAACTCGCTCGAGGACAGCTTCGGCAGATCGATGTCGGCTGTGGGGCGGAGGGGGCGGATCTCTACCTTGCGTACCCTTCGAACCGCAGCCCCTCGGCAAAGGTCGTCGCCTTGGCCGATAGTTTGCGCGATGCATTCGGCGATCCGCCCTATTGGGATACGGACATGCGCGACCCTCCCACCGAACCGGATTCGATTGGCCGTGCTCGCGGCCTGATCGCATCGAATGCGATGTCGTCATGACCGGAGCGCTGACCGGTCATGCGACGCCGCCGAGGTGGTGAGAGACGGGAGGAATGCGGCACGGCGCCAGCCATGCCGCAATCTACGATCCGGGTCAGTGCTTCAGGCAGGTATCCGCATTCTTCCAGGTGCAGGTATCCAGACCGGTATGGTAAATCGGCTTGACGGACTTGCCCTGCGCCAGGTCGCGCATGACCATAGCGGCTCTGTAGCCCATCTCCTCGGGCCGCTGGCCGACCAGGACGTTGACTTCGTGCGCCTTGAGCGCATCGAGCTCGGGGCCGAGCGTGTCGGCGGAGACGATGACGAACTTTCCGCTCTTGATCTTGCTCATGACCGGCGTAACGACCTGCTTGTAGGCCTGCGGCGCGAAAAGCGGCCAGCCGCCTTCCAGCACGAAGGCCTGGAGATCGGAATTGGCCGTCAGGGCGTCGGCCATCATCTGGTTGGCCTTGGCGGCATCGTCATTGACGTATAGGGGGCAGCCGCTGATCTCGTGCCAGCCGTTCTGGCCGGTCAGCTTCTCGGTTCCCTTCTTGCCGGAAAGAACGTCCCTCGTGCCGGCGGCGCGTTGGTTGATGTTCTCGGCGGCCGGGTTCCCGAGCACCAGGCAGATCTTGCCGCCCTTCGGCATCAGCTTCTTGAGCTGCTGGCCCAGTTTGACGCCGAGTTCGTGATTGTCGGTGCCCACATAGGTCTTGCGCAGGCTCTGATCCTTGGGCAGCAGGTCGGCGTCGGCGGTAATGATCGGGGTCTTTCCGGCGTTCTGGCGCAGCGCCGCGCCGACGGCCGGCGCATTGGACGGCGAAATGGCCATAGCCGCGACGCCCTTCGTCAGGAGATCGTCGATCATCTGGACCTCCGCGGCCTCGTCGGCCGCGGTCGCCGGACCCGTGTAGTAGCAGGTATAGCCTTCCTTGGTGAGCTCCTTGTTGGCTCGCTCGCAACCCTGATGCATGAGGTCGAAATAGGGATTGTCCAGCCCCTTCACGACAAGGGCCAGTGTCTTGAGGTTCGCGGCCGATGCAGCATTCGCCGTCATCGCCAGCGAGCCGAGCGCCACAAGGCCGATCAGTGTCTTTTTCATCGTTTCCTCCCAATCTCTCTCTTGAACCGCGACTGATGCAGTCTCACAATAATCATACTAATAAGAATTCGTTTTCCTCGTCAATCCTGCTGATTTTTGTCGGCAGTCGTCACAGCGATGTCCGCCGAATATGAAATCTTATGAGACGACAACGGGTTAGCGGAGCTTCATCCGACCTTTCGAGAAGGCCGCCGAGGCGGCCCGTCGGGCAATGACCCAATGAAACCGGAGCCGCGGCGCCTCGATGCGAACGTGTCGAACGCGAGTCAATTTCAAAGGGACAAAAATTGGGATAAGAGGCAAGCCTTGAACGACAGGACAATTTTCATGAGGACGACGGACCTCAAGCGGCAAAGCTCCAAGCGGGCGACGACCATGAGCGACATTGCCCGCAAGGCCGGTTGTTCGCAGGCGACGGTGTCTCTTGTTCTCAATGGAAAGACCGGCGCTCACATCTCCCCGAAGACCCGCCAGAGGGTGTTCGAGGCGGCGCGGTCGCTCGGATACAGCAAGAAGCCGGCGAAAAGAGTCGAGCGCGCGATCGCGCCCAGGTCGTTCATCCATGGCCGGGCGCCGGCGGATCGAACGGGCTCGCAAACCGGCAAGGTGGTGCAGGAGATCGGAATGGCCATCATTTCCGGCCAATTCTCTGAAAACAGCCTCCTGCCGCGCGATGTCGACCTCATGACATACTTCGGCGTGTCGCGAACCGTATTGCGCGAAGCGATGAAGATCCTCTCGGGAAAGCAGCTATTGAGCGCGCGGGCCCGTGTCGGTACCCGGGTTCGACGCCAAGAAGAATGGAATCTCTTCGACCCGGATATCCTTAGCTGGCTGGTGCGCGCCGGTCTCACCGACGATTTCATCCGCCACATAGGGGAGTTCAGACTGGGTCTCGAACCCGAGGCGGCGGCGCTGGCAGCGCTTCGACGCTCCGAAAAGGATCTCCAGCTCCTGTATTCGCTTGTCGACCGAATGGAAGCAGCTGGCGCATCGGCGAGCGATTTCATTGCAGCAGACCTGAAAGTTCACCTGGCCATAGCGAACACGACCGAGAATCCTTTCATGCGGGGAATCAGCACGCTCATCGAGGTGACCCTCGTCGCGTCGCTGACCAGGAGTTGGCCCGGGGAGGAAGTTGGCGGAGTGGCGCGTTCGGCGGCGAAGCACCGCGCCGTCGTCGATGCCATCGCGGACCGTGACGCCGACGCTGCCCGCGCCGCCATGCGCCTTGTCATTGGAGAAGGCATCGCACGCGCGACAGGTAGCTGGACCGGCGAGGACGTCGTAGAGCGGGTGGACGCGCCTTGACACCCCGAAACCACCGGCAACCGCGTTCGACCGGGCCTCTCAGCTGTTTCCCCGATCGCCGCCGAGCCGGTTGAATAGCACGGCGACGATGATGAAGGCGCCGACGAAGGTGCCCTGCCAAAACGCGTTGACGCCCAGCAGGATGAGGCTGTTGCGGATCACCTCGATGAGCGCCGCGCCGATCACTGCTCCGAAGGCGGTACCGACACCGCCCATCAGGTTGGTCCCGCCAATGACCGTCGCGGCAATGACCCGCAATTCATCGCCCGTTCCGAGGCCGGTGGTGACCGCCCCGAGCCAGCCGACTTCGAGGACCGCAGCGATACCCGCCATCAGGCCGCACAGGACGTAGACGGAAACCTTCAACCGCTTGACGGGGACACCGGTCAGGTTGGCCGCCTGCGGATTGCCGCCCACCGCGTAGACGTAGCGGCCCCATCGGGTCCAGCGGAAAGCGAAGCCGAAAAGAAGCGCCAGTACGATCAGGAAGATCACCGGGTTGGCGACACCGAAGACGGAACCGCCGCCCAGCGCAAGAAGCTTGTCGCCGTCGGGCCCGAACTCGAAGATCGTGCGATTGCGCGAGATCACCATGGCCAGACTTCGCGCGACACTCAGCATGCCGAGCGTCACGACGAAGGGTTGCATGTCGAGATAGGCAATTAGAAGGCCGTTGACGAGGCCAACCAGACCCGCGGTCAACAACGCCATGCCGATACCGGCGAATATGGAGTATCCAGCGTTCATCACGACCGAAAGGACGATTCCGCTGATGCCGATGGTCGAACCGACCGACAGGTCGATGCCACCGGTGATGATGACTGCCGTCATGCCGAGCGCGACGATCGCCACAAAGGCGAAATTGCGGGTGACATTGAAGAGATTTTGATGCGTAGCGAAAGAAGAGGTCGTCACCGAAAGCAGGAGGCAGGCGACGACCGTCGCCACGACCACCCAGAAGACCTGGCTGCCTCGCACAGCCGCCCAACGCGTATGTGTCTGGGCGTGTTCGCTGTCATCCAGCAGTATCGACATCCGTGCAACTCTCCTAAAGGCGGCTAGCGGCCGTGCAAAACACCATTCGCGTCATGCGGCTTGGATCGCACCGGTGATCAGGCCGGTGACTTCCTCGGGCGAGGAACTGGCCGTTGCCTTGTCGGCAACCTTGCGTCCGCGCCGCATCACGACGACCCGGTCGGCGACGGTGAAGACGTCCGGCATGCGATGGCTGATCAGTATGATGGCGATGCCCTGGTCGCGCAGACGCCGGATGAGGTCCAGCACCTCGGCCACCTGCCGCACGCTGATCGCTGCGGTCGGCTCGTCCATCAGGACGATGCGCGCCTTGGCCAAGCGCGTGCGGGCGATGGCGACCGCCTGCCGCTGTCCGCCCGACATCTGCCGAACCAGATCGCGCGGGCGCGTCTCCGACTTCAATTCCCGAAACAGTTCCGCCGAACGCCGGTACATCGTCGCATAATCCAGGACCTTGAAGGGTCCGATTCCGATCCGGGGCTCCCGCCCGAGAAAGACGTTGGCGGCGGCGGTGAGATTGTCGCACAACGCGAGATCCTGATAGACGACCTCGATTCCGTTGCCGCGGGCGTCGATCGGCTTGGCAAAGAACGCGGTCTGGCCGTCGATACGGATTTCGCCCAACGAGGGCGGAAAATTGCCGGCGATGATCTTGACCAGCGTGGACTTGCCCGCCCCGTTGTCTCCCATGAGGCCGACCACCTGCCCCTCTTCCAGAGTGAGGGAAACGTCGATCAGCGCTTGGATGGCACCGAAGTGTTTGGAAATGCCTTTCAATTCCAGGAGGCTCATGGCCGACTGCTTCTCCCGTGCGTCTCGGTCAACTGCGGCCCCTACCTCTGCGCCGCAATAATCATACTAATCAAAAGAGAGTGCATTTTCGACAACGCGTCAAGGCGCTTGTCCGGCGTCGGCTCCAATTTGGAACGAAATGGCCGGATCGAGAAAGGGGATGCGCATCGGCGGCGTACGCTGCGCGGCACCGCCAAAGGAGCTCAACGTAAGGAGCGGCTTGCTTTGAGGATGCCTGTCGTGACGCCCCCTGCACGATCGACCTGCCGAACGGCGGTCTTTCCGCAAGTCCGGTCGCAGTGGACGGGATTGCGGTCACCCGTCATCTCGGAATCATCGACCCGAATTGCCAAGGAACGCACCGAAGCGGAGGTGCTTGAGTTTCGATGCGAACGATCCTCG
>CAWIQE010000008.1:0-5645 GCA_963838155.1 uncultured Alphaproteobacteria bacterium
ATCGCTTCTCAGTCTATCTTCGCTTGCTCGTTAGAGCCGTTCAGAGTTTCACGGAATCACTGAACGGCTCTAACCCTTTGATTTTTTCGCGCTTCCGGACGGAAAACCGGATCCACTTTTCCTGGAAGCGCTCTAGTGAGGTGGTCCCTTCGTTACCTCGGCGTCCCGGCCGACCTGCGCATCCATTGCCTTGTCGTCGAGCGCCTTGGCCAAATTCTCGATGGCCTGCCGCTTCCACTGCGTGATCTGGTTGGGGTGCAGCTGGTGCTTCGTCGCCAGTTCCGAAATCGTCCGCTCGCCGCGGATCGCCTCAAGCGCGACCTTGGCCTTGAACTCGGCCGCAAACCGTCTGCGTGTCTTCATGCTGGATCGTCCTTTTCATCGGAAGACCCACCTTATGCCGCTGTCTCGGAAACCGGGACCACCTCAGTCGGAATCTCGGTCTCTCGCACGGTTGCTACCCTACTACCGAAATGTAAGGAAATTCTGCATGATGCACCGGGTTTTCGCCGGGACGAACGAATTAAGGAGATAAATTTGCGGATCCTCATCACTGGTGCGAGCGGATTTATCGGCAGGCATCTCCGAGCCAGCCTTGCCGGCAAAGGCAATCAGATCATCGCATTGAGTTGCGGAATTTCATTTGACGGCGAAGCGAACGTGGTCGTTGGTCCCGCGAAACTCGCTGATTTGGAAACGTGGGACGCATGGCCTCCAGACATCGGGGCAGTCGTCCATCTCGCCGCAAAGCTTCCTGAAAATCGCGGCGCGAATGGATCGAAAGATGGAGAAATTGGGATTCGGGAGGCCAACGTTGACGGAACACGCGCTTTGGCGAAGCGGGCGAGATCCGAAGGAGTTAGGCGTCTCATTTTTTTGAGCACGGCAAATGTGCATGGCTCTGGCCGTATCAAGCCGTATGGGGAAGACGACACACTGTCACCTCCCAATCTCTACGCCCGGACAAAGCGAGACGCAGAAACAGTCTTCTGGGAATCATTGGGCAGCGACCGGGAAATGGGTGTCGTACTACGTCCTCCACCAGTTTTTGGCCTGGGCGGACACGGCCCAATTGCCAAACTGGTGAAATTGGCACGTATCCCCTGCCCTTTGCCTCTTGAGGGGCTGGGCGCGGCCCGTAGTATAATCGCTGTAGATCATCTTGCCGAAATAATCGAACTTTGCCTCACCTCGGAAGCGGTTCGTGGCGGGACGTTTCTCGTCGCGGATGACGGCCCGCTCACTCCGGCCGACATTGTCCGGTCGCTGCGTCGAGGATGGGGGAGATCGCACGGTCTTTTGCCTGCTCCCGCCGCGGTGCTCGAGTGGCTGGCGGCCGCCGCAGGTAAGTCGGAGCAATGGCGCAATTTGACTGCTCCGTTCGTTCTCGACACGCGGCGCTTTAAAGATATGACCGGTTGGCATCCGACGAAGGACGCAGCAGCCAAATTGATTGAAATGGCCAGCATGGGCGCGCTGTGAATTCACTTACCGTTTTAGAATATCCTTCAATGTTAATTGTCCATTCCAGATCCCCAAGCCGGTCGAGTAATGCCGATAGCATGTTTGTCATGCGCAGCCAGGAGGCTGGCTTGCCGGCAGCGAAGACGGCGATGTGATCCTTAGAGCGCTTCCGGAAAAAGTGGATCCGGTCTTCCATCCGGAAGCGCTTAAATCTCAGAGAGTTAGAGCCGTTCAGCGATTCCATGAACCTCTGGACGGCTTTAGCGGCGCGTGCGCGCCTCCAACAGGTCGAGCATGTCGTCGGCCTGCCTTTCCCGGCGGAAGAGCTTGGCGGCCTCGACGCCGGCGGCGGACAGGCGAGCTCGGGCAGCGGGATCCCGTGCCAGCGACAGGATGGCGTCTGCGAGGCCGTCGCCGTCCGGCGGGACCTGAACCGCCGAACCCAGAGGAGACAGAAGGGTTTCCAGCTCGCCGGCCACGTTGGTGACGATCGGGGTGCCCGTCGCCATCGCCTCGAAGATCTTCGAGGGAATGACCGTGCGGAAGACCGGATCGTCGCGCAGCAGGACGAGCGTCAGGTCGCTCAGCCGCCAGAAGTGGACTATCCTCTCGTGCTCCACGCGCTCGACGAAGACGACGTTGTCGAGATGCCGCTCGGCCACGGCGGCGCGAAGCGGCTCGAGCCCCGCACCGGCGCCGACGATGAGGAAGGCGACCTGCGGGGCGCGGACGGCGAGGTCCTCGGCGACGTCGATCAGCATTTCGAGGCCGTGGGCCATGCCGATCGTGCCGATATAGGAGACGACCAGCCGGTCGCCGAGGCCGAGTTCCCCGCGAAGGATGGCCGGCGGCTCGCCGGGCGTGAAGCGCGACAGGTCGACGCCGTTTCGCACGACGCCGATCTTGTCGGCCGGAATACCGTTGGCGACGAGATGGTTGCGGAACGATTCGGTGACGGCGACGATCAGGTCGGCGCGCCGGTAGAGGAAATGCTCGAGCTTCCGGAGAGCGCGGATCGCGAGGCCCTCCTTCATCGCGCCGACGGCGACGATCGAGTCCGGCCAGAGATCGCGCAGCTCGAAGACGAATGGCCGGCGGTGGAGGACGCTCACGACCCAACCCGCCACGGCGGCGAAGAACTGCGGCGACGTGGCGACGACCACGTCCGGGCGGCGGACGAACAGGGCGGCGACGCTCGCCGAGACCGCATAGCTGACGAAATCGACGATCCGCTTGACGAAGCCAGAATTGGGGAAGATCAGCGTCGGCACGCGCACGACCTCGACCCCGTCGACGACCTTGCGGTCTCGCAGTCGCTGGCGGTAGCCGGGGTGGAGCCGGCCCTCGGGAAAGTTGGGAAAGGACGTCAGCACGGTGACGTCCGCGCCGCGCTCGGTCCATCGGCGCGCGTGGGCGCTGGAGCGCAGCGCCGAGGGGTTGGTCTCGGGCGGGTAGTTGTCGGTCAGCAGGAGAATACGCATTTCAGAGGGCGATCTCGGTTGTCACTTTGCGGCCGGCGGTCGTTCGGCATCGCCATTCGAGAACCGGCCGGTCCTCGACCCGGCCGAAGCCGGACGCGAAGGTGCCCCGGCCCTCGGCAACGGCATCGGCGCCGGCGACGGCGACGCGCAGTGTCCGCCCCTGGGCCGTGCGCAGGGTAAAGCCGTCGCCGGACCGGTCGACGACGGAGACGGAGGGATGGAGCGGAAGGCGGCCGGTGGCGGCGTGCGGCGTTCGTGAATCGATCTCGTCGGTCACGACGAGACGTCTTTCGCCCACCTCGACGCGCCGGCGATGGATCGGTCGCCCGGACAGATGCCGGTACCCGTCGTGGCTGCCGGCCGCCCAGTCGCGGTCCGGGCCGGCTCCGCAGGCGACGTCGAGCGGGCGCGCCCGGCGGCCGACCCTGAAGCTCGCCCACATTTCCGAGGAATCCGTCCCGTCAACCTCAACGGTCGCATGGGCGGCGGTGGAGCGCTCCCAGTCGCGCCGGGGGCCGACGGCGTAGGTCGAGGTGCCGCTGTTGGTCACGATCCGCTCGCCGCCGAGTGAAATCTCCAGCGAGAGGGCGTCGGCATGGGCGTGGCCCGGGATGTAGGCCGGCCCGACCGGCCCGACGTCGAAGAAGGCGGTCCAGTCGCCTTTCCGAAGTCGGATGTAGCCGCTCGGCGCCAAATGTGTCGGGCCCGTGGCGGCCGGGGCCGCCGTCTCGAGGCCGAACAGGCCGGCATAGGCCAGCACGTCCGCCGGCGCGCGCGCCTGGCCGAAGGTGGAAATCGTTGAAGAAGGAAATCTCGCCGTCGGGATGGCGCATGGCGGCCAGCCAGCCGATCATGGCCTCGGTGCGGGCCCTCCAGCGCTGCCGGAGGGCGTGGCCGCCGAGCAGGTCGAGGTACATCGCGGAAAGCTGGCAGAGGTCGATCATGTCCTCGAGGGTGAGCACGTGGTACATCGGCGACAGCTCGAAATGGCCGCCGTCGGGCAGGATCTGTTCCGGCAGTTCCCGGTCGAGGATGGCGAGCCCGGTCCGCAGCCAGAGATCGGCTTCCGCGCCCTCGAAGAAGCAGCCGGCGAAAACGAGCGCCCGCGCATTGGCGAAGAGATGGTTGCCGAGCAGGTGCCATTCGAGCGACCGCGCCAGGACGCGGGCCTGCAGGACCAGGCTCCGCAGCGCATCCTTGCCGAGATCACCGCCTTCCAGCGCCCACGGGATCCAGTTCCCGATCCGCCGCGACAGCGGATAGGGTTCCCAGCCGACGCCCTTCATCGGCGGGTTTTCGGCCAGCCAGCCGGCGACCAGCGCGCTGTGCCAATCGGCGCGCCCGCCGGCGCCCTCGGCGAGCAGGTCGTCGAAATAGTGCAGATGGTAGAGCCAGAGCTTCGAGCGGTCGGGGTCGTTCCAGCCGGCGCCCTCGGCCAGGTCGCCCTCCTCGGCAAACAGCAGCAGCCGGCCGGGACCGGTCATCGACGCGGCACGTCCCGGGCATCGCCGCCAGCGTCCCCTTCGCGCGCGCTGCGGCAGGTCGGCGGGAGAAAGATCGATCCGCTTCGGCAGGCGTCGGGTCAGGCGGTTGGTGAACTGCACCGGTTTCAGGTGGAAGATCGTCCGAAGCGTGCGTATCGCGTTTCTCATGAACACCTTCTTGCGGCGGGCCGCTGCCCGTGGCTTGCGGCGGCCCGCTGCCCGTGGGCCGTTCCTTACGGTCGCCATGGCCGTCTGTCCAGATCGCTGCGGCCCGGGCCGCGGGACCCGGGAAAGGCGTCCCCGGCAAAAACGAGAGCGCAACTTGTCGATGCCCGGAAAACGAGATACAGAGGCGACGCCGCCCGGGACGATGGCTTCGGCGCCGCCCGTCCGCTGGTCGCTTTCGGTGCCCGCGAGAGCGATTTAACTGCAGCATTTCCGTCAAACGGTTCGTAATTTGGCATGACGAAGGTACTTGTCGTTTTCGGAACGCGCCCCGAAGCCATCAAGATGGCGCCGGTGGTCACGGAGCTTCTGAAGAGCGCGACGATCGAAACGAAGGTCTGCGTCACCGCCCAGCACCGGGAGATGCTGGACCAGGTGCTCGGCCTCTTCGGGATCGCCCCCGACCACGATCTCGACCTGATGCGGCCGAACCAGACGCTGGACGGCCTGACGGCGCGGGCGCTGACGGGCGTCGGCGCCGTGCTCGACGCGCATGGCTGGCGGCCTTCTACCGCAAGCTTCCGGTCGGCCATGTCGAGGCCCGGGCCGCACAATGAGCCCTATAAAGCGGTCTCAGGTGATATGCGTTAGAGAATAAATCTTAGGAGGACGTGTTGGACTTTTCTGTCGCCCTTCCGGCTATTACAATTGTTGCGACTTTTGGAGTTGCAGGACTTCTTAATTTTA
Source organism: uncultured Alphaproteobacteria bacterium (assembly GCA_963838155.1). Classification (GTDB taxonomy): domain Bacteria; phylum Pseudomonadota; class Alphaproteobacteria; order Rhizobiales; family Rhizobiaceae; genus Pararhizobium_B. Next base: position 5,342 of record CAWIQE010000008.1, read on the forward strand.
TACGCCCATATCCGGCATAATCGCCAAAACAAATAAAACTTTCAAATTTTCAAAGGCATACGGTCAGAGACGGACGTCGATCCGGAGCGGCAGCCGGTCAGACCCGTAGTTGGCGTCGATCCGCTCCATGAGGTAGTCGCCGTATCGAACCTCGTCGAAGCTCCTTGGATTCGCCGCATTGCAGCAGAGGGACAGCGGTCGATCGTCTTGTCGGCGCTCGGGTCGAAGAAATAGGGCATCGAATAGCGTTCGGCCCCCGACCGGTTGATGACCCGGTGCCGCGTGCGAGGAACAAAGCGGAATC
>CAWIQE010000009.1:0-41879 GCA_963838155.1 uncultured Alphaproteobacteria bacterium
ATCGCATGTCAGCCTATCCTCGCTTGCTCGTTAGTGGTCCGGCACCAAGTCCATACCCTCTTATCGACGCACGTCGATTGGGTATAATAGCTTGCGTGTCAATGCGTTGTGGCGGTGGCACGCGGGCTGGCAGGCAGCAGGCGAATCTCCGCTGCCCAGTGCAGGCCTTCGAGGGGATATCCGTCAGACGTCGTGCCGGGGCTGCTCGGGCGGGTCACGACACCGGTGAGGGTCGGAACACCGGCCGGCACGGTAACAGACGAATGGCGGAAGAAAGTTGGGTTGCGGGGCGACGCCGTTGTCGCCGTCGCTTGTATCGATTCGCATGCCATGCTTCCTGCCGTGGGAGCATTGGACGAGGGTGCGTTCGTCGGCGCGCTTGGAACTTCGGCCGGATTTCTTGCCCTCGCCCGCAATCCAGGCCTGCTTCCCAAAGGCTTGGAAGGCGCGGCATACGACGCCGCGCTCCCCGGCGTTTGGTGCTGCGAGGCGGGCCAGGCGGCGTTCGGCGATCTGCTCTCCTGGTTCGTCGGGACGTTTCCTCTTGACGAAGACGCAAACAGGAATTTTGCCAAGCACAACACAGCCGCAGAGGCGATTCAGCCCGATCGGAACGGCATTCTTGCCTTCCCCGGAGCCGTCTGTCCTGGCGTTGGGAACGGGGCGGACGCTTCGTGCAGCGGCGGCGCAGGTCCAGCCCATCGACGGCAAACAGCATGCTTTGGTCTCGCTCGTCGGCAACATCGCGCCCGACGGTGCTGCAAGCGCCTATGACGTTCTGACCCGGCTGGCCGACATGACAAAGGCTCGGTATTACCCCGTCCCGTTACCGGTCATCGCCGAAACGGAACAACAGCGGGACCTGCTTGTCGCGATCGAAGCCGTTCAACGCGTGCACAGCTTAGCAGCAAATGCAGATTCGACACTTGTCGGCGTCGGCCAGATGGATCTCGATGCACCGCAATATAAAGACGGGTTCATTTCAAGGAAGGAGCTTCTTGAACTTATCAGGATCGGCGCCGTAGGAGAGATCGCCGGATGGAATTTCGACGAGACCGGCGGGATCTCGCGAAATCTCGTCAATTTGCGTCTCACTTCGGCTCCGTTGAGACCCTCGGAAAAGCCCGTCGTTGGAGTCGCGGTCGGTCGGAGCAAGGTGACCGCCATCCAATCCGCCTTGCGGGGCCGGCTGCTGAATAGCCTCATAACCGACGAGAACACCGCAAAGACCTTGTTGCAAAACAAGCAAGATTCTCGCTTTCCACCTCGTAGTCGGCGCAGCGTGCGATGAACTCACGGTACGAGTTGTCCCGGTCGGCATTGAAGCGGCAAGGACCTTTGTCTCCTGGGCCGGGTCGAGAGTTTGAGCTGGACCGCCTCGCCGCCGCCTTCGGCAATTTCGTTCGCTAGCGCTTCGGCGGCACGGCGCGGCGCTGGAAGACCCTCGATGGCAGGATAACGTGGGCGACGAGCCCGGAGGGCTCACGGTTCTCGAGGCACACCGATCCTCCCATTCTCTCGACGGCGGCCCTGGCAATCGAGAGTCCGAGGCCGGTGCCGCCCGCCTTGGCATGTCGTGACCGATAGAAGCGATCGTAGGCATGCGCGAGATCTTCCTCGCTCATCAGGCAACCTCCTGATGACGCTGAATCAGTTTAAGGGCTGATGGGGCGTTGGTTCCGCGCCGCCGTGGTGACCGCCTGGGTCGCTCGCCAATCGGCGCAAGGGCAGCAGTCCCCGGCCGACGCTCAGCCAGATCAGCGCAGCCAGGGCGGGGAGAATGAGCGCCGCTGGCAGCAGCAGTCCCTTGATGACGTCGTCGACCAGCTTCCGGCGGACCTGCAGGCTGTCGCCCACCAGAACGCGCACGCCGAGTGACTTGTTGACGACGGCATAGACCCGCCAGGTGTCGCCGTCGATCACGGTCTGCTGAAACCCGCTGTCGTGGGTGGAGAGGGCCTGCTGCGGCGCTCCGTCGGACCGGCCGACGAGATTTCCGCTCAGGGACCAGATCTGGCAGGAGAGCTGCCTTTCGTAGGGGCGATCGCCAAGTTCGAACCGGCTGTTCGCCTCGACGCCCATCTTGGCCGCGCTGGCAATGTCGATGCGTCTGTCCGTGATCAGCGAATCGACCATGTGGGCGGCTTCGCGCAGGCGGGCATCGAGTACCCTTTCCACCTGCTGCCGGGTACTGAAATAGATCCAGCCGACGGCCGATAGCCAGACGATGCCGGTCGCGACCAGGAGGATCACGAAGAGGCGCAGCCTCAGCGACTTCATGGCTTTTCCCGCAGCCGATAGCCGATGCCTCGCACCGTCTCGATGAAGCCGCTGCCGAGCTTGCTCCCGAGGTGGTGGACATGCACTTCCACCGCGTTGCTCTCGATCTCCTCCTGCCAGCCGTATAGCCGCTCCTCGAGCACGCGACGCGGCAGGATCTGGCCAGGCCGCTCGATCAGGGCGGCGAGGATCGCGAACTCGCGGCGGGTGAAGGCTAGCGTCCTCCCTTCGTGTTCTCCGGTCATTCGGGCGGGGTCAAGCGTCAGGCCGTTGAAGGAGATCTTGCCGCTTGCCCGGCCGGCGGACCGGCGCGCGATTGCGCGAAGCCGTGCTGCGAGCTCATCGAGATCGAACGGCTTGCCCATATAATCGTCGGCTCCCAGGTCCAGCCCCGAAATGCGCTCCGAGACGTTGTCCCGGGCGGTGAGGACGAGGACGGGCACCGGATCGTCGCCCTCGCGCAGATGGGCAAGCAGATCGAGCCCGGAGCCGTCCGGAAGCATCAGGTCGAGCACGACGGCGTCGAAGGCCAGGCCGGCCACACGCCTGGTCGGCGAGGCGAGCGCCGCCGAGCTGGCCGACGCCGCCAGGACCCTCTCCGCAACAATTGAAGTCTCGCCAGAAGGACAGTGATGCCCATTAGCAAAAGCAAGAGTATCCGAGCCACGCGCTTCGCCGTGCCCGCGCTCGCGGCCGTCGCGCTGAGCGGTTGCGTTCAAACTGCGCGGATGGCCGATGCCGATCCCGCGCCGACGAACGCCGATTACGCGTCCATGTACAGCGCCGAGCAGGATGGCGACATCACGGTACCGGCGGTCGACGTCGGCAAGGTCGACAGGAAGTATCTTCGCCATGTCGTCGACTACGAGACGAAGGAACCGCCGGGGACGCTCGTCGTCGATCCCTACCACCGCTTTCTCTATCTCGTCCTGCGACACGGAATGGCGGTGCGCTACGGCGTCGGCGTGGCGCGCGCGGGGATGCAGTTCCGGGGCTCCGCGCATGTCGGACGCAAGGCGGAATGGCCGCACTGGACCCCGACGCAGGACATGATCGAGCGCGACCCGAAGCTATACAAGCCGCTTGCCGACGGCATGGACGGCGGCTTGAAGAACCCGCTCGGCGCGCGTGCCCTCTACCTTTTCAAGGATGGCAAGGACACGCTCTATCGCCTGCACGGCACCACTGAGCCCTGGTCGATCGGCAAGGCCGTCTCGTCCGGCTGCATCCGGCTCTTCGACCAGGACATCATGGACCTCTATCGCCGTGTGCCAAAGGGCGCGCGCGTCGTCGTGCTCGGTCCCGACGGGAAGGCAGAAGACGGCAAAGGAGCAAGCTGACATGATCACCAAGAGGCAGTTTCTGTTCGCATCGGCAGGCGGCGTCGTGGGCTTCGGGCTCGCCTCGTCGCAGGCGTCTGCCCAGTCGCGATCACCGACCCCGCAGCAGGTCTATTTCGATCCCGAGACGGCCCACACCAGGGCAGGAGCGCTCACCATGCCGGCGAGCAACGCGGCGCGCCACGCCCAGTCGCCGGTTGTCGGCTTGCTCAGGAAGCCGCTGAGGATACCGGTCGCGCCCATGATGCGTCCGTGCAGCAACATGAGAAGGACGCTCGCCAGGCCGATGAGAAGACCTCCGGCCAGCGACATCCAGAGGGTGAAGTCAGTAGGCAATTCGCCTCGCCTTTGCTTTGGGTTGTTTCGTTTTCCGATCACCGCGCCGGTCTCCACGGCCGCCGCCGGAACCGGATCGGGAAGCCTGCGGCCCCTCCTGGCACCGGCCTGGCGGTAGCGGGCGACCGCCGCATGCAAGCCTTGAACTATGGCCCGGACTGTCTAGTTCAATGGCTGACTTTCGGAATATGTATTCTGATGAAGTATGGAGGCCTCATGACGCCCGATGCCGGTTTTCCCGACCCGGCCCGGCCGATTCCGCCCGAAGCCCACGGCATCGGGCGCGGCATGCGCCCTCCGGCTTGACGCGGCCACAAGGCCACCGAAAGCCCGGAGGCTTTTTGCGCGCCGCAGACAGCCGCAGACAAGCGAAATGGAGAACCAGGAATGACCAACGCGCCAGACGTCAAGGCATTTTACGATCCCCGCACCTCCTCGAACCAGTACGTGGTCTCCTGCCCGGCGACCCGGCGCTGCGCGATCGTCGATCCGGTACTGGATTTCGACGAGAAGGCCGGAGCGATCGCGACGAGGAATGCCGATGCCATTCTCGCCTATGTCAGGGACCAGGATCTCGCGGTGGAGTGGATCCTCGACACGCATCCGCATGCCGACCACTTTTCGGCCGCAAGCTATCTCAAGGCCGAGACCGGCGCTCCCACCGCGATCGGCGAAAAGGTGAAGGATGTCCAGCAGCTCTGGAAGGGGATCTACAACTGGCCCGATTTTCCCGCCGACGGCTCGCAGTGGGACAGGCTGTTCTCCGACGGCGAGACCTTCAAGGTCGGCGAGATCGATGCGAAGGTGATGTTCTCCCCGGGCCACACGCTCGCCTCAATCACCTACGTGATCGGCGACGCCGCCTTCGTCCACGACACGCTGTTCATGCCGGACAGCGGCACGGCACGCGCCGACTTTCCCGGCGGCAGCGCGGCGCGGCTATGGCAGTCGATCCAGGAGATTGTCGCGCTTCCGGAGCGCACGCGCATCTTCACCGGCCATGACTACCAGCCCGGCGGCCGGCAGCCGGAATGGGAATCGACCGTCGGCGAGCAGCTCGACAGCAACATTCACCTGACGAAAGCCGGCGACGAAGCCGCCTTCGTCGAGTTGCGCGAGGCCCGCGACAAGACCCTGCCGATGCCGAAGCTCATACTCCATGCGCTCCAGATCAACATCAATGGCGGGCGATTGCCCGAGCCGGAGGACAATGGCCGGCGCTATCTCAAGTTCCCGCTCGACGCGCTTCAGGGCGCGGCCTGGGACGAGCCCGCTTCCTGAGCCGGCCGATGGACATTCATTCCCGCAACGCCCGGGTCATCGCGGCGGCCGACCTGCTCAAGCTGATGGCCAATCCCCACCGGCTGGCGATCCTCTGCCGTCTTGCCGAGGGCGAGACCTCCGTCGGGGAGATGGAGGAAAGCCTCGGCATTCGCCAGCCGACGCTTTCCCAGCAGCTGGGCGAGCTCCGCAAGACCGGCCTGATCCGTGACCGCCGTGCGGCCAGGAGTGTCTTCTACAGCCTTTCCGACGAGCGGGCCCGCGCGCTTGTCGAGCGCCTGCACGAACTCTTTTGCAGCCCTTCCGGCCGCAAAGAGCAGACACGAGAAACACCCGCTGCGTCGGCCCCGGTGCCGGCCGGACGGGACGGAGAAGGCTAGGCATGACCCTCGATGCCCTTCAATACGCACTCGGCGCGCTTTCCGGCAGCCTGGTCGGCTTCAGCCTCGGCATGTTCGGCGGCGGCGGGTCGATCCTCGCCGTGCCTCTGATGGTCTATGTGGTCGGCGTGCCCTCCGCGCACATGGCGATCGGGACCAGTGCCTTTGCCGTTGCCGCCAATGCGTTCGCCAACATGGTCAGCCATGCCCGCCTCGGCAACGTCAAATGGCGCTGCGCCGGCGTCTACAGCCTCGCCGGCATCGTCGGGGCCTTTCTCGGCTCGAGCTTCGGCAAGGCGGTGAACGGCCAGCGGCTCCTGCTGCTGTTTGCGCTGCTGATGCTCGTCGTCGCGGCCCTGATGTTCCGCAGCCGCGGGCGTGGCGGCGACGTCGGCGCTCAATGCAACCGCGAGAACGCACCGAAGGTGCTGGGAACCGGCGTCGTAACGGGCGCATTCTCCGGTTTCTTCGGAATCGGCGGCGGATTTCTGATCGTGCCGGGCCTCATGGCTTCGACCGGGATGCCGATCATCAATGCGATCGGCACATCGCTCGTCGCCATCACCGTCTTCGGACTGACCACGGCGCTGAACTACGCCGTCTCCGGACTGGTCGACTGGCCCCTCGCGTTCATCTTCGTCGCGGGCGGAGCCGCGGGCGGCGTGCTGGGATCGCTTCTCGCGCGCCACCTCTCCGGCCGGAAGGGAATTCTCTCCACGCTTTTCGCCGGCCTGATCTTCGTGGTCGCGATCTACATGATCTATCGCAGCATCCCCGTCGGCGCTATCTGACCTGCGCTGGGCGAGACGAGCTACTGACCAACCATTCACTCCGCCGCGCGCTCGCTACGGCGCTGCAGAGGGCGCGTCCGCGAGCGGCTGCGCTACCGCCGAGCTTACACCTGCATGGGCGGTGATCGTCACTTGGTGGGGCAAGCAGCACCATCTGGAGCGCGAGGCAATCCTCACGGCCGCTTTCCCGGCGTAGCCGCCCAAAACCCGCAAGTCAGCTTCCCACCCCAATTCCGGCCACGTGGCAGTCAATCTCCGCATGACTACATTGGCTTCACTGAAGTCGGCGTCACGAAACGTCGCCTGCGGGGGCCGGGGACCGAACCCGCTGTGCGGGAGGGCGCCTGCGGTTGAGACCCGCTCGCGATGGCGGATGGCAATTTCATGCAAATGGAACTGGCGGCCGCCCATTCTCATCCCTGAGCCGCCTTCCATCCGAACCAGTCGTCGTGCGCCACGTCATCCTCGAGGTGACGGAAGCGGTCGACGAGCAATTTCCTTATGGCATCGAAATCTGGCGTCGGACGTTGGACGCTTAACCCCCAGCTTTGGGCGACGGGACCGACAGAGACCTGCATATGCATAGGAAACTCGTCCGCCTTGAGCCATTCGCTTTCGAAGGGTGGTGCTGCTGTTCCGTCGAGGAGCTTCTCGGACATGATCGCCATGCGGTTCCTAAAATCGCCATATGCAGCGGCGGACATCCCGCGCGGATCCACCTGAACGGAGCGATCGAGGGCCATGTTGAAAGTATCAGGACGAGCTCCCAGTCCTTGACCCCAAGGTCGTGCTGGTCCTGGAGAATTTTTCTCGTTCTGCCGTTGGACATGAGACCTGGGACTATACGGAACACGTAACCGCACAAAGCCATGGCCAGGCAGGCGTCCGATTGACACCACCAGCGCGAGAGGCCGCCTTTCTCCAGCCGATTTCGCACTACGGCATCAGAACAAGAGAGCCCGTGGTTGTCCCGGCCTCGAGGCGCGCATGCGCCTCTGCCGCCTCGGCGAGACGGAAGCGCATAGGCCGCCGGACACGGATGATCCCCCGATCGAGCGCCGAGAAAAAGCGCGTCGACTGGGCGCGAATTTCCTCCGGCGTGCCGGTGTAGTGGCCGTAGTTCGGGCGCGAGAGGCGTATCGACTTCGACGCGAAGTCGCCGACGTCCCAGCTTCCCAGAGGCCCGGACGCCTGGCCGAAACTGACGAGATGGCCGCGCACGGCGAGCGCCTCGATCGACTGCCGGAAACTGTCGCGGCCGATGGCATCGAAAACGACGCTCGCCCCCCTGCTGTCGGTCATCTCCCGAACAACCGACACGAAGTCCTCGCGTCGACGCACGACCACGCGTTCGGCACCTCCCGCACGGGGAATCGACGCCTTGTCGTCTGTCGATACGGTTGCGATCACGCGGGCGCCCAGTGCGCTTGCCCATTGCGTAAGAAGGGAACCGACGCCGCCGGCAGCGGAATGAACAAGGACAACCTCGCCCGGCTGTACCGGATGGACATCGTGAAGCAGGAAACTGGCGGTCACGCCCTTGAGCAGGCTCGCCGCGGCAATCTCGTCGTCGATCGAGTCCGGAAGACGGACGAGTAGATCGGGGCGCATCACCCGCATCGACGCATAGGCCCCGACAGGCGGGCAGGCATAGCCGACGCGGTCCCCGGGTTGCAGGGCCTCGACGCCGGGACCAACCGCCTCGACACGCCCCACAGCCTCCATGCCCGGCACTCCCGGCGGAACGAGAAGATCGAAATAGCCCGTCCTGCAATAGACGTCGATGAAATTGACGCCGATGAAGCTGTGACGCAGCAGGACCTCTCCGGGCGCGGGATCCGGAACGCTGATCGTGCGCGGCACCAGCTCTTCCGGACCTCCGTGGCGTTCGACCACGATGGCTTCGGCTTGGCGGCTTCCGGCGGGACGCGCGGGCTGTGGCGCGGTGCCCGCCAGCGGCTCGGTTCGCGCCTGCGGCCGCACGACTCGATACAGTCCGCGGTCGGTCCGGCCACGGCCATGCAGATATTCGACGAGCCCCCGGAATCCGGCGCGGTAGATGCCGTCCCGCACCAGCGAGACCATCTCCTCCCGTCTCTCGACGGGCGGGCGAAAGCTCGAGCGCCATTGCCAGAAAGTCCGGTTGCCGTCCGTGACCGGCTTCAGCCGCATCGACGCGACATAGTCGAAGAGCGGCAGGGGCGCTTCCATCAGGCAGTAGGTCAGTTCGCGCTTTGCGTCATCGAGCAGGATCAGCTGCTCGCGCAGCACGCCGCCGTCCTTCAGGGTGAAGCGGCGGACGGCACCGACCGAGTCCGGCGGCAGGTCGTCCTCGATACGGCTTTCGGCGATCGCGGGATGCCAGGCCCGGTGGCTGTTGAAATCGCGCAGCACGCGCCAGACGTCTTCGACCGGTGCGTCGATCACGGCGCTTTCGACGATCGAAGCCATTCGCCACCCTTTACCGGAAACGGCCCTTGAGCGCTGCAAGACCGACCTCGAAGACACCGGTGCCGATCTGGCGGAGAAGCTCGTCCTCGCGAGCCGGCGGGGCATCGAACTCGGCCTGCCACTCGACGAAGGTGCGGTTTCCATCCGTCACCGGAGTGAGCGACAGGACGGCGACATAGTTCTCGACCCCCATCGGGCTTTCCAGTATCGAGTAGGTGCAGGCCATGTCGTAGTCGGACAGCGCCAGAAGTCGCTCGCGGATGCGGCCGCCATCCTTCAGATGGAAGTTGCGCACGCAGCCGACCTTGTCGGACGGCTGGTTCTGTTCGATGCGGCTGTCAGCGACGAAGGACGTCCAGGCGGGCAGCGCGTTGAAATCCCGCACCGTCTGCCAGACCTCCGCCGCCGGCGCGTCGATCACGGTCGAGCGATAGACCCTGCTCATGCCCCTGCCCGCCTAGCGATCGCGATCACGATCCGGGTCGCCATCATCGTCGCGCTCCTTGCCGTTCGGCTTGACGCTCTTCTTGTCCTTGGTCAGCGCCGAGATGTCCTTGGCGTCCCTGAGAACATCGGTCATGCGCCCCAAACTGCCACCTTCGATGCCGATCTCCTTCATCAGATTGTCGATCATCGGCGCCTGGACACGATAGCGAAGGGCCGAATCGATGACCTCGTCGGTGACGTTGCGGCCCTGCCCGCCTCCCGCGCCGTTGACGCCGTCGACATGCAGGATCTTGATGCCCTCGATCTTCTCCATCGGACGCACGCTCTCGCGCACGATGCCTTCGAGGCGTTCCAGCAGTTTCTCACGAAGCCGGCCGGCGCGGGCATCCTCGCTCAGCACGTTGTCCGCGTCGTTGATCTCACGAGCCCCCTTGGCGTCAACCGCGTAGCGCTCGGCCGCGGCCAGGGCACGGATCTTCTCCGCTTCGGCAGAGGCTTCAGCCGCGATCTTCTCGGCTTCGGCGAGGCTGCGAGCAGCTTTCATCTCTGCATCGGCCCTGGACGTCAGCCGCAGGCCTTCTCGCTCGGCATCGCGGGAAGCGGCGATGAGATCGGTGAGCTTGCGGCGCTCGGCGATCTCGCGCTCGCGCACCGTCATCGCCTTCTCCTCGGCCTCGATCACCTTGGCGCGAACGGCCTCCGCCGCGGCGAGTGCAGCAGAACGCTCCGACGACTTCTTGGCCAGTTCAATCGCCTTGGCAAGTTCAGCCAGTTCGATCAGCTTGTCGCGCTCCAGCCCAAGCTGCCGCAGATCACGCTCATTGGCGATCTTGGCTTCTTGCAGCCCGCGCTCGGTGGAAATTCGCGCGCGTTCGACCTCCTCGCCCGAAGCGATCTCCGCCTCCTCGAAGGCCTGACGTTTCGCAATCTCCAGCGCCTCAAGGTGACGCTCGCGGGAGATTCGAACCTCGTCGAGGGCGCGATCCTGGGCAATTCGCTCTGCTTCGGTGAGCTGGTTCTCGATGATCTCGGAACGCCGTTTCTCTGCCTCTGCCTTGGTGACGGCGAGCGCCTTCTCGGCAAGCGAGATCTGTCGGTCGAACTCAAGAATCTCAAGCGCCTTCTGCCGGCCGATCTCCATCTCGCGCTGCTCGCGCTCACGGTTTATGCGTGCCTTTTCAAGCGAGAGTTCAAGGTTGATCTGCTCGCGTTCGGTGAGTTCGCGGGTCTTGAGCTCCGCCTCGTCGAGGGCCCGGCGTCGAGCGATCTCGCGCCGCTGCGTATCTTCCTCGTTCTTGATGCGCTCTTCGGTGACGGCGCGTTCCTGGGAAAGTCGCGCCTTCTCGATCGCCTCGCGCGAGGTGAGTTGTGCCTGCTCGGACTCTTGATCGCGGAGCGCCCGTTCCTTGGCGAGTTCCGAGCGCTGCACGGCACGGCGGAACTCGACTTCGCGTTCCTGTTCAAGTCTCGCGTATTCGGTTTCACGGTCGATCTCGAAGACTCTCTTCTGAGCTTCGAGGTTCTGGTTGCGTATATCAACCAGCGAGCGCTGCTCGATCTCGTTGCGCATCCGGCGGCGATTTTCGATCGCGTCGGTCAGTTGCGTCAGTCCCTCGGCATCGAAGGCGTTCGACGGATCGAAAAACTCCAGGCTCGTCTGATCGAGATCGACGATTGCGACGCTTTCCAATTCCAAACCATTGGCGGTCAGCGCTTCTGCAGCCATCTCGCGAACCTGCTGGGCATAGTCGCGGCGGCGCTCGTGCATCTCTTCCAGCGACATCTGAGCGGCAATGGTGCGCATTGCCGAAGCGAACTTGCCTTCGAGGAGTTCACGCAGGCCGTCTTCCTGCATCGTGCGGCGGCCGAGCGTTTGGGCCGCAGCCCCCACAGCCTCGTTGCTTGCTCCGACACGCACGAAAAATTCAGCGACGATGTCGACGCGCATTCGGTTCTTGGTGATCAGCCCGCGCTCATGCTCCCGCGCAACCGCTATGCGCAACACATTCATGTTGACCGTCGTGATCTCGTGCAAGACGGGGATCACGAAGGCGCCACCGTTGACCACGACCTTCTCGCCAAGGAAGCCCGTGCGGACGAACGCGGTTTCCTTCGTCGAGCGCCGGTAGAGCCAGCGCAGGACGTAGACCAGAATGACGATGACGATGACCGCGGCGATGAGCCACAAGAGCACCGTGCCAAAGGTGTTCGCGTTCATTTCTTTCCTCCTTCCAGGACCACCGCGCGTCTAGTAGGCGACGGCCTTGAACTTGCGTGTCTGTTCGGTCAGCGCGCGTTCCGTCGGCAGCCGCTCCATCGACGAAGCACCGTAGAAGCCGTGACAGTTCTTGGTATTCTTCAGGACGAATTCGGCATCTTCGGGTGCGGACACCGGGCCACCGTGGACAAGCACGATCGCATCCTTGTTGACCTTGAGCGCCGCCTCCGACCAGCCATCGACGAGTGCCGGGCAATCCCCGAGCTTTAGCGCGGTATGCGCGCCGATCGAGCCTCCCGTCGTCAGGCCAAGATGGCAGACGATGATGTCCGCTCCGGCCTTCGCCATCTCGCTCGCCTCGTCAGCGGAAAAAACATAAGGGGTCGTCAGCATGTCCTTGCTGTTCGCCAACCGGACAAGATCGATTTCCTGGCTGTAGGACATGCCCGTCTCTTCCAGGTTGGCCCGGAACGTCCCATCGATCAGGCCAACGGTCGGGAAATTCTGGATTCCGGCGAAACCCATTGCCATCAGGTCGTCGAGGAACTTGTCGAACAGGCAGAATGGATCGGTCCCGTTGACGCCGGCGAGCACGGGCGTCTTGCGCGTGACCGGCAGGATTTCCCGTCCCATCTCGACGACGATCTCGTTGGCATTGCCATAGGCGAGCAAACCCGAAAGCGAGCCCCGCCCGGCCATGCGGTAACGGCCGGAATTGTAGATGACGATCAGGTCTATACCGCCATCTTCCTCGCACTTGGCGGAGAGCCCGGTGCCGGCACCGCCGCCAACGATCGGCACACGACGAGCCTTCATGTCCTGAAAGCGGGCAATCAGTTCTTTTCGTTGAAAGCGCATTCAGGCCCTCTTGCTTGTCGCTGGAACAACAGAGTGGAAGGCGCCGACCAGCGCTTCCACGAATATGTCGTCGTTGACGTTCGCCTTGACGCGCTCCACCCGACGTTTGGCGGTCTGGCGCACGGTCTTCTCGATCGCCTCGAACAGCGCTGCGTCGGCTTCCGGATCGTGGAACGGCTGGCCCGGCCGATCGAGCATCGACACCCCGCCTTCAGGCAGCAGGAAGCGAACCGGGCCTTCCATCCGGTTCAGCCGTTCGCCTATCCATTCGCCGGCGGAACGGTTCTCGTCAGGCGTCGTGCGCATCAGCGTGACGCTCGGATTGTGGATGACGAACTTCCGGTTCTGGAATTTCGACGGCACCGTTTCTCGTGGGCCGAAATTGACCATATCGAGGGCGCCGACCGAACCGACATAGGGCATCCCGGTGCGGATCGCCGCACCAAAGCGGTGCTCATCGGCAGCGAAGACGCCGCCCACCAGCATGTCGGCAATCTCTGTGGTCGTAATGTCGAGGAAACCGGCGAGCAGGCCCGAATTTCCGAGCGCCTCCATGGCGCGGCCACCGGTTCCGGTCGCGTGGAAGACGAGGCAGTCGAATTCGCTCTCGAGCCGCCTTGTCACGGCCTGAACACATGAAGTTGTCACGCCGAACATGGTAATGCCGATTGCCGGTCGCGCCAGCTTGCGCTTCGCCTCATGGGCCTCGCGGGTCGGCATCTGGGCAATCATGCCGGCAAGCGCATTGGCGGCATTGGCGAGCACCTGTTCGGTGATCGAGTTCAGCCCCTGCACGTCGGCAACGGAATGGAGCATCATGATGTCCGCCGCGCCGACATAAGCACGCACATCGCCGGCGGCGACCGTCGAAACCATGATCTTTGGAATGCCGACCGGCAAGGCTCGCATGCCGGCCGTCGCCAGCGACGTCCCGCCCGAACCACCGGCGGAAATGACGCCGCCGACATGGCGCTCGCGCTCGATCCAACGAGCGAAGGCATCGGCCATGGCCGTGACCGAGCGTCCGCGATCGCCGCAAAAGATCTCGGAGGTGCCATGCGGATGCAAACTCGCCACCTGCAGCGGCGTGACGTCGGCCCGCGATGCCTTGCCCGACGTCGAGAGATCGACCGTGCGCACCGGCAGACCGAGCGTCTTCAGCCGCTCGGCGACAAACATCAACTCGCTCCCCTTCGTGTCGAAGGTGCCGGCGACGATAGCCGTCTTGCCGATGCGCTCGGCAAAGGGGATCGCGAAGACCTTGGCCCTCTCCGTCTTCTCGTCGCCCTTGCGGCTTTCGACCAGCGACTGGCGCAAGCTCGCGGTCGGCATGGCCCAACAATTCGGCAGGTCGCGGTTGAGCCGCATATTGCCATCGCCCGGCGCCGTCTCGCTTCGCTCGCCGCGTTCGACGCGGTAAACGTCCGCAAGGACTGCTTCGGCACTCGCACCTTCGTTGTGCCCCGGATCCCCCGCGACCTCTTCCGACTGCCTGCCGACACCGAGCAGACGCTGTTGCAGATCTCGGTCTGCGGCAAGCCGGGACGATTCCATGATCCGGTCGATGCGGCCGTTGACCATGATGGCAACGTGGTCGGATACCGCCGTCGCAACGCCGATATTCTGCTCGATGACGAGAACCGCCATCTCGCCCTCCTCGGCGAGTTGCACCAGCATGCGTTCGACCTGCTCGACGATCACGGGTGCAAGGCCCTCGGTCGGCTCATCCATGATCAGCAGGCGCGGATTGCCGAGCAGGGCGCGCGATATCGCCAGCATCTGTTGCTCGCCGCCCGAAAGCTGCGCCCCGCCACTCGTCTTGCGCTCGCCGAGACGCGGAAAGGTGTTGTAGATACGGTCGACCGTCCAGCTCGCCTCGGCATCGCGTGAAGCGGTAAGACGCAGGTGCTCGTCCACGGAAAGGCTCGGCCAGACGCGGCGCCCCTGCGGTACATAGCCAACGCCGAGACGGTTGATGAGATGCGGGTCGAGGCGGGAAATCTCGCGACCGAATACGCGGATCGTGCCGCCGCGCGCCGATTTCAGCCCGGCGATCGTGTTGCAGAGCGTCGTCTTGCCCATGCCGTTGCGGCCGACGACGGCGAGCACGCCTTCTTCCAGCGTCAGCGAAACGCCTTGAAGCGCGTGAGATTCGCCGTAATAGACCTGAAGGTCGTCGATCTTCAATGCAGCGGAGTTGCGCGGGCGCTCAGCCATGACCGCCTCCCAGATAGATCTCCTGCACCTGCGGGTCCTGCTCGATCTCCTCAGGTGTGCCCTCCTTGAAGATACGACCGTTGTGCATCATCGTGACATAGTCGGAAACCCTGAGTGCGACGTCGAGATCGTGCTCGATGATTATATAACCGATATGAGCCGGCAGCGCCTGCAGGATCTCGACAAGGTCCTGGCGCTCCGTGGGCGACAGGCCAGCGGCAGGCTCGTCGAAGAGGATGAATCTTGGCGCGCCGGCAAGCGCCAGCGCAATCTCCAGCTGCCGTTGCTGGCCGTGGCTCAGCGTCTCGACCAGCCGTTCGCGGTCGTCTTCCAGATGTGTTGCACGCAGGATCAGTTCCGCTTGGGCCATGTTGACGTCATCGGTACGCGGCCTCAGAAGCGAGAAGCGGCGGCGCGAGACGCCGCGACAGGCGAGATAGATGCAGTTGATGATGCTCAGACTGCCGAAAAGCTGCGAGATCTGGTAGGTCCGGCGCAACCCGCGACGGATGCGCTCGTGCGCCGGGACGTCGGTAATGTCCTCACCGAAGAAACGGATGCGCCCGGCAGTCGGCATGAAATCGCCGGTGATTGCGTTGAATAGCGTCGTCTTGCCGGCGCCGTTCGAGCCGAGGACCGCTCGCCGTTCGCCGGCGGCGATCCTCATGTTTATGGCGGAGAGCGCCACGAGGGCGCCGAAGTGACGGGCAACGCCATCGAGATCGAGCGCATGGGCGCCCGTGCTCTGAAGGCGCGTTGCCAGGGCATTGTCCGCCACGTTCCTGTCCTCCCCCTGCTTTGTGCCCGCGGCCTTACGGGCAGCTGGGATTGTCGCGGCTGACCTTGCCGAGCGCCATGAATTCCTTCTTTGGAATTCCCAGTGTCTGGTTCACCTGCTTCACGGTCTTGACCAGCTTGTTGTAGAGTGCGCCGTCTTCGCCCTTGGCGACTTCCGTGATGTAGATGTTGGCGATGCCGTTACGGTTTTCGTCGACGGACACCTTGCCGGTGGGGCTGTCGAACGAGAGGCCGGAGAGGACCTCGCGCAGTTTCTTGCCACCGTCGGAGACATCGTCATTGACCTTGTCGAGCGCCAGCAGCGCGGCTTTCATGTTGACGTAGTAGCCGTGCGCGAAGAGCGATGGCGACGGGAAAGCGCCCGGCTGCTTCTTGTATTCCTTGACAAAGGCATTCCACTCCGGCGTGTCGAGACTGTCGGAGGTCGGGCCGGCCGCCGGCGTGCCGATGATGACATCATGGATGCGGCCCTTGGTCGTGAGCACCGTCTGGTCCACCGTGATCGAACCGCCGATCAGCGGCGCTGTGCCGCCGGCCTGCTGGTACTGCGACAGGAAGTTGACCGCGTCCGCCCCGCCGAGCGCCACGTAGATCGCGTCGACGTCGGCCGGAATGGTGGCGATGACCGAGGAATAGTCCTTGTTGCCGATCGGCACCCAGGATTTCGACGGGACATGCCCCCCCGCCTTGCAGAATTCGGCCATGAACCCGAAGACCTGGGTGTACGGAAAGGAATAATCCTCCGCCACTGTTGCTACGTTCTTGTAGCCCTTGACGTTGTATGCGTAGTCGCCAAGACCGGCCATCCACTGCGCACCATCGGTGGAGAAGCGGAAGAAGTTTGGTGCCGGGTCGCGAAGCGTGGCGTCCTGGGCGGCCGAGGTGCCATTCAGGAAGGTCACTTTGGGCTGCGTCTTGGCGTATTCCTTGATCGCCAGACCTTCATCGCCGGACAGCGGGCCGATCAGCACCTTGACACCGTCCTGCTCCACCAGCTTGCGGGCAGCCTGCACCGCGCTGTCGGGCGAAGCGTCGGACGAGCCCTTGATGATCTCGATCTTCTTTCCGCCGACCTTGCCGCCGAACTCGTCGACGGCCGTCATTGCGCCGCGCAGCCCGTCTTCACCGAGCACCGTGAAGGCGCCCTGGAACGTCGCCAGCACCCCGATCTTGATCGTGCCGTCGTCGGCATTCGCAAATTGCGGTGCGCAAAGGCCCGTGGCGAACGCCAGTGCCATGAATGTTCGTCTTTGAAGCTTCATCCAATCCTCCCAAGTTTCACTTTTTGCCTCTCCCGTCTCTCAGATCTGCGAGCGAAGGGATTTCTGGGCAAGGTGCGGCTTCGCGCGCTCCCAAAGCCCCAGAATACCGTCTGGCGAAGCGAACACGATCACCAGAAAAACCAGCCCGATCAAGGTATTGAAGCGCTCGGCCCCGACCAGATCGATGGCGAAGACTTGCAGCATGACGAATACGACAGCGCCAAGGAATGGCCCGATTGGATGCCGCAATCCGCCAACGACGGCCACCACGAGCACGCTGATCGCAGGACCGACAGCCACCGTTCCCGGCGAAACGCGGCCGTTGAACCAGACCAGCAGCACACCGGCCAGACCCGCGATGATGCCGGCGAGAAACCAGCTGAAGACCTTGTGAGCGGTTACGTCGTAGCCGAGCGCACGCATTCGTCGCTGGTTGTCACGGATAGCCCGCAACGTCAGGCCGAACGTCGATTGCGCGCCATAGAGCACTGCAGCGTAGCAAACGACCGAGACAAACAGACAGAGATAGTAGAATGGCACAGGATCGCGCCAGTTGACGCCCCAGAAGGTCGGCGCCTTGATTCCGGCGAAGCCCGAATGCCCGTTGAAGAGCGCATAGTTCTGATTGGTGAAATAGAAAAAGGCCGTGGCGATCGCCAGCGTGATCATGATCGTGTAGATGCCCTCGGTGCGGACCGAAATGGCGCCAATCAGCGCGGACACCACGGATGCGAGCCCAACGGCGACGACCACGGTGAACCACCAGGGCCAGCCGAAACCGAGGACGGAGGTGTTGTTGTGGCCGAATATGGCGACCACATAGGCAGCAACGCCCGCGACGGTGATCTGCGCGAGGCTGACCATGCCGCCATAGCCGGCAAGCAGCATCAGCGACAGGCCGAGCAGGCCCATGATCAGCGAGTATCCGCCGATCTGGGTGAGGAAGAAATTGGTCGCAACCAGCGGGTAAAGGACAAGCAGCGCGGCAAGGACCAGATGCGCTCCGCCGACACGCGCGAAGACGCCGGAGCCTGTCGGGGTGTCGGTGGCGGCAACAAGGCTCATCGTGCTTTTCCCATGATGCCCTGGGGCCTGATTGCCAGTGTCGCCACCATGATGACGAAGGTCAGGACCACGCCGTACGTCGGAAAGTAGATCAGGCTGATCTGTTCGGCGAGGCCGATCAGCAGCGCCCCGATGGCTGCACCCGTGATCGAGCCCATGCCGCCGACGATGACGACCACCAGCGAGGCGAGCAAGTAGCGCACATCCTCGCCCGGCGCGACGGAAAGCGCCGATCCGCCGATGACACCAGCAAAGCCCGCCAGGCCCGCGCCGACAGCGAAGACGATGGCGAACACCGCATGCACATTGACGCCGGAAGCCGACAGCATCGCCCGATCGTCGACACCGGCGCGGATCATCATGCCGACGCGGGTCCGGTTGAGCATGAACCACAGGCCGACGCCGATGACGATTGCGATGGCGAGAACGACGAGACGGAACAAGGGATACGGCAGGTAGACCGCCGTACCGTTCGACCGCACGGCAAGCAGGAACGGCGTCTTGACGGCGCCTTCGAGCCAGAGCGGGGCGGCTATCTGATAGGTCGTGCCCCCCCAGACGGCGAGCATCAGGTCCGCCGCGACGATCGAGATCCCGATCGTCACCAGCGTCTGGCGCAGGTCGTCGCCTTCGAGCCTTCGAAAGACGAAGATCTGCATGACGACACCGACGGCGGCGAGCACGAGGAAGCCGGCGGCGATTCCGAGCAGCCAGTAACCGGTGCGCGTCGAGACCTCGTAGCCGACATAAGCTCCCAGGAGATAGAGCGAGCCGTGCGCCAGGTTGACATTGCGCATCAGGCCGAAGACCAGCGTGAAGCCGCTGGCGACCAGAAAATAAAGGCCGGCGAGCGTCAGACCGTTCAGGATCGCGCTGATGAAAGCCTTCTTCGACAGCAGGATATGATTGAGCCAGACAGGCCAGATCGCCAAGGCCATCCACGCAAGCACGGCGACGGCCAGGAGCCCGGCCAGCAGCCAGAACTGCCTCCATGTCAGGCCACCGGCACGCGAAATGCCCATGCGCGTCGATGATCCTTCGTTCAGGCTCATGCCGTCAGCCGCCGCCGCTGTTCGTTCATCCGCGGCGCCTTGTGGAACTTGCCGTCCTTCATGATCGCGAGCAGCCGCTTGTGGTCCTGCAGGATCCGCACGTCGGCAATCGGATCGCCGTCTACGAGCAGGAGGTCGGCGAGGTAACCTTCCTTGATCATGCCGAGTTCATCACCCATGCACATGATCTCGCCGCCATATTTGGTTCCGGCAAGGATTGCTTCCATCGGCGAGAACCCGAGCATGGTGACGAAGGTTTCGATGTCCTTGGCGTTGGTGCCCTGCGGCGTCCAGGCAAAGCCGTAATCGCCTCCGATCAGCACGCGGATTCCGCGACGGTGCATCTTCTTCATCGTCTCGACGCACATTTCGAGTTCGCGCTCGTAGAGCATGGCAACGGATGAGCCGGGCTTGATGCCCCATTGCTCGGCGTAGCGAGCCGTGTTGATGAGCCAAGCTATGCCGGGGGCGACAAAGTGCTTGTCCTTGACTGCCTCCAGCATATCGAGCGCTTCTTCGTCGGCGAAAGAGGCGTGATAGATATTCTGGATGCCGTGGCGTACGCATTGCTTGACCGAGCCCGACGAGCGGGCATGGGCGGAAAGAACCTTGTTGCGGCAGCGCGCCTCGGAGGCTGCCATCGCCACCTCTTCCTCCGACATCGGCGTCTCTTCGGCGCCCATGCCGGTTATCTCCTCGCCCGACAGGTTCAGCTTGATCGAGTCGACGCCGTACTTGATCAGCGTGCGAACGGTGCGGCGCACCTCTTCCGGTCCGGAGACGACGAGGCCGAGATTGAGGCCTTCGTGCGGAATATGCGAGGGCGCTGCGTCACCGAGCCCGCCAACGGTCGTGATTTCCGGCCCGGCGGCGAGATATCGGGGTCCGGGAAACCGCCCCTCGTTGATGAAGCGCTTGCAGACCACGTCGAGGCGCGGCTTGGCGGCGGCAGCACCCCGGCCCGCGGTGAAGCCGGCATCGAGCACCAGCTTGGCCATCTCCATGGTGACCAGCATGTGCTCCTCGAGTTCCATCATCTGGATCGGATCGATGCCGGGCGCATTGTTCCATGAGAGATGCAGGTGCGCGTCGATCATGCCCGGCATCAGGGTCGCGCCCATGCCGTCGATCGTTGTCACGCCGCCCATCGCCGATGACGAACCGAAGCGAGAGGATCCTCGCGTTATCTGCTTGATCCGGTTGCCCTGGACGAGAACCTCTCCGGTGTAGGGATATTCGCCGGTCGCATCGAGAACGCGCACATTGGTGAAAAGAACGGAGCCGTTGCCGTTCGTGCCGTTCCAGTCGTCAGCCATGTCAAATTCCTCCCCTATGGCCGGCTGCTCAAGCCAGCTGCACCGTTGATGTCACACCGTAACTCCGCGCAGGAATTCGGCAATCAGGCGAGAACATTCTCGCGGCCTTTCGATCGGTGTCCAGTGGCCGCAGCGATCAAGCACCACGGATCGGGCGCCTTTCAGGCCGTCCGCCAATTCGCGCGCGATGCTTGGCGGCCCAACTCCGTCTTCATCGCCGGTGACGATGAGCGCCGGACAATCGATCATACGACGATCCGCCCTTTCGGCTCCGGCAAGCGCCTCGCAGGAGCGGGCAAAGCCTTCCTTGTCCTGGCCCATATGGGTTTCGCGCAGATAGGCGATCGCCAGCGGGTTGTCGCTCCGTGTCGCGCCCGACAGCGAGCCGTCGATCAACTGGTCGGCAATGAAAGCCATGCCTTCCTGCCTCGCCGTCGCCGCACGCGCCTTGAGCCGCTGGCGAGCTGCATCCGCCGGCTCGATGATCGGGCCAAACAGTGTGAGGCTCGCCGCGAGCCGGGGATGCCGGGCAGCGAGATGCTGTGCGACCAGGGTACCGAAGGAATGGCCGACGAGATGCGCGCGCTCGATGCCAAGATTCCGGGTCATGTCAGCAAGCGAATCAACCAATGTCTCGACCGTAATCTTCTGCGCCGGAGTGGGCGAACGGCCGGCTCCGGGGAGGTCGGGACGAACAATGCGAAAACCCGACAGCGCCGGGACCAGCGGCTGGAAACTGTTCGACGTGCCCCCGAGGCCATGGATCATGACGACAGGAGTGCCCTCGCCTTCCGATTCGACAGTCATTCCCGACAGCTGGATCGTCGTCATGCCCGCGCCTCCACGAACTGGTTCTCGAGGACGCCGATTCCGTCGATCTCGATGCGGACGACATCGCCGCCCTTCAGATATTTCGGCGGATCGAAACCGATGCCGACGCCAGCCGGTGTACCGGTCGCGATGATGTCGCCCACCTGCAGCGTGATGCCGGCCGACAGCGTCTCGATAATCGTCGGAATGTCGAAGATCAGGAGCTTCGTATTCGACTGCTGGCGCAGTTCGTCATTGACGTGGCATGAGATTGTTGTGTCCGAAATGTCGATCTCGTCGCGCGTCACGGCAAACGGCCCCATCGGACAGAAGGTATCCTGCGACTTGCCGATCAGCCACTGACTGTACCGACCCTGCAAATCGCGCGCGGTGACGTCGTTTACGATGGTGTAGCCCCAGACATGGTCATAGGCATCGGCGGCATCGATGCCACGTCCGCCCTTGCCAATGATGACGGCGAGCTCGGCCTCGTAGTCAACCGCCTCGGTCACCGAGGCATCGATTCGCACCTCGCCGCCGGATGAAATAACCGTCTCCGGCACCTTGGAGAAAATGATCGGGCTCTTCGGCACGGCACCCGCGGCCGCCGACGAATCGAAGCCGCTTCTGGCAAACTCGTGCGCATGTTCATGGTAGTTTTTGCCGACGCAGAAGATATTGCGGCGCGGCCGCGGCAAGGGCGCCTCAAGGCGGACGTCGGAAATCCGGATCGGCGAGAGGGTATCGGGCAGTCCGCCGGCCCGGCCGATCAGCGCGAGGATTCCCTCGCGCGCCTCGTCAGCCGCGAGGCTGAAGGGTGCAATCCACTGACCGTCATCGCTGACACGCCCGACCCGCCGTTCACCGGCGACCGAAATGGTCGCTACCCTCATTTGCGTCCTCCAGACATGAACCATTTTTTGGTCTAATTGAGCCAATGTGGACCACAACTCCCATTTTGGTGCAAGTAAAAACGCGTTTTTGTGTTAAAAAACTTGCGTAGAGGCGAAACCATCTATAATTGGTGCAACATTGGATCAACCGGGGGTTCGCGTGTCGAAGACGATTGCTGCAGACGTGGAAGCCTCCTTGCGCGGTCGGATCAGTGCCGGAGAATGGACGGCAAACGGCCGCCTGCCGGCCGAGCGTGACCTCGCCGCGGAATATGGGGTCGCCAGAAACACTGTACGCCGGGCGCTGGAGGCGCTGGAGGCCGACAACGCGATCAAGCGGCATGTCGGCCGTGGCATGTTCCTGAACGGCGAGCGAAATGAGGTCGCCGAGATTGTCCAGCGGGTTACCGGCGTCTCGCCGGCGGACTTGATGGCGGTTCGGCTGATCGTCGAACCGCAGGCCGCATCGGTCGCCGCCACCAATGCCAGCACCTCGGATCTCGACTTGATCGCCAACGCGCACCGTATGGCGTCGGAGGCGACCGAGACCGACCTGTTCGAGCGCTGCGACGCCGAGTTCCATCAACGCATATTCATCGCAACGCGCAACGAACTGTTGGTCAGCTTGCACGACATCCTGCGCGTGATCCGCAACCGCAATGCCTGGATCGAGTTGAAGAAGAAGACTTTTTCCGAGAATCGGCGGCTCGAATACTGCCATCATCATGGAAAAATCCTTGCCTCGCTGCAAAGTCGCGACGCGGACGGCGCAGCCGGCGCCATGCAAGAGCACATGGAAGCCATCCACATTACGCTGTTCGGCCGCCGCTAGTCGTGCGATCCCGACAGATGGGACCATCCGTCTGGACGAATCGCCCACCGCATCGACAGCTTGTGGGCTGACCTATCGAAACGGCTGGGGTACCATCTGTTTCGGTCAAACCACCAGGCTGGGGTAACACCGTCGTCGCCCTGGCTCGCTGTCCGTCGTCAGAACATTTGGCGCAGATCCGAGCGTAGATTGGCGGAGGATCGGCCTCGTCCCGGGTTTGATTGCGCAGCGAGCTTACGGTGGGCCGAAAGGCCGTGGCACAACGTCCAGGAAAGCGTCTTCAACATTGAGCGTCACTTCATCGAATGCCTGAAAAATGGCGTCGAAACCGAGACCTCGGGCAATGACAACCTGCGCACACTGGCGCTCCTCTATGCTGCCTACGACTCTGCGGCGGACAACGGACGTCTGATTAGGCCGGGAGGATGAAATGCCATCATCGGCCGAGCTTGCCAAGCGGCTCTTCGGTACGGAGGAACTCCCGGCGCCTCATCGCCTCCTGCGGGCCGGACCGCTCACGGCTCGGCTGGAAGGGGGCAACCTGCGCTATATCCGGTTTGCCGGCCACGAGTGCCTGCGTGCGGTCGCATACATCGTTCGCGACCGGGACTGGGGCACCTATCAGCCGCTGCTCAGGGATCTTATCGTCGAAGAGACGGACGAGGCATTCCGTGTCAGCTACATCGGATCGTGCGAGGGCGCTCGCTCCACCCTGGAATGTTGTGCCGAGATCGTGGGCGAAGCAAGCGGGCGTCTGTCATTTACGGTCGAGGCCACGCCGGATGGGCCGTTCGAGACGAACCGTTGCGGTTTCACGGTCCTGCATCCGTCTTGACCTGCCCTTGACGCATCTACCGTTTGAAGAAGCAGATCGTATCGTCCGACCCTCAGGATCTCTGAACAAGCACTTCTTCGAGCATCGGCTGGATGCGGGCCAGTTCATCGAGATGGGCGCTTGAAAGATCCGCGAGTCGACGCTCGGCAAGACGCGTCAGTTTCAGCAGCACCCGCCGCTGGTCCTCATTATCCTGGCTGCGAATGACCAGACCGTTCTCCGAAAGGCGGTTTGCCAGCTCGACGGCGGTGTTGTGGCGGATCCGCAGCCGCTCGGCGAGGTCGCCGACCGTGATCGGCTGTCCCCGTCCGTATCCCTTGACGACCAGCAGGGCCTGGTGATGCCGCGGTGTCAGCCCGGCATCCTTCGCGGCGTCCTCGCTGAACTCCAGGAAGCACCGGATGAGGTAGCGGAATTCTGCCAACGCCGTGTAGTCGGCCTGCGTCAGTGTCGATTTCGGCATCCGCTCGCCCTCCTCATTCTCTCCACCTCTTGCATCCGCCGACAGCATCCGTCCACGCCATGGCTTGACTTTTTAATATCGCATTACGATACATTTGCCAGCCAACTTCGAAATCCCATTCAGCGGCAAGGATCGCCCTCATGAGGCCTCACGGCTCACCGCACGCCCGTCTCGGAGACTTCACGACAAAACCGCGTGTCCTCGTCATCGCGGCGATCGCGGTGATTGTCGCAACTGCGGGGGTCATTGCCGGCATCGCGCTTCTCGACCTGATCGGGTTGTTCACCAACCTTGCGTATTTCGGCCGGTTTTCCTTCACGGCTCCGGATCTCGGGCAATCGCCCCTCGGCTATGCCGCGGTGCTTGTGCCTGTTGCAGGCTCGCTTGTCGTCGGGCTGATGGCACGCTACGGCAGCGACAGGATCCGCGGCCACGGCATTCCGGAGGCGATCGAGGCCATCCTGCTCGGCCGCTCCCGGCTCGACCTCAAGGTGGCGATCCTCAAGCCGCTCTCCTCGGCGATCGCCATCGGCACGGGCGGCCCGTTCGGTGCCGAGGGGCCGATCATAATGACGGGCGGGGCGATCGGATCGCTGATCGCCCAGGCGCTGCCCGTCAGCGACAGCGAGCGCAAAACCCTGCTGGTGGCCGGTGCGGCCGCGGGCATGACGACGGTCTTCGGCACGCCGATCGCCGCCATCATGCTGGCCGTCGAGCTTCTGCTCTTCGAATGGACTCCGCGAAGCTTCATCCCTGTCGCCGTCGCCGCGATCGTCGCGGAGGTCGAACGCACCGCCCTCCACATGCCCTCGCCGCTCTTCCCGTTTCATGGCGCGATGGACGTCACTCTCGGCGGCTCGTCGGCATGGATCCTTGTCGGCCTTGTTGCTGGACTGCTTTCCGCCTGCCTCACTCTGCTCGTCTATGCCTGCGAAGACGGTTTCCTGAAGCTGCCGATCCACTGGATGTGGTGGCCGATGCTCGGCGGCGTCGTCATCGGTATCGGCGGCCTGATCGACCCGCATGCGCTCGGGGTCGGCTACGACAACATCGCGCGCATGCTGGACGGCAAGGCAATCGCGGCGACCGCGATCGTGCTCCTCGTCACCAAGGCCGTCATCTGGGCGGTGGCGCTGGGCTCCGGAACCTCCGGCGGCGTGCTGGCTCCACTGCTGATCATGGGCGGCGCGATCGGTGCCGTCATGACGCCGTTCCTTCCTTCGGCTACACCGGGCTTCTGGCCGCTGATCGCAATGGCGGCGACGATGGGCGGCACAATGCGTGCGCCGCTGACCGCCACGTTCTTCGCCGCCGAGCTGACGGGCAACACGCATGTGCTGGTACCGCTGATCGCAGCCTGCACCGCCGCCCATGCCGTGACGGTCCTGTTGATGAAGCGGTCGATCCTGACCGAGAAGATTGCCCGGCGCGGCCATCATATCGTCAGGGAATACCGGGTCGATCCCTTCGTGCTGACCCGCGTCGGAGACGTCATGACCACCGACGTCGAGACGGTGCCGTCCTCGATGACGCTTCACGATGCGGTCCGCTTCCTCGCTGCGCCGGAGCGCAGGCACCCGAGCTTTCCCGTCGTCGACGTGGCGGGCAAGGTGCTCGGCATCATCGATCCGCCGACCGTGCTTGGCTGGCGACGGGCCGGGAAGGAAAGGACGACGCCGCTTGCTGCGTTGCTGCCGGGGACGCCCGTTCCTCTCGCCCATCCCGCCGAATATCTTGAAGCCGTTGCCGAGCGGCTGCTCGAGGCCGACGCCGCGCATCTGGCCGTTGTCTCGCGACGCGACGGGACGCTCGTCGGCTATCTCGGCTGGAAGGACCTGATGCGTGCCAGGACAAGGCTGCGCGCGGAGGAAGCCGACCGGACGGCCTTCTTCGGCAGAGCAAAACGACAGGCTAGACCAGGTTCATGACAATGACCGAGCCAAGGACGATCAGCACCAGCCCGCCGATCAACATCGGCAACAGCGTGCGTTGCGAACCATCGGCCTCGGGCACGCTGTAGATAAGCGGCCGCGGTTCGGTGATTTTATCCGGCATGACATTCTTCCTTCATCTATCGCGGTCGTCTTCGCCGACCGCGTCCGACCGTTCCAAGGCTGTTGCCTGGATGAACTCCCTCAGAACCGCGGCGTTGTTGCGCGCCTCATCCTTTGCCGCGTAGACCAGCGTCAGTGTCCCCTCCTCCGCAAGGCGGCGCAGGTGGTCGAGTTCGTCGCGCCGCTCCGCGAGCTCTTCCAAATAGCGTCTCCTGAATTCCTCCCAGCGCGCCGGATCGTGACCGAACCAGCGACGAAGCTCCGAACTCGGCGCGATACCCTTGCACCATTCGTCGAGCCTCAGCCGTTCGCGCGAAAGTCCCCTGGGCCAGAGGCCGTCGACAAGGATTCGAATACCGTCGGAACGACGAGTGGCCCGATACGCACGTTTGATCCTCACGGCAGGCAAGGTCCTTCCTCCGGATGCTTCTTCATGCAGGACGTACCGCGTCGGCCGCATTCGCCGACGCAGGCAGGCGGAAGAACATCGCGAGCCTGAGGCTCTCGGCGATGCGTTCGGCGCGGTCGACGAAGACGTCGGCAACGTCCGGCGGGCAGAGGTCGCTCGCGGTCTGGCGGAACAGCGCAAGCCAGATTTGGAAATCCTCTTCCCGGACCTGCTTCAGCTTGAGATGCGCGGGCACGGGCCTCCCCCGGTACGATCGCGACTTGAGGATCACCGAGCACCAGAAGTCGGTCATCTTTTCGAGATGCGGCTCCCAGTTCGCACCGATGACGTCTGAGAAGATCGGACCGAGGCGCTCGTCCCGGCGGACCCGGCCGTAGAAATTCCGCACGAGCCCGCCGATGAAGGCCCGGTCGACCTGCGGATGGTCGAGCGGCGCTTCCTGTGGCGCAGGACTGACGGGAATCGTCGAAGGCATTGCTCACATCCTTTAAGTGGCATATGATATACTTGTTTTAATACCGTTGACCGATCGATGCAAGCACGACGGTCGGAAAACCTGAAAGCGGCTCCTCGTGCTATCGGACGAGCCGGACATGTGCGGCGGGTTCCGCGTGGTGGGCTCCCGCGACAAGAGGCGATGCGATGCGACTGAATGTGGGGACCGACTATGGCCTGCGGGTGCTGATGTACCTCCTCGCCCGGGACCGTGAGCGAGTGCAGGTCGAGGAGATGGCCGAAATCCTAGCCGTTTCCGCAAATCACCTGAACAAGGTCGTCCAGCGCCTCTCGCGCGCGGGATTCGTAACCACCCATCGCGGCCGCGGCGGCGGCGTCGCGCTGGCGCGGCCGCCCGAAGAGATCAACCTCGGAAATGTCGTGCGCTCGCTCGAGGCGGACTTCGCCGTGGTCGAATGCTTCCTGGAAGGGAAGACGGCGTGCTGCCTGTTGCCTGCCTGCCGACTTCGGGGGCTTGTGCGCGAGGCCCTGGAGGCCTTCATCGCAACCTTTTCGAAACACACCCTCGCCGATCTCGACACGCCCGACTTGAAACCACTTCTCGCTTCCGTCGTGCCTGAACGGGCGGGACAAGAAGCATGAGGGAGCGCCAAATGCATCCCGTCCGGATGGACAACGGCAGCTTCGAGATCGACGCGACCTATCTTGCCGAACATTTCAGGATCGACGCCGCCGAAGTCCCGGGCCTGCTGCGGAATGAACACATCAAGGCACGCTGCGAGCGCGGTGAAGGCGAGGACGAAGGCTGCTATCGGCTGAGCTTCCGCCACGGAGCCTCGAGGCTGAGCCTCGTCGTCGATACCAGCGGCAGGATCCTTCGCCGAACGAGTATTCGCTGGCCGAAACCCTGACCGGGTCGACCTTCCGGGAGCCCTGCCGTCGCCGGACTCGCACCAATTCAAGTGAGACGGCGTCGCCAACTCCAGAATTGTCCGGAACCGCATCAGGGAGCTCGTCGCCAAACCTTTTCTTTGCTCTTCCGCAAATATCGTCGCTCGCATCCCGCGTATAATCCGAAGTCAACGGGATCCGCAGACTTGGAAAGGAAAAACGTCATGTCGAGCAACTACCGCGACCTTGCGCCGATGCTGAGCAACTCTTACGATTATGTCCGCCCGAAGAACGAGACAGAAAGGCAGCATTTCGAAAAACTGGTGCGTCAGGACTACAATCGGGCCCATCCTGACGATCGCTTCGACGACATGAAGCGGAGAGCATCCTTTTCACCGGAAGACCAGGGTCTCTATCGCGACTGGTTGGCAGTCGCTGCTTGCCGCGCGAAGGCGGTAAGGGCCGAGGTCTCCCCGTTGATCGCTGTAAATCGGCGTGGGGTCCCGACGCCGATCGGCACTTTAACTTGTTGTATTGGCTCGCTTCGCCGGGGTCATTCCAACGCGCCGGTTCACAGATGAACTCCGATTGCAGGACCAGCGCGCCTTTTCATCAGTGAAAGCGGCGTCGGCGAAGTTCTTGCCCGCAGCCATGCAGGCAGATTTGTCGGCATACCGCGCCGATGTCATGGCGCTGCCGTGACTGCTCAAGATCGCGATCAACAGAACCCACTGCAATTGCTAGTCCTTCCTCAATCTTACGCCAGCCCCGCCGCCATTCTCCGGAATAAACTCGACGCCGGCAAATTCGAGGGCGGTGCGGATGGCGTCGACGGTCCGCTCCCTTAGCTCTTCTCCGCGCTCCAGGCGCGCGACGGTCCGCGTCGCTCTTGTGTTTTAGGATGTTGACGCAGGTCAATGCACTGACTGGACGGCGACTGAACTCTTTCTAGTCATTGAGAAGGGGATACAACATAGGAGGCGACCATGTTCCCGTCACACCGATTATCAATTGGACTTGCGATCATCCTCGCTGCTTGGGCTCTGCCGATGAGCGTGTCGCCGGCACACGCGGCCTCCGACAAACACGCCTCTGGCAAGGAACTCTTCCAGTCGCGATGCGCTTCCTGCCACAAGCCGGATGGCGAAGGCGGCCTGAAGCTCGGCGACGCCGTCTCGGCAGATCTCCGCGCGCCCGGCCTGGAAGACATGTACCATCATAGCGACATGATGCTCCTGCGCGCCATCATGGACGGCAAGGATGAGGACGGAGAACCGCTCGACGCGCCGATGCCACACTGGAAAGGCTCGCTGACGACGCAGCAGGGCGAGAAGATCATCGGTTATCTGAAGACGCTCTGCTGCCACACAGATGTAGAGAAGAAGGGCGACTAGCATCCCTCTTCGCCTCTCGGCCCGGCTGCTCAGGTGGCCGGGCTTTTTCATGTTGCATCCATGTCGCGTGGAGTTGCCGCGCCTCAATGGAAACCGTTGAAAATCAAGGGAAGCCGATTGCAACATGAACGCGACATGGAATCGGACAATGTGAACTTAAGTCTTTGATTTTGTTGGTAGCGGAGGAGGGACTCGAACCCCCGACACAAGGATTATGATTCCTCTGCTCTAACCGACTGAGCTACTCCGCCCCGTTCCGCCTGGGACCGCTTTGGGCGGGCGAGACGGAGCGGGGTATAGGTTGGGTTCGCAACATGTGTCAAGCGCTCCCTTGACGATCTGGACGGGGTTCGGGTCTTGCGCGGGCGGGAGCGGGCGGATATCCCCTCCCCATCGCGCAATCGCCACGAATAATACGAAGGACGACATGACGAGATCGACCCGCACTGCAGTCATCGGATGCGGTTACTGGGGGCGAAACCACGTGCGCGCCTTGAGCGGCCTCGGGGCGCTGGAAGCCGTGGCGGATCATCATCCGGAACGTGCCGCCGAGCTGGCCGCCGAGTTCGGCTGCCGCGCCGTGGCGCCGGAGGCCGTCTTCGAGGACCGGGCGGTCGACGCGGTCGTGCTGGCGCTCCCGCCGCAGTACCATGCCGAAAACGCCCTCAAGGCCATCGCCGCCGGCAAGCATCTCCTGGTCGAGAAGCCG
This sequence comes from uncultured Alphaproteobacteria bacterium, assembly GCA_963838155.1. Classification (GTDB taxonomy): domain Bacteria; phylum Pseudomonadota; class Alphaproteobacteria; order Rhizobiales; family Rhizobiaceae; genus Pararhizobium_B. The sequence continues at coordinate 29,839 of CAWIQE010000009.1, forward strand.
ATCGCGCTCGACGCCGCGGCGGCCGCGCGCATCGTCGAGGCCGCCGGCAGGACGAACCTCGTCGCCATGACCGGGCACGTCCTGCGCTTCCACCCCGCCTTCGAGGCGCTCGAGGCGATGCTCGCCTCCGGAACGCTCGGAGAGCTGCGCTACATCCATTCGCACCGCGTCGGGCTCGGCAAGTTCCATGCGGAGAACGACGCCCTGTGGGACATCGCCCCCCACGACCTCTCGCTCATCCTCGCCCTGACCGGCGAGGAGCCCTCCTCCGTGCGCGGCGAGGGCTCGGCCGTCCTCGACCATTTGAGCGATTTCGCCCATCTGCACCTGGAATTCCCCTCCGGCCTCGGGAGCCACGTCTTCACCTCGCGGCTCAACCCCTACCGGGAACGGCGCCTGACGGTGATCGGCTCGAAGGCGATGGCCGTCTTCGACGACGTCGCCGAGTGGTCCCGCAAGCTCGCGCTCTATCGCCACAAGCTCTGGCGCAGCGACAAGGGGTGGGAGTCCGAGATGGTGGAACCGGAGTTCGTTCCCGTTCGACAGGACATGCCGCTGACGCGCGAGCTGCAGCATTTCCTGCACTGCATCGAGACCGGCGAAACGCCGCGCACGCCCGTCGCGGACGGCCTCGCCGTCATCCGCATCCTGTCCGCCGGCACCGTCACTCACGACTGAGAGGCCGCCGCGCTCAGGCCGCCGGGGCCGCCTCCATCAGCGCCCGGAGCTGCGCCTCCGCCGACGGCGCCTTCTGCGTGCGCTCGATGAAGCCGCCGCCGAGCACGCGGGCGCCCTCCTCCGGCCCGGAGTAGAGAACGCAGGCCTGCCCCGGCGCGCAGCCCGCCTCCCCCTCTTCGAAGTCGACGACCATAAGGCCCGCCTCGTCGCGCTTGAGGGCGACGCGGCGCGGCGCCTGCGTCGAGCGCACCTTGCCGAAGCAGTCGAGGCCGGCTTGGGGCAACGCTTCGCGGGGCCCGTCGCCGAGCCAGTTGAAATCCCGAAGGACGACCCGCCGCGTCTCCAGCGCCGCCCGCGGACCGACCACCACCCGCCGCGACCGCGCGTCGAGATGCACCACGTAGAGCGGCTCGCCGACGGCCACCCCGATCCCGCGGCGCTGGCCGATCGTGAAGTTGATGATGCCGGAATGCGCGCCGAGCACCCGCCCGTCGAGATGCACGATCTCGCCGGCGAGCGCCGCGTTCGGCCGCAGCTTCGAGACGACGTCGGCGTATTTGCCGTGGGGGACGAAGCAGATGTCCTGGCTGTCGGCCTTCTCGGCCACCGCGAGACCCATCTCGGCCGCCAGCGCCCGCGTCTCCGCCTTCGGCAGGTCGCCGAGCGGAAAGCGCAGGAAATCCACCTGCTCCTGGGTGGTGGCGAACAGGAAGTAGCTCTGGTCCCGCGCCGCGTCCGCCGGCCGGTAGAGCGCCCGCCGCCCGGGCGCGCCCGGCTGCGGGTTCGCCCTCGAGCGGATGTAGTGGCCCGTCGCCAGCGCGTCGGCGCCGAGGTCGCGCGCCGTCTCCAGGAGATCGGCGAACTTGACCGACTGGTTGCAGGAAACGCAAGGGATCGGCGTCTCGCCGGCCGCGTAGCTCCGCGCGAAGGGATCCATCACCGCCGCGCGGAACCGGTGCTCGTAGTCGAGCACGTAATGGGGAATTCCGAGAGCCGCGGCCACACGCCGTGCATCGTCGATGTCCTGGCCGGCGCAGCACGACCCCGCCCTGTGGACGGCGGCGCCGTGGTCGTAGAGCTGCAGCGTCACGCCGAGGACCTCGTAGCCCTGGCGCTTCAGGAGACCCGCCACCACCGACGAATCCACCCCGCCGGACATGGCGACGACAACCCGGGTGTCCCCGGGCTTCCTATCGATATCGAGACCGTTCATGTTTCAAACCCGGCATTCAAGGGCGTTCAAGGCGCCGATCAAGCGGACGGCCGGCAGCGACAGGCGTGCCGGTTCGGACCGTCTATATGAAGTCGGCCGGCCCGCGGCAAGCGGAAAACGGCCGCATCCGGAATCGGCACGGTAAATATTCGGTTGAGATGGTCGGTCGATTACCTAACAAATCCTTACGGTCCATTTAGGCAAATCTTAAATCTGCGAGTCTAGTCTCTCCTCACAAGGTCTTGAGTATGTGTAGAGAGTCCCAATGACCGACATGGTGCGACCGCGTGTGAAATACGTCATCGGCCCCGACGGGAGTCCGTTGACGATAGCCGACCTGCCGCCGGCGAACACGCGCAGATGGGTCATCCGGCGCAAGGCCGAAGTGGTCGCCGCCGTACGCGGCGGGCTGCTGAGCCTGGAAGAGGCGTGCGAGCGCTACGCGTTGACCGTCGAGGAATTCCTGTCCTGGCAGGCCTCCATCAACGATCACGGCCTCGCCGGTCTCCGCACCACGCGCATCCAGCAATACCGGCACTGACCTCCGCCTTCCCTCCCCGCCTCCGAAGCCGGTCGATCGCCCCGCCCCGGGAGCGTGATCTTGTCCGTTGACTTCCGGGCCCGTCCCGTCTCCACTCTGTCGCCAGCGAAAACGGTACGGAGCAGCGCCCCATGGACATCGCAAAGAAGGAAGAGGGCAGCGGCGGCTCCTACAGCGCAAGCCTGGGCGAGGACGTGGCCGTCATGACCTATTCGCGCGCCTCGCCGCGTCTCGTCATCATCGACCACACGGAAGTGCCGGACTCCATGCGCGGCAAGGGCGTCGGCCAGGCGCTCGCCCTCCATGCCGTCGAAGAGGCACGCTCCGGTGGCTGGAAGATCGTCCCGCTCTGCCCGTTCTTCCGCGCCCAGGCGATGCGCCACGCCGAATGGCGCGACGTCGTCAATCTGTGAAAGGGCCGGCACCCGAAAGGGATCCCGGCGGTCCGCGCGCGTAGCGCGGACGGGCGCTAGCCTGTCCGCGTTTCACGGAATCGCGAACAGGCTCCAGCGCATTGTTTTTACGCGCTTCCGGACGGAAAACCGGTTTCCACTTTTCCTGGAAGCGCTCTAGTGGTCTGACCCAAACGGATGGCACCCATCCGTTTGGAAAAATCAGCCCACAAGCTATTGATCCGGTGGGGCGATTTTTCCTGACAGATGATACCATCTGTCAGGATCGCACCACTAGGCCGTGCGGCTGACCTTCTGGCTGACGTCGCGCTCCTCCAGCGCCGCCGCCTTGGCGTATTCCGCCTCCGCTTCCTCGAGCGCGATCTCGGCCGCGTCGTGCTGCACCCTGAGTTCCCGGATCGAGCCCTGGAGATTGTCGGCCCGCTGGCGCGCCGCCTTGGCGAAGGTCGGATAGGCGAAATGACCGGGGTCCGATATGCCGGACTTCTTTTCCTCCGCGCCGATCTGCTGCTCGAGTTCGCTCGCCATGCGTTCGAACTCGCTCATCATCGTCTGGATCTGGCCGAGCTGCCGCCGCTTTTCGTTCACCTGGAACTGCTTAAGTCGGACAAGGCTCTCACGTGACTTCATACGCAATACTCCGGTGATGCGGGCCCCTCGAACGATCGGGACACCCGGTCGCCGCCCGGACCGGACAGCCACAGCCGCGAAAAATTTTCTGCCGCGTTAAGGAATCCTTCCCGGCAGTAACCTTTCGTTTACGGGCTGCGTTAATCATACGGCCTATCATTTAAGGCTCGGTAAATGAAAACCGCCGCAATCCGCAGTCGCGATATTCCGAGTCGAATGAATCGGTTAGGGCCCTTCGATCCCATTTCGAATCAAGATTGGCATCGGAGATTCCTATTAAAAATCAGGAGACTGATACCGAAATTTAAGATGTTCAACTAGGTTGCCAGGGTGAATCAGAATTTGTTAACCATTCAATGGCAGCCTCCAAATCAGGCAACAGCTGGCTCCGTATCGCGTCAAGGGAGAACTGCGACCTTTGGGCGGCGGAAAAGGGGAAGACTATGCGTGTTCTACTGATCGAGGACGACAGCGCCACGGCGCAGAGTATCGAGTTGATGCTCAAGTCCGAGAGCTTCAACGTCTACACCACCGACCTCGGGGAAGAAGGTGTCGACCTCGGAAAGCTCTACGATTACGACATCATCATGCTTGACCTGAACCTGCCGGACATGTCGGGCTACGAGGTTCTGCGCACGTTGCGCCTGTCCAAGGTCAAGACGCCGATCCTGATCCTTTCCGGCATGGCCGGGATCGAGGACAAGGTCCGCGGCCTCGGCTTCGGGGCCGACGACTACATGACCAAGCCGTTCCACAAGGACGAGCTGGTCGCGCGCATCCACGCGATCGTCCGCCGGTCGAAGGGTCACGCCCAGTCGGTGATCACCACCGGCGACCTGGTCGTGAACCTGGACGCAAAGACCGTCGAGGTCGGCGCCCAGCGCGTGCATCTGACCGGCAAGGAATACCAGATGCTGGAGCTCCTGTCGCTGCGCAAGGGCACGACCCTGACCAAGGAAATGTTCCTCAACCACCTCTATGGCGGCATGGACGAACCGGAGCTGAAGATCATCGACGTCTTCATCTGCAAGCTCAGGAAGAAGCTCGCCACCGCCGCCGGCGGAAAGAACTACATCGAGACGGTCTGGGGCCGCGGCTACGTGCTGCGCGAACCGGACGACAGCGAGGTTCTGGAAAGCGCCTGAGGCGGCGGCCGGCTCGGCCGGCCGAAACGCGATCGACGGCCTGGCGGCATGTCCCGCCGGGCCGCTTTCGTGTGGGGTACCCTGCCGCAGTCGGGCGGCGTTCCAGATAATGCCGCAGTCGGGCGGCGTTTGGGGCGATGCCGCCGTCAGGCGGCGGCGGCGACCTTGCCGAAGGTCTTTTCGAGCGAGGCGCGGTCGAACGGCTTCAGCAGGAAATCGTCGACGCCGGCCCGTCGTCCGACCATCATGTGACGCAAGTCCGCCTTGACGAGGCAGAAGTAGATCCGCACGTCGGCTCCGCCTTCCATGGCCCGTACGCCGGCGATCGCGTCGAGCGCCCCGTCGAGCGCCGCATCGATGATCAGCACGTCCGGCAGGCGAATTTCGCAGAGCTGCAGGATTTCCCCCGCCGATCCGGCCTCGGCCACCATGAAGCCGATACCGTTGAGTATCCGCTTGCCGACCTTTCGGATGACCGACGAATCGTCGGCAATCAAAAGACGCTGCATCTGAGCCTCCTTCCTGTTCGGCTGGACGGGCGCTGGACCTGCCCCACCGTGGCTCGAAGCTACCGCCGATTGCCGAAAATTTCGTAAGCGGGCAGGCTTAACAGAAAGTTCCGCCGGCGTTTCGGCCCGGGATGCGCCGCGTCAGCCCTCGGCGGGCACCGCGGTGAAGACCACATTCTCCGCATTCGCCACCGCCGAAAGGGTCATCCCCGCCTCGCTGGCAAGCAGCACGGTGTAATAGGGCTGGATCGAATGGGCATCGATCGCCTCCTCGATCGTGCCGGAATGGATTTCGACGAATTTCGGCGGCACCCGGAACATCCGGCCCTCGGCGACCAGCGTGAACTTCGGGGTCGTCTCCGGGTCCTCGAGCGTCACGTCGATCTTGCCGCCGCGCGGGATCGCGCCGTAGGCGACGAGAAACAGGTTGAGCAGGAGCTTGACCTTGTTCTTGGCGATGATCGCCCGCGGCCCCGTCCACGTCACCTCGGTCTTCCGGTCGGCGCTCACGAAGTCGCGCACCACCTTCTCCGCCTCGCCCGTGTCGATCGACGCGCCGATCGAGCCCGAGGCGCCGAACGCCAGCCGGGCGAATTTCAGGCGGACCGAGGCGTTGAGCGCGCTCGATCGGATCAGGTCCATCGCATCGTCGTCGGCACCGCCCTCGTCGAGAAGCTCCAGCCCGTTGCTGATGGCGCCCACCGGCGAAATGATGTCGTGACACACGCGGCTGCATAAAAGCGCTGCGAGGTCCGGCCCGCTGAGGGTCAGATTCGGATTCTGTTTCATGCAAGACTCCTAGGTAAGGACGGCGATGCCGCCGGACCGATACAGCGACGGTGTCCCGCTGACAATCCATCCGAGACCGCCGGAGCCGCGATTGAATGGCCGCGAACGCGCTTCGTCATAGACTTACCATATTTGGTAAACCGCTTATTAAGAGGATGCCGGCAAGATGGCCATTGATCCGCCCATGGGCGGTTTCACGACGTTGCCGGAGGATATTCGATGAAATCCATTTTCTCGACCCTGAAGCCGCTCGCCCTGGGCATCGCTTTTGCCGTCTCGGCCGCCGTCGCGGCGAGCCAGCCGGCATCGGCGCAGGCCCGCTACGGCCAGAATCAGCAGAACCAGTATCAGCAGAACCAGTATCAGCAGAACCAGTACCAGCCGCAGGACCGGTACCAGGCGGGCCGGAGCGACCAATATTCCGCCCAGGAGATCGTCGACGCCGGCAACAATTTCTTCGGCAAGACGTCCGAGGGTCTCGCGAAGCTCGTCGAGAAGGCCTTCCAGCAATACGGGCTGCCCAACGGCTATATCCTCGGGCAGGAAGCCTCCGGCGCGTTCATCGGCGGCCTGACCTATGGCGAAGGCAAGCTTTTCACGAAGAATGCCGGCCAGCACCAGCTCTTCTGGCAGGGCCCCTCGATCGGGATCGACTACGGCGGAGACGGCACGCGCACCATGATGCTCGTCTACAACCTGCCGAGCGTGAACGGCGTCTACGGCCGTTTCGCCGGCGTCAGCGGCAAGGCCTACGTCGTCGCCGGCCTCGGCATGACGGTGCTGTCGCGGGACGCGGTGCTGATGGTGCCGATCCGCACCGGCGTCGGCGCCCGTCTCGGGGTCAATATCGGCTATCTCAAGGTGACGCCCTCGCCGACCTGGAACCCCTTCTGAAAACCGGTTCGGGCGCCGGCCTCCCCCCGTGCGCCCCAACTTCTTTACCAATAATCCCGATCCCTCCCGGCCGCGCTTGCCCATCTGCTAATAAGAGTGTTCTATACTGAGCCACCTAGGCGAGTTTATCAGCCTCGCGCAGATACGACGGCAACGGCAACGTGATCGAATATCTCCTGATCTTCGCACTCGGCTTCTGTGCATCCGCAATGCTGGTGCTCGTGGCGGCTCCCGCGCTTCACCGCCGGGTCGTCACGCTGACCGAGCGGCGCATGCGCGCGACCGTGGCGCTCACGGCGGCGGAAGTGCGCGCCGAGAAGGACGCCGCGCGGGCGCGCGATGCCGCCGAGAAATCCCGCCTGGCCGCACAGCTCAAGGAGGAGCGCGACCGTCGCGGCTCCGTGGCGGTCGAGAGCGGTCGCCTGTCCGTGGAACTGGCGAGGGCGCGCGAGGACCATGCCGAACTGGATCGCCGGTTCGCGGACCTGTCGCAGGCCCGCGACGGGCTGAGCGAGGAGCTCCGCCGGAAGGACGCCGAGGCGTCCGACCTGGAGGCCGCCCTCGAGGCCGGGCGCCGGGTCGCGGAGGCGAAGGACCGCTACATCGAGGAGCTGACGTCGCGCGCCGACGTGCTTGCCGGCAGCCTCTCGCAGGCCGAAGCCGACATCGCGGTGCGCGACCGGCATGCCGAAATGCTGCGCGGCCGCGTCGAGGCCCTGCGGATCGAGCGCGCGGCCCTGCGCGACGAGGTGAAGGCGGCGACCGAGGCCGCACGCAAGGCGCAGGTCGACGCCGAGCGCGAACGCGGTCGGGCCGATGGCCTGGACGAAAAGCTCGCCGCGAGCATGTCGCAGCTCGGCGATCGCGAAGACGCCCTTGAATTGAGCCGCAGGACAGGCGAAGAACTCGGCAGGAAGCTCTCGGCCGAGACGGCGGCGAAACGCGAGGTCGAGGAGCGCGTCCGGGAGCTCCAGCGCGAACTGGCCCGCCTGCACGACGAGGCTTCCCGCGACCGAAGGGGCGACTTCGCGTCGGTCCGGCCGCATTTCGAGAGGGCGAGGGCGATGAACGGACGTTCCCACGAAAATCCGGCCGTCGGCCGTCGCATCGAACGGCTGAGGAAGCGTCACGCCAGCCTGGTGGGCCGGCTTTCGGAAGCCGACGGCAGCGGGTCGGACGACGCCCTGCTGCGCGAGGAGATCGCCGAGGTCGCCGCCTTGATGGTCGACCTGACGGCCGCGCGCGAGGGGCCCTCCTCCCCGATCCACGCGATCCTCGCGAACCCCGATTTCGAGCGCGACGACGGCGCCCCGAGCCTGGCCGAGCGCTCGCGCCGGCAGATCGAGACCTCCGCCGACAGAGAGTGAGGCGAAGCCCGGCCGTCAGCCGAGATAGTCGCCGATCCGCGCGTCCACCTCGGGAAAGTAGCCGGCGACGACGCCGAGGGTGAAGCGCGAGAGGATCGCATCCTTCGGCTCCCGGTCGAGCAGGAACCGGAAACAGGCTTCGACCAGGCGCTCGGGCGTCGATCCGTGCGCCGCGGCCGCCTTGCGGCCCCATTCGTCGAACGTGACCCTGTAATGCGACCGCGAACCGCCGTCGCCGACGGCCACGTCGAAAACGTCCGCTTCGGCGCCGGCCCGGACCTCTATCGATGGCATGTCCTTCTCCGTTCCCTAGAAACAATAGAGCGCTTCCAGGAAAAGTGGAAACCGGTTTTCCGTCCGGAAGCGCGGAGGAAAGAACCATGCTTCCAGGAAAAGTGGAAACCGGTTTTCCGTCCGGAAGCGCGTAAAAACAAAGAGATAGAGACTGCCCGCGATTCCGTGAAGCGCGGACAGGCAGGCCGCCACTCCCTTTCGGTGACCCCGGCCGCTACGCCGCGGCCGCTTCCTGCCGCGCCGTCCCGCCGTCGCCGTCCATCGCAGGCCCGGTGCGCTTCAGCCGCAGCGCGTTGCCGAGCACGAACACGCTCGAGAACGCCATCGCCGCCGCCGCCAGCATCGGCGACAGGAGAAGGCCGTAGGCCGGATAGAGGACCCCCGCGGCGAGCGGAATGAGGACGACGTTGTAGCCGAACGCCCAGAACAGGTTCTGCTTGATGTTGCGGATCGTCGCCCGCGAGAGGGCGATCGCGTTGACGACGCCGACGAGGTCGCCGGATATCAGCACCACCTCGGCGCTCTCCACGGCGACGTCGGTGCCCGTCCCGATGGCGATGCCGACATCCGCCTCCGCGAGCGCCGGCGCGTCGTTGATGCCGTCGCCGACGAAGGCCACCGCCCCCGCCTCGCGCAGGCGCCGGATCGCGTCCACCTTGCCCTTCGGAAGCACCTCCGCGACCACCTCGTCGATGCCGAGGCCCGCGGCCACGGCCTCGGCCGTGCGGCGGTTGTCGCCGGTAACCATGGCGACCCGCAGCCCCAGGTCGTGAAGCGCCGCGACGGCCGCCTTCGACGAGGGCTTCGGGGCGTCGGCCACGGCGAGGATCGCCGCGAGCCTGCCGTCGAGCGCCGCATAGAGGGGCGTGCGCCCGCGGTCGCCGAGCGCTTCCGCGTCGGCGGCGAATGCGGAGACGTCGAGGCCGAGCGTGCGCATGAGACGGTCGGAACCGACGGCGACCGTCCGTCCCGCGACCGTCGCGCGCGCGCCGTGGCCGGCCATCGCCTCGAAGCCCTCCGCCGAAGCCGCCTCGATCCCCTCCTTCCGCGCCGCCTCGACGATGGCCGCCGCGATCGGATGCTCCGAGCGCGCTTCCACGGCGGCGACGGCTCCGAGCACGTCGCTCCGCTCGAACCCGTCCGCAACCGAGAGATCGGTCAGCTCCGGCCGCCCCTTCGTCAGCGTGCCGGTCTTGTCGAAGACGATCGTTTCGGCCGAACGCAGCGTCTGCAACGCTTCGCCGCGGCGGAACAGCACGCCGAGCTCGGCGGCCCGCCCGGTGCCGACCATGATCGACGTCGGCGTGGCGAGCCCCATGGCGCAGGGGCAGGCGACGATCAGCACGGCGACGCCGTTGACCAGCGCGAAGGCCAGCGCCGGCGCCGGCCCGAGGACGAGCCACGCCAGGAACGTCGCCGCGGCGGCGGCGATCACCGCCGGCACGAACCATCCGGTCACCCGGTCGACCATCGTCTGGATCGGCAGCTTCGCGCCCTGCGCCTGCTCGACCATGCGGATGATCTGGGCGAGCACCGTGTCCGAGCCGACCCGGGTCGCGCGGAAGCCGAACGCGCCGGACTGGTTGATCGTACCGCCGGTCACCTCGTCGCCCACGCCCTTTTCCGCCGGGACGGGTTCGCCCGTCACCATGGATTCGTCGACGAAGGACGATCCCTCGACGACCACGCCGTCGACCGGCACCTTTTCGCCGGGGCGCACGCGCACCTCGTCCCCGACCGCGACCCGGTCGAGATCGACGTCCTCTTCGACGCCGTCGCGCACCACCCGTGCGGTCTTGGCCCGAAGCCGGGCGAGCCGCCGGATGGCTTCCCCGGTCCGCCCCTTGGCCCGCGCCTCCATGAACCGGCCGGCCAGGATCAGCGTCACGATCACCGCCGCCGCCTCGAAGTAGACATGAGCGGTCCCGGCCGGAAGCACCGACGGCGCGAAGGTGGCGACCACCGAATAGGCCCAGGCCGCGCTCGCCCCGAGCACGACCAGGGAATTCATCTCGGGAGCCCCGCGCATGAGCGCCGGTCCGCCGGTGCGGTAGAACCGAAGTCCGGGACCGAAGAGGACGGCCGTCGTCAGCACGAACTGGACGATGCGGTTGGTCTCCTCGCCGATCGTCGCGCCGATGAGCCGGTGGACGCCCGGGACGAGATGGTCGCCCATGGCAAGGAGGAAGACGGGCACCGTAAGCGCCGCCGACAGCGCCAGGCTCCGGCCGAGCGCGCGCATCTCCTCGTCGCGCCCGTCGGCCGCCCCGTCCGCCGGCGTCCCGTCGCCGTGGCGGTGCGCCTCGTAGCCGGTCTTGCGGACGGCGCGCTCGAGGTCGCCGACCTCCAGCGAGCCGGCGGAATAGCGCACGCTGGCCCTTTCGGTCGCCAAATTGACGGAGGCCCCGAGGACGCCCGGTACGGTCTCCAGCGCCTTTTCGACGCGGTTGACGCAGGACGCGCAGCTCATGCCCTCGATGTCCAGCTCGACGTCGTCGACGACGGCCTCGTAGCCCGCCTTCTCGATGGCATCGAGGACGCCCGCAAGGTCCCGCCGCCCGCCGAGGACGACGTCGGCGCGCTCGGTGGCGAGGTTGACGTTGGCGGAGGCCACGCCCGGCGCCTGCGCGATCGCCTTTTCGACGCGCCGCACGCAGGATGCGCAGCTCATTCCGCCGATGCGAATGCTGAGCGGCTCTCCCTTGCCCGTTTCTATCTCGGTCGTAGCGGCTTCGGACGGCATCGGCCTTCTCCCTTTCCGTCGTGTCCAGCCGGAGATAGGCCTTCCAGTAACTGGAAGGTCAAGGCCGCGGAAGGAATTTCGCGCCGGGGCTTGAGCTTCCAGCCGGTGGAAGGTCCACATGGACGGAACGAAGTCTGTCCGAAAACGAAGGAACCGATCGATGGTCACCTACGAGGTCCCCGACATGTCCTGCCGCCACTGCGTCGCGACGATCACCGAGGCCGTCAGGGAGGTGGACCCGGCAGCCGAGGTCGACGCCGATCTCGATGCCGGCCGGGTAACGGTCAGGAGCACCGCCGCCACCCCCGCCATCGAGGCCGCCATGCGCGATGCCGGCTACCCCGCCGATCCGGCGGGATAGGCGCTCTCGCCCCTGGCGCTCCGCGTCTCTGCTACGCGGTCAGCAGCCTCTGTCCGGTAAGGTAAATCAGGCCGTGGTGGACAACCGAGACGGCGGCCAGGCCCCATCCGAGGATGGGATGCCCGGCACCGTAGAATGCCAGAGCAGCCAATCCGGAAATCACCAGTTCCTCAGCCAGGCGAAGACCCTCCGCGTACTTGCCCGCCGAACGGAAGTCGATGAGCCCCCATATCCCAAAGCCGATCGCCGGCAGGACGATGGCGAGCAGCAGACTGGACCATGCGGCCGAACCGAAGCGATATCCCCAGACGGCGAACCCCGCCACGACACCCGTCTCCATCAAGGCGCGCAGCCCGACATTCAGCCAGATGGCCATCTTCAGCATGTGCCTTCCCTCCAATCGGCGCATTCTGCTCGGCGACCGATCGGATGGCCACTACGAGTTAAACGATCGGCCCGTAGAG
>CAWIQE010000010.1:0-116550 GCA_963838155.1 uncultured Alphaproteobacteria bacterium
GGCATGCACCACCTCCGTCACGCGCCTCGCCTGGCCGAGGCCGGCAGGGTGTCGTCCAGTCGGTAGAGATCGATCGCCGAACCGGCCAGCACCCGCGACTTCTCCGCCTCGGAAAGGTGGGATATGCCCTCCCCGACACAGGACAACACCTGCGCATAGGAGGCGGCGAGCGTGCAGACAGGCCAGTCGCTGCCGAACAGACACCGGTCCGGCCCGAAGACGTCCAGCGCCTCGTGGATGTAGGGAACCAGCTGCTCGACCGTCCAGTTCTTCCAGTCCGCTTCCGTGACCATGCCGGACAGCTTGCACCAAACGTGACTGCGCTCGGCAGAAAAACCCGCAAAGCTGCGCGACCAGGCGGCAAAGCCGTCGGCAGCGATTTCCGGCTTTGCGATGTGATCGACGACGAGCCGAAGATGCGGCATTTCCCGCGCGACCGCGAGAGCGGCGGGGATATGCGCCGGCCGAAGAAGCAGATCGTATACGAGGTCGTGCGCAGCAACGGCTTCGAGGCCTCGCCGGACGTCCTTCCGAAGCAGCCAGTCGTCGGCCGGCTCGTCATGCACCTGGTGACGGACCCCGATCAGGTAACGGCCGTGGCGATGGGTCTTCAGCCTGCCAATCGTCCGGTCGACGTCGGGGGCCGTGAGATCCACCCATCCGACCACCCCGGCAACGAAATCCGTCGTGGCGGCGGTCTCCAGGAACTCGATTGTCTCCTCCACGCTCGACCACGTCTGGACAATCACCGTCGCCGCCACGCCGCTCGCTTCGAGTTCGGGACGGAGGTCCGCCGGCGAATAGATGCGTTTGAGCGCGGCAGCCTCACCCTCCATCCAGGGATAGACGCCCTTCTGGGGATCCCAGAAATGTTGGTGGGAATCGATGATCGTGTGGTTCATGTCATGCCGCCTCCGCCTCGTGTATGAGGTCCATGATTGCCGTGCTCATCTCGTCGTACAAGCTCGCCCGCGATCTGGAAGTCGTTCATCACGACGGCTCTGTCGGCCCCAAGGCGTGATTTCGCCCCGGGCCGGCTAGCTAGCCACCACCGTGGCCTCGCCCCCCGCGCCCTCCGTGGCCCTCGTGGCCGCCGCGCCCTCCGTGGCCCTCGTGGCCGCCGTGCTCTCCGTGGCCGCCGTGCCCACCGTCCCTGCCGCCGCGTGGCCTCGGCCCCCTTGGCCGCCGGGCCCTCCGTCCCTTCCGCCATTTTGGCCCCGCCCGCCGTCACCGCCCCGGCCAATGCCATCGCGTCCTCCGTGGCCATGCCCGTTCAGACCGCGGCCGCTGTATCCGGCAGATCTTGCGCCCATGAAGTTGCCGTGGTCGTGCGAGTAGTGATGATCGTAATCCCTCGAATGATGATGATCGTCCCGATCCCATGAATGATGATGTTCATGGTGATGCCGGTGGCGGTGCTCCGGTGGAGCTGGAGGAGGAGGTGCCGGCGGTCGCTGTGCTTCGGGCCGCGGTGAAGCCGCAGGGTCGGATCGGCTCCGGGGCGGAGCTGCCTGACTGGCGCAGCCGGACGAATTGCCCCTGAAGGAGGGAAGAACCTCCTTGGATCGTTCGAGCAACGGGAAGAGATTTCGGCCCGAGCCGGCAGTAGCGTCGGCTTTGCCCCGGTGGAGAAAGCCTTTCCTGTTGAAAGTCACATAGGTGCAGACCGTCCGTACCATCCGACACTGACCGTTCCGCGGGCAGACCTTTACCTGGCCCCGCAGCAACACGACGTTTGTCGTGTTTCCCACGATCGTGACGTCGAACGCCGTCCCCCTGACCCCTACGGAACCAGCCGGAGTGACAATCGAATAGGCTTTCGACCCGCTATGTCCACTGATGAAACGAAAGGCGCCCTTGGTCAGGACGACCGAAACCGCCTTCGCCGTCGTTTCCCCGGAAAAAACGAATTTGTCCAGGACAAGATTTGAATTGGGTCCCACCACAAGTTTCGTATCGTCGATGAGCTTTATTTGCGCCAAGCCTGTTGAGTTGGCAATAAGTCGATCGTTCCTAAATACAGGCTCCGCGGTTGCAAGAATTTTTCTGCCGCCTGACGCGTTGATCGAAACGCGCAGTTTAGCATCGACGGTTACGCCGATTTGCGGTCCAGCCCAAGCAGACTTCGCGACCGCGAGCATGCAAAGCAAAACAAACACGCCGCGACGCATATTAATGCCTCTGCGATTTTTCGCTTCCATACAAACGGTTAACGATAAATTAAGCATTGAAGCTTGTCGACGATCTCCGGCATTAGTTCTATTTTATGGTCAATATCGCCGAGAAAGACATCTTGACGCGCAGGTGTAACGGCTGGTAGAGGAGCCGCCGCCGTCAAGCATTACACTGGTCGGGTATCACTCGGGCCGCTCGCCGTCGACATCGGGAATGGAGCGCCGCCGCTCCTCCATGCTCATGCTTTGCTTTCAGCGCCTCGAATTCCGGCGATTTGGCGAACTCCTCGTCGCCAACCAGCGCATAGATGGCGATATCGTGGGACTTGCCCTTCAGCACGAGATTGCCGACCGGAAGGTACGCCAGGTCGGGGGCCGCGAGCGCTGTCGTCTCGGAGACCAGGATCGGCCAGCCATGAGCCTTGGTTTCCGACTCGATCCGCGCGGACACGTTTACCGTGTCCCCCACGACCGAATAGTTGAAACGGATGGCCGACCCCATATTGCCGACGCACACGTCGCCGGTACTGAGGCCGATACCTATCCGGACATCCGGAATATCTAGAGAGCGTCTTTTAAAGCCGAAGGCATCGTCGCGCTGGAGCCGCTCGACAACTTCTACCATCTTCAGTGCGGCATGGCAGGCCTTGCGCGGATGATCGTCGACCTGCACCGGCGCGTTCCAGAAGGCCATGATCGAGTCGCCGATATATTTGTCGATCGCGCCTTCATTCTGCTGGATGATCTCGGAGAGCGGCGTGAAGAGTTCGTTGAGAAAAGTCACGAGCTCGTTCGGCGACAGCTTCTCGGAGATGCCGGTGAATCCCCTGATATCCATGAACAGGATCGTCAAGTTGCGATCCTCTCCACCCAGGATGAGTTGTTCGGGCGCAGCCTCAAGCTTTTTCAGAAGCGCCGGGGCAAGGTAGTACTGGAATGCGGAGCGGACGAAACGCCGCTCGCGGTCCGCGGCCGCAAACACGAATGTAATCGTCAGAATGTAGAGCGCCGCGCCGGTCAGCATCGGAAAGACCGGCTCGATGAGGATTCCGTAGCGGTCGAACATCAGCCAGCTGACGGCAAGCACGACTGCGGCGCAAATTGCCCCGAACGCAGCCGAATAAAGGGCATTCGTGTACGGCAGGACAGCCATCACCAACAGCGTGACGACGACGGTCATGAATATTTCCGCCCCGTCCGCCCAGTCCGGCCTTTGCAGAAATGTCTGGGTCAGGATCTGCTCGACCATTTGGGCGTGCAGCGACACGCCGGGGATGAGCTGTCCGAGCGCATCGATGCGAAGGTCCGACAGACCGACCGCCGAAGCTCCGATGAAGACGATGTGGCCTTCGACGAGCGGCCTCAACGTCTTGGCGTCTCCCTCGAGAAGTCGGCCAACGGAAATATAGTCGGCGGGGTCGTAGCGCTTGTAGTACATCTGCAGTTCGCCGGAGGCGGTGGTGGGAACGACGAAATCGCCCAGCTTTACCGATACCATCCCGCTCCTGCCGCCCGTCGTTTCGCCGCTCGCGCCGATCGCCTTGATGACGTAGGTCGAGGCGCCGACGGCAACCCTCAGCGCCTCCATGGACAGCGTCGGATAGAGGTTCTTGCCGTCGGAAATGAAGAGCGGCACCGTTCTGATGACGTCGCTTACACGATCGGCGCTCAGGCTGACGCTGCCGATGCCCTGGGCGGATTTCTCCAACATCGGCCTGCTCACGATCGACCCTTTCATCTTCACGAGCGCCGGCTTTGGATCGTCTCCCGCATAGACGAACCCCGCCTTCACGGGAGGACGGACCGGATTGGCCTGTTTGGTGGCAAAGAAGCCGAGCACGGTCGGGACGCGCGAAAGGCTGGCGGCAAACAGCGCGTCGTTTTCCGGCAGGTCCTTGATCTTGCTCAGGATATCCCGATCTCGGCTATTCAGGGACTGTAGCAACGATTTCATGGCTTCGGCCGGGTCGGTCCTGTCCGATTCGGAAAAGACCATGTCGAAGGCAACCGCGGAGGCGCCAAGTCGAGCCAGGCGGTCGACAATCTGCGCAAGCTTCGTGCGAGGCCACGGCCATTGTCCGTAGCGACGGATGGAATCGTCATCGACGTCGATAATCCGGATGGGCAATTTCGGCGGCGTGCGAGGCTTTATCCGCTGATATTGGTCGAAGGTGACGTCCCTGATGACCTGAAGAACCTCGGGATTGTGGAATCGTATGAGGAAGGCGAGCAACAGGACATTTGCCGCGACCAGCACCACCTGGATCGGCTTGCTCCTCAGAACACGCCTCATCACCCCTGCCCCCAATCTTGCCAATTGGTCTGCTTGGCAAAGCACTCGCACCCGGCACAATGGAATTTCCCAGCCTGCCGTCAAGATAGCCGAAAGTGAGCCGGGAACTTGCATTCAAAGAACTTTTGTCCGAGCCTTTTGGCGTGCTTCATCGTGTAGTCGACAACTTGCCAAGACGAAGTCGGCACGAGCGTTAACGATATCGCGGAGCAACATCACGCCCCTCTGAAGGTGCTGCTGGATTACCGAAGCTCCCATGGCGCACGACGACGGAAAAGTCCCCGGCCCGCGACGTCGGTCGCGGCGACCTCCTCTCGAGAGCCTGGACTTGCCTGGCAAACGCGCCCCAGCTAGAAACGAAGCGGCGGCCAGTGTGGAGGACATGATGCGCACGACCAGGCTCGGGATCATCGGCTGCGGATTTTTCGCCCAGAACCATCTCCACTCCTGGCGCTCGCTCGCCGACCAGGGTGTGGAGATAGTCGCGGTCTGCGACAGCGACGCCGGCCGGGCCGAGGCCGCCGCCTCGCAGTTCGGCGTGCCGAACCGGTATGCCGACGCGGCCGCGATGCTGGAGAAGGAGCAGCTCGACCTCGTCGACATCGTCACCCAGGTTCGGTCCCACAGGACGCTGGTCGAAATGGCGCTCGGCGCGGGAATCGCAACGATCGTGCAGAAACCCTTCGGCAACGACCTCGCCGATTGCCGCGCGATGCTGGCAGCGGCCGAGGCGGCCGGCGGCTTCCTTGCCGTGCACGAGAACTTCCGGTTTCAGCGGCCAAACCGGCTGATCGCCGAGATGCTGCGCCGCGGCGACATCGGCGAGCCGACTTGGGCCCGGATCAGCTTCCGCTCCGGCTACGACATCTACGCAGGCCAGCCCTACCTTCTAGAGGAGGAGCGCTTCGTCACCACCGATCTCGGCGTCCATGTCCTGGACCTGGCGCGCGTATTCCTAGGCGAGGTCTCGCATCTCGGCGCCGAGATGCAGCGGCGGAACCCGAAGGTGCGCGGCGAAGACACGGCGACGATGACCCTTCGCCATGCGTCCGGCGCGGTCTCGGTCGTCGAATGCACCTATGGATCGCGCCGCCTGCCCGACGTTTTCCCGGCGACGGTCTTGGAGATCGAAGGGACCGAAGGCGCCATCCTGCTGAGGGGGGACCTTCGGATCGAGCTGACGTCCCGGGGGGAGCTGACCGAGATCGACGGCGACGCGCCGGTGCTTTCGTGGGCCGAGCGGCCGTGGCACATCGTGCAGGAAAGCGTTCTTCGCACCTGCGAACATATCCACGCCGCCTTCCGGGACGGCCGTCCTGCGGATGTCTCCGCAGCCGACAATTTGCGCACCTATGCCCTGTGCGAGGCGGCCTACGCGTCTGCGAACAGCGGACGAAAGGAAACGCCGGAAGCCTAGAGCCTTTTCGCGTTTCACGGAATCGCGAAAAGGCTCTAACCCATTGTTCTTGCGCGCTTCCGGACGGAAAACCGGTTTCCACTTTTCCTGGAAGCGCTCTAGCCCGGACATCCAGGACATCGCCGCCCTCCCCGGCGGCGCCGAAAGGCTATGTCGTCAATAGGTCGCCCTGCCGCCGGACAGATCGAAGGTGAAGCCGGTCGTGAAGGCGCATTCGGGCGAGACGATGAACGCGATCATCGCCGCTGCTTCCTCGAGCGTGCCGGTGCGCTTCATGGGGATCCTGTCGGTCATGTAGCGCACCTGGCTCTCCGGCATGGCGGCCACCATGTCCGTCCTGATCACCGCCGGGGCGAGGCAATTGATGGTGATCCCCGCGTCGGCGTAGTCCTTGGCCGCGCTCTTCACCAGGCCGATGAGGCCCGCCTTCGTTGCCGAATAGGCCAGCATGCCCGCATTGCCTTCCTTGCCGGCTATCGAAGCGACGTGGAGAATCCTGCCCCACCGGTTTGGCAACATGACCGGCACGACGGCGCGGGTCAGGAGCATCGCGGCATAGAGATTGATCCGATAGACGCGGTCGAAATCGTCCGGATCGACTTCGTGCGCCGGGATTCCGGTATCGCCGGTAATGCCGGCGCAATTGACCAGTGCATCGATCCGGCCGAACCGGCCCGCGATGTCGCCGATCGCGCTTTCGACTGCGGCGCGATCGGTGAGGTCGACGACGGATGCGCGCCCCTCGGCACCCGGCGCGAGGGCGGACATGGCGCTCTCCAGCGCCTTGGCGTCACGGTCGACGCCGACCACGGTCCAGCCCGCCTCCGAAAGCCTCTTCGATGCCGCCAGCCCGATTCCGCGCGCCGCACCCGTTACAACTGCCACCTTTTCATAAGCCATCGTTCGTCGTCCTTCTTCCTTCAACGGTTTCTAGATCACGCGCGATGCCAGGCAAAGCCCCCGCGAATATAGTTGCCGATGGGAGCGACGCTGGCCACCGGCAACTGCACGATCTGGCCGAGCGCTTCGATGTAGGCTTCCCGGGCCAGCCGATCCGTCCCGATCGACCTCTTTGCCGAATGAACCGAACGTCGATCCACGCTATGTTGCCCTTGCAAAACGAGCCGACCCGCCGCATCACGCGAAGACGGCACTTTCGAGACCCGCAAGGCGATGAAGCCCGCCTGTAGGCGACGATCGCGCCCCGCACGTCTCCGGCAGGCCGCCTTGGCACCCATTCGATAGGAGCATACCCATGAAGGCGATCGTGATTCATGCAGAGCGCGACTTGCGCATCGAGGACCGTGAGCCTGACACCGTGGGTCCCGGTCAGGTCGAGATCGCAGTGGAGGTCGGCGGCATCTGCGGCTCGGATCTTCACTACTACCAGCATGGAGGCTTCGGTGCCGTCCGTGTTCGCGAGCCGATGATTCTCGGTCACGAGGTCGCGGGGCGTGTAACCGCTCTCGGTAGCGGCGTCGCCGGGCTGACGATCGGCGACCGGGTGGCCGTCTCTCCGAGCCGGCCTTGCAACGCGTGCGAATATTGCCTCAAGGGCCAGCAGAACCACTGCCTCGACATGCGCTTTTACGGCAGCGCGATGCCGATGCCGCATATCCAGGGTGCCTTTCGCCAGCAGCTCGTGGCCGAAAGCTGGCAATGCCACAAGATCGCCGAAGGCATCTCGACAGGAATTGCCGCCTTTGCCGAGCCCTTCGCCGTCACGCTTCATGCCGTCTCGCGCGCCGGCTCGCTCCTCGGCAAGAAAGTCCTCGTCTCGGGTTGCGGGCCGATCGGCGCGCTGACGGTCATCGCTGCGCGCATCCACGGAGCGAAAGAGATCGTCGTGACGGACATCGAGGACGCGGTGCTGGCGAAAGCCGCCCGGATCGGTGCCGATCGCGGCATCAATGTCGCGAGAAACAGCGCGGAGCTGGAGGCCTATGGCGCCCGGAAGGGCACGTTCGATGTGGCCTTCGAATGTTCCGGCAGCGAGCGGGCCGTCGCCGCGGCGCTCGAAGTGCTAAAGCCGAAGGCCATCCTCGTTCAACTGGGCCTCGGCGGCGACATGACGATTCCGCTCAACATCGTCACGGCGAAGGAAATCGAAGTGCGCGGCTCGTTTCGCTTCCACGAGGAGTTCGCATTGGCCGTCGCACTGATCAACGCGCGCCGCGTCGATTTCGGTCCGCTTCTAACGGCCACCTTCCCGATCGACGAGGCGGTGCAAGCCTTCGAGCTCGCCGGCGACCGCAAACAGTCGATGAAGGTGCAGCTTTCGCTCGACTGATCGACCTCCCCGGCCGGCGGGATCGGCAACGATCGCGAAAAGCCCGCCCTCACCCGATCGTGCTCGCCACTCACGGGTTCCATCGGAACTCGGCGCAATCCTCCAGCATCGCCGCCACGGCCAGGACCTCGTGGTCCCGGAACGGCCGGCCTACGACCTGCACGTTGATCGGCAGTCCGTCGGCGCTCCTGCCGAAGGGCACGGATGCGGCGGGAAAGCCGAGGATGCTGATGGCCCGGCAACACGCGCCGATAC
This sequence comes from uncultured Alphaproteobacteria bacterium, assembly GCA_963838155.1. Lineage (GTDB taxonomy): Bacteria > Pseudomonadota > Alphaproteobacteria > Rhizobiales > Rhizobiaceae > Pararhizobium_B. The sequence goes on from CAWIQE010000010.1 coordinate 8,430, forward strand.
CCGACCATGGCACGCTGGCGGTGCCGACGGCCACCGATGCCAGCCCCGGTTTCGGGGCAGGAACGGCAGCGACGGGGAGCAGGAGGATCGAAGCGCTTCCAAGCGATGCCAGGACCCGCGCACGCAGATCGTAGCGTTGCGCCGCGAAGCCGACGACGTCCGAGAACGGACCCTGTTCGGCACCCTGCAGATAGGAGCGCATGAACGCCCCGAGAGAAGCCTCGCCGCCGGCGATCATGGCCTCGACCTCCGGCATGCCCTCGGCGTCGCGTGCCGCGACGAAGAGCGCCGCCGCCTCGTCGAGGCCGTCGGGCAGATGCTTGCGGACCGGCACGCCCCGCCCGGCCAGGGCGGACGCGGCGGCCGAGAGGGTATCGACGACCTCGCCGGCCACGGCCGTCGTGCCCTCGCCCGGGCACCAGGCGATTTCCACGCCCTTCAGGTCGACGCCCGAGGGATCCGGGAGCGCGACGTCGACGCAGCCGGCGTCGAGGCCATCGGCTCCGGCGATGACGGAAAGGATCAACGCCAGATCGGTGGAGGAGCGAGCCATGGGACCCGCCGTCATCAATTGATGGAGCAGCAGGGCGCGGTTCGGAATGCCGCGCGCGTTCTCCGGGAAGCAGGGCAAGGTGCCCGTCCCGGGAACGAGCCCCGGCGTCGGCCTGAGGCCGAAGACACCGGTGCACTGGGACGGCCAGCGAATGGAACCGCCGAAGTCCGTCCCGATGCCGAACGCCGAGAGGCCGGCCGCGACCGCGGAAGCCTCGCCACCGCTCGATCCGCCCGGGGTACGGCTCGGGTCGCGCGGGTTGAGCGTCGGGCCGAACAGCGGGTTATCGGTGTGGGTGTCGACTGCGAACTCGGAGCAGTTCGTCTTGCCGAGCAAAATGGCACCGGCGTCCTGCAGCCGCCTGACCGCCGTCGCCGTGTGACCGGGCACGCGATCGACGAGCGTCGCCGAGCCTGCCGTGGTGCGGATGCCGGCCGTATCCAGCGTGTCCTTGACCGTGAACGGCACGCCGTGCAGAGGACCGAGCCGGTCGCCCCTTTCCAGGGCGGCGTCGGCCCGCGCGGCCTCTTCCTCGGCATTTGGATTGAGGGTGACGACCGCGTTCAGTTTCGAGGACGAAATCAGGTCGAGACGCCCCTGGACCAGGGACGTCGCGCTCGCTCGCTTCTGCCGGATAGCGGTGGCGAGTCCGGCCGCCGAAAGACGGCCGAACTCCTCGTGGTTCGATGCGTTCGTCACGCCGGCAACTCGCTCGTGACCGCATTCCCGTACGTCGGACTTCTCCGCTTCGTTCAGCTCTTCGAGCGACTGCCCGAGCGTCTCCGGACCGAACCAGACGGCAAGAGCGACGATCACGTACATGATGCCGGCCAAGCCGAATATGCCCATCGCACCGTAGAGATCGAGCACGTTCCCCGCGAACGGCGGGATGATGGACCCTGCCGCCGAGGCGACGAAGACCGAGGTTCCGACGCCGAAGGCACGCACGCGGGTCGGATACAGCTCGGGCGCATAGACCCAGATCAGCGTGTTGAGGAGCATCGACATGGTCATGAAGCCGATCCCGAACGCGAGCACGACGGCGAGGTTCGGCGCGGAAACGAAGCCGATGGCCACGACGACCGCCAGGACGGCGCCGGTCGACAGAACGACGCGGCGTTTCAGATAGTGTCCCGCCGCAGCCGCGAGCAGGGCACCGATCAGTCCGCCGATATTGATGATCAGCGTGAACGAAAGGCTCGACGCGATCGCGTAGCCCTGCTTCACCAGGATCGACGGCATGAAGATCGTGATCGTGTCCTGTGCGCCGAAGGCCATGAACGAGATCACCCAGAGAACGATCGTGTTCCGGAGCAGCGAACCGCGCAGGATATCGGAAAACTGGACGCGTTCACGCGGCATCTCGACGCCCTCGGGCGCAGTGATCCAGTTCTTCGTGGGTCGACCGTCGTCGCGCAGGCGGCCGGCGTCGAGCAGCGTCAACACCCGGTTGGCTTCCTCGACGCGTCCGCGCGACAGGAGGTAGCGCGGGCTTTCCGGCAGGTAGCGACGGTAGACCAGCACCATGAGGGACGGGAGAACGAGGATGCCGAGCATCCAGCGCCAGCTTTCCGTCGGGCCGCCGAGCGCATCGCCGAGCAGGGTGATCATCACCCAGGCAAGTGCCGCCGACATGAAGATGCCCACGCCGCCACCGGCGATGTTGACGACTGCGGTGGAGGCCCCTCTGAACCGCGTCGACACGATTTCCGAAACCAGCGTCACGCCGGTGTTCAACTCGCCGCCGAGGCCGATGCCGACGATGATGCGCCCCAGGATCAGGACCTCGTAATTGGGCGCGAGGGCACCGATGAGCGCACCGAAGGTGTAGAGCGCCAGGTTGTACATGTAGGTGACCTTGCGGCCGAAGAGGTCTCCCGTGATGCCGGCGATCAGGCAGCCGACCGCCACCCCGCCGAAGGTCGCCGTGCTGAGAAAGCCCACCTGCGTGCTGCTCAGGTTCCAAAGCTGGGTGATCGACGGTGCCGCATAGGCCACGTTGAACTGCTCGATCGCGTCGAAGATGGTACCGATGGCAACGAGGATGAGCACGGTACGCTGTGCCGACGTGAAGCCCATGCGATCCATCGCCCGGGCAAGTTCGGAATGCATTCTGGCCGACACCTCGGCCGCACTGGCATTGGACGTTGTCCTAGTCATGGCTGCGGTCTCCCATAGCGAGATTGAACGAACCCGGGGCGAAATCGAACAGGCGTCCCCAGCCGGAAACGGCACTGGGCGAAGCACCTGCCAGAGCAAGCGTCTTCCACACGGTGACGCTGACGGAGTCGATCACGGGGATGCCGAACTCGGCCTCGATCGACTTGGCGAGCGGAGCGCCGCGCAGTCCGGTGCAGAAGATGGCGATGACATCCGGTCCCGCCTCCGCGACCTCGCGCACGAGCTCTGCGATCTGGTCCGAACTGTAGAGCCCGTAGCTGAAGTTGCCGGCATCGCCGAGATGCCGCTCGGCAACGGTCTCGAAGCCCGCGTCGGCGAAGGTCGATATGACGCGGGACTGCACGCCGTCGAGATAGGGCGTAACGAGCCCGATCCGGCGGGCGCCGAAGGCCTGGAACGCATCGATCAGGGCGAGTGTCGTCGTGGTCGCCTTCGCGTCGATTTCGGACTCGATCGCGCGGACCAGGTCATGATCCGCCTCGAGACCGAGCCATCCGGCCGACGTCCCGTTCCAGGCGACGACCTGCACGTTGGCATCTGCCAACAGCCGGGCCGCATCGAGCAACCGCTCGGTGTCGAACTGCGCAAGGGCATTTGCCTCGAGAGAAATTTTCTCCACGCGGAAACGCTGGAAATGCGCGCTGACCGACGGATAGAGCGGCGCAAGCATTGCCTGCGTCAAAGGTTCGAGCGCGGTATTCGACGACGGCGTTATCATGCCGATACGCGTCGTTTGCAGCGTCGGCACGACAGAGCCGACACCACCAATCAAGGTATCCATGGACAGTCCCTCCCAAAGTTGCTGGTCAAGCGGACGCTCTGAGGCCCCTATGGGACTTGCGCCTCGCTCCCAGGTCCGGCATAATATTGGTGTACGGTATACAGAAAATACAAACGAGGCAAGAACCTGAATGAAAAATCCTCAAAAAAGAGGGCGCGGACGTCCGAGCGTACAGCTGGAACAGGCCGAGAAAATCGCTTCCGGCCGGCCGTCGGGCGATGGTCGCGTGGCGCCCATGCCCTTGGCTTCACAGGCGATTCATCAGTTGAGGAACATGATCATCGAAGGCGAGCTCGTTCCGGACCAGCTGCTGTCCGAAACGGCGCTCAGCAATGCGCTGGGCATCTCCCGCACTCCGATCCGCCAGGCGTTCCAGCAGCTGTCCACGGAAGGCCTGATCGTCCTCCGCCCGAATCGCGGCGCCGTCGTCGCACCGCTGACCATCGAGGAGACACGAAGCCTGTTCGAAGCCTTGGCCTGCATCGAGCGCAGCGCAGCCGAATACGCAGCGCAGAGGGCGACGCCGGACAAGCACGAAAGGCTCGCGGGTCTGCAGGAGAAGCTGGAGGGCCACCACCGGGATCGCGACATGCTCCCCTATTTCGAGGCAAACCAGTCGATCCACCGTCTGATCATCGAGATGGCAGGCAATCCGGTTCTGACCGAGCTGCACGAAAGTCTCTTCACCCGTGCCGAGCGCGCCCGCCTCACCGCATTGCGTCAGCGTCCGCGGTGGGACGAGTCCGTCGACGAGCACCGCGCGATCCTGGCTGCCCTTGCCGGGCGGGAAGCCGCAAAGGCCGGGGACCTGCTGGCAAAACACGTGCAGGCCACGGGCGACGCCGTGGTGCGGTATCTCTCGGAGGAGCATGTCGCGTGACAGGCAAGCGGCCGCCGCCACGCATCGCATGCGCCCGGCCGATGGGGCGTCGCTTGAAAACGTCGTCGCCGACGCCTACCTGTAAGGGTAATCGGCGGAAAGAACGGTTTTCCGCCGTGGAGGCGCTGACGGCCCGCGCGACGATCCGGTGCCTTCCGGAGCGGGTCGGGTCAGAAGTGGTGCGACGTGCACCGATATGCCTGGGCATGTCTTCCAGCAGCGCTCATTTACTTTCCGGGAAGGACAATCGATGAACAGCAGTCCAAGGGACAAGACGAGGCGGTCTCCGCCTCAGCGACGGGCGCATGCCGACAAGACGTCATCCGCTCGCGCGAAATACGAACGATACCTGGCCCTTGCCCGCGCCGAGGACGGCAATGGCGACGCGGTCGCCGCACAGAACTACTATCAGCACGCCGAACACTATTTCCGCGCTTCGAATGGATCCGGAAACGACAACTCCGCAAGGGCTTAGTCTCTCCATGTCGCCGGAAAGCGCCGCAAGGGGCGCAAGGTCCTGGACCGGAGTACTCGCCCGATACCGCGAGCCGAGCGCGGTTCGCAGCGTGGTCGAGCTCGTCGCCACCGCCGCTCCATTTGCAGGCCTTTGGGTGCTTGCATGGATCGCCGTACATTACGAATGCTGGTGGGGACTGCTGTTGACGGTCCCGGCGGCCGTCTTCCTCCTGCGCCTTTTCATCATCCAGCATGATTGCGGCCACGGGTCCTTCTTCGCGCGACGGCGGCTGGACGACTGGACCGGAAGGATCCTCGGCGTGCTGACGCTGACCCCCTACGGCTACTGGCGCCAGACCCATGCGGTCCATCATGCCACTGCGGGCAATCTCGAACATCGGGGACTGGGCGACATCGTCACGCTGACCGTCGAGGAATACGCCGCCTCCTCCTTCTGGGATCGCCTCCTCTATCGGCTCTATCGGCATCCGGCGGTCATGTTCGGGCTCGGACCGACATGGATATTCCTCGTCAAGCAGCGGCTGCCCATCGGCATGATGCGCTCCGGCGCGGGCCCCTGGGTTTCGACGATGACGACCAATCTCGCCATAGCGGCGCTTTCGGGCGTTCTCGTCTGGCAGATCGGCCTCGTGGCCTTTCTTCTCGTCCAGCTGCCGGTGGTCATCATGGCAGGAACGATCGGCGTCTGGCTCTTCTTCGTCCAGCACCAGTTCGAGGACACGCATTGGTCGGACGGCGCGCACTGGGCCTTTCACCACGCCGCCCTGCACGGCTCGTCCTATTACGATCTGCCGCGCCCGCTGCCCTGGCTGACGGGCAACATCGGCGCGCACCATGTGCACCATCTGTCCAGCCGGATCCCGTCCTACCGCCTGCCGGAGGTGCTGAACGACCACCCTGAACTGACGCATATCGGGCGGATCACCATCGCCGACAGCTTGCGTAGCGTCAGCCTGGTGCTCTGGGATACGGCCAGCGCGCGCCTTGTTTCGTTCAGGGAGGCCGCGAGGCTGACCCGCTCCCGGGAACAGGCGGCATGAGCCGGTATTTCGAGGAACTCGACTACCGGCCGACGCCGATCGGCGCCCTCATCCTTCGTCGCCGGTACATTCCGGCTCTGGCCGTCGACGTATTCGAGATCATGCTGGGCGATGAGCACCTGATGTCGAGCCTATTCACCGCCTCCGAAATCGAGCTGGCCCGGCTTGGCGTGGAGGCGGCCGAGGGTTGCGAACTCGACGTTCTGGTCGGCGGGCTAGGCCTCGGATACACGGCCAAGGCGGCGCTCGAGTGCGACAGGGTGGCTCGGTTGACCGTCATCGAGATGCTTCTGCCGGTGATCGAGTGGCACGAGGCCGGGCTGCTGCCCATCGGCACCGAACTCGCAGGCGATCCCCGCTGCGTCATCCGGCAGGGAGATTTCTTCGAACTCGCCGGATCGCCCGGCGGCTTCGTCCCCGAAGAGCCGGGTCGTCGCTTCGACGCCATACTGGTCGATATCGACCATTCGCCCGATGCGCTGCTGAACGATCGCAGCAGGTCGTTCTATACCCCGGCAGGTCTCGCCAGCCTTGCCCGGCACCTGAAGCCGGGCGGCGTCTTCGGCCTCTGGTCCGACGACAAGGCCGACCCGAGCTTCACCGCACGGCTGGCCGAAGTCTTCGGCGCCGCGCGCGCCGCACCGGTGATCTTTCACAACCCGCTTCAGAACCGGACTTTCGAGCAGACCGTCTATCTGGCCACGGACACTCAGCAGGGCCGGGACCGGGCGGGGCCGCCCGCGTGATCCCTCAGGTCGGGAAACCGTAGGTCCCGACGATACGCCAGATCGCCCGGTTGATCTCCGCGATCTCCGATATGCTCGACCGGATCTTCGCGATCTCGGCATCGTCGAGCATTTCCACCTTTCCGTATTTTATTTCCGTCTTGCTGTCGAAGATTCGCATCAGCTGCGTCAGGCCACGGCCGCTTTCGGGATCGAAGGAATAGATGCAATGATTGTATTTGTTCCGAAGTTTCAACTCACGGTTCATGCGCGCCGTGACCGCGAGCACCTCATCCCGGCACTCCGGCTTCGTCTTCGGCAGTTTCGCCAGCCGATCGACGAGATCGATCCGCGCCCGCGTCGTGTTCAGGGTCAGGAAGATGACGATCGCCGTTTCCTTGTCCGTGCCGCCGAGCCCGGCCATCAGATACATGAGCAGGCTTTCCGTGTTCGTCCACGTGTAGTTGAGCTGGCCCACGAGAGACAGGATCTCCTGCAGCCTGGGCATGACCGGGTTCATGACGGCCATCCCGGCCGCGCCGCGACGTCGCTGGCCCGGCTCCTGTCCGCCCCCGCTTCCTCGAGATAGAGTGCCGCCGCCTGCGTCCGGTTGCTCACCGCCAGTTTGCGGATGATGTTGTGCACATGGATCTTGACGGTGTTCTCCGCCAGGTCGAGTTCCGCGGCGATGATCTTGTTCTGGCAGCCGCGCGAAACCAGGTGCAGGACCTCGCTTTCGCGCAGGCTGAGCGAGTCCAGCGGTGACCTGCCCTCCCCCTGTTCGCCGGTCGGATGGGACTGGCCGGGCGTCTCTTCCGTGGCGGGCGGTGCCCTGCCGAGTTCCTGCGCCGGCCGATTGGGCACGAAGGTGTCCTCTGCGTCGGCCGACGCCGTCAGGCGCTGACCGCCGACGGGCCCGTCGTCGCGCGACATCGCGCTTCCGGAAAAGACCTTCGGAAGCAGAAAATTCGGGGCGACGTAGGAGCCGCCATGCAACATGATCCTCAGGATCGAGAGCCAGATTTCGAGGTTGACGTCCATCGGTAGCACGCCACGCAGCTGGAGTCCCTGGGGCAGGTCGGAGCACGCGACAGGATCCCCGCTCTCGGCCAGGATCGCCAAGCCGGCCCGTTGATGCCTGCGGGCGATGTCGGCCACCACTTCCCTGTCCTTCCTGAAGAACTGGTGAGCCAGGACGATCAGTCTCGCCTCGCCGGAAAACTCCTCCGCCAGCGTCTCCGGATCCGCCATGGCAATGACCGCAAGCCAGGGAAACTCCATCTCGATCGCACAGATCAGAGCGCGCGAGATGCTGCCGAGCGGCACCACGAACACCAGCGCCTTGCGTTGGTCGTCGCCGGACGTTCGGTTGTAGGATGAAAAACGATGCGGGCCGGCTGCTGTGTCATGTCGGTCCGACATCTCCACCCCCTCCCCACCAAGTCCCGCCTCAGGACTCGTTGCGCAAGGAGGATAGCAGCGGCGACCGATAGTTGAAGTCTCCCAAGGCGGGCCGTGCCTAAGCAAAAAGGTGGAAATGACCCGAAAGGCGTAGATCGTATGTGCTCGAACGCGAAGGCGTCGTCGCTGCGGCGAACCGGTGCCTCACCGCGCGCAACCGCCTGCCGGCCGCCTTCATCCATGGAGGCGGAGCCCGGCATCCACCTTCGAGCTAGGCGCGCGCTTTCCTCCTCCGAGCACGCTAGCTCCATTTGCCAGCTACCGGTCGGCGGCCCGCAGCCTGACACTCTTGCTGGGAAGGCAGCCTCGGCAATGGCCGGAACCGCTTTCCCGGGGGCAGCTCACCGGGCAACGGCACTGGAGCCCCGAACCGGAAGGGAGGAGAGGACGAAACCAGACAGTCAGAGAACGGACTGACCGCCGGTCACGTCGATGCGTGCCCCCGGCGGCCCACAGCAATCCCAAGAGAAAGCCGCGGCGACAAAGATCCCAAGAAGATGAATGGCGGTCACGCCGTCGCGGCCTCCAATGGAGGATACGACGATGGAACATAGAAACGACAACGGTCGTGAGCATGATCAGTCCAACGATCCGAGCTCACTGCAGGCTCAGCTTCAGGCGCAGGCCCAGGGCCAGCACCAGAGCAGCGACAACTGGAACGGCAATGGCAACCTGAACGGAAACGGCAACGGCAACCTGAACGGTAACGGAAACGGAAACCTGAACGGCAATGCCAACCTGAATGCCAACCTCACGCACACGGACGTCCAGGTCGGCGTCAAACTGGACACCTCGCACCTACAGCCGAACGACAACGACTTCGCCGACTTCAAGGACGCCACCGTCCGCACGGACAACCTGTTCGTCAATCACGATGGAAGCATCGTCTTCAATCCCGGCGGCGACAACATCAACTTCGATCATGTCTTCGACAACGCGCTGAACGGCCAGGGCAACGACGTCGGCCAGGTCTTCAACCAAGTCGCGCGAATGGCCGACAACGACAGCCTGCACAGCGCGAGCGTAACGAACAGCGGCAACTTCCAGCAGAATGGCGACGCCAAGGGCGGAACCGCCCATGCCGGCGACGGGATCGGCGGGGCCGGCGGTGGCGGAGGTGGAAATGCCCACACGACCGCCGGAAACGGTGCCAACGGCGGCTCGAACACGGCCGGCGCCGGAACGGGCGGCTATGGCACGGGCGGCAACGGCAACGGTGCCGGGGCCGGAAACGCCAATGGCGGAGCCGGCGGCGACGCTCTGGCCCTGGGCCTCGGGCTCGGACTGGGCGTCGGTCTCGGCGTCGGAGCCGGCCACGGCGGCAATGGCGGCAACGCCAACGGCGCAGATGGCGGAAATGCCAACGGTGGCGACGCCTTCTCGGCGGCACTGGCTGCCGGCAAGGGCGACGACGGCGGCAACGGCGGCGACGTCAACCATAGCGGCAACGCTCTCGGCCTCGGCCTCGGCGCCGGCGACGACGGCGGCAATGGCGGCAACTCCGGCAATGGCGGAAACGGCGGCAACGGCGGCAATTCCGGCTACGGCCAGGGCGGCAGCTCCCTGCTCAGCGGTGCCAACGGCACCAGCGGGAACGGCGGCAATGGTGACGATGGCGGCAATAGCGGCGGGACCGGAGGCGGCGGCAGCGGCGGCGACGGCCTCGGCCTCGGCCTGGCACACGCCGGCGACATCACCAGCGGTCACGGCGGAAACGGCGGCGACGGCGCTGGCTTCGGCTACAGCTCCGCGACCGGCGGAGATCCGGCCGGCGGCGCAGGCGGCAATGGCGGGACCGGCGGAGCCGGTGGAGCCGGCAGCGGTGTCGGCTCCGGCGCAGGCAACGGTGCCGGACTCGGATCGGCCCTCGCGCACGCCGGCGACGGCGGAATGGGCGGCTTCTCGGCTGGCGGAGACGGCTTCGGCGGGCTCGGTGCCGGCGGGATGGGCTTCGGCGGCTCGGCCTACGGTGCCAACGGCGGAGCCGGCGGCGACGGTGGTTTCGCCACCACCGGAGCCGGCGGAGACGGCGGCACCTGGGGTTCCTACAATCATGGCGACAGCTATGTGACGGGAATGTCGGATGCCTACGCGAGCGCGGCCGTCGATACCTCCGCGTTCAATCAGTCGATCGTCATGGGTGCGAACCTGCAGCAGAACGCCATCACGACCACCGTCGTCGGCGGCGATCACCATGACACGATCGGCGGCGACACCGTGCACCACAACCTCGCCTAGGCCCTCATTGCGGGCTTGAGGCCGATACCGGGCTGTGCGGTTCATGCCGCGCAGCCCGACTGGCCACGCGAGTCCCGGACGAATCCTCGGCCGGGGCCCGCCTGAGAACGGGGGGAACCCTACATGCTCGACAGCGTCACCGAAACGATTGCGCATTTCATCGGCCAGTTCGACATTCTCACTGAGGAAGCGCGCCTGCGTCAGCGTTACGACGAGTTCCGCTTCGCGCAGGGCCGGCATCAGGACGGTCCCGCAGACGATGTACGCCCGGGCCACGTGTCGGCGCCGCTCAACCTGAGCGACTTCACGCCCGACTTCCCGACGATCCCGATCTTCGGCGAGGGGTCGACGGCAGCCGCGGCAGGTCGCTATGTGGGTCACCTCCCCGTGCCCCCGATACACCCGATCCACCCCCACTACCTCGCGCCAAGCCAGGAGATCTCCGCGGTCCACCTGCAGGCCCATCTGAACCTGGAGCTTCCCGCACCGGAGGCGCCGGGTTCCGTCGTCGTTCTCGCCAACCAGTCCCTGACGCTTTCCGACAACGATTATCTCGGCGTCGGCGGCCATGGGCTCTCGTTCCATCCCGCGTCGGACGCCGATTCCCAGCTCGCGTCGCTTGCCTACAACGCCGAACAGCAGTCGCCGCTTTCCGGGCTTGCGCAGCCCGACACTCCGGGCGCCATCGCAACCTTCATCGACGGAGCGAAAGCTGCGCTTGGCGATTACGCCGCGACGCATTCCGGATCACCCGATACGACGATCGTTTCCGGAAGCACCCTCGACGGTGCTTTCGTGAACGGGCTGCCGGTCGATGAGGCACCCTCCCTGGACGACCATCTGCCGGTGCGGCCGACGGTCGACGCACAAGCTGCGGACAGCGGCGACGGGCCCACTTTCGTCGCCGGCGAGGGCAAAATACACATCAATTCGAGCGTCCACCTCGACACCGGCCACAACACGGTCGTCAACGAAGCCCACATCTCCAACATCGGTCTCGGCGCCGCCGTCATGGCGATCGGCGGAAACAATGTCGAGTTCAACGCCGTCGTCCAGGTGACCGCCACGGCCGACCACGATCAGGTGAGCGCCTATCTCAGCGATTGGGCGCATCCGGACGGGGCGTCCGAAAGCTTCAACATCGCCCAGTTCGAGCGGCTGGACCCCTCCCACGACGCAGCCGCCGGCGGCAGCCACTCCAACCTCTTTCCGTCCTTCTGGACCGTAACGCAGCTGCAAGGGGATCTGGTATCCCTGAACTGGACGAAGCAGTTCGCCTTCGTCAACGACCACGACGTCGTCATCGCATCGTCGTCCGGCGTCCAGACGAGCGTCATTATGGGCGACAACCAGTCGGTCAACGCCCTCTCCATCTCCGAACTCGGCCACTATTACGACCTGATCATCGTGGGCGGCAACGTCTATTCGGCGAACATGATCACGCAGGTCAACGTGCTGGTCGACAACGACCTCGTCGGCGCGGTGTCCGGCTTCCATACCTCCGGTCCGGGTTCCGTGTCCACGGAAGGCAACCTGCAATGGAACTCCGCGGCGATCATGAACATTGGCGGAGCCGATCGCTTCGAGTCGATGCCGGGCGCCTACAAGGCCACGCTCGCGCACATGGCGAACGGCCAGATGGACGTGGACCACGGCGTGCTCGGCGACTCCGCCTTCGCCGGCAGCGGCGCGATCAGCGTGCTCTACGTTTCCGGCAACATCTACGACCTGAACTACGTCGAACAGCACACGATCGTGGGAGACAGCGACCAGGTGGCCCTGGCGATGAACGCGGTCGCTGCGGATCCGACCGCCAACTGGAGCGTCGTTACCGGCTCGAACACCGTCGCCAACGTGGCCTCGATCACGAACCTCGACGCCATGGGCAAGACCTATGTCGGCGGCGAGCACTATTCGGACGCGATGCTCGTCCAGTCGGGCCTGGTCCCGTCCCAGTCCGACATGCACATCAGCGGCGAGAATCCAGATCAGATCGTCAACGAGGCCGTGGCGTTCCTCACCGATTCGCCGGACGATCATCCAGGCAACCAAAATGGGCTCGTCGTCGCCGACCACGCGGCCACCGATCACGCAAGTCATGCCGACGGCATACACGCGCTCGGGTGAACGGGAGCAACAGGAAACCGGTCATGGACAATCGAGACGCGCGCTGGGGCAACGACATCAATCCGCCGCTGAAGACGGCATTCGACCGCAGGCCGCTGTTCGCGGTGGTGCCCGACGAATCCGGCGACGGCCCAACCAAGGAGGTAGATGCGGCCGAGAAGCGACAGGCCGCGGACTCCCTCACCAAGTCGCTCGAGGAGTTCGACCGCGCCGTCGAGGAACTGCGCGGCGCTCCGAGATCCGTCCGCTCCGATGCTTCGAAGACGGTCTCCCCGTCGCCGGCTACGGAACCCGCGGCAACGACCAAGGAGGATCCAGCCGTGCCGCCCGCGCAAGCGGCCGCGCCGAAGGAAATGCCCGAAGCGGAGGCGGCGGCCCCCATCGACTCCGCGGCCAACCCGGCGACCGCGCGGCAAAAGACAGAAAGCCGTCAGGACGCTCCCGCCGAAGCGAAGGCCGAGGCACCCGCAACGGAGCGCTCCGCCCAGCGGCACACGGTCATCATAGAGGGGGACCGCGGGCCGATAAAGGCGAAGGAGGACACGCCGAACCGCAAGCGGACCGGCGGCGACGGCGCGGGAGGCGGCGGCGACAGGAAGGGCGGCGGCGGCGGCGGCGGCCATTTCCACCAGCGCATGGGACCGATCGACTTCGGCGAGAGCCTCAAGGCCGGGCGCCGGGCCGTGGCGCAGAACCTGTCCATCGTCATGGTCTTCACCATCGCCTGCAACGTTCTCGTCCTGGCGATACCGATCTATCTCTTCCAGATTTCCGATCGCGTCCTGACCAGCCAATCCACCGATACGCTGACCATGCTGACGGTCATCATCGTCGCCGCCGTCGTTCTGCAGAGCATCTTCGATTCGATACGCCGGTTCATCCTGATGCGGACGGGTGTGGAAGTCGCAGCGCAGCTCGGGGCGCCCATCCTGAGCGCGGCCGCTCGCGCCTCGCTAAACAGCAACGGCCGCGAATATCAGGTGCTCGGAGATCTGCAGCAGCTTCGCTCCTTCCTGGTGTCTCCCACGCTGCTGTCGATCCTGGATGCGCCGATCGCTCCCATTTTCGTCTTCGCCGTCTTCCTGGTGCATCCGGACCTCGGCTGGATCGTCGTCGTCTGCGCCGGCCTCCTGCTGACGATCGCACTCATCAACCAGAAAAAGACGACCAAGCCGTTCCACGATGCCACCAATCATCTCGGAAAGGCCAACCTCCACCTCGATTCCATGGCGCGCAACTCCCAGATCATCAATGCGCTTGCGATGATCCCGGAAGCCGTGAAGATCTGGGGCCAGGACACGGCAAACTCGCTGAAGGCCCAGGTCATCGCGCAGGATCGCAACATCATATCCGCCGGCTTTTCGAAGGGCGTGCGGCTGCTGACGCAGGTCGCCATGCTCGGCTGGGGCGCCAACCTGGCGATCCAGGGGGAACTCACCGGCGGCATGGCGATCGCCGCCTCCATCATCGCCGGCCGTGCACTGGCGCCAATCGAAGGCGCCATCGAGGGCTGGCACCAGTTCATCCTGTCGCGCGCCGCATACGGCCGCATCACCAGCCTTCTCGAAACCTCGCCGCTCAATTTCGAGCGTCTGCGGCTGCCGCGTCCGGAAGGCCGGCTCGACGTCGAACGCCTGCTCTTCGTGCCGCAGGGAACGAAGCGCGTCATCCTCAACGGCATCAACTTCTGCCTGGCGCCCGGCGAGTTGCTCGCCATTATCGGCAACTCCGGCGCAGGCAAGACGACCCTCGGCAAGATGCTCGTCGGATCGGTCCTGCCGACCTCCGGCAGCGTCCGTCTCGACCTGATGGATCTGCGCAACTGGGACCAGAGGCAATTCGGCGAGAGTATCGGCTACCTGCCTCAGGACGTTCAGCTTTTCCCGGGGACGATCAAGGCCAACATCGCGCGCATGCGCGACGACGCCAGCGACGAAGCGATCTTCGAAGCGGCGACCCTTGCCGACGTGCATGAACTGATTGCGAGTTTCCCGCTCGGCTACGAGACGCCGGTGGCTGCCGACGGGTCGCCGCTCTCGGGCGGTCAGAAGCAGCGTGTCGCGCTGGCGCGGGCCTTCTTCGGCAATCCGAAGCTGGTCGTCCTGGACGAGCCGAACTCGAACCTCGACGCCACCGGCGACACGGCGCTCGCGCGGGCCCTCGAGCACGCCAAGAACAACAAGATCACCGTGATCACCATTACTCAGCGGGCGGCGCTCCTGCAGAGCGTCGACAAGATCCTGCTCTTGAACAACGGCACCATCACCATGTTCGGCACGCGCCAGGACGTCCTGCGCACGCTGAGCGGCCAGCCCAATGGTGGCGCCAACGGGGTGCTGCGATGAGATCGGTTTCGACGGCAACCGGCGGCCCGCCGGCGAACAAGGCGCAGACGCATACCGCCGAGTGGTATGCGGAGGTGCCCCGCTCGATCCGCTGGCACACGATGTTCGGCCTGGCCCTGATGCTGCTCTTCTTCGGAGGCTTCGGCACCTGGGCCGCCACGGCCCCCCTCGCCTCGGCCATCATTGCCCACGGCACCTTCGTCGCGACCGGAAACAACAAGATCGTGCAGCACCTGGAAGGCGGCATCATCAAGAAGATCCTCGTCAACGAAGGCGACAGGGTGGTCGCCGGGCAACCCTTGATCCGCCTGGACAAGACGGCCGCGCTTGCGCGCCAAAGACAGCTGTTCCTGCGCCGCCTGCGCCTCGAGATCGAGGTCGCGGGGCTGAAGGCGGAGGCCTCGCAGGCGGACGCGATCGAATTGCCGAGCATCGTCCGCGACAACGCGACCGATCCAGGCATCCACTCCATGATCGAGGAGCAGCAGAAGAACTTCGAATCGTCGAGGCAGAAATTCTTCACCGACGTCAGCCTCATCCAGAGCGACATGGCATCGCTCGCGCATCGGGTGGAGGGCTACAAGAAGCTGAAGGAATCGCTCAACCAGCAGATCGCCCTTCTCAGGAAGGAATACACGAGCAAGAAGGCGATCTACGGCAAGGGGCTGGTTCGGCTCACCGAGGTCCTGGCCCTGCAGCGAGCGATCGTCGATGCCGTCGGCAGCGTCGGCCGCACGCAGGGCGAGATCGACGAGACCGAATCGCAGATCATCCGTTACAGGAAGCAAATCGAACAAACAAAGGACGCATATAGGGAAAACGCTCTCGACCGCCTTCAGAAGGCGGGGGCCGACCTCGATACGGTCCGCGAGGACGGGCTGCAGGCGCAGAACGTGCTCGACCGGTCGACGATCAACGCCCCGGTCGACGGCGTCATCGTCCGCCTCTACTACCACACCGCCGGCGGCGTCGTCGAAAGCGGCAAGCCGATCCTCGAGATCCTGCCCTCCGCGGCACCGCTGATCATCGAGGTCCAGGTGCGCCGCACGGATATCGACAGCGTCCGCATGAACGAGGAAGCGAGCGTGCGCCTGATCGCGCTCGACCGGCGCACGACGCCGGTCCTTCGTGGAAAGGTCATCTACGTCTCGGCCGATGCGCTGCCGACCCAGGGGTCCGTCCCCCAGGACGTCTATCTCGCACGCATCAAGCTGAGCCCGCAGGAAATCGCCCGGATCCCGGGATTCTCGCCGACGCCCGGCATGCCGGCCGAAGTGCTCATCCAGACCGCGCAGCGCACTTTCTTCAGCTATCTGGTCAAGCCGGTCAAGGACAGCATGTCGCGAGCCTTTACGGAGCGATGAAGGGCTTCGGCATCCCCCTCGAGCATTGACAACGGTGGCGCGACGGCATGGGGTGGTCGTCGCGTCGGCCTGCCGGCCGAAGCACTGGTCGAAATGCCGTTGGAGAAGGTTTCATGGAGTTCGAAGGGATCTACACGCCCGTCGTCACGCCGATGACGCGCGAGGGCGCAGTCGACAGGAACGGCTTTGCCGAGATGCTGGAGCATCTCGTCGCCGCAAAGGTTCACGGCATCGTCGTGGGCGGCTCCACCGGCGAATATTACGCCCAGACGGCCGAGGAACGGCTGGCTCTGGCCGCCCACGCCAAGGACGTCATCGGCGGCCGCGTCCCGCTGATCGTGGGGACCGGCGCCACGCGGACCGAGGATTCGGTCGACTTTGCCCGTCACGCCCGCAAGATCGGCGCCGATGCGATCCTGGTGACGTCGCCGCCCTATGCGCTGCCGACGGAGGAGGAGAACGCCGTCCACGCACTCGCCATCGACCGCGCGGCGGACCTTCCGATCATGCTCTACAACTATCCGGCCCGGACGGGCGTCCACATGGGCGAGACCTACCTTACGCGCGTCGGTCAGTCGAAGAACGTCCGGGCGATCAAGGAAAGCTCCGGCGACGTCAATCGCATCCACCTGCTCGCCCGCGAGTTCCCGCACATCGCCATGGCTTGCGGCATGGACGACCAGGCGCTGGAATTCTTCGCATGGGGAGCGACGAGCTGGGTGTGCGCCGGATCCAACTTCCTTCCCGCCGAGCACATCGCCCTCTACGAGGCCTGCGTCGTCGAGAAGGACTTCGACAAGGGACGGCGGATCATGTCGGCGATGCTGCCGCTGATGCAGGTGCTCGAGGGCGGCGGCAAGTTCGTCCAGTCGATCAAGTTCGGCTGCGCGCTGGCGGGTCTCGAAGTCGGAGAGGCCCGCGCTCCCCTGCTGCCGCTGGCCGACGAGGACAGGCAAGCGCTCGAGGCGGTCGTCAAGACCTTGAAGGGCGCCGTCGCGGACATCGCCGGCGACACCGGACATTCGTGACATGCCGGGGTCGTGCTCCCTGCCGGAAAGTGCGATTGCCGGAATGCAAAGCTTGACATTGCCCTCGCCGATCGTCATATAGGTGCCATCGATCTTTGCTAGCTGAGCTTTGGCTATTCGCGGTTTCCGCGCCTTAAACGGACCTCCCTTTCAAAAATCGTTATCACCATCCGCAGCGCTTCCGCGCGGCGGTCGTTCAATATGCTATGAAAGGGTTCTCAATGACCACTGGCACAGTTAAATGGTTCAACGCCACCAAGGGCTTCGGCTTCATCCAGCCCGACAACGGCGGCCCGGACGCATTCGTCCACATCTCCGCCGTCGAGCGCGCCGGAATGCGTGAAATCGTCGAAGGCCAGAAGATCGGCTACGACATGGAGCGCGACAGCAAGTCGGGCAAGATGTCTGCCTGCAACCTTCAGGCCGCCTAACCTGGTATCGGCTTTCCGGTGACCGCGGATGTACCGGCACCTGGGAAAGCGTGACGTCGATCGAGGCCAGGCAATCTGCCTGGCCTTTTCGTTTCCGCCCGCCCCGCGTGAGCGGAGGGATCGTCCCGCCACATCGATACCGTCGCCCTCGCCTCCAAGCGGCCCGTGAGGGCCTGGCTACCAGGCCTCGCCGCAATCCGAACGGACACCCATTTGAAAAACAACAAGGCAAACGAGCTCCACGACCGTCGCAGCGCCGCTGCCGATGCGAAAGCATCGCTTCTCCAGGCCTATCGCGCAGCCAAGGAGGCCGCTGAGCCGACGCGGCTCGCAAAGCAGGCAGAGCGCATGGCAATTGCCACGGCCCGCGAAGAACGCCGGGCCGAGCGTGAGCGGCTGAAGCGCGAAGAGCAGGAGCGCGTCGAAGCCGAAGCCGCCGAACGTCTGGCGGCAGCCGAGGCCGCGGCCAGAGCCGAAGTGGAAGCACGCGAGGCGGCCGACAAAAATCGCATCGCGCGCGTCATCGAGGACGAGGCCGCCCGCAAGGCCGAGCGCGACCGGCGCTACGCCAACCGCAAGGCGAGACAGAAATAGCGTCCCCTTTGTCGGGAGCACCTCGACCGCGATATCGACGGGCCCTGCAGCGGTTTCAGTCGGGCAGACCCGCGACCCTCAGGATCTCGATGGTCTTTTCCAGCACCGCCTCGTCGCGAAACGGCTCGTGGGCCCGAAAATCGGCGATCCTGTAAAGGGGAAAGCGGATTCGGAAGGCTGAGATCGTTTGCTTCGCGCGCTCGAGGTCGCCGGCCCGGCCGAGATTGGTGGCCAGGGTGGTATAGGCGAAAAGATCGTCGGGCACGCGGCGCATGTACTCCTCCGCCATGGTGACGGCGCGGGCATGGTCGCCCATCAGGCTCAGGACGACGGCAAGGTTGTAGATCGAATCCGTCGGCGTCGAAGGAACGGTGCGGACCGTTTCCCAAAGCACGTCGGCGCCGAGTTGATAGTTTCCCGAGTAGATGTGGACGATGGCGGCGGGCGTGTAGCCCGCCAGCTTGCAGGGCCCGAGCGCTATGGCCTCCCCCGCCGCCACGAGTGCCTCTTCGTAGCGCCGTTCGAGAAGCAGCAGGCACGCCTCCAGATGCCGGACGTTCGCGGTCATGGTTCCCTCGGCAAGAAACTCGTCGACCATTCCGCGGCAAACCGCGAGTTCCGCCTCCCGGTCCCTGGCGAAGCCGGATCGCGCATGCTGCCAGAAGGTCCAGGCGCGGTGTATTCGGGCATCCAGAAATCCAGGATCGTGCTGCAGTGCCTTGTCGTACAGCCGGCGGGCGCGAAGATTGTCCTCGGCGGTGTATCGCATATGGGCGCGGGCGCCCTGCTGGAACGCGACCCAGGCGTCGAAATTCTCGGTGCCGCCCGGGTCGAGTATCAGGTCGCCGTCGCTTAGGACGATCTGCAGGGCCAGCACGATGGCGTGGGTGATTTCGTCCTGGAGTTCGAAGACGTCCTCGAGCTCGCGGTCGTATCTTTCCGACCACAGATGTTCCGACGTCTCCCCCTCTATGAGCTGCGCGACGACGCGGGCCCGCCCGCCCGCGATGCGGACCGAGCCTTCGAGCACGAACCTGGCCCCCAGTTCGGCGCAGATGTCGCGCACGGTGTACCGGCTGTTCTTGAAGACGAACGAGGAGGTGCGGGAGATCACGGACACGCCGCGCAGATAGGACAGGCGGGTGATGATATCCTCGGTGATGCCGTCCGCGAAATACTCCTGGTCGGCCCGCCCAGACATGTCGGCGAAAGGCAGCACCGCGATGACTGGGCGCGGCGGCAACTCGACGAGGGAGCCCGGTTCGCCGCCGGCCGAGAAGCCGGCGGGTGCCCGTGACGGCCCGGCGCTCCGCTCGTCCTCGGCAACGACCGCATTCCGAAGGGACTGCAAGGCCATGAGAAGCGCGATCTTCGATCGAACGCCCAGCTTGCGGTAGACGGTGCCCAGATGCGTACGCACCGTCGCCGGCGCGATGCCGAGACTGCGCGCGATTTCCCGGTAGCTCGCTCCGCCCGCGAACGCTTCCGCGATTTCCATTTCGCGGCGGCTCAGGCTCTCCCTCCCCCGGTCAACAGCCATCCTGTCCGCTTCCAATGCCTATCGATCTTCCCCGGAATGCTCCCTGCGATCGAAGAACTCTCCTCCGCCAATCGATCGTCGAAGACGACAACGCGTCCGCGGCGGCCCTTTTGCCGTCATGGAAAGTCCGCTGCGGTCGTGGATTGTCCCGTCGGGATCATAGCAGAATCCGGGCGCAAATAGTAGGCGCCGCCCCTCTGCGCCCCTGCGCCGTCATCCGCGGCGCAGCGATCGCCGCGACAAGACCGACAGGTCTTGATGCGGCCACGACCACGCCGACTACGTCAAATTCCGCGAAGATTGATGCATTTGCACCAGCCGATTTACGGCCTCTGGCCGATACGCGGCGTCCCTCATAGCGCGCAAACTGACAGGCATGGGACAACCGCGGGACACCCCAAAGCCTTTTGGGAGTTACGAAAATGCTGTTCGATCTCGGCCTTGCGACTGACGACCTGCCTTCGACCGGCCTTGGTGCGCCCCTCCACGGCCGCCGCCGGCGGGGGCCCGCAACGAAGCACCGGGTCCCGAAGTGGATTCCCGGTGACGTCGAGCCCCCAGTCGCCACCCGCCTGCCGCGAGCACTGCGACCTGCCCGGGATGCGGACCTCCCGGCCTACATGGCTCATCTGCTCCGATTGTCGGCCGGCTCGCTTCGGGCCCGGTTCGGGATCGTGCCCGCCAGAACCTCGCTCGAAGCACACGCGCAACCGGCCGCGGACCGAAAGCTCATGCTCCTTTGGGAAGATCGCATGGCGCGCGGCGCCATCGAACTGCACCTGCTCGACGCGAAATCCGCCGAATTCGCCTTGTCCCTGGACGACGCGCTGCATGGTCTCGGTCTTGGAAGCTCCATGATGGCCGGCGCACTCGAATGGGCGGAACGACTCGGCCTGGCACGGCTGTTCGTCCTCTGCGATCCGGCGAACGGTCCGATGCGCCGCCTCGTCCGGCGCTGTGGTGCCCGCGTCACCCTCGACGAGGAGGAACTTTCCGCCTGGATCGACGTCGGCCGGGCTCTTGAACGGTGCCGGCACGCGGCGAACGGGATGGCCGGCTGATGCCCCGCGCAGCCAGGTCGTGGACGCTCGGGAACCGGACCGACCGGTTGACGAACGAGCGCAGGGCGGATCCCGCCCCGCCGCCCCCCGGCTCTGCCACGGACCGCCACGGACGACCGGTCCCCGGCATGCGGGATGCGGTGCTCGGCCGAATGAGAGGCCCGGGCGGCTATTACAATGTCGGAAACGCGCTCGCGCTCGGCACCGGGCTCGGCGTCCAGATCGCCGCGACCGTCGGTGGAGGGCAAAAGGGAGCGGTGTCGATCCTGGATGCGGTCCGGACCTATCTCGTCGGAAGCCCTGGCGCGACTGCGCTCACCGCAGCAATCCTGATCTTCATGGTGTCCGGGGAGATGTATCACCGCGCCTGGTCCCGCGGCGCACCGCCCGACCAACGCCTCAACGAATGGGGCGACCTCCTTTCGGGGATGGCTGCGGTGGTCCTGACCATATCGCTCGTGGACTTCGGAAACACTCTCCTGGCCCTCACGTCCGGCCTGCTGCTTGCCGGCGGAAAGTTCGGCAGCGCATTGGTCCCCGAGTCGTGCCCCCCGCACGCGGTCAGCCGGTGGCCGAAGCGTTTCCGGTTCGCGGTCGTGGCAAGCCGCCTCCCCGCGCTGATCTCGCTGACGGTCGGCCTCGCCGGATTGATCGCCATTCCCGGCGCCGCTCCTTTGGACGATCTCGTTCTGACACCGGTCATGCTGGTCTGCTACCTGCTCTGGACCCGCGCCGACCTGCTGCTGATGCAACCTCGCCCGGCGGCGGCCGACACCGGCCGGAACGAACCCCGTACGGCTCGCGGCGATGCCTCCGCCTGAGGCCGGCTCGCCGGGCCGCCGGAGGCCCGATCCCCGGCTGCTACCACCTATTGTCAGCTTGATCCTGGGCTGCGAAGGCGGATGATCCGGACCAGCGGATAATCCAGGTCGGCGCCCCGCCGGCATGCGGATTTTTTCGCATTTCGGAGGTGCCTATGCCGACCGTTCTTGCTCACCACAAGATTTCCAAAGGCCTTCAACATTGGCTCAAGTCGCCGAAGCGGGAAGAATTCTTCGGGGCGCTGGGCGTGACCAACATCAGGACCTTCGTCAACCCCATGGACGAGACGAGCGTGGGCGTCGTCATGGACGTGCCCGATCTCGATGCGGTGATGGAGGCGATGAAGGGACAGGCGGCAGCCGATGCGGAAGCGCATGACGGCGTCATCCCGGAATCCCTTGTCATCATGATCGAATCTCGCGCCTGACGACACCCTCCGAACTATACCGGCAACGAGTCCGGCCATGATTTGGCCCGGGCGCGGGACGCTTCTGCACCGGCACCCGTTCCTCCTGTTACGTCCCAACCGTCACGGCGCCGCAAGCTGCTGGCACGGCCGGCGACGGCACGTCCCTGCACGCGACAGCGTTTTCATCTGAACCTTTCGGCGCGACGGAAGTTAGGCGGGAAAAGCCACGCCAACCGACGAAAGGGACGCTGTGCCTACATTGACAGTCAACGGCGAGCGCCGCGAATTCGAAGCCGACATTCGCGCGACCCTGCTCGATGCGCTGCGCGAGCATCTCGCGCTGAACGGCACGAAAAAGGGTTGCGATCACGGCCAGTGCGGTGCCTGCACCGTTCTCGTCAACGGCCGGCGCATCAACGCCTGCCTGACGCTCGCAGTCATGCACGAAGACGACGAGATCGTCACCATCGAGGGGCTCGGTTCCGCCGACGACCTCCATCCCATGCAGAAGTCGTTTCTGCATGAAGACGGCTACCAGTGCGGCTACTGCACGCCGGGCCAGATCGTATCGGCGGTCGGCATGCTCGGGGAATTCGACGAGGGCTGGCCCAGCCACGCCAGCACCGATCTCGAGGCCCCCTGCCCGTTTTCCGACGCCGAGATATCCGAACGCATGAGCGGCAACATCTGCCGCTGTTCGGCCTATCCCAACATCGTCAGGGCCATCCGCAAAGCCAGCGGCAAGGACATAGCATGAGACATTTCGATTACTCGCGTCCGGCCGATACGGCCGAAGCCGGCAGGCTCGCCGCCGGTGCCGACGCCCGTTTCATCGCCGGCGGGACAAACCTCCTCGATCTGATGAAGCTCGAGATCGAGCATCCGGAGCGGCTGGTCGACATCAACCGGCTGCCGTTGCGCGATATCGAGGAAACGGCCGACGGCGGCCTCAGCATCGGTGCGCTCGTCGCCAACTCCGATCTTGCGGCGGACCCCGTATCCGCCGGGACTATCCGGTTCTGGCGCGGGCCCTCCTCGCGGGCGCATCCGGCCAGCTTCGGAACAAGGCGACGACCGGAGGAAACCTCCTCCAGCGCACGCGCTGCTACTATTTCTACGAGCCGACGGCGCCCTGCAACAAGCGCAACCCCGGGTCCGGCTGCGGGGCCATCGGCGGCCATAACCGCATTCACGCCATTCTCGGCGGCAGCGACAAGTGCATCGCCACCCATCCGTCGGACATGGCCGTTGCGCTGAGGGCGCTCGACGCCGCGGTCGAGACGCGAAAGCCGGACGGGGGCGTTCGCGCGCTCCGGCTCGGGGACCTCTACAGGCTGCCGAACGACACCCCGGAAACCGAGACCGCCCTCGAACGCGGCGAAATGATCACCGCCGTTCGCCTGCCGGCACCGCCCGGCGGTCGGCATCTCTATCGCAAGGTCCGCGACCGCGCCTCCTATGCCTTCGCGCTCGTTTCGGTCGCCGCCGTCGTCTCCATGAAGTCCGGCCGCATCGACCTCGCGAAGCTGGCGTTCGGCGGACTGGCCCCGATGCCATGGCGCGACGAGACGGTGGAAACGGTGCTCCTCGGCCAGCAGCCGTCCGCCGAACTCTTCGAAGAGGCGGCCGACGCCCTGCTCGTCAATGCCACCGGCCGGGGCGACAACGATTTCAAGATCGAGCTGGCGCGGCGCACGCTCGCCGCCGTCCTCGACGAAGCCACCCGGGAGCAGAGCCGATGACCACGCACGTAATGGACAAGGCCCTCGGCGAGACGCGTCTCGACCGGGTCGCCAGCCCCGTGATCGGCAAGCCGGTCGATCGCTACGAGGGCCCGTTGAAGGTGTCGGGAACGGCACCCTATGCCCTCGAGAACCTCGCCGGCGAAGACGTCGCATACGGTTTCCTCGCCACCGCCGGGATCGGTTGCGGCACGATTACCGTGCTCGACACGTCGGCCGCCGAAGAAGCTCCCGGCGTGCTCGCCGTGCTGTCCGGCGACGCGATCCCGCGCTCCTCGGCACAACCCATGAGCCCCGGCGCGCAGACGAGCGGCGACGGCATTTTCCACTACGGCCAGCCGCTCGCACTGGTGGTCGCCACCGGTTTCGAGGCGGCCCGGCACGCCGCCTCCCTCATCCGCGTCGAAACGCAGTCGGACGAAGGGCGATACGACCTCGCCTCCCTACGCAGCGAGGCGCGAAAGTCGGCCGGTGGCGTCATGCCGGCCGACACGACGCGAGGCGATTTCGAGAAGGCCTTCGCCGACGCCCCCGTACGATTCGACCGGAGCTACACGACGCCCAGTCACCATTCCTCCGCGATGGAACCGCACGCGAGCGTCGCCCGGTGGGACGGGGACGCCCTGACCGTCTGGTCGTCCTGTCAGCTCCTGGAGTCCAACCGCACGCAGATCGCGAACGGCGTGGGCGTTCCGGAAGAAAAGGTTCGTCTCCTCAGTCCCTATGTCGGCGGCGGCTTCGGCTCGAAGCTCGGGATCGGCCCCGACGCCGTGCTCGCGGCGCTCGGGGCGAAAGCCGCCGGCCGGCCCGTCAAGGTCGCCCTGTCGCGCCAGCAGGTCTACCAGGCGACATCGCGGCGTTCCGAGACGATCCAGCGCGTGCGCATCGGCACCGACAGGGACGGACGCATCCTGGCCCTCTCGCACGAGACCTGGGGCGCAAACTCCCCGGGCAACGACTTCTTCGAGCCCGCAGGCGTTTCGACCGTCTTCCTCTACGCCGGCGACCACCGGCAAGTCACCCATCGCCTGGCCGAGACGAACGTGCTGATGACGTCCGCCGTCCGTGCGCCGGGCGAGGCCGTCGGAATGCTCGCGCTCGAATGCGCCATGGACGAGATGGCCGAAACCCTCGGTCTCGATCCGATCGAGTTCCGCCGGCGCAACGAACCGGAGCGAGATCCGCAGGACGACAAGCCCTTCTCCTCGCGGCGACTGCTCGATTGCTACGACGAAGGCGCCGAGCGCTTCGGCTGGTCGGAACGCCCCAAGGAGCCCGGCAGCCGACGCGAGGGCGAATGGCTGATCGGCTACGGGATGGCCGCCGCCTCGCGGTCCAATTCCCTCATGAAATCCTCCGCCGAGGTCGCCCTCGACGGCGAGGGCGGCGCCACCGTCAAGACCTCGATGACCGACATCGGCACCGGCAGCTACACGATCCTGCAGCAGATCGCGGCCGACATGCTCGGCCTCCCGCCGGAAAGGATCACGGTGATGCTCGGCGATACGGACCTCCCCGCCTCCTCGGGATCCGGCGGATCCTGGGGCGCCAACAGCGCCGGGTCGTCCGTCTACGTCGCCTGCGAAGCGCTGATTGCGCAGCTCGCCGCCAAACTCGACGTCGAGCCCGCGGACCTGACCCTTGCGGACGGCAACGCCATCGCCGGCAACGTGAAAACGGCTCTCGGCGAACTGGCCGGCCCGAACGGCATGTCGGCACTCGGCACGATCGAACCGGGCGAAACGTCGGAGCGCTTTTCCCAGGCGAGCTACGGCGCGCATTTCTGCGAGGCCGCCGTGAACGCAGTGACCGGGGAAACCAGGATCCGACGCCTCCTGACCGTGGCTGCCGCCGGCCGGATTCTCAACGAGAAGACCGCCCGCTCGCAGTGCTACGGCGGCCAGATCTGGGGCATCGGAGCGGCGCTGATGGAGGATCTGGCGATCGACGGCCGCACCGGCCTTATCGTCAACCACGACCTTGCCGAATACCACGTTCCGGTGAATGCGGACGTCACCGGCCTAGAGGTCGTGTTTCTCGAAGACCGGGATCCGCATGCAAGCCCCCTCGCCGGCAAGGGTCTCGGCGAACTGGCGCTGTCAGGGGTCGGAGCGGCGATCGCCAATGCCGTCCATAACGCCTGTGGCGTCAGGGTCCGCGACTTTCCGGTCACGCTGGACAAGCTGCTGCCGGGGCTGTCCGACCACGGGCAGACATGAAGCGCGCCGCCCTCGCCGACCAGAAGGTCCTTCGCGGAACGGGTGGGGAAACCCACCAGACCGCAAAGGGAGCGACGCCGACGATGACCACGCAGCAGGGTACGCCCGTTGCGGACGACCAGAACTCGCTCAAGGCCGGAATGCGCGGACCGACGCTGCTGGAGGACCAGCACTTCCGCGAGAAGATCTTCCACTTCGACCACGAGCGCATCCCCGAGCGGGTGGTGCATGCCCGCGGCTTCGGCGCCCACGGCTTCTTCGAGACCTACGAGTCGCTCTCCGACATCACCAAGGCCGACCTCTTCCAGCGCGCCGGGCGAGAAGACCGAGGTCTTCGTCCGCTTCTCGACGGTCGCCGGCAACAAGGGCTCGGCCGACCTGGCCCGCGACGTGCGCGGCTTCGCCGTCAAGTTCTACACGAAGGAAGGGCAACTGGGACCTCGTCGGCAACAACATCCCGGTCTTCTTCATCCAGGACGCGATCAAGTTTCCCGACCTGATCCACGCGGCCAAGCAGGAGCCGGACCGCGGCTTTCCGCAGGCGCAGACGGCGCACGACAATTTCTGGGACTTCATCTCCCTGACGCCCGAAGTCGATGAACATGGCGATGTGGATCATGTCCGACCGGACGATCCCGCGCTCCTTCCGCTTCATGGAGGGCTTCGGCGTCCACACCTTCCGGCTGGTCAACGCCGAGGGCAAGTCGACCTTCGTCAAGTTCCACTGGAAGCCGAAGCAGGGCCTGCAGTCGGTGGTCTGGAACGAGGCGGTGAAGCTCAACGGCGCCGATCCGGACTTCCACCGCCGCGATCTGTGGGACGCGATCCAGACGGGCGACTATCCCGGAATGGGAACTCGGCCTGCAGCTCTTCGACGACGACTTCGCCGACAGCTTCGCCTTCGACATCCTCGATGCGACCAAGATCATCCCGGAGGAAGAGGTGCCGGTGCGCATCGTCGGCCGGCTGGTGCTCGACCGCTGTCGTCGACAACTTCTTCGCCGAGACCGAGCAGGTCGCCTTCCAGACCGGCAACGTCGTGCCCGGCATCGACTTCACCAACGATCCGCTGCTGCAGGGCCGGAACTTCTCCTACCTCGACACGCAGCTGAAGCGGCTCGGCGCGCCCAACTTCACCATCTGCCGATCAACGCGCCGCGCTGCCCGTTCCACCACTTCCAGCAGGACGGCCACATGGCCTTCCACAACCCGAAGGGCCGGGCAAACTACGAGCCGAATTCCTGGGGCGACGGACGGCGGCCCGCGCGAGGCGCCCGAGCGCGGCTTCCAGTCCTTCCCGGAGCCGATGGAGCGGCGAGAAGCGGCGGGTGCGCTCCGAGACCTTCGCCGACCACTACAGCCAGGCGCGGCAGTTCTACCTCTCGCAGACCGAGATCGAGCAGGGCCACATGATCGCCGCCTTCGCGCTTCGAGCTGTCGAAGGTGCGAGACGCCGGCGATCCGCGAGCGGATCGTCGCGCACCTGATGAACATCGACGAGGACCTCGCGCAAGGGCGTCGCGGCAAGGGCTGGGCCTGAAGGACATGCCCAAGCCGGCGGAGGCCGCCGTGCCGACCCGCACGGACCTCGCCGACTTCGCCGAAGCTCTCGCATCATCCTCAACGGGCCGGACAGCTTCAAGGGCCGCAAGCTCGGCGTGCTCGTCGACCGACGGCGTCGGACGCGGCAGCTGCTGAAGGCGCTGAAGACGGCCGCCGAAGCCGAGGGCGCCATGGTCGAGTTCGTCGCGCCGAAGGTCGGCGGCGTCGAGGCCAGCGACGGCAGCGTGGATCGAGGCCGAGCAGAAGGTCGATGGCGGTCCCTCGGTGCTCTACGACGCGGTCGCGGTCGTCGCGTCCGGCCGAGGGCGCGGCGGAACTCGCGAAGATGCCGCCGGCAAGGGATTTCGTCTCCGACGCCTTCGCCCACTGCAAGTTCATCGCCTACCACGCCATGCCGCTCTTCGACAAGGCCGGCGTCGCCTCCGATATGGACGAGGGATGCTTCGAACTCCGAGGCGCCGGCGAAGCGAAGGAGTTCATCTCCGCGTGCGGCCGCCTGCGCTTCTGGGAGCGCGAGAAGACAATGGCGATCTGAGACGGCCGCCGATACGTCTCACATCTCAGGCCGCCGCCGAACGCTCCCTGCCGCCGTCGCGGCGACACCGCGATGGCGCGTGACGGGCACGACCATCGGCCCGTTCAGCGCCACATGCTCAGCATTCCCGCCTTGAGGTCCCGGCTGACGGTCGGTCGGGGGCCGGAGGTGCCCGGCCCGGAAGTCGCCGGCCAGACCTTGCTTTCGAAGAGGCCGAGCATGCCCTCGGCAACGAAGCGGGTGCGCAGGGCGTAGACGTGCCGATCGCCGCGCGCGGCCTGTCCGTGGACGTAGAAACGCTGCGGGGTCATGAGCTGGAGCCGGTCCTTCGCGCGGGTCATGGCGACGTAGAGGAGACGTCGCTCCTCCTCGATTTCCGAGGTCGAGCCGGTCGAGAGATCGGAGGGAATGCAGCCGTCGACGGCGTTGAGGAGGAATACGGACTTCCATTCCTGCCCCTTGGCGGAATGGATGGTGGACAGGATGAGATAGTCCTCGTCCCTCAACGGCGCCCCGGCTTCGTCGCTGGTGGCGCCCGGCGGATCGAGCGTCAGATCGGTCAGGAACCGTTCGCGCGAAGGATAGGTCGCGGCGATCTGCTCCAGCTGCACGAGGTCGCCGCGTCGCGTGGCCGCGTCCTCGTGCCGCCGCTCCAGATGCGGCTCGTACCAGAGACGGGCGGCTTCGATGTCGGCCGGCCATCCGCCGCTGCCGGCCCTGAGGGCCGTGAAGGTGCGGACAAAGTCGGGCCAGCAGTCCGCGGCCCGTTTCGGGGCGGCTACTCCGGCCAGGCCCATGGCCGGATCCAGCGCCGACTGCATCGCCTTCAGGATCTGGTCGGCGGTGGACGGGCCGATGCCGGGCATCAATTGAAGGGCCCGGAAGCCGGCGATGCGGTCGCCCGGATTTTCGGCGAAGCGAAGCAGCGCCAGCAGGTCCTTGACGTGTGCGGCGTCCAGGAACTTCAGCCCGCCGAACTTGACGAAGGGGATGTTGCGCCGCGCCAGTTCGATCTCGAGCGGGCCGGAGTGGTGGGAAGCCCGGAACAGGACGGCCTGCTCCTTCAGGGAAAGCCCTTCCTCGCGCGCGGCGAGAACCTCGTTGCAGACATAGGCCGCCTGGTCGTTCTCGTCGCGCACGGTGACGAGCGAAGGCCGCTCGCCGACGTCGCGGCACGTCCAGAGGTTCTTGGTGAAACGCTCGCGCGCCTCGCCGATGACGGCGTTCGCCGCGCTGAGGACCGCCTGCGTCGAGCGGTAGTTGCGATCGAGCGTCACGATGTCGGCGGCCGGCGAGAAGAGCGTCGGAAAGTCGAGGATGTTGCGCACCTCTGCCGCGCGGAAGCCGTAGATCGACTGGGCATCGTCGCCGACGACCGTCAGGCCGCGCCCGTCGGGCTTGAGGCCGAGGAGAATCGTCGCCTGCAGGCGATTGGTGTCCTGGTATTCGTCGACGAGGACATGGTCGAAACGGCCGGCCAGATCGGCCGCCAGCTCGGCATCGTTCGCCATCGCCGACCAGTACAGAAGCAGGTCGTCGTAATCGAGGACGTTGCCGTCCTGCTTGGCCTGCACATAGGCGGCGAAGAGGCCCTTCAGTTCCTTTTCCCAGGCCGCGCACCAGGGGAAGGTCGTCGCGAGCACCTCCGCCAGGTCCGCCTGCGCGTTGACCGTTCGGGAGTAGATGGCCAGGCAGGTGCCCTTGCCGGGAAACCGGCTCTCCGTCCGCGACAGGCCGAGCTCATGCCGCACGAGGTTCATGAGATCGGCGGAATCCTCCCGGTCGTGCACGGTGAAGGAGGGATCGAGGCCGATCTGCGGCGCGCAGTCGCGCAACAGCCGCGCGCCGATCGAATGAAACGTCCCGGACCAGGTCAGCCCCTCCGCGAGCGTCGCCGCCTTCGCGCCGAGCGCTTCGCCGGCGATCCGCTCGACGCGCGCCGCCATCTCGCGCGCGGCGCGGCGGGAGAAGGTCATCAGCAGGATGCGGCGCGGGTCCGCCCCGTTGACCAGCAGGAGGGCGACGCGGTGGGCGAGCGTGTTCGTCTTGCCGGATCCGGCGCCGGCAATGACAAGGAGCGGCCCCGAAACCTGTCCACCGCCATGGGTAACGGCCCGCCTCTGCTCGGGATTCAGCCGGGTGAGCCAGCCGGGGTCCGACAGCGAATCACGCAATGTGAGGTTCATGGCGCGAATAAAGCACCGTTTCCGTTTCGTTCGCAATGCCGCGCGTCCCGGCGGCAGTGCCCTAGCAAGCGACCGGCCTCACAGGACGCCGAACGTCTCGAAGGCCTCCTCGGCGCTCATTCCGTCGCGAATGGCCGACGACACGCGGTTTTCGGTCTCGGCCTTCTCGAGGGCGTCGGCAACGACTTCGCCTTCGACCGCCTTCGGAATGACCAGGACTCCTTCCCGGTCGCCGAACAGCAGGTCTCCGGGCTCGATCCGGACGCCTTCGATCTCGATCGGGACGCGGTAGTCGATGATCTTTCCGCGTGGTCCCTGGTCCCAGATGCCGGCGCGAGAAAATGCGACCGTCCGGGGAACCTTATTCCCGGACGAAGCTTATACAGGTTGTGGCAGGGGTAGCATCACCCCTGTTCCGTGTCGCTCATCACGAAAGGCCGTCCGTATGCTTTGGACCATTGCCGTCATCCTGTTCATTCTCTGGATTCTCGGATTCGCCGTTTTTCACGTGGCCGGCGCCCTGATCCACCTTCTGCTGCTGATCGCCGTGATCGTCGTCATCTACAACCTGATCGCCAGAAACCGGGTCTGACGGACGAGCGTCCGGGCCCGCGCCCCGCGCGATCCTCCTCAGCCCAGCAGCTTGCGAACCCACGAGCCGACGTCGTCGCCGCTTCCGATCTCCGGGTCCACAAGTCCGTCGATCATGAAGGTCGGCGAGACGTGGATGCCGTTCTGCCGGGCATATTTGCAATGCCATTTGATCTCCCGATCGAGATCGGGAATCGAGAACGCCTCGCGCAGGCCCACGCCGCTCGCTCCTTCGAGGCGGCCGATGAGCTCGGACGGGGTCACGTCCATGTTCGGGCCTCCGGCATGGCTCACGAACTCGAAATCCTCGCGATCGTCCGCAACCGCCGCCAGCACCGCCTTGGCGGCATCCTTGCCGCCCTCGAGGGTCGACGCCGCAATGACGCAGCGCACCACCACGCCGGAATACATGTGCCAGGGCTGGGACAGGAGGCGGATCTTCAGCGTGATCCTTTCCTCTCCCGCCTGGTGAAGCAGGGTATCGAACTTCTTGAATGCCTTGACTGAAAAAGGACACGTCGGCTCGAGGAAGACCTCGAACACGCGCGGTCCCCGCCCCCATTCCAGCCTGTCGGCACGCCAAGTCGTTCCGGTCATTTCGTGTCACCTCCGAAGTCTGTTTCGGGATCAAGTCGGCGTCGTCGGCGGATCATTGCGCCAGGAAACCGCCGTCGACCGGCAATGTATGTCCCGTTACCATCGCGGCGGCGGGACTGGCGAGGAAGACGATCGCCGCGGCGACCTCGGACGGCTCCGCCAGTCGCCGAAGCGGCGTCATGGCCTCGATGCGCGCCATCAGGTCCGGCTGGTCGAGAAGGGCCTTTATGAACGGCGTGCGCACATAGGTGGGCGCGACCGCATTCACGCGTATGCCGAACCCGGCCCATTCGACGGCGAGCGCACGGGTCATGTTGACGATCGCGCCCTTCGTCGCCTGGTAGGAAACGTTGGGATAAAGCCCCCCGCCCGAAAGCCCCATGATCGAGGCGGTCTGCACCACCGCACCGCCCTTTCCCCGGCCGATCATACCGCGGGCGGCAACCCGGGATGTGAGGAAGCTGCCCGTCAGGTTGACCGACACCACCTTGTTCCAGTCCTCGACCGGCAGCTCCGTCGCCGCATGTCGCAGGGCGATGCCGGCGCAATTCACGAGGACGTCGATGCGCCGGGTCTCGGCCAGGATCGTTGCGAAGGCCGCTTCCACCGAATCCTCGTCGGCGACGTCCGCGCCGACGGCGAACGCCTGCGCGTGCTGCCCGACCAGCGCCCCGGCTGCCTCTTCCGCACGGGCCAGTTCCCGGTCGAGAACGACGACGCGCGCACCGGCCCTCGCCAGGCAATGCGCGGTCTCGAGGCCGATTCCACCGGCCCCGCCGGTCACGACGGCAACCTTCTCGTCCAGGCGAAAGGGATCGTCCAATGTCGTTACCTCCTTGATGCAGGTGCCCGCCCCAATTCGCTTGACGGGAGGGTTGCAGTTCTTGATCCTGCCGCCGGTCCGGACGCACCGGACCCGCGATGCGGTCGGTACGGGCGCCGCTCGGCCGATCTTATCAGGCGACGATCAGGGAGACGGACATGGCAGGCGACAAGACGGGCGTAGCGCTGGTGGCCGGCGCCGGCGGCATCATCGGCAATGCCGTCGCGCACGAACTCGTGCGCCAGGGTTGGAAGGTCCGCGGGCTCGGACGCCGATCGACGGAAGGGCTCGCCAGCGTGTCCGCCGACCTTACGGATGCCGACGCCACGCGCGCGGCATTGGAGGAGGCGCGCGACACGACGCATGTCTTCTACGCCGCGCTCAATCCCGATCCCGACCTCGCGACGGAAGCCGAGCGCAACGCCGGCATGCTCGCCAATCTGCTGGACGGTCTCGAGGCCGTCCGCGCCCCGCTCCGGCGGGTCGTGATCTATCAGGGCTTCAAGATCTACGGCATTCATCTCGGGGCCAGGGTCCGCACCCCGGCCCGCGAGAGCGATCCCCCTCACATGCCGCCCAATATCTACCTGGCGCAGGAAGAACAGCTCAAGCGGCGTGCCGGCAACAGCAGCTGGGATTACGTCGCGCTGCGCCCCGACGTCGTCGTCGGCGACATTCACGGAAACCCGATGAACATCGCGATGGTCGTCGGCGCCTTTGCGGAACTGAGCCGGGAACTCGGCGTCCCGCTGCGGTTTCCGGGCACGGACAAGGCCTACGGACAGCTGGTGCAGTTCACCGATGCGGGCCTGCTGGCGCGGGCGAGCGTCTGGGCCGCGGAAAGCGAAAACGCCGGCGGAGAAGCCTTCAACGTCACGAATGGCGACGTGTTTCGCTGGGAACGCATGTGGGAGGACGTCGCCGCTCATCTCGGACTCCGCACGGCCCCGCCCGTTCCGCTTTCGCTCGCCACCCACATGGCGGACAAGGGCCCCGTCTGGAAAGCGATCGCCGCGCGCAACGGGCTCGTCGAGCCGCAGATGTCCCGCCTCGTGGGCTGGTCGTTCGGGGATTTCATCTTTCATACGGAGACCGACGTCATTTCGGACGTCAACAAGATCTGCCGGTTCGGCTTCACCGAACGCATGGATTCCTCGGTTTCGCTCCTGGCCGCGCTCGATTCCTTGAAGCAAAGGCGCATCCTGCCCTAGAGCGCTTCCAGTAAAAGTGGAAACCGCTTTTCCGTCCGGAAGCGCGTAAGGACAAGGAGATAGAGCGCTTCCGGGAACCGGTTTTCCGTCGGCAAGCTGAAGGCCGCCCGTCACCCCAGTCCGGTTCCGTTCGCCACGACATAGGCTGCGTACAACGACGTCGTGCCGCAGATGAACAGGCGGTTGCGCTTGGGTCCGCCGAAGGCGACGTTCGACACCATCTCCGGGATGCGGATCTTCCCGATGAGCGTGCCGTCCGCGTCCATGCACCAGACGCCCTCCCCCGTCCCCGCCCAGAGGCGGCCCGCGGTATCGACGCGAAAGCCGTCGAATATGCCGGCCGAGCATTCCGCGAAGACCTCTCCGCCGGAGACCGACCGGCCGTCCTCCGAGACCCGGAACTTCCGGATGTGGCGTGGCCCGTCGGCGCGATGGGTCACCCCGCTGTCGACGACGTAGAGGAGCCGCTCGTCGGGAGAGAACGCCAGGCCGTTGGGCTTGTGGAAATCGTCGATCACCTTCGTCAGCGCGCCGCTTTCCGGATCCAGCCGATAGACATGGCAGCCGTCGACCTCGGGCTCGCCGTAGAAGCCTTCGTAGTCCGTGAGAATGCCGTATGTCGGGTCGGTGAACCAGATGGAGCCGTCGCTCTTGACGACGATGTCGTTCGGGGAGTTGAGCCGCCGGCCTTCGTAGTGGCTGGCGAGCGTCGTCACGGAGCCGTCGAACTCCGTCCGCGTGATGCTGCGGAAACCATGCTGGCAGCTGACCAGCCGACCCTGCCGGTCGATGGTGTTGCCGTTGGTGTAGCCGGCCGGCTGGCGGAACGTCTGCACCGTTCCGCTCTGCTCGTCGAAGCGGAGCATCCGGTCGTTCGGAATGTCGGAAAAGACCAGGTACCGTCCCGCGGGAAACCACGCCGGCCCCTCCAGCCAGCGCCCGCCGGTCCATAGTCGCTCGACGCGCGCATGCCCGACGAAACACCGCTCGAAACGCGGATCGCGGGCTTCGAAGCCCGTTCCTTCGATTTCCCCGAACATGCCGTCAGCCTCCGTATTCGAGAACGTAGAGCCCGCCATTGTAGTCGTTGGCGAACACGATGCCGTTCCTGTCCACCGAGACGTCGCAGGTCTGGACGACCTTCCGGCGGTTCGGCCGATGGTCGATCAGCCGTTCGGGCTCCGGCGGCACGAAGACCGCCGCCTCCTCCGGTCGGAAGGGGTTGCGGATGTCGAAGACGCGAATGCCGGCATTCTGGTAGGTCGCGAAGATGAGGTCCTCGCTCACCAGCCCGTCCGGCCGGTTCTCGTAGATGTTGTGGGGGCCGAAATGCCCGCCCTTGGCGACGTAGTCCCCCTCCGATTCCGGCGGCTGCGGAAAGGTCGAGATCGAGATCGGGTGACCCCGCAGCCGGTTGTCGAACATCCAGATGTTCTTGACGCCGTCTTCCTGGTGATCCAGCACCGCTTCGTCCACGACGCAAAGCAGCTCGCGTTCCGGCAGCGGCAGGCAATTGTGCGTGCCGCCTTCGAAGGGCGGCGACCAGCGGACATGGTTGAGAAGCTTCGGGGCCGACCGGTCGGCGACGTCGAGTATCACCATGCACGCGTCGCGCCATGCGCAATAGGCGGTATCGCCGTGGATGATCGGATGGTGGAGGCCGTAGCGCTTGCTGCGGTCCCAGTCGGGGGTTTCGCCCGCTGCTGAGTTCATCCCCGGGATCCACCAGCGGCCAGCCTCCACGGGACGCGTCGGGTCCTTCATGTCGATCGTGATGAAGATATAGTCGGTGAAACCGTCGATCAGCGCCGAGGCATAGGCCCACCGCCCCCCGGTATACCAGATACGGTGGACGCCGCCGCCCTCGATCGGCATGAAGCCGATCTGCCGCGGGTTCGCCGGATCCGCGATGTCGTAGACGGCCATGCCGGCGGTCCAGTCGCGCGTCTTGGCGTTGGCGGTGCCGGCCGCCTCCCCGAACGTACCGGCATAGTAGGCGTGCTCGTCCTTGAATTCCTCCGCCGCGAACATGTCCTTCGCGTTGATGACCAGCAACAGGTCCTCGAACGTCTGCAGATGGATGTTCCAGGTGTTCTCCGGCGCGGCGATGTAATTGACCGGCTTCGGATGCGTCGGATCCCGGACGTCGACCACGGAGAAGCCTTTCGAGAACATGTGCCCGGTGATCGCGTAGCCCTTGTTCAGCATGAGCTGCACGCCGTCCGACCGCCCGCCGATGTCCGAGTGTCCGATCAGTTTCATGTTGCGCGCGTAGTCTGGTGCGGGGATGTCTGTGGTCATGACGTGGCTCTCCGGATGGTATCGCCGCTGCCCGCCTGCGGTCCAATCCGCAGGCGGGCCGGAACGGCGAAGCGTGTTACTTTGCGCCCCAGATCTTCTTGTAGATCTTCTGGTAGCCGTTGTTCGGGTTGTACTCGTTGTCCGGACCGCCGTCGAAGGCGATGTTCTTCGTGTTGAAGAGATGGGGTAACGGGACGAAACCGCTCGGCTTCTCGTTGTGCAGGGCGCGGTTGGCCTCGTCGACCACCTGCCAGCCCTGCATGCGGAGCGGTTCGGCGACCGTGGCCATCTGGTACTGCTTGCTCCGGATGCGCTGGAAGGCGGCGGCGGAGCCGTCGCCGGCCGAGATGTTGTGCGGTTCGCCGTCCCCGGCGATGCCGGCCGAGGCAAGCGACGGCGCCATGAAGTCGAAGGTCAGGTCGTTGATCGACAGGGCATAGGTCCATTTCTTGCCGTAGGTGGCCAGAAGATTGGTCGTCAGCGGCGGCATGCGCGTGGAGACGTCGGCGAGCGGCGTATCCACCACCTTGAGAAGCGTGCAGGTCTTGCAGGCCTTGATGACCTCCGCCATGCGATCGGACTTGGCGATGGCGACCTTGTAGGTGCTGTCGGTGAAGATCACGACGCCGGCCTTGCCGTCCGAATCCACGACCGCGAGCGACGCCGCCGCCTCCGCGACGTCGATCGGGTTGGTGGTGATGTCGTTGAAGATCGACAGCTTTTCATCCGGTCCCGGCTTCGCGGTGGCGTGCCAGCCGATGATCTTGATCCCGGCCTTCGCAGCCTGCTGGACGACCGCCGCCTGCTCGTTGCCGTCGATGCCGCCGAGCACGATGACGTCGGGCTTCAGCGACATCGCTTCGCTGAGGGCGCTGGCGCGCCCCGAAACCGTACCCTGCCCGTCGAGCACGCGGGTCTTCCAGCCGATCGCCTTGGCCGCCTCGACGACGCCCTCGCCGACGCCGTGGGCGCCACCGTTGCGCTGGTCGGTCGACACGTAGACGATCAGCTTGCCGGGGTCCGCCTTCGGACCGGTCGTCGGTCCCCGCCATGGCGGGTTCGGCTGGGAAAACCGCTCCACGATGGTCTTGGCATGGTCCATCATGTCGTCCGACAGCGCTGCAGTGGAACTGGCGACAAGCGCCAGGGCAGCCCCGAGCATCATAAGTTTGTACATCGAAATTTCCTCCCTTTGTGGTCTCACTCTGCAGCGGATTCCGACCGGACCGCCCGCTCCTCCTCGGCCTTGGCCTCGGCCGCCGCCACGGTTTCGCTCCTGTGCTTGACGGCGCCGCGCTTGTGCTGCGCATAGCCCGCCAGTCCGATGGCGACGAGCAGCATCAGGCCGTTGAACAGCGGTTCCACGAAAAACGCGCCGCCGAGCTGCTGGATTCCGGAAATGCCCACCGCCAGTATGATGACCCCCGAGATCGTGCCCCAGACGTTGACCCGCCCCGGCTTGATCGTCGTCGATCCCAGGAAGGCGCCGACGAGGGCCGGCAGCAGATATTCCAGCCCGACGCTCGCCTGGCCGATCCTGAGCTTCGCGGCCAGCACGACGCCGGCCACCGCCCCGATCACGCCGGACGTGACGAACGCGCCGATGACGTAGCGGCGGGTGCGGATGCCGTTCAGCGCGGCGGCGCGCGGGTTGGCCCCGATGGCGTAGAGATAGCGCCCGATCGGCAGATATTCCGTTGCCACCCAGATGACGACCGCCATCACGAACACGTAGAAGGCCGATATCGGAATGCCGAAGGGCTGCCAGATGTAGATCGACAGGAACTCCGGCGGAAGGACGCCGATGATCTGCCGGCCGTTGGTGTACCAGAGCGCGACCGCGTAGATGACGGTCCCCGTCCCGAGCGTCGCGATGAAGCTGTCGATGAGCGCGAGCTCGACGAGCAGCCCGTTGATCAGCCCCATGAGCGCCCCGCAGGCGATCACCACGACGACCGCCAGCCACCAGGGAAAGCCGTCCTGCACCTGCAGGCTTATCGCCAGGATGTGCCAGAGCACGATCCCGTAGCCGACCGTCAGGTCGATGCGGCCGGCCATCATCGGGATCATCGCCGCGAGGCTGAGCATCGCTATGATGGACTTGTCCCCGAGAATCGAGCGCAGGTTGAGCATCGTCGGGAAGGTGTCCGGCAGGATGACCGAAAAAAGCGCGATGAGGATGACCGTAAGAATGGGAATCCCGAAGACCGGCAGCAGGCGGACGATCTTCTGGCCGGGCGACATCGCCGCCAGGTCCTTCTTCGTCGGCTCGAGAGCATTCGATTGGAGTGAAAGCATGGCCCTGCCCTAGACTGGTCCTGTCGTTTCCTTCGCCGCGGCCGGCGGCCGGTCCGCAGCGGTTTCCAGCGAAGCCACGCTGACCAGGCGATCGAGGGTCAGCATCTCATGGTGAAGCTCGGCGGCGATCTGCCCGTTGCGGAAGACGACGGCGCGGTGGCAGATCTTGCAAACCTCCTCGAAATCGGTCGAGATCAGCACGACCGAGAGGCCGCGGCCGACGGCATCGGCAAGCAGGCGATAGATCTCCGCGCGCGCGCCGACGTCCACGCCGGCGGTCGGATCCTCCAGCACGAGCACCTTCCCGCCGATGCGCATCCAGCGGGCCATGACGACCTTCTGCTGGTTGCCGCCGGAAAGCATCTCGATGGGCAGGTCCGCGTCGTTGGGCTGCAGGTCGACTTGGCTGCCGAGCCGTCGGCATTGTTCCGCCTCGTGCGACGGTCTCAGCCAATTGAACGCGGAGCGCCCGATCGCCGCCGGGTTCATGAACATGTTCTCGCGCACCGAAAGCCCGTGAGCGACCGACTGGGCGGTCCTGTCGGCGGCGACGAAGCCGATGCCGGACCGGATCGCCGCGGCCTGGGAGGAGAGATCCGGCACCTCGCCGTCGATCGTCACGCGGCCGCTTTCGAGAGGAGAGAGACCGAAGAGGATGCGGCCCACTTCTTCCTGGCCCGCGCCGCGCAGGCCGACCACCGCGACGATTTCGCCTTCGGCGATCTCCAGGTCCAGCGGCCCGATGTCGTTGGTCCTGACCTGCTGGAGGCTGATCGCCGTCCTGCGCCGTTCCGTGTCCGGCCTCATGAACAGGCTCTCGGGCGAGCGGCCGATGATCATCCGGACGAGCTCGTCCGAGCCGACCTCCGCGGTCGGCCGTTCGGCGATCAGCCGGCCGTCGCGCAGCACCACCAGCCTGTCCGAGATGGCATAGACCTCGTCCAGCCGATGGGAAACGTAGATCATCGACGTTCCCCGGTCCCTCAGCTGGCGGAGAACCGCGAAGAGCCGCTCCACCTCGTGTTTCGGCAGCGATGCGGTCGGCTCGTCGAGGACCAGCACCCTGGCTTCCGCGCTGACCGCCCTGGCGATCGCGACCAGCGACTTCTCCGTCCGGCTGAGATCCTGGACCCTCTGCTCGGGATCGAGATGGTCGATGACGACCCGGATCGCCTCCAAGGCCGCATCGCGCGTCGAACGCCAGTCGATCAGGCCCGCGCGCCGGGGGTACCCCCTCGCCAGCGCGATGTTTTCCGCGACGGTCATCCACTCGATCAGACCGAGGTCCTGATGGATGAAAGCGATCGCTCCGTTGCCGGCAAGCGGGTTGAACCTGTCGCCGTCGAGCCGGATTTCCCCTTGGTCGGCATCGTAGACGCCGGCCAGCATCTTGATCAGGGTGGACTTGCCCGCGCCGTTCTGTCCGAGAAGTGCCAGGATTTCGCCGGGATGGACCTCGAAGCCGACGTCGTCGACGGCCTTGTTGCCACCGAAGGCTTTCGACATGTGATGAAACGAAAGCACAGGTTGCAGCCGTGCGTTCGCGGCTTCGGCTTTCGCCGTCGCTCGACCCATCCCGATTTCCTCCCGCAGACGCCGAACTTTCGGTCAGCGAATGCCTCTTTTCTATGGTACCGCTTGGTCCATACTAAGACGACAGGTTGTCGCATAAACGAAAATTAGGCAAGAACCCATTGCAAGACGTCAGCACATTCTACCGCCTCGAGCGGTTGACCCTGCCCTTCGAGCCCAAGCCCTCGGCGAGCCGCCGTCTTGCCTCGCCCGTCTCGGGCACGCCGTTCGCCGAGCAACTCACCCTGAGCCACCACGCCGAGAGCTCCCTCGGCGATCGGATGCACAAGCTCGTTCTCGTCGGCTCGGGCCTTCTCGACGTGGAAGGCGCGTCGGGCGGCTGGCTCATCCTTCCCAATCACATGATCCTCATTCCCGCCGACCGGGCCTTCACGGTGCGCCTGTCGGCGGAGACGACCCTGCGCGTCGCGCATCTCGAACCGGCCGATGCGGAATGGTACCACCATGGATGCTGGATCACCGCCGCGCCGGCGCTCGCGCGGGAAATGCTCCTCCATGCGCTGCAATGGTCGGCGCAAGATGCCGGGATCGAGGCACGGCGGCTGTTCTTCCGCACGCTCTCCCATCTCTGCCAGGACTGGTTCGCGACCCCGCGCATCCTGTGGCTGCCCGTTGCGGAATCCGACGAGCTGAGGGCTGCCGTCAATTTCATCCGGCAGGATCTGGAAAGGGCGACCCTGGACGGGGCCGCCGCCGCCGCGGGATGCTCCGCGCGCACGCTTCAGCGTCGCTGCAAGGACGAATTCGGCCATTCATGGCGATGGTTCGCGCGCGAGGTCAAGATCATGCGGGCGATGGAGCTGCTCGCGCGCCATGAGGGCCGGATCGGAACGGTATCGCGTGCCGCGGGCTTCGGCAGCGTGGCGGCCTTCGCGGCGTCGTTCGCCGACCGCGTCGGAATGCCGCCGAGCGAATTCGTCCGCCGCACCGCCGCGGCCGGCCGGTCCGCGCCGTCGGAGACCGCCGCTCAGGCCGCCAGAGGCCGGGACCGCGCTTGACCTGACGTCCGCCACGGTCCAAATGCAGACGACGAACGAGGAGGATCGGAATGAGCGCAGAGGAAAGAATCGCCTTGGTCACGGGAGCGGGCAGCGGCATCGGTCGGGCCTGCGTTCACGCACTGCTCGGTGCGGGCTGGCAGGTGGCCCTTGCAGGACGACGGCAGTCGACGCTGGAGGAAGCGGCCGGCGAGCGCGACCCCGATGGCAAGCACACGCTCTGCGTCAGCACCGACGTCGGCGATCCGGCTTCGGTGAAATCGCTCTTCGACGCCGTCCGCGAGCGGTTCGGGCGCCTGGACCTCCTGTTCAACAACGCCGGGACCGGCTCTCCGGCCATTCCGCTGGAAGACATCACCTGGGAGCAATGGTCGTCCGTCGTTTCGGCGAACCTGACCGGGGCCTTCCTCTGCACCCAGCAGGCCTTCCGCATCATGCGCGACCAGAAACCACGCGGCGGGCGCATCATCAACAACGGCTCCATCTCGGCCTACGCGCCCCGCCCGCTATCGGCCCCCTATACCGCCACCAAGCACGCCATCACCGGCCTCACCCGTTCCACCGCGCTCGACGGACGCGTCTATGACATAGCTTGCGGGCAGATCGACATCGGCAACGCCGAGACGCAGATGACCGAACGCATGACGGACGGCGTCCTGCAGCCGGACGGCAGCTCGCGGCCGGAACCGCGCATGAACATCCGGCATGTATCGGATGCGTTGCTCTACATGGCGAACATGCCGATCGACACGAACGTCCAGTTCCTCACGGTCATGCCGAGCAAGATGCCCTTCGTCGGGCGCGGCTAGGCCCGTCGGCCGAGCTCCACGGCGTTTCCAGGCGTGGCCGCCGGCCCGCCCGGACTTGACTTGCCTTTCCCGGACAAGGATTGATGCGACTTTCGGCCGCCGTCGCGCCGCTTGGGGCAATACGGCGCCGAATTCCGCATCGATGGACACATGGCCTTGGACTCCGAAGACATAAAACTCATCACGCTCGTCGCGAAGCAGTACTACTTCGAAGGCCGGACGCAGAGCGAGATTTCCAGCGCGCTCAATATCTCGCGGACCAAGATCAGCCGCATCCTCAAGCAGTCGCGCGAACTCGGGCTGGTATCGATCCGGATCAATCTCAATCCGAGCGAATTGTCCGATCTCGCCCTGGAACTCACCCGCCGCTTCGGCATCCGCCGCGCGCTGATCGCGATCGACCACGACGACGAGGTGGTCCAGCGATCCGCGGTGGCGCAGCTTGTGGCGGACCATCTGGGCGAGATCCTGGCCGACGGCATGGTCGTCGCCGTGGGCATGGGCCGGAACCTGGGAGCGGTGGCCGACCACGCCTATAGCGGCCGGAGCCTCGCATGCACGTTCGTGAGCGCGCTTGGCGGAACCAACAGGGTCGGCCACAAGCTCAATTCCGATCATATCTGCCGCCGCCTCGCCAGCCGCTTCGGCGGGCAGAGCGAAATGCTCTATGCGCCCGGCTACACCGAGGACGGGGAACTGCGGGCGCTCCTGATGCGCAACGACACCGTCCAGCAGGCGCTGACCCGCGCCCGCCGTGCCGACATCGCCCTGATCGGTATCGGCGATTGCAAGGAAAACGGCTACCTGACCGGCATCGGCTGGTATTCGCCCGTCGAGATCGCCCGGGCACGGCTGTCCGGCGCCGTGGCGGACCTGTCGGGCTACGACTTCCTCGACATCCGGGGCAAGCGCGTCGCCCTCGACCTCGGGGACAGGATCATCGGCCTGTCGCACTCCGACTACGCTCGCATTCCGAACGTCATCGCGGTCGCCAGCGAGCAGAACAAGGCGCTGTCGCTGCTGGCGTCGCTTCGCTCCGGCGTCATCGACACGCTGGCCACGAACGTCGGCAACGTCCGGGCGATCCTGGCGATCGACGACGGCGACGCCCCCGCCCCGGACCGAACCTCGGACTGAGCTCGGAAGCGGTCGCAAGAAGGTCGGCTTCCGTCAGGGGATCGCGCGAAAGCGACGACGGACCGCGTCCGTCTTTCCCTGAACGCTGGACGCTCTCCACGACAAGCGAGACCGGTTCGGACGCCAGATGGCAGGCCGAAATGGGACCTGCACAGGCCTTTGCGTCTGCACACATGACATACGACCGAACATATGTGCGGCAAAATGACCTTGGACTCGCGTCGTGACGGGCTTTCGCGACGATCGGTACAACTCAAAACGGTCAGCGATTGCGGGCAAATGAGACATATCTAAACATAACATATTGACTCCATTGACGCTTTATCACGCGTCGGCGAGAAAACAATTCGGTTGACATTCGCCACAGGGACGTACGAAATTGTTCGCGGTCGGCGCGAATGTGCTGACGGGCGCGCCGATGCAGGGAGTAGGCATCGGGTCCGACGCGGCCACTGAACTCAAGCCACAATCCTTTGGGAGGAAATGATGAAGCGTCGATTCACGATCAGCGCCGCCGGCGCAGCCGCGGTCCTCACCGCCGCCGTCATGCTGTCCGGGCCCGCCGCGGCCAAGGACAAGCATCTCGTCGGCTACAGCGTCGCCACCCTGGCCAACCCGTTCTTCCAGGGCATGACCAAGGGCGTCGAGGAAGGCATCGCGCGCCATCCCGACCTGAAGCTCATCAACACCAGCGCCAATGGCGACGCCGCGACGCAGACCAACCAGGTTCTCGACCTCATCAACCAGAACGTCTCCGCGCTCATCCTGAACCCGATCAACGCGGACTCGATCGTGCCGATCGTGAAGCGCGCCAACAAGAAGGGCATACCCGTCTTCACGCTCGACCGCGGCGCCGCCTGCGGCAAATGCCAGGTCAACTTCCTCGAGACCAACAACGAGGCGTTGGGCCGCGAGGGCGCACAGTTCATCGCCAAGCAGCTCAAGGCGCGCTACGGCAAGATCCAGGGCAACGTCGTCGACCTGGAAGGCCTGCTCGGCACGACCGCCGGCGACGAGCGCGAAAAGGGCTTCAGCGAGGAGTTCAAGAAGCTTTCGGCAAAGAACCCCGGCCTCAAGCTGATCGCGCGGCAGGCCGCCGACTTCGACGCCGGCAAGGCCTTCAACATCATGACCCAGCTTCTCGCCGGGCATAGCCAGATCGACGCGGTCTTCAACGGCAACGACGACAACGCCGTCGGCGCCATGCGGGCGATCAAGCAGGCCAACCGGTTCAAGCCGATCGGCGACAAGGACCACATCGTCATCATCGGGATCGACGGCACCGAGCAGGCGCTGACCGCGATCCGCAAGGGCGATATGGATGCGACCATCTCCCAGAACCCGCTGACGATGGCCGCCCAGTCGGTCGACTATGTCGAGAAATATCTGAACGGCGACAAGAAATCGATTCCGCAGCACCAGTTCTGGCCGCACCTGCTCCTGACCAAGAAGAACATCGACAGCCCAGAGGCCAAGAAATACGGCCTGTGGGGCGATGAGATGGCGAAGAAGTAAGGCCCCCTGCCCGCGTCGAAACCCGTCGAGACAGGCCGATTGCGATGCTTCTCGAAATGAAGGCCATCAGCAAGAGCTTTCCTGGCGTGCGTGCGCTGTCGGACGTCGACATCACGCTCGCCCGGGGAGAAGTGCTCGGCATCGTCGGCGAGAACGGCGCCGGCAAATCGACGCTCATGAAGGTCCTCGCCGGCGACATACGCGCCGACG
Source organism: uncultured Alphaproteobacteria bacterium (assembly GCA_963838155.1). Classification (GTDB taxonomy): domain Bacteria; phylum Pseudomonadota; class Alphaproteobacteria; order Rhizobiales; family Rhizobiaceae; genus Pararhizobium_B. The sequence continues at coordinate 52,815 of CAWIQE010000010.1, forward strand.
CCGGGACCATGACACTGGACGGCGAGGAGTTCGCGCCCCGCCGTCCACGCGACGCCCTCGACGTCGGCATCGTCGTCATCCACCAGGAGCTCAGCCTCGTTCCCGACCGCTCGATCGCGGAAAACCTCTATCTTGGCAATTTGCCGAGCAGGCTCGGCCTCGTCGACCGCCGCGCGCTCGACAGGCGCGCCGCGGCGCTGCTGGCAAAGGTCGGCCTCAAGATATCTCCGCGCATGCTCGTGCGTCGCCTCGGAATCGCCCAGCAGCAGCTCGTCGAGATCGCCCGGGCCCTGTCCCGGGACGCCCGGGTCATCGTCATGGACGAGCCGACCGCCACGCTGACCACCACCGAACAGCGCACGCTCTTCGCCACGGTCGCCGAATTGAAGGCGCAGGGCGTCGGCATCATCTTCATCTCGCATCACCTCGAGGAAGTCTTCGAGATCTGCGACCGGGTCACGGTGATGCGCGACGGTCACGTCGTCGACACCCGCCCGACCGGTTCCTGGAGCGAGCCCGACCTCATCCGGGCGATGGTCAACCGACCGATCGAGGCCATGTTTCCGCCCCGTGACGCGGCCATCGGCGAGACGCTGCTGGAAGTCGCGGGCCTCACCGCGCCCGGCCATTTCTCCGACATATCCTTTTCCGTCAGGCGCGGAGAAGTCGTCGGCATCGGCGGCCTGATCGGCGCCGGACGGACCGAGGTACTCAAGGCCGTGTACGGCGCCCTGCCTTGCAGCGGAACCGTGCGCGTCGCCGGCCACGCCGTGCGCGCCGCCTCGCCGCGGCAGGCGATTTCGGCCGGCATCGCCCTGGTGCCCGAAGACCGCAAGGCCGAAGGGCTGGTGCTGCCGTTCTCGGTCGGGCGCAACATCGCCATGTCGGTCCTGTCGCGCGTCGCCGCGTTCGGCATCTTCCTGCGCCGCGCGAGAATGGACGCGGTCGCCCGGCACGCCATCGACGAGATGCGCATCCGCACGCCGAGCGTCGACGTCGCCGTGTCCAACCTGTCCGGCGGCAACCAGCAGAAGGTCGTGCTCGGACGCGCGCTCAGCACGCAGCCGCAGGTCTTCCTGCTGGACGAACCGACACGCGGCATCGACGTGGGCGCCAAGGTCGAAATCTACCGCCTCATCGGCGAACTCGCCCACCGCGGAGGTGCCGTTCTGGTGGTGTCGTCCGACATGGTCGAGCTGCTCGGCCTTTGCGACCGCATCCTGGTCATGCGCACCGGAAGGCTCGCGGGTGCGCTCGAGCGCTCGGAGTTCAGCCAGGAACGCGTCATGGAACTCGCGGCGCTGACATGACAACCACGACCCGCAAGGAGGAGGCCGGAATGGCAGCGGAGGAAACAGGCAGCGGGCCGGCGCGGCGCGGCGGCCTTGCATCGATCGGCAACGCCTTGAACGAGCTGACCATCGTTGTCGCCTTCGTTGTCATCTCGCTCTACCTCGCCCTCACGACGCCGACGTTCCTGACGACGGCGAATATCCTGTCGATACTCCTCGCAACGTCGCTCATCGGCATCGTCGCCGTCGGCGAGACCTTCGTGATCGTAACCGGCGGCATCGATCTGTCGGTCGGCTCCGTGGTGGCGTTCTCGGGCGTGATGGCGGGACTCGCCCTGGAGGCGCACTGGTCCGTTCCCGTCGCGATCGTCGTCGGCATCGGGATCGGCGTTCTCTGCGGCCTGTTCAACGCCGTCGCCATCACCATGCTGGGGATGGCCCCGTTCATCGTCACGCTGGCGGTGCTCGCAATGGCGCGGGGACTGGCGTTCATCGTCACCTCCGGCAACACCGTCTTCGGCTTCCCGGAATCCTTCGACGAGATCGGCGGAGGAAACTGGGGCCTCATGCCGATCGCCGCATTGATCACTCTGGGCGCGTTCTTCCTCGCCTGGGTCCTGCTGTCGCGAACGGTCTTCGGCGCCCGGGTCTACGCCGTCGGCGGCAACCGCGAAGCGGCCCGTCTCGCCGGCATCCCCGTCAACTGGACGCTCGCGATCGTCTACGTCATTTCCGGCGCGCTCGCGGGGCTCGGCGGCGTCGTCCTTGCCGGGCGGCTGGATTCCGCCCAGCCGATCGCCGCCCAGGGGCTCGAACTCAATGCCATCGCCGCGGTCGTCATCGGCGGGGCGAGCCTTTTCGGCGGCAAGGGATCGATGCTCGGAACGTTGCTGGGCGTGCTGATCATCGGCCTCATCAACAACGGCCTGACGCTGAACAATGTCCAGCCGTTCTGGGTGCAGTTCATCCAGGGCGCCGTGATCTTCGGCGCGGTCCTCATCGACAGCCTCAACCAGAAAAGGCGCGGCAACTAGGGCTCGACACCCGAACGCGACGACGCCCGGCGGCGGCAACAAAATCCCGGAAAGGAGACCTCATAATGGAAATCGCTTTTGTCGGCCTGGGCATCATGGGAAGCGGCATGGTGCGCAATCTCCTCGGCGCCGGCCATGCCGTGAACGCCTGGAACCGTACCGAGAGGCCGCTGCACGAAGACCTCTCCCGCGCCAAGATCTCACGGACGCTGGCCGAAGCCGTCTCCGGCCGGCCCCTGACGATGGTCTGCCTGACCGGACCGCAGGCCCAGCGTGAGACCCTGCTCGGCGCCAAGGGCGTCTTCGCGTCGGCGCGTACCGGCTCGATCGTCGCCGATACCACGACCACCGACCCGGCCGTCACCGTCGAGCTCGCGGCGGCCGCACGCGAACGCGGGATCCGCTACCTCGACACGCCGGTCTTCGGCTCCAAGAACGAAGCATGGGAAGGTCGGCTGGACTTCGTGTGCGGCGGACAGCGAAGCGATTTCGAGGAAATAAGGCCGGTGCTCGAAGCCCTGGCGGCGACCGTTCACTACATGGGATCGTCGTCGATGGGCGCAAGCGCCAAGCTCGTCGGCAACCTGCTGGTGGCGGCGCAGATGGTCTCGCTCGGAGAGGCCCTGGCGCTGGCGCGCAAGGCTGGCCTCGATGCCGAAGCGCTGATGGGCTACCTCGACGTGACGGACTTTTCGTCGGCTCTGATCCGGGGCGTCGGCCGGGCGACCCTCGCCGGTGACTTCGAGCCGAGCTTCTATCTCAAGCACATGCTCAAGGACGCCCGGCTGATCGGCGATTTCGCGAAGTCCGAGGCGGTCTCGGCGCCCATGGCCGCGCTGATCGCCGAGCTCTACCAGGGCGCGGTCAACCGGGGCCTCGGAGAGCTGAACGCCTCCGCTCTTCACAAGTCGATCTTCGAGGCCGCCGGCCTGGATTGAGCGCGGTTCGAAAACGGGAGGACAGGCAATGAAGAAAATTCTCAACGACCCGCATCGCTACGTCGAGGAGATGCTCGACGGGCTCGTCGCCGCCCATCCCCGATACTATCGCCGCGCCGGCGAAGGCGGCCGCGTCATCGCCCGCGCGGAAGCACCGAGATCCGGAAAGGTCGGCATAGTGTCGGGCGGAGGCTCGGGCCACCTGCCGGTCTTCACCGGCTATGTCGGCACCGGCCTGCTCGACGCCTGCGCCATCGGCGAGGTCTTCGCCTCTCCGTCCGTCGACCAGATGGCCGACGCCATTCGGGTGGCGAACGCCGGTGCCGGCGTGCTGCGCCTCTACGGCAATTACGGCGGCGACATCATGAACTTCGACATGGCCGGCGACATGGTCGAAATGGAGGACATTCCGACCACCACGGTGATTCTCGCCGACGACGTGGCATCCGCATCCCGCGAAGAGGCCGCCAAACGCCGCGGCGTGGCCGGAATGGTCTATGCCTTCAAGATCGCCGGCGCCGCCGCCGAAGCCGGCCATGATCTCGAGGCCGTGACGGCGGTTGCCCAAAGGGCGGCCGACGCATGCCGGACCGTCGGCGTCGCGCTTTCGCCCTGCGTGGTGCCGCAGGCCGGAAAGGCGACCTTCGAGATCGGCGACACCGAAATGGAAATCGGCATGGGAATCCACGGAGAGCCCGGCGTGCGCCGCGGCTCGCTCAAGAGCGCCGACGAGATAGCCGACGAGATGCTGGACATCATCCTGAAGGACAGGCCGATCGAAAAGGGAGAGAGGATCTCGCCCCTCGTCAACTCCCTCGGCGCGACCCCGCCCGAAGAGCTCTACATTCTCTACCGGATCGTCAAGAAGCGCATCGAGGACGCCGGCGGCGACATCGTCATGCCGCTCGTCGGGCGCTACGCCACGTCCATGGAGATGGCGGGCGTATCGTTCACTCTGTGCCGGCTCGATCCCGATCTCGAGACCTATCTCAAGGCTCCCGCCGACTGCGCGTTCTGGAGGGTGTGACCATGGCCCTCACCCGCGACGGCCTCGTTGCAGGCCTGCTGCGAGTCGCCGACGGCATGGAAAGCGTGAGCGACGAGCTCAACGCCGCCGACGGAAAGCTCGGCGACGGCGATCTCGGCGTCACGATGGTGCGGGGAGCCCGCGAAGTGAAGGCCGTCGCCGACCAGCTGCCGCCCGAGATCGGAGAAACCCTGATGAAGGTCGCGCAGGCCTTCACGCGGACCTCGGGGTCCAGCTTCGGAACGCTGCTGGCGACCGGAATGATGTCGGCGGCGAAAGCGACGCGCGGCCGCACGGACATTCCCTGGGGCGAAGTTTCCGCTCTTCTCGACGGCGCCCGCGCGGCCATGCAGCAACGGGGAAAGGCCGAGCTGGGCGACAAGACGATCCTCGACGCGCTCGACGCCGTCGCGAAGAAGACGGCCGGCGTCGACCGTCCGGATGCGCTGATGGACGCGGCCGCTTCGGCCGTGGACGAAGCGATGGACAGCTTCCGAAACAAGCCCGCCAGGATCGGCAGGGCCCGCATCTTCGGCGACAGGAGCGTCGGCCTGGACGATCCTGGCATGCTCGCCTTCAAGCGCATGCTGGAGGCCCTGAAGGCCGGCGCCTGACGCCGGCGCACGAAGGCTCCGCGCCGCTGTCGGCCGGGCCCAGCTGACTGGCGGCGCTTTCGGGACAATCCGCCCCGCGAGCACCCCTTCGGTCGTACCCCGGCCGAGGGCGATGACGATGTCCACCGTCCTGAATCGGCCGTCCCGCAAGCAAATCGATTGCCGAACGAACGAAAGTGAAGTTCAATCTCCCGTCGAGGGGACGCCCGACTGGGTTCATCAAGTTGTCACAGGACATCGCTACCCGCGTCTTGGGCGCCCGCCGGCGTCAAACAAACGGAGAGAAGACTATGAAAACTGTGGGACGGCTGCTCGCCCTGACGGCGACGGGACTGATGGCAACGACGGCGATATCCGGCGCTGCATCCATGGACGATCTGGCGAAGGCCGCGAAGGCGGAGGGCCAACTGACGACGATCGCCCTTCCCCACGACTGGTGCGGATATGGCGACCTGATCGACGGGTTCAAGAAGAAGTACGGCATCAAGGTCAACGAGCTCAATCCGGACGCCGGTTCGGGCGACGAGGTCGAGGCGATCAAGGCGAACAAGAACAACAAGGGCCCGCAGGCACCGGACGTCATCGACGTCGGCCTGTCCTTCGGTCCGAAGGCCAAGGCCGACGACCTGCTCATGCCCTACAAGGTCTCGACCTGGGACCAGATCCCCGACAGCGCCAAGGACTCCGAGGGCTACTGGTACGGCGACTACTATGGCGTGATGGCCTTCGAGGTGAACAAGGACATCGTCAAGACCGTCCCCCAGGATTGGCCCGATCTGCTCGGCAAGGACTACGCGAACGCCGTGGCGCTCGCCGGCGATCCGCGCACGGCCGCACAGGCGATCATGGGCGTCTACGGCGCCGGCCTGTCCAAGGGCGGCAAGGACGGCTCGCAGATCGCAACGGACGGCCTCGACTTCTATGCGAAGCTCAACAAGGCCGGGAACTTCGTGCCGGTCATCGGCAAGTCGGCGACGCTCGCCCAGGGCTCGACACCCATCATCGTGCGCTGGGACTACCTGGCGCTCGCCGACCGCGACAATCTCAAGGGCAACCCGCCGATGGATATCGTCGTTCCCAAGTCCGGTGTCGTGGCCGGCGTTTACGTGCAGGCGATCAGCAAGTACGCACCGCACCCCAACGCGGCCAAGCTGTGGATGGAGTATCTCTATTCGGACGAAGGCCAGCTCGGCTGGCTGAAGGGCTACTGCCATCCGATCCGCTTCAACGCCATGTCCAAGGCGGGATCGATCCCGAAGGAACTCCTCGACAAGCTGCCGCCCGCGGCAAACTACGAAAAGGCGGTGTTTCCGAGCCTGGACGACCAGGGGGCGGCCGCCAAGGTGATCGCCGACAAATGGGACTCCGTGGTCGGCGCCAGTGTCAAATAACGCCGACATCGGCGATGTCGCAGCCAGGGCGGTGGATCCGGGGGAACCCGGACCCGCCGCCGGGCGCGCGAGCCGGGTCGGATCGGCGATCGCCGCCTTCAGCTCGGCCGGCATCGTCGGGGTCGCTCCGTTCCTGGTCTTCGCCCTGGTTTTCCTGATTATCCCGACGGCGGGCCTGGTCGCCGGCGCCTTCTTCGATCGCGACGGAAACCTCACCGTCCAGAACTTCATCGACCTCACGCAGCCGACCATCGTCAGCGCCTACGTCATCTCGATCAAGGTCTCGGCCGCATCCGCCTTCCTCGGCTCCCTCTTCGGCCTCCTGCTCGCCCTCGCGGTCGGGCGCGGGGGACTGCCGTCGTGGATCCGCTCGACCGCCATGACGTTCTCGGGCGTCGCCTCGAACTTCGCCGGCATTCCCCTCGCCTTCGCGTTTCTAGCGACCCTCGGCCGGCTCGGCCTCGTGACGCTCATCCTGCGCAGCGTCTTCGACTTCGACATCTACCGCGCAGGGTTCAACCTGTTGAGCTTCTGGGGGCTGACGATCACCTATCTCTATTTCCAGATTCCGCTGATGGTGCTGATCGTCATGCCGGCGGTTGACGGGCTGCGCAACGAATGGCGCGAGGCCGCCGAAACCCTCGGGGCGAGCTCCTGGCAATACTGGCGTCACATCGGGCTGCCGGTGCTGTGGCCGAGCATCCTCGGCACCCTGGCGCTGCTTTTCGCCAATTCCTTCGGCGCCATCGCCACCGCCTACGGCCTGACCGGGTCGTCGCTCAACATCGTGCCGATCCTGCTCTACGCCCAGATCCGCGGCGACGTGCTCCACAATCCCAATCTCGGCGCCGCTCTCGCGCTCGGCATGATCGTGATCACCGGGCTTGCGAACATTCTGTATCTCGTGCTGCGGGCCCGCGCGGAAAGGTGGATGCGATGAGGCGGTCACGATATCTGCCGTGGATCGGCTTCATCGTCGGGGCGGCCTATTTCCTGCTCCCGCTGATAGCGACATTCGAATTCTCGCTGCGCGAACGGCGCGACGCCTACAGCTTCCTCGCCTATGCCAACGTCCTGAACGACCCGAATTTCCGGACGACCTTCAGCTACTCCGTCATGGTGGCCATCGCGACGATCGTCGTGGGAGTGCTCCTGATCGTGCCGGCGGCCTATTTCGTTCGCCTGAAGCTGCCCGCGCTCCGGCCCGTCGTCGAGTTCATCACGCTCCTGCCCCTGATCGTGCCCCCGATCATCCTCGTCTTCGGCTATATCCGCACCTTCAATTCCTCGTCGATCCTGCCGATGACCAATTCGATCACCGGGACGAACATCCTGCTCACCTTCGGCTACGTGACGCTCTCGATGCCCTACATGTACCGGGCGGTCGACACGGGGCTGCGGGCGATCGACGTCCGCACGCTGACCGAAGCCGCCACGATACTCGGCGCGCGAACGCCGACGATCCTGATGAGGATCATCTTTCCGAACATCCTGATATCGGTCATGTCCGGCGCCTTCCTGAGCTTCGCGATCGTCATCGGCGAATTCGTCATGGCGAGCTTGCTGAACCGTCCCGCCTTCGGGCCCTACATGCAGAACATCGGCGCCAATCGCGCCTACGAGCCCGCCGCCCTCGCCATCATCGCATTTGCCGTCACCTGGGCCGCGATGGGCATGATCCAGCTTCTCGCGCGCTTTGCGCCGAAGACGTCGGCCACGGCCGACTGACGACGAGGATATCCCCTATGGACGACGAATTCCTGAAACTGGACGGCCTCGGAAAGAGTTTCGGCGCCAACCGCGTCGTCCGGGACGTCGATTTGTCGATCGGGCGGGGCGAATTCGTCTCCTTCCTGGGCCCCTCGGGCTGCGGCAAGACGACGATCCTGAGGATGATCGCCGGTTTCGAGACCCCCACGACCGGCCGCATCGTCGTCGACGGCCAAGACGTGACGCGGCTCCATCCCAGCCAGCGAAAGATCGGCATGGTCTTCCAGGCCTACGCGCTGTTTCCCAACATGGACGTCGCCGGCAACATCGGTTTCGGCCTCAAGATCGCCGGCATCGGGCGGGACGAGGCGCGGGCGCGCGTCGGCGAGATGCTGCAGCTCATCGGCCTGCCCGGCTTCGAGGATCGCTTTCCCTACCAGCTCTCCGGCGGCCAGCAGCAGCGCGTCGCCCTCGCCCGTGCGCTCGCCGCCCGCCCGTCGATGCTGCTGCTCGACGAGCCCTTGTCGGCGCTCGACGCGAAGATCCGGCTTTCGCTCCGCGCCCAGATCCGCGAAATCCAGAAGGAACTCGGGATCACGACGATTTTCGTCACCCACGACCAGGAAGAAGCCCTCTCCATCTCCGACCGCATCGTGGTGATGAATGCCGGGCGCGCCGACCAGGTCGGCACCCCCTTCGAGGTCTATAACCGGCCGAGCACCAATTTCGTCGCCTCCTTCGTCGGCACGCTCAACGTGCTCAAGGGCAAGGTCGCCGATCCGGCGGCGCGAACGATCGTGATCGACGAGGAACTCATCGCCCTGCCGCACGATCTCGGCGACAGGAAAGCCGGCGATCCCGTTTCGGTCGCCGTGCGGCCGGAAGCGATCACACTCGGCCCGCGCGGCGACGGGGACTCCCGTCTTGCCGGCCGCATCGCCGATGTCAGCTTTCTGGGTTCGGTCATTCGCGTACGGGTCGGCGTCGGGGAAAACTCCATTTCGCTCGACACCTTCAACAACCCGTCCGTCCCCCCGCCGGTAACGGGCACGCCCGCCGAGATCAGCTTCTCGCGATCGGACCTGCTGCTTCTCCAGGATTGAGTGGCCCGCACGCCGCCAGGCTCATCGGCGGAAAACCCAGGCAGCCTGCGCCGCGAAGGCGCAGACCGCGGCGACCGCCGCCAGTCCGATCTGCACGACCACGTAGCTGACGCCGAGCAAGCCCGGCAGCCACGCGGTCGCGGCGACGTTGGTCGCCAGAATGACCAGCATCACGAGCAGGTAGCGCGGTCCCGTCGACCGATGCGGCCGGTCGCTGCGGAACGTCCACATATGATGGGCCAGATAGTTGAACGTCACGGCCAGCACGTAGGCAATGCCGACGCCCAGTTCCGACGGCGCGCGAAATTCCTCCACCGCGAGCCAGACGATGGCCGCGTAGATGAGAGCGGTCAGCACGCCCACCGTGCCGAACCGGAGCAGTTCGGCGAACCGTGCCGAAAGGCGATTCCAGGCCGCAGATATGGTCGCGGCCGGCCGTCCGGTTCCGCTCACCTTTCGCCGCCCCCGCCGGTTCCTCCGGGAGGCGGCATGACATCGGTCCTGCGCCAGTCGGCGAGGAAGACGGCATGGGGTTCGCGACCCGGCAGGCGATTGTAGACCGCCTCCGCCGGGAAAAGCACCTTCGAGAGCGCCGGCTTCAATCTCAGCGGCACCCGGGTCACCAGGCTGTTGAGGATGAGATAGAAGGCCGGCCCTCCCATGTAGCGGACGCGCTCGGGCACGAAGTACGGAGCGCCCATGCGGGCGATCTCGTCGTGCTTGAGCGCCCTCTCGGTATCGGCCTCGAACCATTTGTCCTTCCGATACCAGACCCGCCGCAGCGCGCTCAGGAAGAAGTCGTCGCTCGGCTCCATCATCAGGAAGTGGCCGCCCGGCCGAATCATGCGCGCGACGTTCTCGATCGTCGTGGGAAGGTCGACGATGCAATGATGCAGCCCGCCGATCACGATCGCCGCGTCGTGCACCGTGTCGAAGGTCGCCGCCCGGGTCAGGTCCACGTGCAGGGCATCCGATCCCGTGTTTTCCCGGTACTCGCGGCATGCGGGTTCGGAGATATCGTATCCGGTCGTCCGGACATTGGGGAAATAGCGGCGCAATGCCAGCGAGTTGTGCCCGCTTCCGCAAGCAAGATCGGCAACGGAGAGATCGTCGAATGCGAGGTCTCCCCAGAGTGGGCCGTAGATGAAGCGATCGCGGTAAGCCATGGAAGCCGCATCGTAATAGTGCGCCTCGTACGCGTTGTGAATCGCCTCGTAGTGCGCGGCCTGTGCATTTCCTTCCATGGCAGTCTCTCTTCCGGCTCTGGGCCCGCTCAGCGTGTACCGATCACGGTCCAGCTGTATCCATGCCTGTGATAGGCTTCGACGTCCTTGAACCCGGCCTCTCTCAGCAGGCGTAGGGATTCCGCTTTGGTGTAGTACTTCGCGTAGGCCGGTTTCAGCTGGTCGTAGATGACCAGGTAGCGCTTCTTGCGATCGAATTTCCCTATGACTTCGCGCATATAGGCGCGCAGGGGCAGCGGAAACACGCGGCAAAGGCCGATGTAGATCGCCAACGCTCCGTTCAGAAGTCCGCAAACGGCTGCGAGCACCGGATGCGGCAGCCGCACGGTCACGGCCCGGATCGGCAGGACCAGGGACAGATATGTCCCGTTCCCCTCGCGCCCATAGAGCCAGATCAGCATCCTGCCGCCGGGCCGGAGGGCCTCGTAGGCGGCGCGGACGACGGGCGCCGGATCCGGGATGTGATGCAGGACACCGATCGAGACGACGATATCCTGCTTCGGCTCGCGGGGCAGTTCGTCGCCGCGGCAATGCAGATAGGTGACCCTGCCCTCCTCCGCGGCCGTGTTCCGGCGCAAGGCGTCCATCGCCCGTGAAGGCTCGAGGGCCGTCACATGCCTGGCTCCTGCCGACAGCAGCATGTTGACGATGCGTCCGGTGCCGCTGCCGATCTCTGTAACGGCTTTGTCGCGTAGGTCCGCCATCGGCAGCAACGGCCCGAAAATGTCGGCCAAAAGATCGGTCGACGAGTAATAGCCGTCGTTTTCCGTGTATCGCGACCACTGGTCGCCGAAATCCTCGATCGTCCGTTTCGAGAGGTTGTCGCTCATCCGTCGGACCCGCGTTCCACTGCGTCCTCCCGCCGAGCCAGGGCGAATATGGACACCCCGAAGGGCAGATTGAGACGGGGGGCCATGGCGACGTCGAGACCGAATATCGCGGTCAGAACCCAATTGACGAAGGCATTGTTGATGTCGTTCTCGCTGTCCAGCTTCAACTTGAGCATCGAGACGATTTGCCGGGTCAGGTAGATTGGAGCGAAGAGCAGATAATTGAAATGAAACCTCTTTTCCACCTCCAATCCCCCGCCGCGCAAAAGAGCGAGGAAGGGCGCCATGCGGTAGCGGCGGTAGTGATGCGACCGGTCGTCCTGTAGCCCCCACAGGCTCGGGAAGGCGGGAACGGTGAACAGGGCCACGCCGCCCGGCTTGAGCACCCGCCGAATTTCCGCGACTGCCCGGGCATCGTCGTCCACGTGCTCGACGATATCCGTCGCCAGGACCAGGTCGACCGAACCGTCCGGGAGCGGCAACGCGCGCACGTCCCCCTGCCGGACGTCCCCCAGCCCCTTCTGGGCGCACCACCGTGCCGCATCGGCGCTCGGATCGATGCCGGTGACGTTCGTGAAACCCATGTCCCGCAGGAGCCGCAGATTGGCCCCCGTTCCGGTCCCGATGTCGACCACGGCCGCATCCGCCGGCACGTCGAGATCGGAAATGACGCCGGAAAAGAGCTTTCGCCTGACGACGAACCACCAGTGGGTCTCTTCGATCCTGGCTTCCGCAGCGAATACGGCCTGGTCCATATGCTCAGATCCCTGCCCGGCTTGCGTTCAACGTATGCTGGAGGCTCAGCCAGGTCCACAGGAGCAGCCGGTTGTCGGCCCTGTTGTGCCGATGGTCCTGCCACGCCGCCGCCATCCAGGACGAGCTCATTCCGGAAACCTCGCGAAGCGGCGGCTCGGCCGGAACCTTGCGCATCCAGTCCGCGAGCGGAATGCCGAACCCCTTCTTCTTCCGATGGACGATCGATTTCGGCAGCAACGGCTCGAGAGCCTTCTTGAGCAGGTATTTCCGCTGCCCCTTGCGCATCTTGAAATGGTTCGGCAGCTTGCGGCAGAAATCGACGACGTCGTCGTCCAGGAAGATCGCCCGGGTTTCGAGCGACGACATCATGGCGGCGCGGTCGACCTTCGCCAGGATATCGTCCTGAAGATAGAACTGGGTGAAGAACTGGAGCAGACGGTCCGTCCGGTCGCGGGCCGGTCCGGTCTCCCACAAATCCATGGCCTCGCCATACAGCTCCCCGATGTCCGCCGGCTCCGCGAAGAGCTCTCCGGTGAGTTCGGGATCGAGCGGCGCCATCCAGGCCGGCGCCCAGGCCGCCTCCGGCTGGGACAGCCCCATCAGCGTGCGCCTGACCTTGAAATCGAAGCTCATGTTCCGCGAGGAACGGGGAAGGAGTTCGGCCAGCCCTCGGAAGGCGCGATGAACCGGACGGGGAACGGCAGCATCGTAGAAGGCCGCCGGCCCGATGGCCTTGAACGGATCGTAGCCGGCCAGCAATTCGTCGCCGCCGTCTCCCGACAGCGCCACGGTGACGCTCTCCCGCGCGAAGGCGCTGAGCATGTGCGTCGGTACGATCGACGGATCGCCGAGCGGTTCGTCGAGCCGGTCGAGAACGTGAGGGATGAGAGAGGTGGCACTCTCCAGGTCGAGGACGCGTTCGTGATGCGCCGTGCCGACCTTTTCGGCCACTTGCCGCGCAAAGGCGGATTCGTCGTAGGAGGGTTCCGTGAAGCCGATCGTGAAGCTGCTCACGGCTTCGGGCGGGAGGCACTCCGCAGCGCCCAGCAGGACGGCGCTCGAATCGAGCCCGCCGCTCAGGAAGACGCCGACCGGCACGTCGCTCACCAGCCGCCTGCGGACCGCCTGCACGAGAAGATAGCGTAGTTCCTCCGCCAGATCCTCGTCGGTGCGCCCGTTCAATGCATCGTCGGGCGCGATCTCGAACCGCCAGTAGCGCCTGACGTCCGGCTTCCCGGTTCCGAGATCGACGGTCATCCAGTGCCCGCCCGGCAGCTTCGCCGTGTCTTCGTAGAGTGCGTGCGGCGCGGGCAGATAGCCGTAGGCGAACAGCTTCCGCAGCGACCGCAGGGACGGCGTCGCCGGCAGGGACCGATGCCGGACCAGCGCGCTCAGTTCGCTCGCAAATGCGAACAGCCCGTTCCGGCAGGCATAGTAGAGCGGCTTCTCGCCGAACCGGTCGCGCGCGAGATAGAGCCTGTTGCCGACGAGGTCGAGCACGGCGAAGGCGAACATGCCGTGCAGCCGCTCGGCAAGCCCGGTGCCCCATTCGGCGTATCCGTGCACCAGCACCTCCGTGTCGGAGTGGCTCGTGGCGAAGCGATGGCCGGCGGCCATGAGTTCGTTCCGCAATTCGACGTGGTTGTAGATCTCGCCGTTGTAGACGACCCCGATCGACCGGTCGGCGTTCCACATGGGCTGGTGCCCGCCCGCGATGTCCCGTATCGCGAGCCGGCGATGACCGAGGAAGATCCGCCGTTCCTCGTCGACATGGAACCCTTCGCCGTCGGGTCCGCGATGCGCCAGCGCCCGCGTCATCTCCAGGATGTCGTCACGCCCGCCCATCCCGCTGAACCCTGCGATGCCGCACATCTCAGCTTCCGGGAATGTTGATGGTTTCGCGGACGCTGTAGGCTCGCCGGCCGCTCGATTCGAAATAGGTGCGGACCAGAATCTCCGCGACCAGCCCCAGCAGGATGCTCTGGATGCCCACCATGAACGCAAGGGCGGAAAGCAGGAGAAGCGGCGTCTGGATCATCGAGACGCCGGCGAAGATCTTCAGTCCGACCATCGCCAGTCCGGATGCGAACGAAAGCAGCAGCGACAGGATCCCGAAACCGCCGAAAACATAGATGGGCTTCACCAGGTACCGGTCGAGAAAGCGCACGACGATCAGGTCGAGCACCACCTTCACGACGCGCTCGAGGCCGTATTTCGAATGACCGAACCGCCTCGCGTGATGGCGCACCGGCATCTCGCAGACGCGCGCACCCATCCAGGACGCGTAGATCGGGATGAACCGGTGCATCTCGCCGTAGAGCCTCACGTCCTTGACGACATCGTGCCGGTAGGCCTTCAGCGTACACCCGTAATCGTGAAGGCCGACGCCCGAGATCCGCGATATGATGCGGTTGGCGACGCGGCTCACGAGATTTCTCCTGATCGCCGCGTCCTGTCGGTTCTTGCGCCAGCCCGACACCACGTCGAAGCCCTCGTCGAGCTTGGCGAGCAGCGCGGGAATGTCCTCGGGATCGTTCTGCAAATCGGCGTCGATCGAGACGATCACGGACCCCCGCGCATAGTCGATCCCGGCCATGAGAGCGGCCGTCTGGCCGCTGTTGCGCCGAAAGCTGACGACTTTCAGGTCGGACCTCCTGCCCGCCTCCTCGACGAGCGCCGCGAGCGAACCGTCCGTGCTTCCGTCGTCGACGCAGATCAGCTCGAAGGGCTTTTCCAGCCGTTCCAGCACGACGAACAGCTTCTCGCACAGGATCGGTATGCTTTCGACTTCGTTGTAGATGGGAACGACGACGGAGACGTAGGGCGGCGTTTCGGATCCCGCTCGGCGGCCCTCCGGACTTGTCGAATGCGCGGCGTCGTCGCGCTCCGGCAAATTCAGCAATGGTTCCATCATGCCCAATCCTGTGCCCCTTCGGGGGCGCCCCGAGCCCGCCAACCGCGTCTAGCGGAGAATCGCCGCAGGCTCAAGAGGAGCCGGCCGGACAGCTCATGGCCGGATTCTCGATTGCGTCGTGCCGCTCGAAGAGCATCAGGAGGGGATGGATCGGGCGACCCAGACAGATCCGGCCGAAATCCAGCCGCTTGATGGTGACGTCGACCGGTTCCTTGTTCTCGTTGTAGACGCTGAGAAACAGGGCGGCGCCGGGATTGGCTCTCGCCACGAGGACGCCGGTCATCGTTTTGTTTTTCTGGGTCACCACCTCTTGCGTCAGCCATCTTTTGCGATCGGAAAGAATTCCGAGCAATACGCCGCCGGAGCGAATTTCCAAGCTGTACCGGATCTGGACGTATCTCGGCATTTCAATGGGTAGTTGGCCTGAAGACATATAATGGAAAAGGTCTTGTTCGGAGGTCAGACGCTCCCCCTCGGAGGTCTTGGCCAGCTTCGTCTTTCCCCAAATGCGGTCCAGCGCAAACTTGTGCAAAACCGGTCGACGGTCATCGTTGGCAGCATTGTCCACTATGACATGTTTCAGCGCCGCAGCTTCGGCCTGGTCCCGCAGCGACGGCAGGTTCCAGGCACCCAGAAAGAGAAGAGCGGCCAGGGCGAACGCTCCGACGGTAGCTTTCACTGTGCCGCCGCTCGATGGTAGTCTGGTACCGAAACGTCGATAGGCTTCATCCACGACCAACGACACGAGCACCGGCGCCGCCAGAATGTAAGTCACGGACGCATAACGAACGTAGCGCGTCTCCACATACATCGGCCCGAGGGAAAGCAGTGCGTAGCCCAGCGGACCCACCACTATGAAGGCATCGGAAAAGCGGCGTTTCCACAATAGCCCCAGCAGCGCGAATGGCGTCGATAGGGCGAGAAAGACGTAAACGATGCGCCAAAGCCAGTCATAGCTCGTCTGCGAGAGATCAGGCTTAGTCGCGATAAGAGTGAAGCGATACCAAATGGTTCTCATGACGTAGAAGGGATGCTCTTTCCACGCCATGAGATATTTGTGCCGGAAAAAGGCCTCTGCTTGGCTGCTGTGAAAGACCAGACCCTGCTGCGCCAGCACCGTCCCCGCTCTTTTGTCGTTTGTGAAATAACCGAACGGATTCGGCAACTGTCCCAGTCCCGACCAAAGCGCGTACCATTTCGCAGATGGCGTGAAGAACATTTCACCTGTGACGAAATAATTTCGAACAGCCCAACCCACTAAGGGCAGCACGAAAGCGGCGCCCACGAAGACGGCGGCCCAGAGACGCTTCTTCCGGGACGTGACCAGCATGGCCCAGAGCACCAGCGGGAATATCAGCAAGGTCATCGACGGGCGAAAAAAAGGGAGCACGACAGACACGAGGCCGACAAGGCACCAGCGCCACAAATTGTCTGGATGGGCGCGGACCCAGACCATCAGGGATAGCAGGACAATGACCATTGCCGGGACGACCCACTCGGCCAGAAGATATGTCGAGCCCGCCGCCCACCATATGCCGAGAGCGTAGATACAAGCCGAAGCGAGAGCCAGCAAGGACGCACCCGTCAGGGAACGCACCACCAGGAAGAGCGGAAAAACCGCCCCAGCGTCCAGCAAAGCTTGCAACAGGCGAACCTGACCGAGCTTGTCCACTCCGACTGACGAGAGGATGGCAAGGAACAGTGGGTAGCCAATCGGATAGGACGTCGTCAGCTCATTCCAATGACCGCCAAGAATGGAATCCCTCATCGATAGATATGAGGGGGTAATCCCAACATAATAGTCATAGGAAAGACCGTCCGACATCAATCCGCCACCGATGACCAGCGCGTTGAGACGAATGTATATGGCGATTGCAAAAACGCCGATGAGCAGGAAGGCCATCACGAGACGCGAGTAGCCGAATCCTCCCGGTGACGATTTCAGCGAGCTTTGCACCAGTTTTGGGCCTCTCTCGTCCATCGCACCTCGGTTCGGAGCAGCAGGACGACTCTCAAGTCGGACGGATCGTCGTTCTTGTTACAGACGCTTCGGACTTCGGCAAGCCTGGCTCCATCATGTTCCTTTCGACGCAGCCAAGAAAATGGACCGTCGTCATGGTGGCTTTACGCCGCGCCTTTCTGCATGCCGCCAGGATGTTCGAAGGCGAACCCTGAAAGGATCGTATCGGGGCTCCACTCGTTTAACGCTCTGAACGGCCCGCTTTTGGCAAGGCCGGTGTCCCTGCGAACGAACTCTTACGGCGGCAGAGAAATGGCAGTAACGATCGAGCACGTCGTGGTGCTCATGCTGGAGAACCGGTCCTTCGACAGCCTCTTGGGCCGGCTCTACCCGGAGCGGGCGGACTTCGACGGGCTTACGGGGAAGGAATTCAACGTCTGGCACCGGAAGGATGGCGCGGTTCGCGTGCCCGTCTGGGCCGACCGGGATATGACCCGCGCCGACGCGCGTGGACCCGCCCCGGATCCGGGCGCGCTCTTCCGCGACATGCAGGTCCAACTGTGGGGGCTCGACCGGGCGGAGACGCCGGACCGGGGCGAGCCCGACATGAGCGGCTTCGTCGACAACTACATGGCGCAGCCCCCCGGTCCGGACGGCACCCGCCCCGAGCCGGGCCAGGTCATGCAGTATTTCGAGCCGCACCAGGTGCCGGTCCTCAGCGCACTCGCCCGCGCCTTCGGCGTCTGCGACCGCTGGTTCGCCTCCACGCCCTGCCAGACCTGGCCGAACCGCTTTTTCACCCACACCGGGACGGCGGGCGGCTACGTCAACAACGAGCCCCAGCACTGGCCGTACCGGATGCCCAGCCTGTTCCGCCGCATGTCCGACTGCGGCAGGAACTGGGCCGTCTATTTCCACGACATTCCCAACGCCGCCAACCTCGCCGATATCTGGACGAAGCTGGTCACGCCGCACTTCCGTCTCTTCCACAAGGAGTTCGAGGCGGACGCGGCGTCGGGCGCCCTGCCCGCCTACTGCTTCATCGAGCCGCGCTACTTCGTGTCGCCGGTTCACGACAAGGTGCCGAACGACCAGCACCCGCCGACCTATCTCGCCCACGCCGACGAACTGATCGCGCGCACCTACAACGCCCTGCGGCAGGGGCCGAACTGGGAACGGACGCTCTTCGTCGTGACCTATGACGAGCATGGCGGCGTCTACGATCACGTGCCCCCGCCCCGCGCGACGCCGCCCGGCCCGCCCTATCCCGACGGCTTCCGGTTCGACCGGTTCGGCGTGCGCGTGCCGGCCGTCGTCATATCGGCGGCAATTCCCGCCGGAAGCGTCTTGCGGCCGCCGCCCGGCGGCGCGCCTTTCGACCACACTTCCATCATCAGGACCGTGCAGGAGCTCTTCGATCTCGGTCCGCCGCTGACGCCACGGGTGGCGGCCGCGCCCTCGCTGCTGACGCTGCTCGACCCGAAAGGCGCGATCAATCCCGGGCCGCGGCGGATCGACTGCGCGCCCGTCGCCCCTCCCCGGGAGGAGGTGATCCGCCTGCGAAAGGTGGACCACCTCGGCGGACTGCAGTTCAGCATGACGCGCTGGATATCGCTGACGCTCGGAACGCTCGCGCGCGTAACGGCCCATTTCCGCCATGGCGCCCGGCGCGCCGTGAGGGGACGTTTTCGTCCGGACCGGCGGCCGCAGGGCGGCGGTTCCTGACCGCGCACAGGGTGCGGGATCCCGGAAGCGCCCCAAGGCATTGAAGACGCTTGCCCGAAACTGATAGTCTCGCCCCAGTGCCCCGATCGCGGACGGAGCCGGCGAGCGCCCGCACGCTTCACCGCCGGCAACCGCGCGGACGGCCGCGCGCGAAGGAGGAGGGAGACGGAGATTGTCGCAATCGATCCGCACCGGGGACGCTTCGGAAACCGGCTTCGGGCACGTCTCCACGAGCCGGGTCCGCGCCGACCACCGTTTCGACTTCTGGCGCTCCCTGCACCCGCGCATCGATCTCGACGTCCATGGCAAGGCCAGCCGGAGCGGCTTCCGGGCGGAGCTTTTGCATTATGCGCCGGGCGACGGCTCCTCCTTCGGCCTGGCGTCCTACGACGACACGGCCGCGACTTTCGCCGGGCCGGACGGAAACTTCGTGCTCCTCAGCCTGACGCTTTCGGGCAGGGCCGCCGTCGGCAACGATCTCGACGCCCGAAAAATCGTCTCGGCCCGCGACGGGCTCCTGGTCCTCGAGGGAACGAGGACCGTCACGACGCAGTCGGAGGATCACTCCCACGTCTATCTCACGCTGCCCCTAGAGGGCCGGATCGGCGAAGCCCTCCGCGACCTCGGCACGTCCGACGGCATGTGCATGGTGCCGGTCACGGGGACGGCCGGCCTTCTGAAGTCCCACATGCTCGCCCTCGCCCGGGAAAGCCGGCGCTTGAGCCGATCCTCGGCGGCCGCGGCGATGGACATGGCGATAGAGCTTGCCCTCGAAACGCTCGCCGGCATCGCGATGGAGCCGGACGGCTCGCGCACCGACGGCTGGAAGTCCGCCCTCTACGCCGCGGCGCGCGACTACATCGAGCTGCATTTCCACCGAAGCGACCTCACCGCCGAACAGGTGGCATCCTCCCTGGGGTGCTCGAGGGCGCATCTCTACAGGGTCTTCGCCGAAAGGGGCGAAGGCATCGGGCAGACGATCCGCAACCTGCGCCTCGACCACGCGGGGCGGCTCCTGTCCGCTTCGCCCCGGACCCCCGTCGAACAGGTCGCCTTCGCGTGCGGCTTCAGCAGTCCGGCGGCGTTTTCCCGCGCGTTTCGCGACTACTCCGGCATGTCGCCCACCCGGCATCGCCGATCCGCCCGATGAGACGATCTGCACGCATTTGAGACCCAAGGCAAAGCCACTTCCCACTATCGTGCGCGACGTTGCCGGCCCGAACCGCTCCAGGAGGCCGCACGACTCTTGACATTGGGGGATGAAATTGATCGACCGACTTCGTTTCGCTGGCCTCGTCGCCTCGGGAATTCTCATGGCATCCACGGCTTACGGGGCAGACCTGACGTCTCCCATGAGCACGCCTGCCGCCCCGGCTCCCGTCCGGGCGCAGCAGATGAACTGGACGGGCTTCTATGCCGGCCTGTTCGCAGGCTACCACACGGGCAACATCTCCATCCACGGCTGCACCGGCTTCTGTCCGCTTGACCCCAAGCTCGACGGTGGGCTTGCCGGTATCCAGTTCGGGTACGACCGGCAGTTTTCGAACGACATCGTCGCCGGCGTCTTCGGCTGGATCCCGGTGGTCCGCCCCGATTCCCACCTCGACGCGCAGATCTACCAGTACGATCTCAAGCAGCGGTTCACCGCGATCGCCGGCGCCCGTGTCGGCCGTGCCTTCGACAGGTGGCTCCCCTACGCCTTCGGCGGCGTCGAGTTCACCAACCTCGAAATCACCGACAGCGCAGGCAACAGCTTCGACAACGACTATGTCGGCCTGGCCGCCGGCGTCGGCGTCGAATATGCGATCACCCGGCATCTCTCCTTCGACGGCCGCTACATGTACACGCATCTGCCGGGCGAGAACTTCGACTTCGGCGGCGGTCCCGAGAAATACAGCGAGAACGGCTCTTCGTTCCTGGCAGCGGTCAATTACCGGTTCTAGCGTGCCTCGACACACGGGTCCCGTCCGCAAATCCTCCGGAGCGCGGGCGGGCCTCGCTAGTGGTCTGACCCAAACGGATGGTCCCCATCCGTTTGGAAAAATCAGCCCACAAGCTATTGATCCGGTGGGGCGATTTTTCCTAACAGATGGTACCATCTGTTAGGATCGCACCACTAGAGCCTGTCCGCGTTTCACGGAATCGCGAACAGGCTCTAGCGCATTGTCTTTACGCGCTTCCGGACGGAAAACCGGTGTCCACTTTTCCTGGAAGCGCTCTAGGGGCTTCCGTCGCAGGGCGGATCCTGGGTTTCCGCCGATGCCGCGTTTTCCTGCAGCTCCGGCGGCCTTTCCGCATCGAACGGCCGCCCGAGCTTCGATGCGGTCCCGGCCCCCTCCCACAACAGTCGCACTTCGGCTTCGACGTCGGTCAGGTCGAGCGCCACGCCTTCCAGCATCCTGAAATGAAAGATTGCACGCCAAAGCATGCCGAGCGCGATGTCTTCCTCGCACCAGCCCTCGGCCATGCCGATTGCGACCGTCTCTATGTGGCGCGGCTCCAGGTGATTCGCCACCTTTCGGCCACGATCAAGAATATCCACCAGCATTTAAATGTCCCACTCTCGGACAGGACGATAGCAGCGGCTTCCCAGACACTTCAATCAGCATAATATCCACTGGTGATATGCCATTGGCGGTAGCGTGGGGGTATGCGGATGGCCTGTCGACGGCACCTTTTGGCTTGCGAGCATCATCGCCCCTGCCTCGCCCCGTTCGCCTGGAACGAGCAGGTCCGCCGAGAAAAGCGCTCGTCCCGGCGACTTCCGGCAACGACGGCGCGCACGGCCCGGCGCCGTCGTTAACGATTTGCAAACCATCGTCAGGCACCATCGCGCCGTTGTCTAGCGTGGGGTAGTAGTATTAGGCAACCGAGGCCCGGCGCCTTTTTGAGGCAACGCGGCGGGCCTCACCATTCTCTCGACGGGCCGCCATGCGGACCGCTTCGCCACGCGCCGGCCCCGAGGAACTTCGCGACGTCCGATATCCTTCGACGGTCCCGGCGACATGCGGCCAGTATTGGCCATGGTCTGTCGGAGATTTCCTCGTGATGCGGGCGTGCAAGACCGCACTCCCCTTCGACGACCACATGTCAATCCGATCCGCGCGGCACGCTTCTTGCTGAAGATACTCAAGCAAGTCAGCGCGACGCACAAGGATCGACCGACATGTCCACGTCCTATCTGCCTGCAAATGCGGCCGGCGAGCGAATATGGGCCACTTCCCGGCCGCGGCGGCCGCAATGGCGCAGGATCCTCCCGGCGTTGGCCGCCGCGGCCGCCCTGTTCGCTGCCGGGACCTGGATGTACCAATATCGGACAGTCGGCCGGTACCTGCTGTCGTCGCGGGACGCATACGTGACCGCCGACTTCGTTCGACTGTCGGCTCCCGTCGGGGGCGTCCTCACGAGGCGGATCGCCGGTGGCACCGCCCATGTGCGAAAGGGCGATATCCTCGCAACGATCGACGGCAGGCCCGTCGTCTCCACCGTGGACGGCACCATCAACGGAGCCTTGGCGACGGCCGGCGAACGAATAGCGAGAGGGGCGCCGCTGTTCTCGATCGCGCCCGCAGGCAAGGCCTACGTCGTCGCCGCCTTCGATGCCGCCGGCATCGGGGCCCTTGGCATCGGAGAGCCCGTCGCGATACGCGTCCACGGCTTTCCGCAATTCAGGCTCCAGGGCGTCGTGGCCTCGCTGCCAGAGATGCGTCGCAATGGCGTCGCCGTATCCGACAGGCCGGCCCGGAACCTCCGGCAGACCGTACGCATCGATCTGGAGGGACCGGCATCGAGCATGGACTGGCTCCTCGGATTGCCCGTTCGCGCAACGGTGGACACCAGACCCGGCGTCGCAGGCCGCTAGGCCGAGCGACGGCACCCGATTGATCTCCATGCCCCGAACCAAGTATCATGCGGCGAAAGGTGGGTCATGGAACAAAGACTCGCTGCCGTGCTCGCGGCGGACATGGTCGGTTACTCCCGCCTCATGGAGGCGGACGAGGAAGCCACGCTCGCGCGGCTGAAAACCCACCGGCTCGAAGTCGTCGACCCGGCAATTTCCAAGAACTCCGGACACATAATCAAATCGACGGGCGACGGCCTGCTGGTCGAATTCGGCAGCGTGAGCGATGCCGTTCTCTGCGCCATCGAGATCCAGCACAGGATGCAGCGCCGGAACGGGGACATACCCGAGGACCGCCGCATCGAATACCGCATCGGCATCAATCTCGGCGACATCATCTTCGATCGCGGCGACATCTTCGGCGACGGGGTCAACCTCGCCGCGCGTCTGGAGCAGATGGCGGACGTCGGCGGCATCTGCGTCTCACAGGCCGTCCACGAACAGGTCGCCAAGCGCCTCGACGTCGAATTCGACGACCTCGGCGAGAAGAGCCTCAAGAACATCTCCCGCCCGGTCCGGGTCTGGCGTGCCCGGATCGCGGACATCGATGCCATCCGCCCCGGCGCCCCGGCGCAGCGGGGCAAGGATGTGATGAAGCCCTCGATCGCCGTCCTGCCCTTCGCGAACCTCAGCGGCGACAGGGAACAGGAGTACTTCGTCGACGGCCTGACCGAGGACATCATCACCGAACTGTCCCGCAGGCACGAACTGTTCGTGATCTCGCGCAACTCGACCTTCGTCTACAAGGGCCAGTCGACGGACCTGGGCGGCGTGGCGGCGACGCTCAAGGCGCAGTATCTGGTCGTCGGAAGCGTGCGGAAATCGGGAGACCGGCTGCGGGTGACGGTGCAGCTGATCGACAGCTCCACGGACACGCACATCTGGGCCGAGAAATACGACAGGCGACTCGACGACGTCTTCCTGATCCAGGACGAGATCACGGCGTCGATCGTGGCCACCCTGCCCGGTCGCGTCGAGGCGGCGCAGCACGACCGCCTCGTCCGCAAGTTGCCTGGAAACATGGCGGCCTACGAATGCGTCCTGGCGGCGAAGATCCATCACCACCGGAGCACCCTCGAAGACAACACGACCGCGCAGAACCTGATCGAGCGCGCCATCGAGCTCGACCCCGAATATGCCCATGCCCGCGCCTGGCGTGGTTGCATCCTCGGCCAGGCATGGTCCTACGGCTGGACGGAAGACCCGGACGCCACCGTAGCGGAAGTCGTCGAAGAACTCGAAATGGCGCGGGCCCTCGACGACAACGATGCCGACGTCCACCGCATTCTCGCAGCCGTCAACGTCATCCGGGAGGACCTGGTCCGCGCCCGCTACCATCAGGAACGCGCCTTGTCGCTGAACCCGAACTACGACCTCGTCGTGGTCCAGCAGGGCGAGATCCTGAGCTGCGTGGGCCGGGCCGAGGAAGGCATCGAGTGGATACGGAAGGCCATGCAGCTGAACCCGCATCACCCGGAACGGTTCTGGAGCCATCTGGGCAAGGCGTATTTCGCCGCGCGCCGGTATGGCGAGGCGATCGACGCCTTCATGCATCTCTCCGTCATCAATTCGGCGCAGCACGCGTTCATGGCGGCGACCTACAGCCAGCTCGGCGACAGGACGGCGGCGGCGGCCCACCTGGACAAGGCCTGCGCGCTCGACCCGAATTTCCGCGTCGCGGACTTCGCCCGCTCCGTGCATTACGTCGAGGAGGACGACATCGGCCATCTCGAATCCGCTCTGGCCGCCGTCCCGCGGTGAACCGCGCCACCCGAAAATGACGCATTGCACAAGCGGGCGCCGCAACGGCGAACCCGCCGCGCGCCGATCCAACCGCAGCCTCCGCGATCCGTCCGGGAGGTGGTCGAATCGGCGGTTCCCTGATATCGGTCACGCCCATCGCTGGAAAAAGTTCGCACCGCATGCCCGACGAGACCTATTCGCGCCTCCTGATCTTCATCGCCGGCCTCCTCGGCGCCGCCGGCGTCGTCATGGCGGCCGGCGCCGCTCACGACGCCGGCCCCGTACGGCTTCTCGGCCCTGCCGCAGCGATGTGCCTCGTTCACGCACCGGCGTTGATCGCGCTCGACGCCCGGCGCCCGCGCCCGCGCATGTTCACGCTCGCCTCGGCGTTGCTCGGCGGGGGAACCCTGCTTTTCTCCGGCGACCTTGCCGCGCGCGCGTTCGAGGGCCATCCGCTTTTCCCCATGGCGGCGCCGACGGGCGGAACCCTGCTTATCCTAGGCTGGGCCGCCGTCGCGCTGGCCGCGTTCTCGCGAAACCGGCGCTCCTGACCATCGAGGACGCTCGGAAGAGAGAGACGACCGCCGTCGGCGACGGGCCGGCCGCCGCAATCCCGCCATAAAAGTTGATCGCAGCGTCGCCACTTTCCCATGCTGGCCCGGGACATGCCGTGTTATCTTCGGACGGTGAATTAGGGTCTGGTACTGGAGGACACTATGAAGCACCAAAACCCCGACGACCTGATCATCGAAGCAACGGCGATTTCCGTAGAAGGCACGGCTGGCCTTAACCGCGTGGAGCGGCTGAGGCGTTGGGCGGACGCCCTGGAAGCACACGACGGTCCGCTGAACGCGCTTCGTCAGATCGAATATCTGCCGAGGGCCGAGCGGCGTGCCTACCGCGCTCCGGACACGCCCATGACCGTCGCCTACCTCGTACCCGACCTGAGGGCAGCGGGACTTGAAGGCGACACGCTCGGCGAGGCCATGGAATTCTTCAGCATGAGCAACGAGGATGCCCATCGCCTTCTTTGCGACTGCCATTATCAGGGCACGATGACCGGAGCCGGGCTCGCCGAGCGCATCCGGCACTATGCGCGGGCTGTCGAGCGCGGCAACCTGTTCCAGCGCGCGGCGCGCATGCTGCGCGGCTGGATGACGCCCGCCGCGGCCTGAACCGCCGGTCGTCGCGGCATCGGATCGACGCTGCCGCGCGCATGTTCCTCTCGATTGCCGACCGGGCACGCCCCCGCGGCGGGCGTGCCCGACGGGCGATCCGCTTCGTCCGCCCCGTCGGGCCATGCCCGTCGGCGGCAAAACGGCGCCCTGCCCGTCCCGTACCGGCTTGCAATTGTCCTCCGTCCGGCATTAAGTGTCGCAATCGCGTTGGGAGAAGCCGGTTCGCGCCGGTGCCGAAGGAGCAACCGCCCCGGAAACTCTCAGGCAAAAGGACCAACCGATGCCGACAGGACTCTGGAGAGAGCCCGCGCCGACGAGGATGCGTGGCCGCCGACGGGATAACAATCTCAGGCAAAAGGACAGAGGGGGTTTGAAGAAGGTCCCGAACCTTCGCCGCGAACCCGCGGGAACCGACGATCTCGCATGGACTGGAGGCAGCGCTTGACCGATTCCGAGAAGCTGAAAACCACACCGCTCGCCGCACTGCACGAGCGCCATGGCGCGCGCATGGTGCCCTTTGCCGGATATGCCATGCCGGTGCAATACGAGAGCGGGATCCTGCGCGAGCACCTGCATACGCGGGAAGCGGCCGGCCTGTTCGACGTCTCCCACATGGGACAGGTCACGGTCCGCGCCAGAAGCGGCCGGAACGAGGACGCCGCCCTCGCATTGGAAACGCTCGCTCCGGTGGACATCCTCGGGCTCGAGCCCGGCCGGCAGCGCTATGCGCTCCTGACCAACGATACGGGGCGGGATCCTCGACGACTTCATGGTCGCCAACCGCGGCGACCGCCTCTCACTCGTCGTCAATGCCGCCTGCACCGACGACGATCTTGCCCATCTCCGCTCGGAGCTGTCCTCGACCTGCGAGATCGCTTTCGAGGACCATCGCGCGCTGATCGCGCTGCAGGGCCCGAAAGCCGAGGCCGTGCTTTCGCGACTCGCTCCGGCGGCGGCGGACATGCGCTTCATGGACGTGCGCAGCCTGGCGCTCGCCGGCATCGATTGCGACGTCTCGCGCTCCGGCTACACCGGAGAGGACGGCTTCGAGATTTCCGTGCCGGCGGATGCTGCCGAAGGGCTTGCCGAAAAGCTGCTGGAGCACGACGAGGTCATGCCGGTTGGCCTGGGCGCACGCGACACGCTGCGCCTCGAGGCCGGCCTTTGCCTTTACGGCAGCGACATGGACGCCGACACGACGCCCGCCGAAGCAAGTCTCGGCTGGGCGATCCAGAAGGTACGCCGCCGCGGCGGCGAGCGCGAAGGCGGCTTTCCGGGCGCAAACCTCGTTCTCGCCGAACTGGAGAACGGCTCGGCCCGCTGCCGCGTCGGCATCAGGCCGGACGGCAAGACGCCCGTCAGGGCGGAAACGCCGCTCTATCTCTCCGACGAGGAAAAGGGCAACCCGATCGGCTCGGTCACCTCGGGCGGCTTCGGCCCGAGCGTCGGCGCGCCGGTGGCCATGGGTCACGTGCCGAGCGATTCGGCCGCGCCGGGGACCCGCCTCTATGCCGAGGTGCGCGGCCGGTTCATCCCCGTCTCGGTGACGGCCCTGCCCTTCGTCAAGCCGCACTACAAACGCTGAACGCAAAATCGAGGGACATGCAAATGCTGAAATTCACGGAAGATCACGAGTGGTTGCAGATCGATGGGGACACGGCGACCGTGGGCATCACGACCCATGCCGTCGAGCAGCTCGGCGATCTCGTGTTCGTCGAACTGCCGGAAGTCGGCGCCGGCCTCTCCAAGGGCGCCGACGCGGCGACCGTCGAATCCGTCAAGGCCGCCTCGGAGGTCTTCGCGCCGCTCGACGGCGAGGTGACGGAGATCAACCAGGCGGTCGTCGACGATCCTTCGCTCGTCAATTCCGATCCCATGGGCAAGGGCTGGTTCTTCCGGCTGAAGCTCTCCGACCGCTCGGCCGCCGACGCCTTGCTCGACCAGGCGGCCTACGACGACCTCGTGAAGTGAGCGTGGCATGGATTTCGAGTTCACCGACTACGCGCCCTACGACTTCGCCAACCGCCGTCATATCGGCCCCTCGCCCGACGAGATGGCCGCCATGCTGGAGGTGGTCGGCGCCGCGAGCCTCGACCGGCTGATCGACGAGACCGTGCCGTCGGCGATCCGGCAGGAGGAACCGCTCGACTGGGGCGCTGCCATGACCGAGCGCGAGGTGCTGGACCGCCTGCGCGAGACGGCAGATCTCAATCGCAATCTCGTCTCCCTGCTCGGCCAGGGATATCACGGCACGATCACGCCGCCGGTCATCCAGCGGACGATCCTGGAAAATCCGGCCTGGTACACCGCCTACACGCCCTACCAGCCGGAGATCAGCCAGGGGCGGCTGGAAGCGCTCCTCAACTACCAGACGATGGTGTCGGACCTGACCGGCCTCGACATCGCCAACGCCTCGCTGCTCGACGAGGCGACCGCCGCCGCCGAAGCGATGGCCATGGCCCGGCGT
The DNA here is from genome assembly GCA_963838155.1 of uncultured Alphaproteobacteria bacterium. Lineage (GTDB taxonomy): Bacteria > Pseudomonadota > Alphaproteobacteria > Rhizobiales > Rhizobiaceae > Pararhizobium_B. The sequence goes on from CAWIQE010000010.1 coordinate 80,642, forward strand.
ATCGCCAAGTCGAAGGCGGCCGCGTTCTTCGTGGACCGGGACTGTCATCCGCAGACGATCGCCGTCCTTCGGACACGGGCCGAACCGCTCGGCTGGGAGCTGATCGTCGGCGATCCGTTCCGGGATCTCGATCCCTCCGGCGTCTTCGGTGCCATCTTCCAGTACCCCGGCACCTACGGCCATGTCCGCGACTTTACCGAGACGATCTCGGCCCTTCACGCCGAAGGCGCCCTGGCGATCATGGCCGCCGATCCGTTGGCGCTCTGCCTCCTGAAATCGCCCGGTGAAATGGGCGCCGACATCGCGGTCGGCTCGACGCAGCGTTTCGGCGTGCCGATGGGCTATGGCGGCCCCCACGCCGCCTACATGGCCGTATGCGACGCCTGCAAGCGGGCCATGCCCGGCCGGCTCGTCGGCGTGTCCGTCGACCAGCGCGGCAACCGGGCCTACCGGCTGGCGCTGCAGACCCGCGAGCAGCACATCCGCCGCGAGAAGGCGACGTCGAACATCTGCACCGCCCAGGTGCTCCTGGCGGTCATGGCCTCCATGTACGCGGTCTTCCACGGCCCGAAAGGCCTGAGGGCGATCGCCCAGCAGGTGCATGGAAAGACCGCCAGGCTGGCGGACGGGCTCGAAAGCCTCGGCTACGAGGTGGAGCCCGACCGCTATTTCGACACGATCACCGTGGAAGTGGGGCGGCTGCAGGGCGTCATCCTCGGTGCGGCACTTGCCGCCGGCATCAACCTGCGCCGGATCGGCGATACGCGCATCGGCATCACGCTCGACGAACGCACGCGGCCCTCCGTCGTGGAGGCCGTATGGAAAGCTTTCGGCGGCGCCCTCTCCTACGGCGATATCGAGCCGAGATACGCGCTGTCGCAGGCGGATCTTCGAAAGACCGCCTATCTCGATCACCCGGTCTTCCACATGAACCGGGCCGAAAGCGAGATGACGCGCTACATCCGCCGGCTGTCCGATCGCGACCTCGCCCTCGACCGGGCCATGATCCCCCTCGGCTCATGCACGATGAAGCTGAACGCCACCGTCGAGATGCTGCCGATCTCCTGGCCGGAGTTTTCCGAGCTTCACCCGTTCGTGCCCGCCGACCAGGCGGAAGGCTATCGCCGGCTGATCGACGACCTGTCGGAAAAGCTCTGCCGCATCACCGGATACGATGCCATCTCCATGCAGCCGAACTCGGGCGCGCAAGGGGAATATGCGGGCCTCCTGACCATTCGCGCCTGGCACCGGTCGCGCGGCGACGCCGGACGCGACGTCTGCCTCATACCGACCTCCGCCCATGGCACCAACCCCGCCTCCGCTCACATGGCGGGAATGACGGTCGTGGCCGTGAAATCGCTCGAGAACGGCGACATCGACATCGACGATTTTCGAGCGAAGGCAGATAGCTACGCCGACCGGCTCGCAGCCTGCATGATCACCTATCCCTCGACGCACGGCGTCTTCGAGGAGACCGTGAGGGAGATCTGCGACATCACCCACCGGCATGGCGGACAGGTGTATCTCGACGGTGCAAACCTCAACGCCCTCGTCGGCATCGCGCGGCCCGGCGACGTCGGAGCCGACGTCAGCCACCTGAACCTGCACAAGACATTCTGCATTCCCCATGGCGGCGGCGGCCCCGGCATGGGCCCGATCGGCGTCAAGGCGCACCTCGCCCCGCATCTGCCGGGCCACGTCGCCACGGACGGCCGCGAGGGCGCGGTGTCGGCCGCCCCGTTCGGCTCGGCGTCGATCCTGCCGATCTCCTGGAGCTATTGCCTCCTGATGGGCGGCGCCGGGCTGACGCAGGCGACCCGTGTCGCGATCCTCAACGCGAACTACATCGCCGCGCGGCTGAAGGGGGCCTACGACGTGCTGTACACCTCGCGAAACGGTCGCGTGGCGCACGAATGCATCATCGACACCCGCCCGCTGGCGGAAAGTGCCGGCATCACCGTCGACGATATCGCGAAACGGCTCGTCGACTGCGGCTTCCACGCGCCGACGATGAGCTGGCCGGTCGCCGGTACCCTGATGATCGAGCCGACGGAATCCGAGCCGAAGGCCGAGATCGACCGCTTCTGCGACGCCATGCTGGCGATCCGCCAGGAGGTTCGGGACATCGAGTCCGGCCGAAGCGACCCGCAGAACAATGCGCTGAAGAACGCCCCCCACACCGTCGAGGACCTCGTCGGTGAGTGGGACCGGCCATACTCCCGCGAGCAGGCCTGCTTCCCACCCGGCGCCTTCCGGGTGGACAAGTACTGGCCGCCGGTCAACCGCGTCGACAATGTCTATGGCGATCGCAATCTGGTCTGCTCCTGCCCGCCCATGGAAGCCTACGACGAGGCGGCGGAATAGCCGCCGCCCGCCGTACCGCAATTCCGGGATGGCCACGCTCTTGGGACCGGCGGAACCGCCGGACGCCCGGGGCGTTGACGCCGCATACGGCGAGCGATCCCTTACCGAAAATTCACGCGCTGTCTGTAAGGTCTCCGTCAGCATCGGCGTATTAGGTCCCCCGCGGAGGAAACAAGCCCGGGAGGAACACGTCGACCCGAAGGCAAAGGATGCCCCATGCTTGAACGTTCCCCCGAGCGAAGCGAAGCCCGGACCGAGAAAAAATTTCCCCTTGCAACTCGGTGGGCGCATGTCTTTCTGGCCAGCGCCATCATCATCCAGCTCCTGACCAGCCTCGTCATGGAGGGGCCCCACCGCGGGCGCCCCGGAGACGTGATCTTCACGGTGCACGAAGTGTCCGGCATCGGTGCGCTGTTCTTCGCCTTCGCTTTCTGGTGCGCCGTCGTCGCGCGCCGGCGCGCGACGCCCGTCGCACTGCTTTTCCCGTGGTTCTCGGCCAACCGCATCCGCGACGTTATTCGCGACGGCATGGACCAGCTCGCACAGATCGTGCGCTTGCAGCTTCCGAAGTACGAGGAAGAGTTGCCACTGGCCTCCGCCGTGCATGGCCTCGGCCTCGTCCTGATGAGCGTCATGGCCATCACGGGCACTATATGGTTCGTCAACGAGACCTGGGTCCATTCGACCGCGACCCTTCTGCGCATCGACATGTGGATGCACCACCTGCTGGCCAACCTGGTGTGGGCATACCTGATCGGGCATGCGCTCCTTGCGCTTGTCCATCATGTCGCCGGCCAGTCCAGCCTGGCGACCATGTGGTCCCTGAAACCCTCGCGAAAATGAGCCATGCGCGGCCGACTGCCGCAGGTTGATCTTGCTTTGGCCGCACTTTCCTGTCATACGGCGCCCGTTCGGGCATTGACTGACCCGGAGACTGGACTCTGCTTTGTCGAGACGTTCTTTCCCCGCGACGCAACTTTCCGACGACCGCCGCCGGACAGGCGGCACGCCTCCCGCGTAATGGTGCGCGCGAGGACATTCTGCCCCCGGGAAAAGGACATCTCCCCATGGCCACAGGTACCGTAAAATTCTTCAACCAGGACAAGGGCTTCGGCTTCATCACGCCGGATGGCGGCGCGAAGGACGTGTTCGTGCACATCTCCGCCGTCCAGGCCTCCGGCCTGACCAGCCTTTCCGACGGCCAGAAGGTCACGTTCGACACCGAACCGGACCGCATGGGCAAGGGCCCGAAGGCAGTCAACATCCAGGCCGCCTGACGCAGGCTCGCCTTTGGCTCCTGCAGCACGTCGCCGGTCACGCAATCGATGACGTGCTCAGGATCCCGTTCCGGCGTTTCTTGATGGGAAACCGGGTTCCCCCTTTCCTGGAAACGCCGGGGCGGCAAGCGGCCTTGACCGCCGTCGGCCCCTGCGGGCCGCACTCGTAGCCCATCGCCGTTTCACGGAATCCCCGCCGTTTCACGGAACCGTTGACGCATCTTCGCCCGTGCTCGAGACGGCAGACCGCTCTCCCAATTCCCTAAAATCGAACTAGAGCCTTTTCGCGTTTCACGGAATCGCGAAAAGGCTCTAGCCCATTGTTCTTGCGCGCTTCCGGACGGAAAACCGGTTTCCACTTTTCCTGGAAGCGCTCTAGCTGCAACGGCCCTGGCTTTCCACGCTGTAGCCCTTCGACTGCGCCATGCAGGAATTGATGAAGGTCTTGGTTTCACTGCCTTTCCGGCCGCATACCGGCACGAAGGTCCGGCTGCAGCTCTGGCCGCTTCCCGCCGCGCCTCCACCGCCGGCGACGTCGCCGCCGGACGAAGCACCGCTGCCGGAACCTCCGCTCCCGCTGCCATTGCCCGTCGCGTTGGCGCCGGGCTCTCCCCGACATTCGCTCTCGTAAAGCACCTGGTACCCGGCGTTGTCCGCCTGGCAGGCATTCGGGAAGGTCCGCGTCTCGTTGCCGTTGCGGGCGCAGACCGGCTTGTAGATCATTGGGCACATCTGCCCGGAAGACTGGGTCGCCCCGCCCGGTGGGCCGTAGGGGTCCCGCCCCCCGTCGTAGGCGCCGTCGCCATAGCCGCCGCCTCCGTAGGAGCCGCCGCCGTAGGACCCGCCGCCGCTGGAGCCGCCGCCGTAGGGGCCGCTGCCATAGCCCCCGCCCGGCGGTCCGCTGCCGCATTCCCCGTCATGCAGGACCCCGTAGCCGGAAGCTGACGCCTCGCAGGAGTTCGGAAAAGTCCGCCTGGCGCCGCCACGCGCGCCGCAAACGGGATTGTAGATCCTCGGACAGGCCTGTGGGCCGGCCGACATCGGTTGGCCGGGAAGATACGGGCTCTCCCGCTGCGCCTCGCAACCGGACAGCGCCAGCAGCGCCAGAAGTCCCGCGCCCGCGACGCTTGCAAGCCTGATACCGGTCACCTGTATCTCCTTGTATTGCCTCCGCGACACGCTATCGGTTGCAGGCACGCGCCGCAAGACGCAGCTCCGGGCCTGCGGCGATCATGCCGCGACATCGGCCTCGCGAGGCTCCAATTCCGCAAAGGCGGCCGCGATCACCTCCGGACCGGCATCGCGCCGCGCCGCTTCGCGCGACAGCACCTGCCGGTAGCGACGCGCACCCGGAACCCCCTGGAAGAGCCCCACCATATGCCGCGTGACATGAACGAGACGCCCGCCGCCGGCGATGTGCCGCGCAGCGTGGGCCATCATCGCCTCGCAGAGGGCGGCGCGATCGGGCACCGGTCGCGACTCGTCGCCGAAGATCCGGCGGTCGATTTCGGCAAGGAGCGAAGTGTTGTGGTAGGCCGCCCTGCCGATCATCACCCCGTCCACCCTGCGAAGATGCCGGCAAGCCTCATCCAACGACTGAATACCACCGTTTATGCCGATGAATCGGTGAGAAAATTTTTCTTTCAACCGGTAGACGCGCTCGTAGTCGAGCGGTGGAACGTCGCGGTTCTCCTTCGGCGAGAGACCTTGCAGCCAGGCCTTGCGGGCATGGACCCATAGCGCATCGGCGCCCGCGCCGAAGACGCGCTCGGCCAGTTCGTCGAGCGCGGCCTGCGGATTCTGGTCGTCGACGCCGAGGCGGCACTTGACGGTGACGGCCACCGGAACCGCCGCCTTCATGGCGCCGACGCACTCCGCCACGAGCGCCGGTTCCCGCATCAGGCAGGCGCCGAACGTCCCGGACTGCACCCGGTCCGACGGACAGCCGACATTGAGGTTGATCTCGTCGTAACCGAAATCCGCGCCGACCCTCGCCGCTTCGGCGAGGCGCTCCGGCTGCGATCCGCCGAGCTGCAGCGCCACCGGGTGCTCTCCCGGCCCGAAACCCAGCAGGCGCTCGCGGTTCCCGCGAATGGCCGCCTCGGCAACGACCATCTCGGTATAAAGCAGCGCACGGCGGCTGAGGAGCCGATGCAAGGCGCGACAATGAATGTCCGTCCAGTCCATCATCGGCGCCACCGCTACGATTTTATCACTGTTTCTCAATGCGTTCCGGTACATTTATAAAGAGCTTTGGAGTTGAGACCGCCGACGCGTCCGCCGCATTCAGGGTTATGTAGCCCATTCGATCCGTCGGCGCACGGACTTCCTTCGTGCAGGTGTCGCCTTGGCTACTGCGCGGCAACCGGCATCCCGCGAGGAGACGTTTCCAGAAGTTTCACCTCCGACGCTTCGAGCGTCTCGCGAATGTCTTCCGAGGGGCAGCGATCGGTGATGAAGGTATTGACCTGGGAGAGATGGCCGATCCTGACGGGCGCGGTGCGCTCGAACTTGGTGGAGTCGGCGACCAGGATGACATGACGGGCATTCGCGATGATCGCTTGCGCCACCTTCACCTCGCGGAAGTCGAAATCGAGAAGCGAGCCGTCGCTGTCGATGGCGGAGGTACCGATCACCGCATAGTCCACCTTGAACTGCCGGATGAAGTCGACCGCCGCCTCGCCGACGATGCCCCCGTCCGAACCCCGTACCACGCCCCCGGCGATCACGACCTCGATGTCCGGGTGGACGCGCAGGCGGTTCGCCACGTTGATGTTGTTGGTGATGATCATCAAGCCGCGATGATCGCGCAGGGCTTCCCCGACCGCCTCCGTCGTCGTGCCGATATTGACGAAGAGCGAGGCGTTGTCGGGGATGATTTCCGCCGCGGCCCGCCCGATCGCCTGCTTTTCGACGGCCGCGATCTGCCGACGCGCTTCGTATTCCACATTCTCGTTGCCGCTCGGAAAAAGCGCACCGCCGTGGATGCGGGTCAGCTGCCGCACGTCGCACAGATCGTTGAGGTCCTTGCGGATGGTCTGCGGCGTCACGTCGAAACGCGACGCCAGTTCTTCCACCAGCACCCGACCGTGCAGGCGCGCGAGCTCGAGGATCTCCGACTGTCGTGCTGAGAGGTACATGCGATCCGATTCCCGTTCGGGCGTCATTTTAGGAGAATTGGATGCAAACAAAAAGCCCGATGCGCATCCCAGAGCGTCGCAGGAGCACGCCCGTTCGCCGCCGGGCTAAATCTTGACATTCCCGGTAGGGTTTGCACATATCGCCGAACAAGGGTCAAGCGGAACGGAAATGATCGTCTGCCATTGCAATCTGATATCCGAACGTGACATCGAGGAGGCCATCGTCGGCCTGCTCGACGAGGATGCGTGGCAGCTGATCGTGCCGGCCAAGGTCTATCACGCGATGGCCAAGCGCGGGCGCTGCTGCGGCTGCTTCCCGGGCGTCGTCGACCTCATCCTGCGGGTGACGGCGGACTATCATGCGCGCAAGGACTCGACCGAGGCCGAAATCGTCGATTTCATGGCTCGCCTCGAAGCATTGAACATGCCCGCCAGGAGACGCGGCCATGAAAGGCGACGAGAAGACCATCGAGCGGCTTGACGAGGCGCTCCTCCTCGAACCGGGTGCCGTGAACCGTTCCTTCCATGAGGCGCCGGTGATCGGTGCCGGTTAAAGCAGCCCCAGGAAGAGTGGAGAACCGGCTTTCCGTCCGGAAGCGCTCTAGACTAGGTCCTGACCGCGCCTCACGGATTCGCGCTTCCGGACCGAAAGCCGGTCTCCGATTTTCCTGGAAGCCCTCTAGACGAGTTCGACGTCGACGACGCCCGGAGCCGCCTTGAGGGCGGACGCGATCTGCGGCGAAATGCGATATCGCTGCGGCAGCTCGACCTCGATCTCCCGCCTGCCGTCTTCCTTTATGACGATGAAGGAGACCTGGCCGTCCCCCGAAGCATTGAGGTGCGAGGCCACCGCCTTGAGCGGCCCGCAATCGCGGACGTAGACGCGCAGCGCGGATTGCATGCGCACCGCCTGCTCCTCCAGCGACTGCACCGTCTGGATCCTCAGGCCGATACCCTCCGGCCGCTCGTCGGCATTCACCGTGATGACGAGCGATTTACCGGGTTCGAGGTGGTCCCGGTACTGAAGCAACGTCTCGGAAAACAGGACGGCTTCGAACTGGCCGGAGGCATCGGAGAACGTCACGATGCCCATCTTGTTGCCGGTGCGCGTCTTTCGCTCCTGCTTGGAGGTAACCGTCCCGGCGAGCCGTCCGGCAGTCGCGCCCTCCTTCACGGCGGCGGCGAAATCCACATAGGTCTGCACGCGCATCTTCCCGAGGATCTCGCCATAGGAATCCAGTGGATGGGCGGAAAGGTAGAAGCCGAGAGCCTGGAACTCGCGATGCAGCTTCTCCGAGGGGAGCCAGGGCGTATAGGGCGGAAACACGATGCTCTCCGGCCCGGTCGCCGCTCCGAGGCCGAACATGTCCGACTGGCCCGAGGTCCTGTTCTCGTGGGCACGCTGGGCGAAACCGAGCAGCCGATCTATTCCGCCGATGAGTTCGGCCCGGTCGCGGCCGAAGCAGTCGAAGGCGCCGGCGGCAATGAGGCTCTCCATGACCCGGCGGTTCAACAGCTTGGGATCGATCCTGACGCAGAAATCCTCGAGGCTCTCGAACGGCCGGTCGCCCCGCACTGCGACGATGTGCTCGACGGCGGCGTCGCCCACGCCCTTGATCGCGGCGAGCGCGTAGTAGATGCGGCTATCGCCGGTCTCGAAATGGCGGAAGGACGTCTGTACCGAGGGCGGCACCACGTCGATGCCGAGGCGCGCGGCGTCCCGGCGGAAATCGTTGATCTTGTCCGTGTTCGCCATGTCGAGCGTCATCGAGGCGGCCAGGAACTCGACCGGATAATGCGCCTTGAGGTATGCGGTCTGGTAGGAGACCAGTCCGTAGGCCGCCGCGTGCGACTTGTTGAAGCCGTAATTGGCGAACTTGGCCAGCAGGTCGAAGATCATGTCGGCCTGGGGCTTCGCGACGCCCCGCTCGACGGCGCCGTCGACGAAGCGCACGCGCTGCTGGTCCATTTCCGACTGGATCTTCTTTCCCATGGCGCGGCGCAGCAGGTCGGCCTCTCCGAGGGAATAGCCGGAGAGCACCTGTGCGATCTGCATCACCTGCTCCTGATAGACGATGACGCCCTGCGTCTCTTCGAGGAGATGGTCGATCTTCGGGTGGATCGAGGCGGTCTCCTCCTCCTTGTGCTTGCGGGCGTTGTAGACCGGGATGTTCTCCATGGGCCCGGGACGATAGAGCGCCACGAGTGCGATGATGTCCTCGATCCGGTCGGGCCGCATGCCGATCAGCGCCTTGCGCATGCCCGCGCTTTCCACCTGGAAAACGCCGACCGTCTCGCCCCGCGACAGCATCTCGTAGGTGGGCCTGTCGTCGAGCGGCAGGGCGGACAGGTCGATCGCCGTACCGCGCTTGGCGATGAAGTCCACCGCCGTCTTCAGGACGGTCAGCGTCTTCAGGCCGAGAAAGTCGAACTTGACGAGGCCCGCCTGCTCGACCCATTTCATGTTGAACTGGGTGACGGGCATGTCCGACCGCGGATCCCTGTACATCGGCACGAGCCGCGACAGCGGGCGGTCGCCGATGACGATACCGGCGGCGTGGGTGGACGCATGCCGGTAGAGGCCCTCGAGCTTCTGGGCGATGTCGAGCAGCTTGCCGACGACCGGCTCCTTTTCCGCCTCCTCGCCGAACTTGGGGTCGTCCTCGATCGCCTTGGCGAGCGGCGTCGGGTTCGCGGGGTTGTTCGGCACGAGCTTGCAGATCTTGTCGACCTGGCCGTAGGGCATTTCCAGCACGCGGCCGACATCGCGCAGAGCCGCCCGCGCCTGCAGCGACCCGAATGTGATGATCTGCCCCACCTGCTCGCGGCCGTACTTGCCCTGGACGTAGCGGATCACCTCCTCCCGCCGGTCCTGGCAGAAGTCGATGTCGAAATCCGGCATGGACACGCGTTCGGGATTGAGAAAGCGCTCGAACAGCAGGGAGAAGCGCAACGGGTCGATGTCGGTGACCGTCAGCGCATAGGCGACGAGGGAGCCTGCGCCCGAGCCGCGGCCCGGCCCGACGGGAATGTCCTGCGACTTCGCCCATTTGATGAAATCCGAGACGATCAGGAAATAGCCCGGGAACTTCATGCGCTCGATGATGCCGAGTTCGGTTTCGAGGCGCTGGCGGTATTCCTCGACCGAAAATCCCGGGGCCGGCCCGAGCTTCTCCAGCCGGTCGAAAAGCCCCTCCTCCGCCTGGCGTCTCAATTCCAGGGCCTCGGCCCTGACGGTTTCCTCGGGGTCGTCGGACGTACCTGCGAATTTCGGCAGGATCGGCTTTCGCGTCTCGAGGACGAACGACGTCCGTCGGGCGATCTCGATCGTGTTTTCCAGGGCCTCGGGAAGATCGGCGAACAGCTCTGCCATCTCTGCCTGGGACTTCAGGAAATGGTCGTCGGTCAACCGGAAGCGCCTGTCGTCCGAGACCATCGCGTTGTGCGCGACCGCCATCAGCGCATCGTGGGCCTCGAAATCGTCGGGCTTGGGGAAAAATGGCTCGTTCGTCGCGACGATCGGGAGCGCGTTGTCGTAGGCGAGCTCCAGAATGCGCGCCTCATGCCTCCGGTCGTAGCTTCCGTGCCGCTGCAGCTCGACATAGAGGCGGTCGGGAAAGAGCCGGGCGAGCGTGCGCAACCGCGCCTCGGCCCTGGCGCGGTTTCCCTGGACGAGGGCGCGGTCGACCGGGCCGCCCCGGGCGCCCGTCAGGGCGATCAGCCCGTCGCAGCCCTCCGCCAGCCAATCGAGGCGGATGTGGGCGGGATCCGACCCGCTGCCCTCCAGGTAGGCGCGGGAGAGGAGCTCGACCAGCCGCTCGTAGCCGGTCCGGTCCGCAGCGATCAGCACGACGGCCGGCAGGCGCTCGACCTGCTCCCGGTGGGAACGTCGCTCGCCGTCCTCGGCATCCTGCATGTCGATGTCGAGCTGGCAGCCGATGATCGGCTGCAGTCCCTTCTCCACGGCCTTGACCGAGAATTCGAGCGCACCGAAGAGATTGTTGGTGTCGGTAATGGCGATGGCCGGCTGCCGGTCGTCCAGGGCCGCAGCCAGGATCGTCTTCAGCGGCAGAGCGCCCTCGAGAAGCGAATAGGCCGAGTGCACCCTGAGATGAATGAACGTCAACTTTTCGGCGTCCCTGACGGCGTCGCTCATGAAGGGCTGCTCCGATTTCACCATGGAGAGGAATCGAAGCAGAGTGTCCCGCCTCACAGAGGCGGAGTCCACCGCGCGCGAGAAATTTCACGGTGGAAATGGTGGTGCGATCCGGCCATTCGGGGGCGGCTGGCCGGATCGCTCGGGCTTGCACGATCAGGGGACGATCGACAGCCGATCCGGAACCGACGTCACAGGCAGAGGGCGAACACGCCCAGGCTGCCCAGGAAGATCGACATCGTGGCAATGGCGGCGAAATCTCGGACAAGGTTCATCATGGTCATCGCTCCGTTGATCATCTTATGAACCCTTTATGTTCCATTTTTGTTCCGGCGTCAAGTCGTTTTCAGGCGAACGCGAACGCCGCGCCCAGACCGGGGGTCCGGCAGCGACGCCGACACCTCGTCCGGGCGCCTCAGAGTGGGACGATGCGGTTTTCCTCGAGCGTGACGCGGCGGTCCATGCGGCCGGCGATCTCGTGGTTGTGGGTCGCGATCAGCGCCGCTAGGCCGGACTGGCGCACCAGGGCCTCGAGCGCCTCGAACACGTAGCCGGCCGTCTCCGGATCGAGATTGCCCGTCGGTTCGTCGGCGAGGAGCACGATGGGCGCGTTGGCGACGGCGCGGGCGATCGCCACGCGCTGCTGCTCGCCGCCGGAGAGTTCCGACGGGCGGTGTGATCCGCGATGACCGATGCGCATGTAGTCGAGCAGTTGCTCCGCCCTCGCCTTGGCTTCGTCCGGTGCGAGGCCGCCGATCAGCTGCGGCATCATGATGTTCTCGATCGCCGAAAATTCCGGCAGCAGGTGATGGAACTGATAGACGAAGCCGATCTCGGAGCGCCGGATCGCCGTTCGGCGGGCGTCCGGCAGCGAGCCGCACGGCTCGCCGGCAACGTAGACCTCGCCGGAATCGGGTCGCTCGAGCAAGCCGGCAAGGTGGAGCAACGTCGATTTCCCGGCGCCCGACGGCGCCACGAGCGCCACGGTCTCCCCGCTCCTCAGGGAGAAGTCCGCCTCGCTCAGGATCACGAGGTCCTCGGCGCCCTGCTTGTAGTGGCGGGAGACGTTTTCGATGTGAAGGACCGTCCGGGAGGAGATTGCCAAGGCCAGTTTCCCCTATTCGTAGCGCAGCGCCTGCACCGGATCGAGCCGGGAGGCCCGCCAGGCAGGAAAGAGCGTCGCCAGGAACGACAATGCCAACGCCATCAGGATCACCGCCACGGTCTCGCCGAGATCCATCTTGGCGGGGAGCTTGCTCAGGAAATAGAGCTCCGGATTGAAGAGCGTCACGCCCAGCACCCAGGAGAGAAATTCCCTGATGCTCTCGATATTGAGGCAGACGAGCACCCCGAGCACGAAGCCCGCGAACGTCCCGGCCGTCCCGATCGATGCCCCCGTCATGAAGAATATGCGCATGACCGACCCCGAAGTCGCACCCATCGTGCGCAGAATGGCGATATCGCTGCCCTTGTCCTTCACCAGCATGATGAGGCCCGAGACGATGTTCAGCGCGGCGACCAGCACGATCAGCATGAGGATCATGAACATCACGTTCCGCTCGACCTGGAGGGCGGAGAAGAAGGTCTCGTTGCGCTGGCGCCAGTCGGTGATGTAGACCTGCCGCCCGGCCGCCTTCTCCAGCTTCGGCCGCAGTTCGTCGACATTGTCCGGGTTGGCGACGTAAAGCTCGATCGATTGCACCAGTCCGTCGGAGTTGAAGTAGAGCTGCGCCTGGCTGAGGGGCATGAAGATGATGGAGGCGTCGTATTCCGACATGCCGACCGAAAAGATGCCCGACACGCGGTAGGACTTGACCCGCGGCGTGACGCCCATCGGGGTGACGTCGCCCTCCGGGGAGATCAGCTTGATCTCGTCGCCGACGCTGACGCCGAGGTTCTGCGCCATGCGGGAACCGATGAGCACCCCGTCGCCGGCGGCGAAGGAGACGAGGTTGCCGCCCTTGATATTGTCCGAGACGAGCTTGAGCTTGGAGAGATCGTCCGGCGCGATGCCGCGCACGAGCGCGCCGGTTCCCGCCCCGGCCGCGCCGGACGCGAGCGTCTGTCCCTCGACCAGGGGAATGGCCAGGTCGACCCCCGGCACGGCCTGCAGGCGCTTCGCCAGGGCCTTGTAGTCGTGGAAGGGCCCGTCCATGGGCTGCACGATCATGTGCCCGTTGATGCCGAGGATGCGGGTGACGAGTTCGACGCGAAAGCCGTTCATCACCGCCATCACGATGATCAGCGTCGCCACGCCGAGCATGATGCCGAGAAAGGAAAAACCGGCGATGACGGAGATATAGGCTTCCCTGCGCCGCGCCCTGAGATAGCGCCAGGCAACCATGCGCTCGAAAGCCGAGAACGGTCCGGCGGGCTTCGGCAGCCCCGCGCCTGCCGTTCGCGGCGCTTGCGTCTCCAGGTTCATCGGGTCTCCTTGCCGGACGCGCTCAGCGGCCGCTCGCCAGCCGGCCGATGGCGGCCTCGATCGACATGTTCGTCCGCTCTCCGCTGCGGCGATCCTTGATCTCGACCTCGCCGCCTGCGACCGAGCGCGGCCCGACGATAACCTGAGTCGGGATGCCGACGAGATCCGCCGTCGCGAATTTCGCACCGGCCCTGTCGTCGGTGTCGTCGTAGAGCACCTCGACGCCCGCATTCGTCAGGGCACCGTAGATCCTCTCGCAGGCTTCGTCGCAGGCCGCGTCGCCGGCCTTCATGGTGATCAGCATGACCGCGAAGGGCGCGATGCTCTCGGGCCAGACGATGCCCTTGTCGTCGTGCGACGCCTCGATGATGGCCGGCACGAGCCGGGTCGGCCCGATGCCGTAGGACCCCATGTGGACGGCGTGTTCCTTGCCGTCCGGCCCGGTCACCGTCGCGCCCATCGGCTCGGAGTACTTGGTGCCGAAATAGAAGATATGCCCGACCTCGATGCCCCGGGCCGATACGCGATCGGCTTCCGGCACGTCCTGGCCGTAGCGGTCCGGCTCGTGCATGTCCGACGTCGCCGCATAGAGCGATGTCCACTTGTCGACGATGGCCTTCAGCCCGGCGGCGTCGTCGAAATCGACGTCCTCGGCCGGAATCGCGAAGTCCAGATAGTCGCGGTGGCAGTACACCTCGGACTCTCCGGTTTCCGCCAGGATGATGAATTCGTGGCTGAGGTTCCCGCCGATCGGCCCGGTTTCCGCCCGCATCGGAATCGACTTCAGGCCGAGACGGGCAAACGTCCGCAGGTAGGCCACGAACATCTTGTGGTAGGAATGCTCCGCTCCCGCATGGTCGAGGTCGAAGGAATAGGCGTCCTTCATGATGAATTCGCGCGACCGCATGGTCCCGAAGCGCGGCCGGATCTCGTCGCGGAACTTGTGCTGGATGTGGTATAGGTTCAGGGGCAGGTTCCGGTAGGAACGGACATAGGTCCGGAAGATGTCCGTGATCATCTCCTCGTTCGTCGGCCCGTAGAGCATCGGGCGGTCCTGGCGATCGTCGATGCGCAGCATCTCCTTGCCGTAGGCATCGTAGCGCCCGCTCTCGATCCAGAGTTCGGCGGGCTGTATCGTCGGCATCAGCACCTCGAGCGCGCCCGTGCGGTCCTGCTCCTCCCGGACGATGCGGTTGACCTTGTCGAGAACCCGCTTGCCGAGCGGCAGCCACGAATAGATGCCGGCCGCCTGCTGTCGGATCATGCCGGCCCTGAGCATCAGCCGGTGGGAGACGATTTCCGCCTCCTTCGGGTTTTCTTTCAGAATGGGCAGGAAGTATCGGGAAAGGCGCATGAATCAATCCGGAATAGCTGGTTGGCGCCGTGGCGGAATCACGGGACGCGCGTACGCAATCGCAGCCGTTCATAGACGCTTCACGCGACAAAGAAAACCAGGCTTCCGCTCAATTGATAAGCAATTGCCCATTTCCATGAACTTCACCGATTTCGGGCACAAAAAGCGGACTTTTCGTGACATTTAATGATGACAAGCCGTCCCTGTTCCGTTAGGTTCTGGTCATTAAAGAGGCAGGTGCAAAGCACTCCTGCTTATTTCGCGGTCAAGTCTTGGGAGGATTTGATCTCCGGCGCGCTCTTCGGTCGCTGCCCCCGCAAAGGGATGAGATCACGCGATACTTCAAGAACAAGGCCTTGCGGCCTTGTTTTTTTTTGCTTTCCGCGATCTCAGTCGCCGTCGCTCTACTGGAATGTCGGTATGATCGACGGGATATCGTCGAAGGATAATCCGAAAACGGCCGTCAGGACGTAATAGACCGCGAAGATCGCGATCGTCACGACTGTGGTCGCCAGCATCTTGCGGCCGAACCGGAACCTCGACGGCGCGCCGCGGTCCGTTCCGAGAAGCGTCTCCTCTTCGGGCTGGCTGCGCACGCCGAAAGGCAGGACCGCGAAGAGCACGATCCACCAGAGCACGAAAAAGATGGCTGCGTAGGAATACCAGGGCATGGGGCGGTTTCTCGTTGAATTGTCGCGGGCCGGCGCGCCGGTCAGCTCTGCTCGAGTTCGATCAACGTCCCGAAGAAGTCCTTGGGATGAAGGAAAAGCACCGGCTTGCCGTGCGCGCCCGTTTTCAAGGTGCCGTCCCCGATGACCCTCGCCCCGTCCGCCACCAGGCGATCCCGGGCCGCGAGGACGTCGTCGACCTCATAGCAGACATGGTGGATGCCGCCGGCGGGGTTCCTCTCCAGGAACGGCGCGATCGGGGAGTCGTCTCCGAGGGGCTCGAGCAGCTCGATCTTCGTGTTCGGCAGCTCGACGAAGGCGACGGTCACGCCGTGTTCCGGCAGGGACTGCACCGCGCCGATCGTGGCGCCGAGGCTGCCGCGGTAGCGCTCGCAGGCGGCAGCGAGGTCTGTCACGGCGATGGCGACGTGGTTCAGGCGTCCGAGCATGCCGTTCTATACCTTCGTCACGAAGACGGTGACAACCGGCTTCTTGCCCCAGACCTCGTTCGCGGCGGCGCGCACGGCGCGGCGGACCGCCTCGCGCACCGTGTCCAGATCCTTGCGTCGCGGACGCGGGATGCTTTCGACGGCGCCTACGGTCGCGTCGTAGAGCACGTCGATCATGTCGTCGCCCTCCTCGTCGAACACCGGCAGGCCATGCGCCGCGACGTCGGGATCGCGGAGGATTTCGTAGCGCCCGTCCAGGATCACCCCGACCGAGACATGTCCGACGAAGGACAGCTTGCGGCGTTCCGAAATGCCCATTTCCTCGTAGTCGCCGATCAGCCTGCCGTCCTTGTAGATACGGCCGAAGGGCACCTCGCCGATCTTCTCCGCGGCGCCGGGCGCCAGGCGAAGCATGTCGCCGTTGCGCACCCGCGGCACCTGCCGGATGCCGCTCTGCCGGGCGAGATCGGCCTGGGCGGCGAGGTGCGCGGCCTCGCCGTGCACCGGCACGAGGATATCCGGCCGCACCCATTCGTACATCTGCTGCAGCTCGCTGCGCCGGGGATGGCCCGACACGTGGACCAGGGCCTCGGCATCCGTCACGACCTCGATCCCCTGCTCGATCAGGCCGTTCCGGATCTCGATGATCGCCTTTTCGTTGCCGGGGATCGTGCGCGAGGAAAAGACCACCATGTCCCCCGACGTCAGCGCCACATGGCGCATTTCGTCGCGTGCGAGCTTGGCGAGGGCGGCGCGCGGCTCACCCTGGCTGCCCGTCAGGATGACGACGATCTTGTCGCGCGGAATGAAGCCGTATTCGTCTTCGGCGATGAACGGGCCGACGCCGTCCATGAGCCCGACCTCCGTCGCGACGTCGACGACGCGACGGATCGAACTGCCGAGAAGGAGAACTTCCCGCCCGGCATCCTTCGCCGCGCGGGCGACGGAGCGGATGCGCCCGACATTCGAGGCGAAGGTCGTGATCGCCACCCGTCCGCGGGCGTTCCGGATGATGTTTTCGAGGCTGTCGCCGACCTCGCGCTCGGAGGGCGAAACGCCCTCGCGCATGGCATTGGTGGAATCGCACATCAGCGCGAGGACGCCTTCGTCGCCGAGTTCGCGGAACCTCTTCTCGTTCGTCAGAGGACCGAGGGCCGGCTCGGCGTCGATCTTCCAGTCGCCGGAATGGATGATCGCGCCGAGCGGGGTGCGGAGAACCAGCGAGACCGGTTCGGGGATCGAGTGGTTGACCGCCACGGCCTCGACCTCGAAGGGTCCGACCCGGAAGCGTTCGCCGGCACGGTAGATCGTGACCGGCACCTCTTCGCGATCCTTCTCGTAGGCGCGCTTGGCCGACAGCATTCCCGCGGTGAAGGGCGACACGTAGACGGGCACGTTCAGGCCCCGCCAAAGCTCGCTCAGGGCGCCGTAATGGTCCTCGTGCGCATGGGTAATGACGATCCCCTTGAGGTTCCGCCGCTCGCCGGCGAGAAAGCCGATGTCGGGCAGCACCAGGTCGACGCCCGGCAATTCGGGTCCGGGAAAGGTGACGCCGCAATCGACCATGAGCCACTCGCGCTGCCGCTCCGGCCCGTAGCCGTAGAGCGCCAGGTTCATGCCGATCTCGCCGACCCCTCCGAGCGGCACGAAGACCAGTTCGTCGCCTTCTGCAGATGCCATTCCGATCATCCCTGACTCGAGAGCCCGTTCGCGCTACACGGAGTCGCGAACGTTCCATCTCATTGTATTTGCGCACTTCCGAACGGAAAATCGGTTCCCGTTGTTCCTGGAAATGCTCTAGACGGCGGCGGCCGAAGCCACTGCCCCGAAATGTACCTCGCCTGCCGTTACGCTCAGCATCGATCCGTCGGACCGGCGGATGACGAAGCGGCAGTCGGCATCGATCGTTTCGAACGTTCCGCGCACGACCTCGCCGCCGATGCGAACGGCCACGGGTCCGCCGAGCCCGGAAGCCCGTTCAAGCCAGCGCTCCCTGAGACGCGCCAGCCCCCGGCCTTCGTCCCACAGCGCCGCGTTGTCGAGCCAGGCGTCCGAAAGGGCGAGGAAAACGTCCTCGGCCCTCACCGGCCCGGCGATGGTCGCGACATCCGTGGCCGGGTACGGCAGGTCGGGCGGATGGCTCACGACGTTCACCCCGATGCCGACTGCGGCGGCAAACCGACCGTCCGGCAGAAGCGCCAACTCCAGCAGGATGCCGGCAAGCTTGGCGCCGTTGGCCAGAACGTCGTTCGGCCATTTCAGTTCGATGCGCGCCTTCTCACCCGCCGGCCCGCCGCCATCGGCGCCGTCGACGCCGATCGAGACCGTGTGGCCCGGCAGGAATGCGCCCAGGGCATCGCTGAGCGACAGGCCCGCCACGAAGCCGAGCGTCGCGGCGCGCGACAGGCCGTAGTCGCCGATCACGAGGAGCGTCGCGGCGAGATTGCCCTCTTCCGTCGACCACGGGCGCCCTCGCCTTCCCCGGCCGCTCTCCTGCCGCTTGGACACCAGCCAGAGGCCGCCGCCGTCGCCGGCCTGTGCCCGCTTCAACGCCTCGGCGTTCGTCGACCCGATGGTGTCGAAGGCAGCGAGCCGGTAACCGGCCCGCGCCGCGAGCGGCGAGAGGCTGAACGCCATTCTCAGAAGAATGTCTTGGCGGCAGCGGCCGCCGCCGTGCCGATCGGACCGCCGATCAGCACATAGCCGAGCGTGAAGAGGCCCGACAGGCCGAAAACGAACTGCAACTCGCCCGCGACCGGCACGAACTCGCCCGCCGGCTCGTCGAACCACATGATCTTGACGACGCGCAGGTAATAGTAGGCGCCGACCACCGAGGCGAGCACGCCGATGACGGCCAGGGCGTAGAGATGCGCCTGTATGGCGGCCATGAACACGAAGTACTTGGCGAAGAAGCCGGCGAGCGGCGGAACGCCGGCCAGCGAGAACATCAGGATGGTCAGCATCGTCGCCATGACGGGTTTCGTCGACGCCAAGCCGGCGAGGTCCTCGATCAGCTCGACGTTGCCCTCCTCCTTGCGCCGCATGGCGAGGATGCAGGCGAACGTGCCGAGGGTCATGACCATGTAGATCAGCATGTAGAGCGACACGCCGCGTACGCCGGCCTCGGTGCCGGCCGCCAGGCCGACGAGCGCGTAGCCCATGTGACCGATCGAGGAATAGGCCATCAGGCGCTTGATGTTCGTCTGGCCGATCGCCGCGAAGGCGCCGAGCACCATGGACGCGATGGAGATGAACACGACGATCTGCTGCCAGTCGACCGTGATCGGCTGGAACGCCTCGGTCACGATGCGAACGAGCATCGCCATGGCCGCCACCTTGGGCGCGGCCGCGAAGAAGGCCGTCACGGGCGTCGGCGCGCCCTCGTAGACGTCGGGCGTCCACATGTGGAACGGCACGGCGGAGATCTTGAAGGCGATGCCGGCCAGCACGAAGACGAGGCCGAAAACCAGGCCGAGCGAGGCGCCGTGCGCCTTTAGCGCGGCGGCGACCTGCGGAAACTCGATATGTCCCGTGAAGCCGTAGACCAGCGACATGCCGTAGAGCAGCATGCCCGACGACAGAGCCCCGAGCACGAAATACTTCAGGCCGGCCTCCGTCGAGCGGACGCTCTCGCGATTGATGGCGGCGACGACGTAGAGCGCGAGCGACTGCAGTTCGAGGCCGAGATAGAGCGAGATAAGGCTGTTGGCCGAAACCATGAGCAACATGCCGAGCGTGGCCAGCACCAGGAGGACCGGAAATTCGAACTTGTCCACCTGTTCGTTGCGGGCGTGGCCGACCGTCATCACCATGGCGGCGATCGAGCCGATCAAGACCAGGATCTTCATGTACTGCGCGAAATCGTCGGAAAGAAATGCCCCGCCATAGGCCGCCCCCTCCCCGCCGACGAAGACGATCCAGAGGCCGGCCATGATCAGGACCGCGACGGCGAGCCCGGTGACCAGGGTCGTCGATCCGTCGCGGGAAAACACGCCGATCATCAGGAGCACCATCGCCCCGACGGCCAGGATGATTTCCGGCACGGAGAGCTGGAGGCTTGCGGAGAGGATGTCAGCAGTCATTTCGGTGTCCTGTTCGTCACTTCGAGGCGAGCGCAGCCAGATGCTGCGCCGACTGCAGCGAGGCGTGGTAGTGGTTCACCAGCGTGTCGACCGAGGCCGCGGTGACATTGAAGATCGGCGTCGGGTAGATGCCGAAGAAGATCGTCAGGGCGATGAGCGGGTAGAGAATGAGCTTCTCGCGGCCGGACAGGTCCAGCATGGCCTTCAGGCTCTCCTTCTCCAACGCCCCGAAGATCATCCGCCGATACAGCCAAAGGGCATAGGCGGCAGACAGGATCACGCCGGTCGTCGCGAACAGCGCCACCCAGGTATTGACCTGGAATATGCCGATGAGCGTCAGGAATTCGCCGATGAATCCCGACGTCCCCGGCAGGCCGACATTGGCCATCGTGAACACCATGAACGCCAGCGCGTATTTCGGCATGTTGTTCACGAGGCCGCCATAGGCCGCGATCTCGCGCGTATGGAGACGGTCGTAGACGACGCCGACGCACAGGAACAGCGCGCCGGAGACCAGCCCGTGCGACAGCATCTGGAAGATGCCGCCCTGCACGCCCTGCACGTTGGCGGCGAAGATGCCCATCGTCACGTATCCCATGTGGGCGACCGAGGAATAGGCGATCAGCTTCTTCATGTCCTGCTGCATCAGCGCGACCAGCGACGTGTAGATGATCGCCATGATCGAGAGCGTGAAGACCAGGGGTGCCAGGTGATCCGAGGCCAGGGGGAACATCGGCAGGGAGAACCGGAGGAACCCGTAGCCGCCGAGCTTCAGCAGGATGCCCGCCAGGATGACCGAGCCGGCCGTCGGCGCCTCCACGTGGGCGTCCGGCAGCCATGTGTGCACGGGCCACATCGGCATCTTCACCGCGAAGGAGGCGAAGAAGGCGAGCCACAGCCAGGTCTGCATCGAGGCCGGGAAATCGTGCTGCAGGAGCAGCGAGATGTCCGTCGTCCCCGCCTGCCAGTACATCGCCATGATGGCGAGCAGCATCAGCACCGAACCGAGGAAGGTGTAGAGGAAGAACTTGAAGGAGGCATAGACGCGGCGCGCACCGCCCCACACGCCGATGATGATGAACATCGGGATGAGGCCGCCCTCGAAGAAGACGTAGAAAAGCACGATGTCGAGGGCGCAGAAGACGCCGATCATCATCGTCTCGAGGAGCAGGAAGGCGATCATGTAGGACTTCACGCGCTTCTGCACGGATTCCCAGCTCGCCAGGATGCAGAGCGGCATCAGGAAGGTCGTCAGGATGACGAACAGCATCGAGATGCCGTCCACGCCCATGTGGTACGAAATGCCGGTGTCGAGCCAGTCCGCCTTCTCGACCATCTGGAAGCCGGATTGCGACGTGTCGAAGCCGACCCAGATCAGAAGCGACAGCACGAAGGTGAAGGCCGTCGTCAGCAGCGCCACGTTGCGGATGTTGCGCCGCCCGATCTCGTTGTCGTCCCGGATCAGGAGAATCAGGGCCGCGCCGACGAGCGGCAGGAAGGTGACCGTGGAGAGAATCGGCCAATCGGTCATCAGAGGGAACTCCCGAGCATCATCCAGGTGACGAGCGCCGCGACGCCGATCAGCATCGCGAACGCGTAGTGATAGAGGTAGCCGGACTGAAGCCGGACGACCCGCCCGGTGATATCCTGCACCCGGGCCGCGACCCCGTCCGGCCCGAGACGGTCGATGACGGCCCCGTCGCCTTCCTTCCAGAGGAAGTAGCCTAGGCGCTTCGCGCCGCGGACGAAGAGGAAGTCGTAGACCTCGTCGAAATACCATTTGTTGAGCAGGAAGAGGTACAGCGCCCTGTGCTGCTCGGCGAGCCTGCGCGGCGTCTCCGGGGAGCGGATGTAGAAGTACCAGGCCACGACGAAGCCGAGCGCCATCGCGATGAACGGGCTGAGGCTCGCCCATTCGGCGATGTGCTCGTAGTCGGTCAGCACCGAGTTCGAGGAGAGCGTGAAGATCGCGTGCTTCCAGAACTCGTGATAGCCCTCGCCGAAGAAGTCGGTCTTGAAGATCATCCCGGCGAAGAGCGCGCCCGCGGCCAGCACGTAGAGCGGAACCAGCATCACCTGCGGCAATTCATGGACGTGGTGCATGACGTCGGCCGAAGCCCGCGGCTTGCCGTGGAACGTCATGAAGATGAGCCGCCAGGAATAGAAGCTGGTGAATGCCGCCGCAATGACGAGCATCCAGAAGGCGAACATGTTCAGCGGCGAATGCGAGGCGAACGCCGCCTCGATTATCGCGTCCTTCGAGACGAAGCCCGCCGTACCGATCGTCGTGAACGGGATGCCGAAGCCCGTGAGCGCCAGCGTGCCGATGACCATGGTCCAGTAGGTCATGGGAATGTGGGTGCGCAGGCCGCCCATGCGCCGCATGTCCTGTTCGTCGGACATGGCGTGGATGACCGAACCGGCGCAAAGGAACAGCAGCGCCTTGAAGAAGGCGTGGGTGAACAGGTGGAAGATGCCCGCGCCATAGGCGCCGATGCCCATGGCCGCGAACATGTAGCCGAGCTGCGAGCAGGTCGAGTAGGCGATGACCCGCTTGATGTCGTTCTGCACGAGACCGACGGTCGCGGCGAAGAACGCCGTCACCGAGCCGATGATCGTGACGAACACGAGCGCCGTCTGCGACAGCTCGAACAGCGGCGACATGCGCGCGACGAGGAAGACGCCCGCGGTCACCATGGTCGCGGCGTGGATGAGGGCGGAAACGGGCGTCGGACCTTCCATGGCGTCCGGCAGCCAGGTGTGCAGGAAGAACTGCGCCGACTTGCCCATCGCGCCCATGAAGAGCAGCAGGCAGACGGCGGTGATCGCGCCCTGCTTGTCGAGCTGCATGCCGAAGAGGTCGATCACGGTCTTGGCCGCGTCCGCCGAGCCCGACTTCGGGAGGAAGTCCTGGGCATTGGCGAAGACCGTATCGAGATTGATCGAGCCGAACAGCACGAAGACGCCGAAGATGCCCAGTGCGAAGCCGAAATCGCCGACGCGGTTGACCACGAAGGCCTTGATCGCGGCGGCGCAGGCGGCCGGCCGCTTGTACCAGAAGCCGATCAGCAGATACGACGCCAGCCCGACGCCTTCCCAGCCGAAGAACAGCTGCAGGAGGTTGTTCGCCGTCACCAGCATGAGCATGGCGAAGGTGAACAGCGAAAGATAGGCGAAGAAGCGCGGCCGGTGCGGGTCGCTGTGCATGTAGCCGATCGAGTAGACGTGCACGAGCGTGGACACGGTCGTCACCACGATCAACATGACGACGGTGAGCGTGTCCACCCGCAGCTGCCAGTCCACCGCGAGGTTGCCGGAGGTGATCCAGCGGAACACCTCGACGTGGAACAGCTGCGTTTCGCCGAGCCCGACGGTGAAGAACGCGATCCAGGCGAGGACCAGCGACACGAGCATCAGGCCGCAGGTGACGTACTCGGAGGCCTTGGCTCCGATCGAGCGGCCGAACAGGCCCGCGATGATCGCGCCGAGAAGGGGCAGGAAGACGATGGCGACATACATGGCGGGTCAGCCCTTCATCGTGTTGACGTCGGCGACGGCGATGGAGCCGCGGTTGCGGTAGAAGACGACGAGGATGGCCAGGCCGATCGCCGCTTCCGCGGCCGCCACGGTCAGGATGAAGAGGGCGAACACCTGGCCGACGATGTCGTTGAGGTAGGCCGAGAACGCCACCATGTTGAGATTGACCGCCAGCAATATCAGCTCGACCGACATCAGGATGACGATGATGTTCTTGCGGTTCAGGAAGATGCCGAACACGCCGAGCGTGAACAGTATGGCGCTGACCGTGAGGTAGTGGGCTAGTCCGATTTCCATTGTCCTGCTCCTCGCTCGGCGACCTATATGCCCTGCCCGGGCTTCACCTTGACCACCTCGACGGCGGTCTGGGGCGAGCGGGCCACCTGGCGTGCGATGTTCTGGCGCTTGACGTCCCGGCGATGCTGCAGCGTCAGGACGATGGCCCCGATCATGGCGACGAGCAGCACCATGCCGGCAATCTGGAAGAAGTAGATGTAGTCCGTGTAGAGCACGTCGCCGAGCGCGGCCGTGTTGGTGCGCACGTCGAGCGGCGGGATCGGGTGGCCGACATTGGAGACGATGTCCGGCGACAGGATGCTTCCGCCGAGCACCACGACCAGTTCGGCAAGCAGGATGACCCCGATCAGCGCCCCGATCGGCGCGTATTCGAGCACGCCGGAGCGCAATTCGGCGAAGTCGATGTCGAGCATCATCACCACGAACAGGAAGAGCACCGCCACGGCGCCGACATAGACGACGAGCAAGATCATCGCCAGGAATTCCGCACCGGTCAGCAGGAACAGCCCCGCCGCGTTGAAGAAGGTGAGGATGAGGAACAACACCGAGTGCACCGGGTTGCGCGCCGCGATCACCATGAAGGCGGATGCCACGGCGATAAAGGCGAAGATATAGAAAAACAGAGCCTGGAGACCCATGAGCGGTGCCTTTTTCGTCTTTTTCCCCCGGATGCGACGACCGTTCGCCGCCACCCCGATCGGGCGCGCCGGGTTTGTCCCGCTCGCGCCTTCAACTGCTTGAGCCCGGGAACACCCCGGACTGCCTTTTGGGCGATCGACTTACCTGTACGGCGCGTCCATCGCAATGTTGTGCGCGAGTTCGCGCTCCCACCGGTCGCCGTTTTCGAGGAGCTTGTCCTTGTCGTAGTAGAGCTCTTCCCGTGTCTCGGTGGAAAATTCGAAATTCGGCCCCTCGACGATCGCATCGACCGGGCAGGCCTCCTGGCAGAACCCGCAATAGATGCACTTCACCATGTCGATGTCGTAGCGCACCGTCCGGCGCGTGCCGTCGTTGCGGCGTGGACCGGCCTCGATGGTGATCGCCTGGGCCGGGCATATCGCCTCGCAAAGCTTGCAGGCGATGCAGCGCTCCTGCCCGTTCGGATACCGGCGCAGCGCATGCTCCCCGCGGAAGCGCGGGCTGACCGGCCCCTTTTCGAAGGGATAGTTGATCGTCGCCTTCGGCCTGAAGAAATAACGCATCGACAGGCCGACGGCCTGGACGAACTCCTTCAGGAAAAGCGCGTTGGCAGCCTGTGCGAGACCCGCCATCATTGACCTCCAATCGCGTCGGCGGCGAACCAGCCGACGATGGGGAAGAGCACGAACTGGCTCACTCCCACGACATTGAGAACTTTCTTCGTTTCCGGCAGGTCGACCCGCTTCGAAAGCGCGCGCAGGACGACCATCTCGATCGCCGCTACGAGCAGTCCGACCAGCGCTCCGATTGCCTGCAGAGACATCAGGCCCATCCCGTCAGCTTGAGCACGAAGGCGACGATCACGACCATCGCGAGCGACAGCGGCAGGAACACCTTCCAGCCGAGACGCATCAGCTGATCGTAGCGGTAGCGCGGCACGAACGCCTTCACGAGCGCGAACATGAAGAAGACGAAGCAGACCTTGAGGACGAACCAGATGATGCCCGGAACCCAGTTGAGCACTGCGACGTCGACCGGCGGCAGCCATCCCCCGAGGAAGAGGATCGTCGTCAGCGCGCACAGGAGCACGATGGCCGCATACTCGCCCAGCATGAACATCATGAAGGGCATGGAGGAGTATTCGACCATGTAGCCCGCGACCAGCTCCAATTCGGCCTCGGGAAGATCGAAGGGCGGGCGGTTCGTCTCGGCAAGCGACGAGATGAAGAAGACGACGAACATCGGGAACAGCGACAGCCAGTGCCAGTCGAGGAACGAGTTCGGCAGGCCGAGCTTCGTGCCGAGCCCGACCTTCTGCGAGAGCACGATGTCGCTGAGGTTGAGCGAGCCGACGGTCAGCAGCACCGTAATGATGACGAAGCCGATCGAGACTTCGTAGGAGACCATCTGCGCGGCGGAGCGCAGGGCGCCGAGGAAGGCGTATTTCGAGTTCGACGCCCATCCGGCCATGATGACGCCGTAAACTTCCAGCGACGATATGGCGAAGATGTAGAGGATGCCGACATTGATGTTCGCGACGGCCCAGTTCTCGTTCAGCGGGATGACCGCCCAGGTCGCCAGCGCCAAGGTGACGGATACCAGCGGAGCCAGGAGGAAGACGCCCTTGTTGGCGCTCGCCGGGATGATCGGCTCCTTGAGCGCCAGCTTCAGAAGATCCGCGAAGGATTGCAGCAGCCCCCAGGGGCCGACGACGTTGGGGCCGCGCCGCATCTGGACGGCCGCCCAGATCTTGCGGTCGGCGAGCAGGATGTAGGCGATGAAGAGAAGCAGGCAGACGAGCAGCAGAAGCGACTCGCCGAGCATGATCAGTCCCGGCAGGACATATGTGGCGAAAAATCCGTCCATGGTCTTGCGCTTTCTATCCCCTACTCGGCCGCGACTTTGGTTTCACCCCGAGCGAGCGCCGAACATTCGGCCATGACGGCCGAGGCACGCGCTATCGGGTTGGTCAAATAGAAGTCTTTGACCGGCGACGCAAATCCGGAGTCGTCGAGCTTGCGCGCTTTTTTCGCCAGCTCGGCGAACCCCGCCGATACGGCGTCGAAGTCGTCGCCGCGAATTTCGTCGATCGCGGCGAAATGCGGATGGGCGACGTAGAGCCTGGCGCGCAGCGCGTTGAGCGAATCGAACGGCAGCTTGTGGCCGAGCACGTCGGAGAGCGCCCGGATGATCGCCCAGTCCTCGCGCGCGTCTCCCGGGGGGAAGCCCGCCCGGTTGGCGAGCTGGACGCGCCCTTCGGTGTTCACGTAGGTGCCCGACTTCTCGGTGTAGGCGGCCGACGGGAGGATCACGTCCGCATGGTGCGCACCGACGTCGCCGTGCGTGCCGATGTAGACGGTGAAGCCGGACGTCCGCGCGGCCATGTCCAGTTCGTCGGCGCCGAGAAGGAAGAGCACCGCCGCGTCCGTCAGCATTTTCGCGGCGGTCATGCCGCCCTCGCCCGGCACGAAGCCCAGGTCGAGGCCACCGACGCGCGCGGCCGCCGTGTGGATCACGCCGAACCCGTTCCATTCGGCGCCGATGGCGCCGACCGCATCGGCGAGCCTTGCGGCATGGCCCAGCAGCGACAGGCCGTCGGGGCGGGACAGCGCCCCCTGCCCGACGACGATCATCGGGCGCTCGGCCTTCTTGAGCGTGTCGAGGAAGGCATGCTTGCCGTCGATCAGGCCGGTGAGCGTCTCGGCGCCGGCCCCGAGATAGTCGTAGTCGTATCGCAGGTCGGCGTTTTCGCCGATCACGGCGATCGGGAACGGATCGTTCATGCGCCAGCGCTTGCGGATGCGCGCGTTGAGCACCGACGCCTCGAAGCGGGGGTTGGAGCCGATGACGAGGAGTGCGTCGGCGTCCTCGATGCCCTCGATGGTCGGATTGAACAGATAGGAGGCGCGCCCGAAGGCCGGGTCGAGGACCGACCGGTCCTGCCGGCAGTCGATGTTCGGCGAACCGAGCGACGTCATCAGTTCCTTGAGCGCGTACATCTCCTCGACCGTCGCCAGGTCGCCGGCAACCGCGCCGATGCTGTCGGGCGATGCCGACTTGACCGCATCGGCGATGGCCTTGAAGGCTTCCGCCCAGCTCGCCGGCCGGAAGCGACCGTCGACCTTCACATAGGGCTTGTCGAGCCGCTGGGTCCTGAGCCCGTCCCATATGAAGCGGGTCTTGTCGGAGATCCACTCCTCGTTCACCGCCTCGTTCACCCGCGGCATGATGCGCATGACTTCCCTGCCGCGCGTGTCGACCCGGATCGCGGAACCGCAGGCGTCCATGACGTCGATCAATTCCGTCTTGCCCAGTTCCCAGGGCCGCGCCTGGAACGCGTAGGGCTTGGACGTCAGGGCTCCGACCGGGCAGAGGTCGATGACGTTGCCCTGGAGCTCGGAGGTCATGGCGTGTTCGAGATAGGTCGTGATCTCGGCGTCCTCGCCCCGCCCGATCAGGCCGAGCTCGGAAATGCCGGCGACCTCCGTCGTGAACCGGACGCACCGCGTGCAGTGGATGCAGCGGTTCATGATCGTCTTGACCAGCGGGCCGATGTACTTGTCCTCGACGGCGCGCTTGTTTTCCTGGTAGCGCGAGGCGTCCATGCCGAAGGCCATGGCCTGGTCCTGCAGGTCGCACTCGCCGCCCTGGTCGCAGATCGGACAGTCGAGCGGATGGTTGATGAGCAGGAACTCCATCACGCCTTCGCGCGCCTTCTTGACCATGGGGGTATTGGTGAAGACCTCCGGCGCCTCCCCGTTCGGCCCCGGCCGCAGGTCGCGCACGCCCATGGCGCAGGACGCGGCCGGCTTGGGCGGCCCGCCCTTCACCTCCACGAGGCACATGCGGCAGTTGCCGGCGATCGACAGCCTCTCGTGGAAGCAGAAACGCGGCACCTCGGCGCCGGCGTCCTCGCACGCCTGCAGCAGCGTGTAGTGATCCGGAACCTCGATCTCTTTTCCGTCGACCTTGATCTTAGCCATGCTTCACTTTCCCTCATGCCCGGACAGGAGGCCCCCCGTCCGGGCTGCACGAAGCCGGGCATCGCCCGGCAATTGCCTATTGTCCGGCGGCCGCGAGCGATTTCGCCTGCGCCTGCCAGCCGTCGCGTTCGATCCGCCCCTTGAACTGGAGATAGTCGTCGAGCCAGCCGACTTCCTGCGGCGACAAGGCGACGATCTGGCCGAACGTCCAGATGCCGATGCCGTTGAGCACCTGTTCCAGTTTCGGGCCGATACCCGATATCTGCTTCAAATCGTCCGGCGCCTCCGGCTTCGCCATTTCCGGCGGACGCCGGAACTCCTCCGGCGACAGGTCGGTTTGCGGCGGCACCTCCGCCCGTGCCGGCGCCGGCACGTCCCGGGCCTCGACGGCGGCATCCGCGACGCTGTCCGCCGCCGCCTTGAGGTCGGATACGGTTTCGGCGGCCCGGGCCTTCGCCTGCGGCGCCGAGGCCTTGCGGGGGGACGCGCCCTTCGCGGCGGCCGGTTCCGGCGCGGCAGCGGGCGGAACCGGTGCGGTGCGCCCGCCCGGCATTCCGAAGACGTCGCCCGCCTGCCAGGCGTCGGCACTTTCGAAGAATTCCTCGGCCGAGGGGAAGCCCATTCTGCGCGACATCTCCAGCGCGCCCTGCATCGAGCCCATCATCAGGCCGAGCATCTGCCCGGCGGCGGCCACGCCGAGCGCGGTTGCCGCGGCGGAGGCCGCCATCGGATGAGCCATGAGCGGGCCGACCGGCATCGCCTGCATTTCCTTCATCCAGTTCGACATATCCATCATGCTTTCCGGTCTCGTTGCATCGGGAAAAGAAAACGTCGACATAAGCTGGCTCCTTGTCGTGACCTGTCTTTTCCTCGAAACGTTTCCTTGGACCGGCCGTTCGCCGCGGCCGGTCTCTGTCGTTGCGTCGGCTATTCCGCTGCCTCCAGCACCGCCGACCGGCTCGTGTCGGCATTGCGCGTGAACTCGTCGATACGCCGCTCGATCTCGGGGCGGAAGTGACGGATGAGCCCCTGGATCGGCCACGCCGCGGCATCGCCGAGCGCGCAGATCGTATGCCCCTCGATCTGCTTGGTCACGTCGAACAGCATGTCGATCTCGCGCTTCTGCGCGCGCCCGACGACCATGCGCTCCATGACGCGCCACATCCAGCCCGTCCCTTCGCGGCAGGGCGTGCACTGGCCGCAGCTTTCGTGACGGTAGAAATAGGCGATGCGCGAAATCGCCTTCACGATGTCGGTCGACTTGTCCATGACGATGACCGCTGCCGTCCCGAGGCCCGACTTGAGGTCTCGAAGGCCGTCGAAATCCATCGGCGCGTCGATGATCTGGTCCGCCGGCACCAGCGGCACCGAGGAGCCGCCGGGAATGACCGCAAGGAGGTTGTCCCATCCGCCGCGGATGCCGCCGCAATGGCGGTCGATGAGCTCGCGGAACGGGATCGACATCGCCTCCTCGAAGGTGCAGGGGCGCTCGACGTGGCCCGAGACGCAGAAGAGCTTGGTGCCGGTGTTGTTCTCGCGGCCGAAGCCGGCGAACCAGCCCGCCCCGCGCCGGAGGATCGTCGGCGCCACGGCGATCGACTCGACGTTGTTCACGGTCGTCGGGCAGCCGTAGAGGCCGACATTGGCCGGGAACGGGGGCTTGAGGCGCGGCTGGCCCTTCTTGCCCTCCAGGCTCTCGAGCAGCGCCGTTTCCTCGCCGCAGATATAGGCGCCGGCGCCGTGGTGGACGATGACGTCGAAGTCCCACCCGCACTTGTTGCCGGCGCCCAGGAGCCCCGCATCGTAGCATTCGTCGATTGCCGCCTGGAGCGCCTCGCGCTCGCGGATGTATTCGCCGCGGATGTAGATGTAGGCGTGGTGGGCGCCCATCGCGAAGCCGGCGACGACGCAGCCCTCGATCAGCGTATGCGGATCGTGGCGCATGATGTCGCGGTCCTTGCAGGTACCGGGCTCCGACTCGTCGGCGTTGACGACGAGGTAGTGCGGCCGGCCATCGCTCTCCTTCGGCATGAAGGACCACTTCAGGCCGGTCGGGAAGCCAGCGCCGCCCCGCCCGCGCAGGCCCGACGCCTTCATCTCCGAGATGATCCAGTCGCGGCCCTTTTCGATGAGACCCTTGGTCCCGTCCCAGTGGCCGCGTTTCATCGCACCCTTCAACGACCGGTCGTGAATGCCGTAGATGTTGGTGAAGATCCGATCCTTGTCAGCAAGCATGGCGTGATCCGTTCCCTTTCAATCCAGCCATCAGCGCGGAAGTTTGCCGAAGACCTTGACGTATTCGGCCTCGCCGCCCTTGGCCAGGGCCTTGGCCTGCTTGACCCATTCCTCGCGCTCGATGCGGCCGTGGAAATTGAGCTGCGCGTCCAGCCAGTCGCGCTCGGACTTCTTGAGGTTGGCGATCTGCCGCCATGTCCAGATGCCGAGCCCGTGGAGCTTCTCCTCGATCTTCGGTCCGATGCCGGCAATCGACTTGAGGTCGTCGGGCTCATCCGGCCTTTCCATCGCAGGGGGGCCGCCGGACTCGGCCGCGCCGGCGCCCTTGGCGCTTTGCGCGATCTTCATGGTGGCGTTGGGACGGTCGTCCTTCCTGCCTGCGGCCCGCGCTTTCGGCGCGGAATGCGACTTGGCGGTTCCCGCGACATCCATGGTCGGGTTCGAGCGCGCCCGGCCGACGTCGCTTCCCTTGACGGTGCTGGCGGTCGCGCTGCCCGATGTGGAGTCGCTCGTCCTGCCGTCGGCGCTCGCCTTCGCCGCCTCCTTGTCGTCGGTCCTGGCCTCCTCCTTGCCGCCATCGGCCTTTTCCGGGGACGGCGTCTCGATCGAGGGATCCGTCTCGGGGGCGGAGGTCACCGGCTTGCCGGCCTTCGAGGGCGGCACGGCGCCTGCTCCGGAAGCCTTCTTCGCGGACGGCTTGCCGGATGACGGCGCCTTCCCTCCGTCGTCGTCCAGGAGCGTCGTGCGGCCGCCCACCGGCGCGGAATAGATGCGGTCGACCTGGGGACCGGCCGGCACGTCCGCGCCCTTCCCGGCCTCGAACAGGTCGATGATCTCTTCCAGACGTTCGGGCGTCAGGTCCTCGTAGGTGTCCTTGAAGATCATGACCATCGGCGCGTTCACGCAGGCGCCCTGGCATTCGACCTCTTCCCAGGAGAGCGTGCCGGCCTCGTTCGTCTCGAACTGGTCGTGATGGATCTTGCGCCGGCAGACGTCGATCAGCGCCTCCGAACCGCGCAGCATGCAAGGGGTCGTGCCGCAGACCTGCACATGGGCCCGGCTTCCGACGGGATTGAGCTGGAACTGGGTGTAGAAGGTCGCGACCTCGAGCGCCCGGATGTAGGGCATGCCAAGCATGTCGGCGACGCTTTCGATCGCCGCCCTCGTCACCCAGCCTTCCTGTTCCTGCGCGCGCATCAGCAGCGGTATGACGGCGGATTGCTCGCGCCCTGCCGGGTACTTCCTTATGGTCCGGTCCGCCCACTTCGCGTTTTCGCTGTTGAATTCGAAACCGCTCGGTTGGACGTCGTCTTCGGCTAGTCGACGGACTGACATTTCTGTTCCCGTGTCCCCTAGTTGATTTGCTCGCAGCGCGAACTGCTGACCGTGGCGAAATCGCAGGCATAGGCCGTCTTGTCCTTCTGCAGGAAAAGAACGAACCGGCCCGCGTTCTGCACCGCGGCCCTGATCTCGTAGCCCTCGGCGACGAGGGCGCCCACCGTGTCGCCTCCGGACGCGCCCGACGGGGCGCCCGAGGCTGCCGGCTGCTGCGCGAGCGCGGTCGCGGCCGGCGCGGCCGACAGCAGCAGGACTGCCAGGAGCCGCCTCACCGGTCGACCTCGCCGAACACGATGTCGAGCGACCCTAGGATCGCCGAGACGTCCGCCAGCAGATGGCCGCGGCAGATGAAATCCATCGCCTGGAGGTGCGCGTAGCCCGGCGCCTTGATCTTGCACCTGTACGGCTTGTTGGTGCCGTCGGAGACGAGATAGACGCCGAACTCGCCCTTCGGCGCCTCCACGGCGCAGTACACCTCGCCTTCCGGCACGCGGTAGCCCTCGGTGTAGAGCTTGAAATGGTGGATCAGCGCCTCCATCGAGCGCTTCATCGTCTCGCGCTTGGGCGGCACCATCTTGCCGTCGGTAGCGGAGACCGGACCGACGCGCTCCTTGCCGAGCAGGCGTTCGACGCATTGCTTGATGATGCGGGCCGACTGACGCATCTCGATCATCCGGATCACGTACCGGTCGTAGCAATCCCCGTTCTTGCCGATCGGGATGTCGAAATCGAGCTCGGAATAGCATTCGTAGGGCTGCGCGCGCCGGAGGTCCCATGCGGCGCCCGAGCCGCGGACCATCACGCCCGAGAAGCCCCATGCCCAGCAGTCCTCGAGGCTGACGACGCCGATGTCGACGTTGCGCTGCTTGAAGATGCGGTTGTCGGTCAGCAGGGCCTCGATGTCGTCGCAGGTCGAAAGGAACGGGTCGACCCACTTGCCGATGTCCTCGACGAGCTTCTCCGGAAGGTCCTGGTGGACGCCGCCCGCCCTGAAATAGGCCGCGTGCATGCGCGAGCCCGACGCCCGCTCGTAGAACACCATCAGCTTCTCGCGTTCCTCGAAGCCCCACAGCGGCGGCGTCAGGGCGCCGACGTCCATCGCCTGGGTGGTGACGTTGAGCAGGTGCGAGAGAATGCGGCCGATCTCGCAGAACATCACGCGGATCAGCTGGCCGCGGATCGGCACCTCGGTACCGGTCAGCTTCTCGATGGCCAGGGCGAAGGCGTGTTCCTGGTTCATCGGCGCGACATAGTCTAGCCGGTCGAAATAGGGGATCGCCTGGAGATAGGTCTTCGCCTCGATCAGCTTTTCCGTGCCGCGATGAAGCAGTCCGATATGCGGATCGACGCGATCGACGATCTCGCCGTCAAGCTCCAGAACAAGCCGCAAAACACCATGCGCGGCAGGGTGTTGTGGCCCGAAGTTGATGTTGAAGTTGCGGACGTTGTGCTCTGTCATCTGGTGTCGCCTTGGGCGTTGATCCTGTCCTGCGAGCGCAACCTTGCCAACCAAGCGCCCGCGCGCCTTCGAAAGTTAGTTCGCCTTTTCGTCCCCCGGCAAGACGTACTCGGTTCCCTCCCAGGGGCTCAGGAAATCGAAGGAGCGGAATTCCTGCTTCAGCTGCACCGGCTCGTAGACGACCCGCTTCGCCTCGTCGTCGTAGCGCACCTCGACGAAGCCGGTCAGCGGGAAGTCCTTGCGCAGCGGATGGCCCTCGAACCCGTAGTCCGTGAGAATGCGCCGCAGGTCGGGATGACCGACGAACAGGATTCCGTACAGGTCGTAGGCCTCGCGCTCGAACCAGTCGGCCCCCGGATAGACCGAGGTCGCGGACGGAACCGCCTCGTCCTCGCCGACGGCGACCTTGACCCGGATGCGCAGGTTCTGGCGCGGCGACAGGAGATGGTAGACGACATCGAAGCGCCGCGCGCGGCCCGGCCAGTCGACGCCGCATATGTCCGTCAGGTTGACGAACTGGCATTGCACGTCGTCCCTGAGGAAGGTGAGGAGCGGAACGATCGTCTCGACCGACGCCGTCAGCGTCAGCTCGCCGAAGGCGACGGCCGCCGTTTCGAAGAGCTCTTCCCGGCTTTCCTTGAGATAGCCGGCGAGGTCTTCCAGTGCTGCGCTCATGATTGCCCCCTTCGCGGCCTTACCGCTCGATCGTGCCGGTTCGCCGGATCTTCTTCTGCAGGAGAAGGATACCGTAAAGCAGCGCTTCGGCGGTGGGCGGACAGCCCGGCACGTAGATGTCGACCGGGACCACCCGGTCGCAGCCGCGCACCACGGCGTAGGAATAGTGGTAGTAGCCGCCGCCGTTGGCGCACGATCCCATGGAGATGACGTAGCGCGGTTCCGGCATCTGGTCGTAGACCTTGCGGAGCGCGGGCGCCATCTTGTTGGTCAGCGTGCCGGCGACGATCATCACGTCCGACTGGCGCGGCGAG
Organism: uncultured Alphaproteobacteria bacterium; assembly: GCA_963838155.1. GTDB lineage: Bacteria > Pseudomonadota > Alphaproteobacteria > Rhizobiales > Rhizobiaceae > Pararhizobium_B. The sequence goes on from CAWIQE010000010.1 coordinate 115,034, forward strand.
GCCCGCGGAGCGAAGCCGAAGCGCTCCACGTCGTAGCGCGGCATGGACACCTGCATCATCTCGACCGCGCAGCAGGCGAGACCGAACGTCATCCACATGAGCGAGCCGGTGCGGGCCCAGGTGATGAGGTCCTCCGCCGAGGTCACGAGGAAGCCCTTGTCGGCGAGTTCGTTGTTGACGTCCGCGAAGAAGGCGTCGTCGCCGCCGGCCGGCCGACCGGTTCTCGGATCGATGACGCCGCGGGCGGGCGGGGCGACGAGCGTCGTCTCCCGATCGTTCAATCCCATTCCAGCGCTCCTTTTCTCCACTCGTAGATAAAGCCGACGGTCAGCACGGCAAGGAACACCATCATGGACCAGAACCCGATCCAGCCTATGGAACTGAAGGAGACGGCCCAGGGAAACAGGAAGGCCACTTCCAGATCGAAGATGATGAAGAGGATCGATACCAGGTAGAAGCGGATGTCGAACTTCATGCGGGCGTCGTCGAACGCGTTGAACCCGCATTCGTAGGCCGACAGCTTCTCCGAATCCGGCGCCTTGTAGGCGACGACGAACGGGGCGATCAGGAGCGCCAGCCCTATCACCAGGCTCAGCGCGAGAAAGATGGCGATCGGAGCGTAGGAAACCAGCAGTGCGGTCATCCGTCCCTTCCCTTCGAAACCGCGTCGGCCGGCGCCGGCCATGGCCGAGCGGCGCGGCATCAGCGATGATGGTGCGTTGCGGCGTGGTTAGCGCAGCAGGACTTTGCGCGCAAGCCTGCTGCTCGCAAAAGTGCGGAATGCCGCGGGGTCCGGACGGTCTACCTCCGGCGCCGCTCGGGCGTCAGAGGCTGCATACCTGCATCTGCGAGGCGTAGAGTTGGGCCATCTCCGCGGCGGAGCGCGCCGCCCTCTGCACCGAAGCGTTGCTTTTCCAGTCGCCCCGGGCATAGCCGGTGTGGCCGAAATAGTAGGCCAGGTAGAGATCGTAGGTGTCGGTCAGAGGGATGCCGTTGCGCACATGGCTTTCGCGGCTGTACCAGCCGACGAAATCGATGGCGTCGGCAAAGCTGTTGCGGTCCGCGCCCCAATTCCCGGTCTCGCGCTTGTAGCGGTCCCACGTCCCGTCGAGGGCCTGGGAAAAGCCGTAGGCGCTGGAGGGCCGTTTCCAGGGGATGAACCCGAGTATCCATTTGCGCGGCGGCCGCGCATAGGGGCGGAACCCGGATTCCTTCCGGATGATCGCCATGAGGACGGGAACCGGCACGCCATACCGCCGCTCCGCACGCGCAGCCGCCGAATGCCAGTCGTTGAACCAGCCGTTGCGCTGGTTGAAAACGGCACAGACATCGTTGATGTGATGCGGCGCCCTGGCGCAACTCGCCAGCGGCACGGTCAACAGGAGGGCGAGAAACATCATACGCATCGACAAACCTCGTGTTTGCCGACTCAGTAATTTGTAAACCCTAACAATTTCCTTATGGCGATCCAGTTCGGGACGGTCGCCGCCCGACGCCGCGCTTTCCGGACGTCGCCG
>CAWIQE010000011.1:0-4485 GCA_963838155.1 uncultured Alphaproteobacteria bacterium
GAGGATCCGCCAACGCCCGCCGGGGATGCGGCGCCGGCTGCAGATCCTCGGGACAAGCCCGAGGATGACGACGGTGGGGGGTGAGGATGACGGCGGTTGGGGGTGAGGATGACGACGGTGGGGGTGATGGCGGAGGCTGGAGCGCTTCCGGACGGAAAACCGGTTCACCCTCGCTCGCTCCGTCATCCTCGCCCTTGTGGCGAGGATCCACCAACGCCCGCCGGGGATGCGGCGCCGGCTGCAGATCCTCGGGACAAGCCCGAGGATGACGACGGTGGGGGGTGAGGATGACGGCGGTTGGGGGTGAGGATGACGACGGTGGGGGTGATGGCGGAGGCTGGAGCGCTTCCGGACGGAAAACCGGTTCCCACTTTTCCTGGAAGCGCTTTAGGCCGAACCGATCTCGATGTCGAGGCCGATGTCCAGAGGACGCGCCGCCATGGTGATCTTCGAGGTGGAAATCAGGTCGACGCCGGTTCGCGCGATCCCGGCGACGGTCTCCAGGCTGACGTTTCCCGAGGCCTCTAGGACAGCCCGGCCGGCTGTCGTTTCCACAGCCTTTTCAAGGCTTTCCAGGCTCATATTGTCAAGCAGAATCACGTCCGGACCGGCGGCGAGCGCGTCCTCGAGCTGGGCGAGCGTGTCCACTTCCACCTCGACCCGGACGAGATGCCCGGCATAGGCCCTGGCCGCACGGATCGCCCCGCCGACGCTGCCGGCGACCGCGATGTGGTTGTCCTTGATGAGCACGGCGTCGTCGAGGCCGAAGCGGTGGTTCGAGCCGCCGCCGCAGCGCACGGCGTATTTCTGCAGGGCGCGCAGGCCGGGCAGCGTCTTGCGGGTGCAGCAGATCTTCGCCTTGGCATCGCCGATCGCCTCGGCGTAGCGCGCCGTTTCGGTGGCGACGCCGCTCAGGTGCATGAGGAAATTGAGGGCGACGCGCTCGGCCGACAGGATTGCCCGGGCCGGGCCCGAGATCCGCGCCAGCACGGCGCCGGGGGCGATCTCGTCTCCGTCCGAAACGAGCGCCTCGAAGACGACCGCCGGGTCGACCAGCCGGAAGGCGGCGGCGGCGACGGGCATGCCCGCCACGCGGCCGCGTTCCCGGCTCGCCAGGACGGCGGCCGCCTGCATTCCGGGCCCGACGGTGGCGTCGGTGGTGATGTCCCCGGCCCGGCCGAGGTCCTCGAGGAGCGCCTGCCGGACGATTCCCTCGATCATGAGCGCGGGCAGTGCGGGGCGAAGGTCCGTTTTCGTCATTTCAAGCGGGAGCCTTTTCTGCGATGTCGCGCACGGTCGCCTCGACGTCGGCATTGGTCAGGTAGGTGCGGTGACGGAAGGCGTCGGAGGGTTCCGGGAAATCGGAACGGAAGTGGCCGCCGCGGCTTTCCTCCCGGCGCAGCGCGCCGACGGCGATCAGCTTGGCGGCCGCTGCGATGTTTCGGAAGCGGGTGCGGCGGTTCGTCTGCTCGAGGGCGGCGATCTCGCGCACGGCGTCGACGAGCCCGCCGTGCTCGCGCACGACGCCGACATTCGCCGACATGACCCGGCGCAGGCGCTTCAGTTCCGGACTGTCCTCAAGCGTGACGGTATCGTCCGATTCGTCGGCCGGGTCGCCCCAGTTTCGCAGCTTCGGCGACGGCAGCAGGCCCTGGATGTCCTCGGCGATGCGGGCGGCGAAGACGACCGCTTCCAGGAGCGAGTTCGACGCCAGCCGGTTGGCGCCGTGGGCGCCGGTGGAGGCGACCTCGCCGGCCGCCCACAGCCCGTCGAGCGTGGTCCGGCCGTCGGCGTCGGTCAGCACGCCGCCCATGTGGTAGTGGGCCGCCGGGGCGACGGGGATCGGCTGCTCGGTCGGATCGATGCCGGCCGCCATGCAGGAGCGGTAGACGGTCGGAAACATGTCGGGGAAACGGCGGCCGATGGCCTTCGTGCAGTCGAGGAAGGCGCCGCGTCCGGACTGGACTTCCGCGAAGATGCCGCGGGCGACGATGTCGCGCGGCGCCAGTTCGCCGTCCGGGTGGATGTCGAGCATGAACCGCCGGCCGGCGCGGTCGACGAGGATCGCGCCGTCGCCGCGCAACGCCTCGGTGGCGAGCGGTGCGGGATCGCGGCCGACGTCCAGGGCGGTCGGGTGGAACTGCACGAATTCCGGATCCGCCACGACCGCTCCGGCGCGCACGGCCATGCCGAGGCCGCCGCCGCGCGCCTCGTTCGGGTTCGTGGTCACGGAATAGAGGTGGCCGATGCCGCCGGAGCACAGGACCACGGCGCGCGCGGGAAAGGCGATGCGCCGGCGGGACTGTCCGGCATCCGGCCGGGCGACGACGCCGGACACGTAGCGGCCTTCCGTCAAAAGCTCCTCCACCACGTGGCCTTCCATGAGGCGGATCGACGGGGTGCTTCGGACCGCGGCGACGAGGGCCTGCATGATCGCCTTTCCGGCCATGTCGCCGCGCACCCGCACGATGCGGCGCTCCGAATGGGCGGCCTCGCGCGACAGGGCGAGACGTCCCTCCAGGTCGCGGTCGAAGGGCACCCCGTAGGACAGGAGGTCGGCGATGCGCGCCGGACCGTCGGCGATCATGGCGCGGGCGATCTTCTCGTCGACGATGCCGGCTCCGGCGGCCACGGTGTCGGCGAGATGCTTCTCGATCGTGTCGCCCGGGCTCATCGCGGCGGCGATGCCGCCTTGCGCCCAGGCCGAGGACGCCCCCTCCCCGATCGGCGCGGCGGCGAGGACGGTGACCGGGCGCGGCGCCAGCTTCAAGGCGCAGAAGAGCCCCGCGAGGCCGCCTCCCACGATGACGACGTCGTCGATGCCGGTCCAGCTCTGCGGGGAATGCAGGTCGAGGGTCATCGCAGGTCCTTTCGCAACAGCCGGGCGCCGCGTGGACAAACGGGGCGCAGGCACCTATCTCCAGTCGATGACCGAACAGAACCGTCAGCCATCACGCGTCGCCGCACTTGCCGGCGTGTTGCTCTTCGCCCTCGCGGCGCCGGCCTCCGCGGGATGCGCCGGGTCCGTGCAGACGGGACACGGCGACAGCCCGCTGGCGCTCGCGCAGCGCTGCGGGACGACGGTGCAGCAGCTTCGCCTCGCCAATCCGGCCATCGACATGAACCGCCCGCTGCGGGGCCAGATCGTCCAGGTTCCCGGCCAGCAGCCGCCGAAATACATACCGGACTCCGTCAATCGCGGCGTTGCGCCGGCGCCCGTGCCGCTGACGCCGTTCGGCCAGTCGCCGGCCTACCGGCGCCACAGCCGCTCCCTCATCCAGCGGTCCTCCGTCGAGGGCGGCAGCGCCTACACCGTCCGGCGCGGCGACACGCTGAGCGCGCTTGCGCGGCAGGCGAACGTGCCGCTCGACGCGCTCCTGGCCGCCAATCCCGGCGTCGACCCGCGCAACCTCGCCGTCGGGCAGCGGATCGTCGTTCCGCAAACGGACTGAACCGCGGCGCACCGCCCGTCTCCCCGTCAGTTGCCGAGGTTGACCATGCGTTCGACGGCCCGGCGCGCCCGCCCGGCGATGGCGGGATCCACCGTCACCTCCGACGTCATGTAGACGAGGCTGTCGAGGATCTTCGGCAGCGTGATGCGCTTCATGTGCGGGCATAGATTGCACGGCTTGATGAAGGTGACGTCCGGAATCTCCGCCTGGACGTTGGAGGCCATCGAACATTCGGTGACCAGCAGCACGCGCGCGGGGTGTTCGTTGCGGACATAGTCGATCATGCCCGAGGTGGAGCCGGCGAAATCGCTGACGGCGATGACGTCCGGATGGCACTCGGGATGGGCGATGATCTGGATCCCCGGATCGGCTTCCTTGTAGGCCAGCAGTTCCTTGGCCGTGAAGCGCTCGTGCACCTCGCAGTGGCCCTTCCAGGTGAGGATCGTCTTCTTCGTCTGCCTGGCGACGTTCATCGCCAGGTACTCGTCGGGGATGCACAGCACCGTGTCGCTGTCGAGGCTCTCGACGACGGCGAGCACGTTGGACGACGTGCAGCAGATGTCGCTCTCCGCCTTCACCTCGGCCGAGGTGTTGACGTAGGTGACGACGGGCACGCCCGGATAGCGCTCGCGCAGCAGCCGGACGTCGGCGCCGGTGATCGACTCGGAAAGCGAGCAGCCGGCCTTCATGTCCGGCATCAGCACGGTCTTCTCAGGATTGAGCAGCTTCGACGTCTCGGCCATGAAGTGCACGCCGCACTGCACGATGATGGGCGCATCGACCTTCGTCGCCTCGCGGGCGAGCTGCAGGGAATCGCCGACGATGTCGGCGACGCAGTGGAAGATCTCGGGCGTCTGGTAATTGTGGGCGAGAACGACGGCGCCGCGCTCCTTCTTCAGCCGGTTGATCGCGGCGACATAGGGGGCGAAGACCGGCCATTCGATCGCCGGGATGTGATCCCTGACCTTCTCGTAGAGCGAGGCGGTCTCGCGCGCCACCCGGTCGTCATAGACCAGATCCGGCATCTCGACGA
>CAWIQE010000012.1:0-38703 GCA_963838155.1 uncultured Alphaproteobacteria bacterium
CGTAGACGGCGTCGCGGACGGACATCGCCGCCATGGCGGCGGGGATGTCCGGGAAGGCGCCGGCGGCGACGGCGCCGAGGATCGCGGAACCGAGGAGGACCGGCTCCGCCGCGCGGGTGGCGACGACCGGCAGGCCGGCCGAATTGGCCAGCAGCTGGCGGATGAGCGGATGCCGGCCGGCGCCGCCGCTGATGGCGACGGTCTCGACCGGCGCGCCGCTCGCGGCCTGGGTCTCGACGATCTGCCGCAGCCCGTAGCCGAGGCCCGAGATCCCCGCGACATAGAGCGCGACGAGCGAGGCGGCGTCGCCGTCCATGCCGAGGCCGGCGATGACGGCCCGCGCGGCGGGATCGGCGAAGGGGGCGCGATTGCCGAGGAATTCCGGAACGACGTGGAGCCCCTTCGCAAGGCCGATCGCCGGGGACGGCGCGCCGGCCGCGGCGAGCGCTTGTTCGGCCAGCCAGTCGGGCAGCGACATGGCCTCGGCCCGCGCCCGTTCCGTCGCCTCGGCGAAGGCCGGATGCAGCGAGACCAGCCGGTCGATCGCCGCGCCCGCCGCCGACTGGCCGCCCTCGTTCAGCCAGCGCCCGGAATCATGGCGGAGAAGTACGGCCCCAGACGCCGGGGACGAAGGCCGGTTCGGGGGCCGAGGCCATCGTGCAGGAGGAGGTGCCGAAGATGTAGGCGAGGCAGGTGACGCGCCGGTATCGCCCCGCCTGCCGCCCCGAGCGTGCCGACGCCGCCCGCATGGGCGTCGATCAGCGAGGCGGCGACCGCGGTGCCGGGCACGAGGCCGAGGTCGCGCGCGGCCCCGGCGTGAGGCCCTGCCCGAGCGCCGAGCCCGGGTCGACCACCTCGGTGCCGATGCGCGCGAAGCCTTCCCGGGCGAGCACGCCGAGGCCGATCGCCTCGAAGTAGCCCGGGTCCCAGCGCTTTTCGTGGGCGAGATAGGTCCATTTGCAGGTCACGGTGCAGGAGGAGCGCGCGAGGCGACCCGTCGCCTTCCAGGTCAGGAAGTCCGTCAGGTCGAAGAACTGCCAGGCGGCGTCGAAGACGGCGGGGCGGTTCTCCTTCAGCCAGAGCAGCTTCGGCGTCTCCATCTCCGGCGAGATGCGGCCGCCGACATAGCGCAGCACGTCGTGGCCGGTGGCGTTGATGCGCTCGGCCTGGGCGACGGCGCGGTGGTCCATCCACACGACGATGTCGCGCTCGGGCGCCGCCGGATCGCCGACCGGCAGGGCGGCGCCGCCCGGGCCGAGGACGACCAGCGAACAGGTGGCGTCGAAGCCGAGCCCCGATACGGTCGCCGGATCGACGCCGGAAGCCGCGACGGCCCCCTTCGTCGCCGTGCAGACGGCGGCCCAGACCTCGACGCTCGACTGTTCGGCGATGTCGCCGGGGGCGCGGTGCATGCCGATGTCGGCCTTGGCGGTGCCGAGGAGGCGTCCAGTGCGGTCGAAGACGCCGGCGCGGGCGCTGCCGGTGCCGACGTCGACGCCGATGAAATGTCCGTCCGTGGCGTCCATCGTCGCTCCCTCCGCCTCGGAAGGCTCAAAGATCCACGCCGAGCGGCAGGATGACAAGGTCCCGCACGACGACGCCCTTCGGCCGCGTCAGCATGAACATGACGGCGTCGGCGACCTCCTTCGGCTGCATCAGGCTGCCGCTTTCGAGCGCCTCGTCCATCTTGGCCTTCGGCCAGTCGTCGAGGAGCGCGGTGACGACGGGGCCGGGCGCGACCGCCCCGACACGGATGCCGTGGCGGGAGACCTGGCGGCGCACCGTATGGACGAAGGCCTGCACGGCGTGCTTGGAAGCGGTGTAGATCGGCTCCCAGACGACGGGGACCAGCCCGGCGATCGAGCTCGTGACGACGACGTCGCCCGATTTCTGCGCCGCCATGTGGGGCAGGACGGCGTGGATCGACCGGAACGCGGCGTTGACGTTGAGGTTGAGGACCCGGTCCCAAGCGTCGGGATCGCCTTCGAGAACGTCGCCGCCGACATAGGCGCCGGCATTGGCGTGGAAGATGTCGAGCCTGCCGGCCTTATCGAGGATCGCCGGCAGCATCCCGGCGACGCTCGCCGGGTCCGTCAGGTCGACGACGAGGGGGATCGCCCGGGGCCCGAGCTCCTCCGCGAGCGGCCGGAGCCGGTCCTCGGCCCGGTCGACGAGCACCACCGTCGCACCGGCTTCGATCATGGCCCGGGCGCATTCCAGGCCGATGCCCGAGGCCGCGCCCGTGACGGCGGCCACCTTTCCCTTGAGTTCATTGCCCATGATGAGAAGTCCCTTTCCTTCTGTCAGGCGCGGCCGTGGGAGGCGCGGCTCCTGCGCGCGAGGCTGTCGACGATGACCGCGATGGCCAGCACGCCGCCGGTGATCATGTAGCGCAGCGACGAGGAGAGATTGAGGAGCGTCAGGCCGTTGGCGATCGACTGTATCACGATGATGCCGAGGAGGGCCGACCAGGCCGATCCGCGGCCGCCGAACAGGCTCGTCCCGCCGATCACCGCGGCGGCGATCGCGTTCAGGTTGACGTCGCCGGTGCCGGCCTGCTGGCTGGCCGAGGCGAGCCGCGCCGCCGAGAGGACGCCGCCGAGGGAGGCCAGCACGGAGCACAGCGTGAAGCCCGACAGGTACATCAGGTTGACGTTGATGCCGGCCCGGCGCGCGGCTTCCGCGTTGCCGCCCACGGCCTTCATGGAGCGGCCCCACTTCGTCTGGGTGAAGGCGTAGTTCATCGCCACCACGAGCAGCACGAACAGGCCGAACATCCACGGCACGCCGCGCCCGTGGTTGAGATAGGCCATCGCCGCCTCGAGCAGGATCGTGGTGACGGCGGCCTTGACGAGGAGGTTGCCGAGGGACCCGGCCGACAGGTTCGCCGCCCGGCGGTTCGCCATGGTGCGCAGGCCGAAGACGACGATCACGATTCCCGGCACGAGCGCGAAGGCGTAGGAGACCCAGCGGGGCATGACCATGAGCTGGCCGAAGGCGACGAAGCCGGACCCGTAGGGCAGGTTGATCGACCCGGTGTTGCCGAGCATGTAGAGCTGCAGGCCGAGGAGCGCGAGCAGGCCAGAGAGGGTGGCGACGAAGCTCGGCATGCCGAGGCGGGTGCGCAGCAGCGCGTAGATGACGCCGACGACCGCGCCCACCGCCACGGCGCCCGCCACGGCGAGGACCAGCGGCACGCCGTTGTTGACCCACAGCACGCCGATCAGCGCCGATCCGACGCCGCTCATCGAGCCGACCGAGAGGTCGATCTCGCCGAGCATCAGCACGCAGACGATGCCGAGCGCGATGACGCCCGTCGTCGAGGCGTCGAAGACGAGGTTCACCGAGTTGTTGGGCGAGACGAAGACCGGGTTGAGGGCGGTGAAGGCCGCCCAGATGATGATCAGCCCGACGATGACGGGCAGCGAGCCGAGGTCGCCCGAGCGCACCCGGTCGACGAAGGCCTTCACCGCGCCGGCGATGCCGACGGCGTGCTGGACGCGGCTGTCGCTGCGGTCGAGCGGCACGCCGGCGGGTGCGGGGCCCGGGGCGCTTTCTGTCGGTCCGGTCATGTCCTGCCCTCCTCCATCGTCTGGCTTTCCGCCCGCTTTCCGGCGCGGCGCGTCACGGCGTTGTCCACGGCTCCGGTGATCGCGCCGACGAGTTCCTCGTTCGAGGCGTCGGGCGTGAAGATGCCGTTGTTGCGTCCGAGGCGCAGCACCGCGATGCGGTCGGCCACGGCCCGGACGTCCTCCATGTTGTGCGAGATCATGATGACGCCGAGGCCGCGGTCGCGCAGGCGCTCGACGAGGTTCAGCACCTCGGCGGTCTGTGCGACGCCGAGGGCGGCGGTCGGCTCGTCGAGCATGATGATCCTGGGGTCGAGCAGCAGGGAGCGGGCGATGGCGACCGTCTGGCGCTGCCCGCCGGAAAGCGAGGCGACGACGTCGCGCACGCTCGGGATGCGGGCGGCGAGCTCGTTGAGCAGCGTCCAGGCGCGCACCTCCATGGCCACCTCGTCGAGATGCCAGGGGCCCTTCTCCTGCCCGAGGTAGATGTTGGCGACGACGTCGAGGTTCTCGCAGAGCGCCAGGTCCTGGAAGACGGTGGCGATGCCGAGGTCGAGGGCGTCGCTCGGCCCGTGCATGACGACGGGCCGGCCCTCGAAGCGGATGGTTCCCGAGCTCGGCTGGAACACGCCGGCGAGGATCTTGACCAGCGTCGACTTGCCGGCGCCGTTGTCGCCGACGAGGGCGACGACCTCCCCGGGGTGGACGTCGAGGTCGATGTCGGTGAGCGCGGATACCGCGCCGAAGTGCTTGGACACGCCCTTCAGGCTGAGGATGGGCTCGTGTCCGGCGGTCGGGTCATGGGTCATGGTCGTCGTACTCGGCAAGGCGTTGACGTTCTGACGGCGCGTGCCGCCGGGCCGGGGCGGGCCCCGGCCCGGCGGCGGCGGTCGCGGGCTACTCTATTCCGAGCTTCTTGCAGCCTTCCGCGTAGCGTCCGGTGCAGAGCTCGGCGGCCGTCTGGATCTTCTTGTCGATGATCTCGGCCTTGAGGTTCTCCTGGGTCACGACGGCCGGGGTGAAGAGCTCGGACGGCGTGTCGTAGAGCGTCGTCTTGGCTTCCGGCGTCTTGCCCGAGAGGAAGTCGACGGCGACCTTCGCCGCCGCGGCGGCGACGATCTCGCTGGGCTTGGAGATGGTGTTGTACTGGTCGCCCGCGATGATCAGCTGCAGGCCGGCGATGGTGGCGTCGTTGCCGGTCACCGGCGGCACGGGATCGACGCCGGCGGCCTTGAAGGCGGCGATGGTGCCGCCGGCGGTGCCGTCGTTGGCGGCCACGACGCCGACGATCTTGTCGCCGAAGCGCGTCACCTGGCCGCTGACCCACTGCTGCGCCTTCGGGGGCGCCCAGTCGGGCGTGTCGAACTCGGCCAGCGTCTTGTAGCCGCTGCCCTCGATGCCTTCGTGGATGCCCTTCTTGATGAGGCCGGCGGCGGCGTCGGTCGGCGAGCCGTTGACCTCGAGCAGGCCGCCCTTGTCGGTCGGAACGCCCTTGTCCTTCAGGTGCTTCATCAGGGACTGGGCGATGGCCTTGCCGATGCCTTCGTTGTCGAAGGAGACGTAGTAGTCGGCGGGCTTGCCGGGGATCGGGCGGTCGTAGGCGATCACCTTGACGCCCTGGCTCTGGGCAAGGGCGACGAAGGCGGCGGCCGCGCTCGAATCGACCGGGTCGAGGACGATGACCTTGGCGCCCTGCGCGATCACCGAGTTGAACTGCTGCTGCTGCTTGGTCGCGTCGGCGTCGGCGTTCTGGTAGATCACCTTGCAGTCGGCGCAGAGCTTCGCCATGGCCGCCTTGAAGCCCGGGAAGTCGTGCTGCTCGTAGCGCGTGGACGCCTCGTCCGGCATCAGGAACGCGACGGTCCCCGAGGCCTGGGCATAGGCGGCGGTCGCGCCGGCCGCGAGCGTCGCGAGAAGGGCGGCGCCTGCGATCTTGCTTACGGAATTCATCATTTTCTCCTCCTTCGAAAGAACGGTTGTCAAGCGGGGTCATCGGTCCCGCCGCGGCATCGCGGCGGGGCTTCGGGCCCCTGGCGGCGGCGGGACTCCGGTCCCGCACCCACCGCCGGAAAGGCCCGTCGGCATCGGCGTCCTGTGGTCTCCTCCTTCTTGCTTCTCCTCCTCCTCGTCCTCGTTTATTCGCTGCGTGCGCTGCCGTCGCCGGCGGGGGCCGGGACGCGGCCCGGCGCGGTTTCGCCCGGAGGCGGCCGCCTTCGCCCGGTCTCGGCGGCCGGCGAAAGGGTCTTGACGGAATCGCGCACGACCAGCTCCGCCCTCAGCACGGTCGGCTCGACGGGGGTGCCGGGCTCGCCCGCCATGCGCAGACGGAGGCGGTTCCACGCCGTCGCGGCGATCTCGTCGGCCGGCTGGCGGATGGCGGTCAGCCCGGTGTTGCGCGCGGCCATCCACGGATAGTCGTCGAAGGCGACGACGGAGGTGCCGCCGGGAATCGGGATGCGGTGCTCGGCGAGCGCCGACAGGACGCTCAGCGTCGTCACGTTGGTGAGCGCGATGACGGCGCCGGGCGCGCCGTTCCGCGCGATCCGGCGGGAGAAGATTTGCGCGCCGGCGACGATGTCCGAGCCGAGCTCGACCATGTCCGGCCGCCGGCCGCGTTCGGCGGCGATCAGCCGCGCCGCCCCTTCCGCGCGCTCCCGGATCGGCGCGTAGCCGAGGCTGGAAACGCCGATGACGATGTCGTCGTGGCCGGCGTCGAGCAGGTGCCTGGCGGCGAGTTCGCCGGCCTCGACATTGTCGATCGTCACCGTGTCGGCGCTCGCGCCGGCGACGACGACGCGGTCGACGAGGACGGTGGGCAAGGCGTCGCCGGCCTCGGCGAGCGCGTCCGGCAGCACGTCGGAGCACGGCACGAGGATCAGCCCCGCCGGGCGCCACGACAGGAGCGCCCCGAGGCGCGAGGCCTCGACGGCGGGGTCGTCGTGGGAGCTGGCGACGATGACGTCGAAGGCCTCGTCGGAGGCCATCGTCTCGAGGCGGGAGACGATCGTGGCGAAGAAGGTGTCGGTGAGGTCCGGGACGAGGATGGCGACGATGCGGGCGCGCCCGGATCTCAACTGGGAGGCGACCGGATCGACCCGGTAGCCGAGCCGTTCGGCGGCGGCGAGAACCCGCTTCCGGAGGTCGTCGTTGACCGGCTTGCGGCCGCTGAAGACGTTGGAAACCGTCGCGGTGGAGACGCGCGCGAGCGCTGCGACCTCCTTGATCGACGGCTTCGACCTTCGCATCGGACCGCGCCTCCCTCGCGCTGTTAATCGTTTTACAGTTAAACGTTTAACAGGAGATCGGGGGAAAGATCAAGAGCGGAACCGACATTTCTGCGAAACCGGCCGGACGCGCGGGCCCCGCCCGAGGGCGGGCGCAGCGCCGGGCGGCCCCCTCGCCGGCGGCGGCGGCCGGGCCGGACCATTCCTCTGTTTCACCCTATCCGTGTTTCGTCTATCATCCGGTCCGCCATGGCCGACGGGAGGCGTTGCGCCTGTCGGAACCCGGCCGAGCCTGTGCCGGGCGAGCGGAGAAATATGAGTTTCACGGCGAGACTGTCGATCGCGATGATTTCTCTCGTCGTCTTGACCGCGGCGGCCGTCGGCGTCCTGATCTATCGTCGCGCCACGACCGACGCGCTGCCGCTGGCGCTGCGCGACCTGCAGGGCCGGACCGCGCTGATCGGCTCCGACCTCGAAGCCTATGTCGAGGGCGCGCGGGCGGACGTGCGCGCGCTCGCCGAGCTGCAGGCCTCGGTCGCGGCGGCGGGCGCCCTTTCGCCGCAGGCCGGCGGGACGGCGGCGGACGAGACGGCCGGCCGGTGGCGCCGTCACCTCGGCGAGGCCTTCCTCGCCGAGATGGGCGCCAAGGCCAGCTATCTGCAGTTGCGCCTGATCGGGACCGGCGGCAGGGAGATCGTGCGGGCGGAGCGGGCGGGCCCGGGCGCGGCGGCGCGCCTCTTCGCGGCCGATGCCCTGCAGGACAAGTCGGGCCGGCCCTATTTCCGCAAGACCGTGAGGCTCGCGAAGGGCGCGGTCTACGTCTCGCCCATCGACTACAATGTCGAGCACGGCGCCTTACAGCGTCCCTACCTGCCGACGATGCGCATCGCCGCGTCGGTCGTCTCGGCGGCGGGGACGACGCTCGGCATCGTCGTCGTCAACCTCGACATGCGGCCGATCCTCGCCCGGCTGCCGGACGAGCGGACGCCGGGGAGCACGCTCTACCTCGTGGACGAGCACGGCAACTATCTCGTCAGTCCGCGCACGAGCCGGGATTTCGCCTTCGAGCGGGGGCACCGCGCGCGCATCCAGGACGACTGGCCGCAGCTCGCCGACATGCTGGAGGCGCCGAAACCCGGTTCGCGGCGGATCGCCGGGCCCGCGGGGCCCGTGGCGGTCGCCGGCTGGCCGGTGCTCTTGGCGGGGTCCCGCCGCGTCACGGTGTTCGAGACGATACCGGTGCCGGCACTTCTCGCCGCCAACGGCCTGGTGGCCAGCTCCAGCATCGTGATCGGCATCGTCGCGGCGGCGCTCGCGGCCCTGGTCGGGGTGCTCCTCGGCATCTCCTTCGCCCGGCCGGTGCACGCCATCACGCTCGCCGTGACGGCGGCGGCGGACGGCGGCGCCGCCCGCCTTCCCACGGACGCCTCGGGCGAGGTCGGCAAGCTCGCCCACGCGATCGGTCGCTACATGCAGCGCGAGGTGCTGCTCGGTGCGATCATCAGTTCGTCCCCGGACGCCATCCTCACCAAGGACCTGGACGGCACCATCACCTCCTGGAACCCGGCCGCCGAGGCGCTTTACGGCTACAGCGCGGCGGAGGCCGTGGGCGCGCATCTCGACATCATCGTCCCGCCGGACCGGCGGGCGGAGCTGGAGGGGATCATGCGGAAGGTGGCGGAGGGAGAGCACGTCAGGGAGATGCTGACGCAACGGCTCGACAAGGCCGGGATCCGGCGCGACATCTCGCTGACGATCTCGCCCTTGCGCGACCAATCCGGCCGGATCACGGGCGCCACTACCATCGCGTGCGACGTGACGCGGCGGCTGGCCGACCAGAAGCGGCTGCAGCAGCTTCAGGCGGAGGCCGCGCACGCCGCCCGCGTCAACGCGGCCGGCCAGATGGCGGCCTCGCTGGCGCACGAGCTCAACCAGCCGCTGACGGCGGTCCTCAACTATGTGCGCTCGGCGCGGCGGATCTTCGCCGCGCAAGGCTTCGCGGCGGAGGACCAGGCGTTGATGCTGGTCGACAAGGCGGCGGAGCAGAGCCGGCGCGCGGGCGCGATCGTCCGCCGTCTCGGCGATTTCATCGGCAACCAGCACGCGCAGGTCGAGATGGCCGACATCAACCGCGTCGTGGAGGACGGCATCGAGACCGCGCTCATGAGCCGGCCGGACGACGAGAGTTCCGTCGAGCGGCGCTACGGCGAGGGCCTGCCGCGCCTGCCGATCGACCGCATCCAGATCCAGCAGGTCGTGGTGAACCTCGTGCGCAACGGGCTGGAGGCGATGGCCGACAGCGGCACGCGGCGCCTGACGGCGACGACGCGCGCGGCAGGCGGGACCGTCGAGGTCGCCATCTCCGACACCGGCCCGGGCGTCGACGCGAACGACCTGCCGCAGATCTTCGAGGCGTTCAGGACGAGCAAGCCCAAGGGCATGGGCATCGGCCTCGCCGTATCCCGGTCGATCGTCGAGGCGCATGGCGGCAGGCTGGCCGTGGAGACGGGCGACGACGGCACCACCTTCCGCTTCACCCTCCCCGCCGAGGTCCTCCCGGACGGCGCGAAGCCCCGGTGAGCGCACCGGCACGCCGCGCCCGCTGCCGGGCCCTTGCGCGGTCGTTGGCCGGTTGGAAGTTCAGGGCTTCAGGCGCATGAAGCGCGGAACGGAGCACATGCTCTTCACCCATCCCTGAGTTTCCGGGCAAATCCATTTCAGGAGCTGCATCAGTTCGGAATAGGAGGCCGAAAGGTTCGTCCCCAACAGTGGCTCGTGATGGAAGATCTTGTTACGCAGATCAAGGGTGCGGTTTACGCGCTCATAGATGGCCTTCTGCTCCGTCCCTGCCGGCAAATGCGGAAACGCCTGGACAAGCCGGCTGCTCCAGATGGCCGGCTTGTATCTCGGCGCAAGCATCGCTGCCCAAAACCCGAAGGAGAGCCTAGCGGCCATCTCATCGCAATTCGGCTTGATCCCCCGCCGCTTCAGACGCTTCCTGGCCGTTGTCAGTTCGTCGACACTCCTTGCATCCAAAAAGTTCGAAGCAACGCTCTCGCGCCACCACTTACTCCCGTACTTATCATTGAAGACGCTTGCAATGGAGTTGCGGAGCGCCACCTCGAACGCTTGAAGCGGAAAATGGAAACTCTGTCCCATCATCGTGTTCCAGAGGTAAAGATGGATCGCTCTTTGCTGGTCGAATCCCGCGGCCTGCAGGTACGGCGCCAGGCGCGCCGGTGACACCGTGTTCTGCAAGGCCGTCGAGAGCGCATTCGAGATCTGTTCGTAATTTGTGTGTTGACTGATCGGCATCGGGAAACATAATTGAGCTGGCAAGCCGGAATTCGCCACTGCTTCGCATGCGAACCCGGATGGATAGAGCCCCCGGACAGCCTCACGGCCCTCCGGGGGTTTCGATTCTTACGGTTTCTTTTGGAAAGTCCGCGCGGACCGGGCCTCGGCGCAAATCGTTCATTCCCGCAACCAGGTCCTCCCTCGACCATAGACCATCTGCGACGCTGGCGGCCGTCGCCGGTGACGTGCGAGGCATTTCGCAGTCGCCGACAAAGTTGTACCAAAAGGCGTATATTGCAACCATTGTATGTGGGTCTCGACTTTTTTCGCAGCCGCCGACGAGCCGCAACCCTGCGCGTGCTTTCGCTGTCGGGCGCGGGCCACGGCCAGGGCACGCCGCGCCCGCTGCCGGGTCGCTTGTCGCGGGAGAAGCGAAGTGCTTAATATGGCATATCGTTTCCTTGGAGGGTTTCATGCCGCACAAGTTCAAGATCGTCGCCCGGAAGAACGACCAGTTCGGAGTACAGTTCCTCTACAACTCCGAGATCATGGTCTGGTCCGAGAGCTACAAGGGCAAGTCGAGCGCGAAGAACTGCATCGAGTCCATAAAGAAGAACGCACCGTCGGCGGCGATCGTCGACCTGAGCAAGGACGAGACCGGGTCCGGCTACCGCTTCGAGATCGTCGAATCGAAGAGCGGGCAGTTCTACACGCGGTTCGTCGCCTCGAACGGGGAGACGATGGTCATCTCCGAGACCTACCCGGACAAGCGCAACGCGATCAACTGCGCCGAGAGCGTGGCCAAGAACGCGCCGGCCGCCGAGGTGACGGACGAGGCCTAGGGGCCCGCCGCTTCGGCGGAAGGCTCCGGAACGGCGATGCGGACGGCGCCCGCGCGGGTGCGCGACGAATACGGTCGCACGGCCCGTATCGAGAGAACCGGGCGCCGTCGTCTTCCTTCGGATGCGGCTCCACTTGCGCCGGCCGTGGGAGGCGGCGTTCGCGTGCAACATCGTCCGGTAAGAATGGGTCCGGACATCGCCGAATATTTGACTTCCCATCGACGCAGTCTTGTGCCTACCTTGAAAAACCCGTTTCCAGGAGGTCCAAATGCTTTACCGAATCATCGCTGCCGTGTCCTTCGTCGCCGCCGCTTCTGCCTTTGCGGTACCGGCGAACGCACTGACCATGAAGGAGTGCAGCGCCAAGTACCAGGCGGCCAAGAAGGCCGACACGCTGAAGGGAATGAAGTGGAACGACTTCCGCAAGGCGGAGTGCGGTTCCGACGCGACCGCCGGCGAGCCGACCATGGCCACCACCGAGAAGGCGGCCGAGCCGTCTGCGCCGAGCGCGAAGGCGCCGCGGGGCGTCGTCTTCCCGAAGTCGGTCGACCGGAAATACAGCAAGGAATCGCCCGGCAAGGCGCGCATGCACACCTGCCTCGACCAGTACCGGATCAACAAGGCCAAGGACGCGCTCGGCGGCCTGAAGTGGATCCAGAAGGGCGGCGGCTACTACAGCATCTGCAACGCCAAGCTGAAGTCCTGACATTCCGCGAGGCTGCGCCGGCTCAGGGCCCCTCGGGGCGGAGGGCCGGCCCGGCCATCGGCGCGAGGGAGATCGTCATGAGCCTTTTCGGTAACATCATCAGCAATCTCGGCAATGTCGTCAGCGGCCGGCCGGGTGCGGCGTCGCAGCTCTTTTCCGACGCCTTCGCCGACATGGGCGGCTACCAGGGCATCCTCGCCCAGCTCGAACAGTCCGGCCTCGGCAGCAAGGTGGATTCGTGGCTGAGCGCCAATGCCGGCAACCTGCCCGTGACGCCCGACGAGATCCGGGCCGCCCTCGGCGACCAGCGCCTGCAGGAGCTCGCGGCGAAATTCAACATTCCGCTCGACGAGGTCGCGAACGTGGTGGCCGCGCATCTTCCGGAGGCCGTCGACGAGGCGAGCCCGGACGGGGTGCTCGACCCGCCCGCGCCGCAGACCTGACAGGCAAGCGCCGGCCGGGCGTCAGCCGCGTCTGGCCGCCCGCCTCCTGAATCCGGCCTTCGTATCTCCTGCAGCGGATGTTCCGCTGGGGCCGCGAAATCCTTGTCCGGATCGAGACGGGAAGGCGGCGGCAAGGCGGCCGCCGTGGAGCCTTTTCGGGGCCACGGCGGGACGAGGAAATTTTTCGGAAAATCGGTGCAGCAAAATGGAACCGGGTGTCGCGGGCCGCTGTTCCGTCGCGTCCCTGCCATCAAGGAGATGCACCATGGCACAGCAGAAAGCACTCGACGATCTGTTCCACGAGACCCTGAAGGACATCTACTACGCGGAGCGCCAGATACTGAAGGCGCTGCCGAAAATGGCCAAGGGCGCGCAGTCGCCCGAACTCAAGGCCGCCTTCGAGAAGCATCGCGAGGAGACCGAAGGCCATGTCGAACGCCTGCAGAAGGTGTTCGAGGGCATGGGCAAGCGGGCCCAGGGCAAGACCTGCGAGGCGATCCAGGGCATCATCGAGGAAGGCGAGGAGATCCTCGAGGAGTTCAAGGGCTCGCCGGCGCTCGACGCCGGGCTCGTCGCAGCCGCCCAGGCCGTCGAGCACTACGAAATGGCCCGCTACGGCACGCTGAAGCGCTGGGCGCAGATGCTCGGCATGAAGGACGCCGTCCGGCTTCTCGACGAGACGCTCAAGGAAGAGTCGAAGACCGACGACGCCCTGACGAAGCTCGCCGACAAGGTCGCCAACCCCAAGGCCAAGCAGGCCGCGTAAAGCCAGGGGGCCCCGCCGGAAACCCCGGCGGGGCCCCCTGCCCTTGCGGCTCGGTCTTTTCCTGGAAGCGATTGTTTGTTTGCCACGCTTCCGGACAGAAAACCGGTTCCCGCTTTTCCTGGAAAAGCATCGGCGCAACCCCACATCCCTTCGTCGATCCAACCTTCTACTTCCGGAGGGACGAGCCCCTCCCCAGCGCCCCTCCGAGGACCGGACGGACGCCGCCGCGGACGCACGGGAGCCGCACCCGGGCAGAGCCCGTCCCGGGTGCGGCTTTCAGAACTAGTGGTGCGATCCCAACGGATGGTACCATCCGTTGAGAAAAAATCGCCCCACCGGATCAATAGCTTGTGGGCTGACTTTCCCAAACGGATGGGTACCCATCCGTTTGGGTCAGACCACTAGTTGCCGTAGTTCGGATTGCTCGACGGGTGGTGAAGCGCGAAGGTCGCGTCGTCGAGCGCGACCATGCAGGCGTGGGTCCGGCCCATCGCCAGGTCCTGTCCGGCCTTGGCGATGAGCGCGTCCGCAGCCTTCTTCCCGACGGTGATGGCGGTGTCGGTCATCTCGCCGCGGACGGCGTCCATGCGCTGGCTGCACGCTTCGGCGCGCGGCGACGCGGGACGCGGCATCGCCGACGCCGGCGCCGCCATGCAGATGGCGCCCACGACGGCGCCGATGAGACCATATGGCTTCATGGTGAAACTCCCTGGAAATTCCGGGCGGCCCGCAAGCCGCCGGCTCCCGAACGCCGTCAAGTTCCGTCGCGTCGCGGCCGCCCGGGCCGCCGGCGGTTCCCGGCGTCCCCTGAGGGTAGACGGGGCACATCGGAAAGCCACTTAAACATATTTAATCTGTCGAATTCGAAAATACGCGTCGGAATTCATATTCGCGTCAGGTCTTTTCGGTATGTAATATTTCGGACATTCTGTCACATCCCCTTTAATTCGCGTTCGACGAGGTTGTCGGGATGATGCGGCACCGGTTCAGGTGAAGCGGGCGAGCGACCTGCATGTGTCGTTATAATCTATTCAATTCAAACGCTATTTCTGTTCGAAAACGCCCGCTTCGGCGACTGAGGCGTCGATTTTCTGTAATGCATCCGGCTGGCATGACAAAGAAAACTTCCAAAATCATCAAGTATTACCAAATATTCATTTTCGAATCGGGAACAGGGCGGCTCCGGCCGGCGTTTCCCGGCTGCACAGGAACCAAACCCGAACCGGAATGAGACGAATCATGAAAACGAAAACGACAATGCTCGCAGCCCTTCTGGTGAGTTCCGCATTCGCCGCCGCTCCCGCACTGGCCGCCAACATGGACGGCGTCGCGAGAGGCCCGGCGAAGGACATGAGCGGCACCATGGCGCCCATGCCTGGCATGGCGGGCGGCGCCGGCTCCTCCACGGCGAGCGGCAACACCGTCGTCCGCTCCACGGACAAGTCGGCGGACGCCGAAGAATCCCGCCTCGACGCCATGCATACGGGCTCGATCCGCGCCGGCGAAAGCCACCTGGAGAACTGGAACGTCAGGAGCGTGCAGATCGTCAACGTCCACGACCAGGCGGCCGCCGGCCACGGCGGCGCGGAGAGCGTCGCGACCGACATCACCCCGCAGGACCGGAGGGAGCTGTGGAGCTCGCTCGAGGCGAACCCCTATGTCAGGGCGCAGTTGCGGGCGAATTCGGTGACGGCCTCGAGCGTCGTGGCCGCCAACTACGACGGCAACGGGACCATCACCGTCTACGTGAACTGACCGGACGCACGCCTGCGCGGACGGACAGGAGCGGCACCCGGGCCATTTCCCCTTCCCGGGTGCCGCTTTCACAAGTCGGCGCGACCGCGGACGGCGAGGCCGCCGGGCGTCAGCGAGCGCGGTCTTTTGGCCGATTGTGCGACGGGGGGTTCCGTGCTCAACCTGTCCGGGCAGCGCGGAAGACGCCGACGGGCGATCCTTTTCGCGGGTGCCGATGGACGCGGGCAATGGGGATCCCCGAATGGAAGACGAAACGACGAAGCAGCCGAAGGGCCGCGACGCCTCCGGCAACGACATCGGCGGCGACACCGGCGGCGAGTATCTCGAGGCCTCCACCGTGGCCGAACCTCAGGCGGAGGAGGTCCTCGAAGCGCCGGACGTGCCGGACTCCGACCCTTCCGACGGCCGAACGTCCCGGGGGAAGCCCAAGAAGAAGCCCTCGTCGATCAGCGGCAAGAAGTTCCGCAAGCGCGACCTCGTCCGGATCGACGATTTGCGCCCCAGCCTCTCCGACCGGATCCGTGCGGATCATCCGGACCTGCCGGCCGGGGCCCGCATCAGCCGGGACGAGCTGGCACGATACCGCACGCGCTACATGGCCGAGCTTCTCCAGCAGGAACACGGGGAATTCTCCGAACTGGACCGGCAGGTGGTGGAAAGCATCGCCAGGCAGGACACCATTTCGGAAAACAGCGAGGAGGAGTTCGACGAGAACCGGACGCTCGGGGAGCGCCTGTCCGACACCCTCGCCTCCTTCGGCGGCAGCTGGTGGTTCCTGATCTCGTTCTCGGTCGTCCTCGTCGCCTGGATCGTCGTCAACCGCCTGGAGGGGTCCTCGAAGGCCTTCGACCCCTACCCCTTCATCCTCCTCAATCTCGTTCTCTCCTGCATCGCCGCAATCCAGGCGCCCGTCATCATGATGAGCCAGCGCAGACAGGAGGCGAAGGACCGGCTGCGCTCCTTCAACGACTACCGGGTGAACCTGAAGGCGGAGCTGGAGGTCAGGCACCTTCACGAAAAGCTGGACTACCTGATCTCGCGCCAGTGGCAGAGGCTGGCGGAGATGCAGCAGATGCAGCTGGAAGCGATGAACGAACTCGCCGGCACGGTGAACGGACTGGCCGCCGCCAAGAGGCCGAAGAAGGCGCCGCGCACGCCCTCGCGAACGGGCGCCGGCAAGGCGGGAGGCGGCTGAACGGCGTCCAGGAGGGTTTGCGACGGTCAAACGGCGAAGGCCTTCGGGCGGCTTTGTCGCGGGCTCGCGCCGAACGGTCACGAGACCGTCACGAGACCCTCACGAGACCATCGCTCCGGGCGGCCGAAGGTCTTCAGGTAGGCCTGAATGTCCCGCAGTTCGGCGTCGGTCGGTATCTCGCCGTGCGGCTTCACGAAGCCGGTGCGGCCCCAGACGGGCATGATCTTCATCCTCTTGCCCTCGTCGTCGATGCCGACCATGACCGTCCGCTTGAATATGCCGAAATCCCAGTAGGCCGCATCGCCCTCCAGCCGCTTCCCGATGCCTCCCTGGCCGCGGGCGCCGTGGCAGCGCATGCAGTTGTTTTGATAGAGCGTCTTTCCGGCGCCGACATGGCCGGCAGGGTGCCAAGCGCTAGAGCCTGTCCGCGCTTCACGGAATCGCGAACAGGCTCTATCTCTTTGTCTTTACGCGCTTCCGGACGGAAAACCGGTGTCCACTTTTCCTGGAAGCGCTCCAATGCGGCACCCGCCAGCCAAACAGCAGAGATCTCATCCCTGCCTCCCTCTCTGCCTCGAGCCCACGGACGGCACTCATGCAGGCGAACCTGACGCCGGTCTGACGCGTCGCGTCCGCCTCGGCCCCGACCGCCACGTCGTTCCCGCGCGAACGCCGAGCGCCAGGAGCCGCAGGACGCGCAAGAAAAGGGCCCGGACGCGAAGGACAGGCCGGGCAGAGCCGCAAGGACCGGTCCACGGCGAAACGCCCCCGGCGCCGGCATGGCACTCGTCGACAGCGCGGCCGGCGAGGCGGCCGAAAATGAAACGGACGCAGAAGACGGCGATACGCCCCCTCCCCGCGACGGCCTCCGGATTTCCCGCCAATTCCCGATTGATGCCGCCCCCGTCATCCGCTATGAACCCGTCACCAGCCACCCGCGTCCCCGGACGCGGCCGAAGCACCCGTAGCTCAGCTGGATAGAGCGCTGCCCTCCGAAGGCAGAGGTCACAGGTTCGAATCCTGTCGGGTGCGCCAGTTTTTACAATGGGTTGGCCTTCTCCGCTGCTGCGGAAGTCATTTTCAGCAAGCATGTGGTAGACACGTCGGCACCATGTCCTGCGCCGATTCATCGGGGCTTTATTGGTTGCGGAGCGGGTTCGTTCATCGACCCCATTCTTGCCGTTAAGACCGCCTTCGTCGCCCGCCGAAACCTGCCGCTCGCTCAGTGCTTGCCGGACAACGGAATGGGGCGGTCTTCCGTGAACCGCGGTTCGACACCCGAGGCCCGGATCATCGCCAGCGTGTTGCGGGACGTGCCGCATTTCGGGTTGTGGTAGCGCTCACTGCGGGAAGTTCTCCTTCGGGGTGCGTGCGCCGACTGCGCTCCCCTTCTCGTACCAGCCCTTCGATCGATTGACGATCCACACGACCGACAGCATCACCGGCACCTCGATCAGCACGCCGACGACGGTGGCAAGCGCCGCCCCCGACTGGAAGCCGAAGATGCTGATTGCCGCGGCGACGGCAAGCTCGAAGAAGTTCGACGCGCCGATCAGCGCCGACGGACCGGCGACGCAATGTTCCTCGCCCGAAATCCTGTTGAGGAGATAGGCGAGGCCGGAATTGAAGTAGACCTGGATCAGGATCGGAACCGCCAGGAGCAGGATGATCGCCGGCTGGGCGATGATCTGCTCCCCCTGGAAGCCGAAGAGCAGGACCAGCGTTGCCAGCAGCGCGACGAGCGATACGGGCTGAAGGCGGGCGAGAAGCCGTTCAAGGACGCTCTCGCCGCGCGCCAGCGCCCGGCGCCGGAGGATCTGCGCGACGATCACGGGTATGAGGATGTAGAGGACGACGGACAGCACGAGCGTCTGCCACGGCACCGTGATCGCCGAGAGCCCGAGAAGCAGGCCGACAATCGGCGCGAAGGCGACGACCATGATGGCGTCGTTCAACGCCACCTGCGTCAGCGTGAAATGCGGCTCGCCCTTCGTCAGGTTCGACCAGACGAAGACCATGGCCGTGCAGGGAGCGGCGGCGAGCAGGATCAGCCCGGCGATGTAGGATTCGATCTGATCCGCCGGCAGCAGCGGGCGGAACAGCCAGCCGACGAACAGCCAGCCGAGCAGCGCCATCGAGAACGGCTTGACCGCCCAGTTGACGATGAGGGTGACGCCGATGCCGCGCCAGTGCTTCGTGACACCGGATAGGGCTGCGAAGTCGATCTTGACGAGCATCGGGATGATCATCAGCCAGATGAGCAGGGCTACCGGCAGGTTGACGCGCGCGATCTCCAGCGCGCCGACGGTGTGGAAGAGGCCCGGCAGGACCTGGCCGAGAAGGATGCCGGTGACGATGCACAGCAAGACCCAGAGGGTCAGAAATCGTTCGAAGACGGACATGTCGGGCTCTTCCCGTGTCTCAGGCGACGTCGGAGGTGTCTTTGCCGTCGCCGATCTTGCCGATGCGGTCGAGCTTGTGCTGAAGCGCCAGGCGGTCGATGCTTGCGATCGGCAGGTTGACGAGCAGGGAGATGCGCTGCTCGAGCATGCGGTAGGTGTCATAGAATGCGGCCATGACGATGGCGTTCGATCCGGTGACGGCTGCGGGATCGGGAATGCCCCAATGGGCGCTCATCGGATGGCCCGGCCAGACCGGGCAGGCCTCTTCCGCCGCGTCGTCGCAGACGGTGAAGACGAAGTCCATCTCGGGCGCGTCCGACCCCTCGAACTCCTCCCAGCTCTTGGAGCGGGCGAAGGCGGTGTCGTAGCCCTTCTGCTCGAGCAGCTTCAGCGTGTTCGGATTGACCTTGCCCCTGGGATGCGAGCCCGCGGAATAGGCCCTGAAACGGCCCTTGCCCATTCTGTTCATGATCGCCTCGCCGACGATCGAGCGGGCGGAGTTTCCGGTGCACAGGAACAGGACGTTGTAGAGGCGGTCGGCCATGATGTTTCCCTCAACAGGCACAGGCGATCTGGTCGATCAGCGGCTCGCACAGTTCCCTGCGGCCGCCGCAGCAGTCCTCGAGCATGAAGGCGAGCAGGCCGCGCATGACGTCGAAATCGACCGAGTAACGGATGATCCGGCTGAAGCGCTCGCTGCGCACGAGGCCGGAATTGGCGAGAATAGACAGATGGGACGACATCGTGTTCTGACGCACGCCGAGGCGCTCACTGATTGCTCCGGCCGGGAGCCCTTCCGGCCCGGCCTGCACCAGGAGGCGGAAGACCCTGAGCCGGGTATCCTGGCTGAGGGCGGAGAGTACGCGGAGGGCCTCTTTTGATTCCATATATCCATGTTTATTGAATTATAGATTTTTGTCAACCATTGAACATTGCGGCCCGCGTAACGGAAGAGCGGCGTCCAAGAGCTCGCGGTGAGCATCGTTGCTCACCCGAGAGCGACGAGAAGAGCCAGGCGCTGCCTGCAGTCATGGCAAGCGCGAAACGGCCGCATGCTGCCTGTTGCTCAACGTTGTCGAGCGGCGTTCCTGCCGGCCAACGAAGGTCCGCTGTCGAAAGGTGTTTCGAATGTCGCGAAAGTCCGCAAGCGCGACCTTGCCGACGGTCCAGGAGAGGTCAGCTTTCGGCGAATGTCGGCGCGGATTTCCATGACGGACTTCGGGGCGCATCGGTCGGCGAGATGCTCCGGAAAACCACGGGCGACGTATCCATGCGCAAGTTGCGAGCGCCGATCCCGAGTGCCTGCCTTGATACATGCAGAATTTGGTGAACAAGGCCGGGCGCCCGGTTTCATCCTTTCGGGCGCCCAATCTCAAACCTCGGAATGCAGGGGAATTTCAGGCGGCGCCCGCGTGAGGGCCCCGCCTGTTTTCTATTGCGGGCCGGGTTGCACGTGGTGGATCGGCCTGCCGTCCACTGCAATGGCTTCCGTGTTCTCGAGTTTCTTGATGTCGTCTTGCGAAAGCTTGGGCCGGTCGACGACAAGTGTCAGCTTGTTGAGTTTGGCGGTCAATGGGAACGGCGGCTTGTAGTCTGCGTCGTTGACGCCCGTCAGCGTATCGGAGCCGATGTCGAAGCTCTCGTCCCATTGCAGGATCATGGGCAGGGTGCGCTTCATCTCCTTGGTATCCACGACCTTCCCGTCCACCTTGAGCGTACCGGTGCCGGAACGTCCGAGGCCGCTCATGTTGTTGTATGCAAGCGTCCCGGTTCCCAGGCCGTCGTACTTGAAGCCGAATTCGACGGTGTGCCTGCCGGGCGCGAGAGCATCCGGGCCTTCCCACTTGACGCGCTTCAGGTCGATCAGGTTCCACAGGAACACCGGCTTTCCCTCGAGGAGATAGAAGCCGTAGCCGGCGAACCGCCCGCCCGAAGTGAGGATCATGCCGTCGGCACCACCTTCGGGCACGGTAAGGTCCGCGGTGATGGTGTAGGAGCTGTTGAGGAGGCTGGGCGAATCTCCCTGCGGGAGGCCGACCATCGGGTGGGTGTATTCGAACTTCGTGCGCCCGGCAGTAATGTTCGGCCGCGGTGCGACGATGCGGCCCGCCACGGAGGCATCCAACGGGAAGACGTGATGTTTCCTGGCCTCCGCAATGAACAGCTTCTTCAGCTCCTTCACCTTTTCAGGATACTTGTCGGCGACATTCTGCGACTGGCTGAAGTCCTTGTTCAGATCGTAGAGTTCGAGCACCTGGTTGTTGAGGGGATCGGGATTGGCGGCGCCGAAGGCCTCCCACGGGGCACGGTTCACTTCGGTGCTGAGAAGCCAGCCGTCGGCATAGAGCGCCCACTGACCCATCATCTCGAAATACTGGATGTTGTGCCGCGAGGGTGCATTGGCATTTTCCTTGTCGAAGGTATAGGCGAAGCTCGTGCCCTCGATCGGTGCCTGCTTGATGCCGTCCACGGTTTCCGGCGCGGGAATGCCGGTTTCCTCGAGAATGGTGGGCACGATGTCGATGACGTGCGTGAACTGGTTGCGCAGGCCGCCTTTTTCCTTGATGCGGGCCGGCCACGAGATGGCCATGTTCTGCCCGATGCCGCCGAGTTTCGAGGCGTTCTGCTTGAACCAGGTGAAGGGCGTATCGAAAGCCCAGGACCAGCCCGCCGACATGTGGTTGTAGGTCTGCTCCGTGCCCCAGACGTCATACCACTTCATCTGCTCCTCGACCGGCATCTCGTTCACGCCGTTGAAGAAAGCGACTTCGTTCGGGGTGCCCAACGGACCGCCCTCGGCGCTGGTCCCGTTGTCGCCGTTGATGTAGATGACAAGCGTGTTGTCGAGCTTGCCCATATCGTCGACGGCCTGGACCACGCGCCCGATTTCATGGTCGTCATAGGCGGCATAGGCGGCAAAGACCTCCACCTGCTTGATGAACAGCTTCTTCGTCTCGGGCGTCAGGTCGTCCCAGTTCTTCAGGACCTTCGAGGGCCATGGCGCAAGCTCCGTGTCCTGCGGGATCACGCCGAGCTTCTTCTGGTTTGCGAAGATCTTGTCGCGCAGCTTGTTGTAGCCCTCGTCGAACAGGTGCATGCCGTAAATCTTGTCCAGCCATTCCTTGGTCGGATGATGCGGCGCATGGGTGGCGCCAGGCACATACATCAGGAAGAAGGGTTTGGAAGGCATGGTCTGGTTGAGGCGCTCGAGATACCCGATCGCATCGTCGGCCATTCCGGTTACGAGGTTCCAGCCCGGCTTGTCCTTGAAGGGGTAGATCTGGGTGGTGTTGCGGAACAGGTTCGGTTGCCACTGGTTGGCGTCGCCCCCGACGAACCCGTAGAAATATTCGAAGCCCATGCCGGTCGGCCACTGGTCGAATGGCCCGACCGAACTGGCCTCGAAGGCCGGCGTGTTGTGATCCTTGCCGAACCAGGAGGTGGCGTAGCCGTTGTCGAGCAGAATCCGCCCGATCGTCGCCCTGTCCTTGCCGATGATGCTGTTGTATCCGGGGAAGCCCGTCGACTGCTCGGAGATCACCCCGAACCCGACCGAGTGATGGTTCCGCCCGGTGATGAGAGCGGCCCGGGTCGGCGAGCACAATGCCGTGGAGTGAACGTTGTTGTAGCGCAGACCGTTCTGTGCGATGCGATCCATCGTCGGCGTCGGGATGACGCCACCGAAGGTGCTCGGCACGCCGAACCCGGCGTCATCCGTCATGATGAGCAGAATGTTCGGTGCCTTCTCGGGCGGCACTATGCGCGGCGCCCACCACGCTTTCGAGTCGAGGGCATCGTTCTTGATCAGCCCGCCGAAGCCGGGATCCGGGGCCGGCAGCTGTTTGCCGTCGATCGTGGTGGTGGCGTCCGGTGCCCCCATTTCACCGGTGACTTCCTGCGCGTCCGCAACATGAACGGACAGCGCCGCAAGGCTCACTGTGGCCAGAAAAAGAGTCAAAATCGCTTTCATGATCAACGCTCCTTGAGCGGCGCATCGGTTTTGAAGATTTCGCTCGGCAGCAAGCTGTATACTGTAATTGGCAAAGGAAACGGTCTGGTTTCCCATGCCAATGCTACAGAATTTCTCCGGCGCCACGTGTAACTTACTGTTTGCTACGCGACCGCATGCCTCCGCCGTCGACTTTTGCCTCGGGAAAGCGCCGGGCGAGCAGCGGCGCGAACTGCCGGTGCGCGGTCACGTGATGGCCGCCAAGGAGCCCGGCGTCGCCGAGCAGGAAAGCCCCCGTGCAGACCGAGCCGTAGCGTCGCGTCTGCGGCGCCATCCGGGCCAGCCAGTCGACGACATCCTTGCCGGGAGCGTCGGGAAGGCCGGCGCTTCCTGCCACGAGAAGCGTATCGGACGTAAGCGAGCCCGGGCGGGTCCCGATGCAATATGCGCGAACGATGCCGACGGCGCGCGCGATCCGCGCCCCCGATCCCGGCCTGCGCCTTGCCGGCCGTCGCTTCCGTATTTCCATATCCAAGTCGACATCCCTTTCCTGCGCGGTTAACGTCCGGTCGCCTGCGGGGGCCGTCTCAAGACCATGGAACGAGGACCGAGGACCATGTCCGACAGCGATCAGATCGCCGCATTGCGCAGGGAGCAGGACGCGCTGCGCTTCCGCCGTTTCGACGCCGACGTCGCCTGGGCGATCGGCACGCGGCTGCGTGCGCGCGCCGAGAGAGAGGCCATGCCGATTGCGATCGAGATATCGCTGGCCGGGCGGACGCTGTTCTTTTGCGCGATGCCGGGGGCCACTCCCGACAATGCCGACTGGGTCCGCCGCAAGCGTGCCGTCGTCGAGCGGCATCACTGCAGCTCGCTGCTGATGAAGCTTCTCGGCGAGGCGGCGGGACGGTCCTTCGTCGAGAAGCTGGCGCTTCCCGAGCGCGACTACGCCTATAGCGGCGGCGCCGTCCCGGTCGTCGTCGAAGGGACCGGCTGCATCGGCGTGGTCGCGGTCAGCGGGCTGTCGCAGGTCGAGGACCATGCCGTCGCCACGGAGGCGATGCGCGACGTGATCGCGGAGATGGCCTGATGCGGGCGGAAGCGACGGTAACCGCCGCCGGCCCGTCACGGGGAGCGCCTTCATGGCCCTGACGATCGACCTCGACGGGAAGACCGCGCTCGTTTCCGGCGGTGCCAGCGGCATCGGGACCGGGATCGCGGCGGGGCTGAGGGATGCCGGCGCCGAGGTGATCGTCGCCGATATCGCCGCCCCGGACGCCGGCGACGGCATGCGCCACGAGACGCTCGACGTGTCGGATCCCGCCGCCGTCGCCTCGCTCGCCGGGCGCCTCGACCGGCTCGACATCCTCGTCAATGCGGCAGGCATCATCCGCCGCAAGGCCGAGTACGAGATGGAGACCTTCGAACATGTCCTCGACGTCAACCTGACGGGAACGATGCGCCTCTGCACGGCGGCCCGGCCGCTCCTGGCGGCGCGCGGCGGGGGTGCGATCGTCAACGTCGCCTCGATGCTGAGCTTTTTCGGCGGCGGCCTCGTGCCGGCCTACAGCGCCAGCAAGGGCGCCATCGTCCAGCTCACGAAGAGCCTGGCGATCGGCTGGGCCGGCGAAGGCATCCGGGTCAACGCGGTGGCGCCCGGCTGGATCGCCACGGGGCTGACGCAGTCGCTGCGCGACGACCCGGCGCGCAGCGGCGCGATCATCGAGCGCACGCCGATGAAGCGCTGGGGCCGGCCGGGCGACGTCGCCGGCGCGGCGGTGTTCCTCTGCTCGCCCCTGGCCGAATTCATCACGGGCGCCGTGCTGCCGGTCGACGGCGGCTACATGACGACCTGACGGAAGGAGAAAACCGATGGAAGGCGAAACGCCGGAAGACCCGCGCACGATGACCTATCAGCTTCCGTTCCCGAAGGAGGCGCAGGAGGAGATCGTCGTTCCCGCCGCCGTTCCCGAAGACGAGCGCATCTGGGTGCCGCAGATGGAGAACGTGTGGTTCCGGCCGCTCTGCCTCAACGCGAGCCAGGGCTACTGGGTGAACCTCCTCCGCGTCCGGCGCGCCGGCCTGCTCAGCCGCCACCGTCACCCTGCCCCGGTTCACGGCCACGTCCTGCGCGGGCGCTGGTACTACCCCGAGCACGACTGGGTCGCGGAAGCGGGTTCCTACGTCTTCGAGCCGCCCGGCGAGACCCACACCCTGATGGTGCCGGAGGATTGCACGGAGATGATCACGCTGTTCCACATCACCGGCGCCATGATCTACGTCGATCCGTGGGGAAAGCAGACCGGCTACGAGGACGTCTTCACCAAGATCGACATGTGCCGCAAACACTACGGCGAAATCGGCCTCGGCGCCGACTACGTCGATCGATTCATCCGCTAGAGAGCGCGTCCGCTACCCCGATCTCTTCAGCGCGCCAGTACGATGTGGGTGGCCGCTTCGGTGGTGGCGTGGTCGACGACGGAAAAGCCGAGGGCCGGGAGGTCGAGGTCGGGGAACATCGCTTCGCCGCGGCCCAGGACCACGGGCGAGACGGCGAAATGTACCTCGTCGACGAGGCCGGCGCGGAGATATTGGCGGACGGTCGAGACGCCGCCGCCGATCTTGACGTTCTTTCCCGCGGCCGCCTCCCTCGCCCGTTCGAGCGCGGCCTCGATGCCGTCGGTGACGAAGTGGAAGGTCGTGCCGCCTTCCATCTCGACGGGGTCGCGCGGGTGGTGGGTGAGGATGTAGGTCGGGGCGTGGTAGGGGGGATTGTCGCCCCACCAGCCCTTCCAAGCGTCGTCGGGCCAAGGGCCGCGGATGGGGCCGAACATGTTGCGCCCCAGGACGAAGGCGCCGAAGCCGTCCATCGATCGGGCGCCGTAGTCGTCGTCGACGCCTTCCGACCCGCCGCTCTTGCCGAGCATCGCCCGGAACGTGCGGGTGCCGAAGAACCAGCCGAACATGCGCTCGCCGCCCTTGCCGAGCGGGTTCTCCAGGCTCTGGTCCGGCCCGGCGCCGAAGCCGTCGACCGACAGCGAAAACCCCGAAACGATCACCTTTCCCATGGCCACGTCCTTTCCGTATGCAATCTGCAACCAGTTTAGAGCGCTTCCAGGAAAAGTGGAAACCGGTTTTCCGTCAGGAAGCGCGTGAGAACAAGGAGATAGAGCGTGTCCGCGATTCCTTGAAACGCGCCCACGCTCCGAGGGGGGATGGAGGCCCGGCCCCGGACTTGAACCGAGGCTCCACGACGTTGCACCGCCGACGGGTAGACCGCTCCCCCACCGGGCCATCTCGGCCGCATAGAAGCAAGCCGCCGCGGCGAATTCAACCGGAAGCCGGGGCTATGGTAAATCGGGCGCCGGCGAGGCGACGAACGGCCCCGCTTCACCGCCCCCGAGGAAACGGAAAGTGATCCGTTCGGGCCGCCGGCACGTCATTAGTGCGGGGCGCGCGCGCGTGGCGACGGCCCTCGCCCGCTTGCCGGCGCCGTCGGCGGCGCGGGCCGCAACCGACGGACACGAGGAAAGGGGCGCCGAGTGACAAACCCAGACCGGCCGCACGGGGCGCCCGGCGGCCTTTTCCGGCTCGCGGCGGCGGCGCGGCGCCGGGCCGAACCCTCCCGGAAAGGGCGCCTCTTGCCGTTCTCCCCTCCCCTCGCCTTCGCCGCCGTCGTCCTCGCCTGCGCGGCCGTGGGGCTTGCGGGATGCTCGAAGCTCGACCTCTTCAACACGCTCGTTCCCTACGACGCCGGCGTTCGCAAGGTCGCTTCCGACGTCGCCTACGGCACCGGGCCGCGGCAGACCCTCGACATCTACCGCCCGGAGACGGCCGAAAAGGCGCTGTCCGTGATCTTCTTCATCTATGGCGGGTCCTGGAACAGCGGCCGGAAGGAGCAGTACGCCTTCGCCGCCCGCGCCTTCGCCGCGGCGGGCTACGTCACGGTCGTCGCCGACTACCGGCTGGTGCCGACGGTGCGCTATCCGGCCTTCGTCGACGACGGGGCCAAGGCGCTGGCGTGGACCTATCGCCACATCGCGGCCTATGGGGGCGATCCGCACCGGCTTTTCCTCGCCGCCCATTCCGCCGGG
Source organism: uncultured Alphaproteobacteria bacterium (assembly GCA_963838155.1). Taxonomy (GTDB): domain Bacteria; phylum Pseudomonadota; class Alphaproteobacteria; order Rhizobiales; family Rhizobiaceae; genus Pararhizobium_B. Next base: position 26,243 of record CAWIQE010000012.1, read on the forward strand.
GCCTACAACGCCATGATGCTCGCCGCGGACCCGCGGTTCCTGCGGCGCCAGGGCCTCTCGACCGGCATCGTCAGGGCGGTCGCCGGGCTGTCCGGACCGTACGACTTTCTTCCGCTCGACGTCGATGCCACGCGCCAGGCGTTCCGGGGCGTCGCCGACCTGCGGGACACCCAGCCGGTGAACCTCGTCCATCGCGGCATGCCGCCCGTCTTCATCGCCTGCGGCACGGCCGACACGCTGGTGCTTCCCAGGAACACCAGGGCGCTCGACCGCCGGCTGACGGAGGCCGGCGTCGCGCACGAGACGACCTACTACCAAGGCGTCGGCCATGCCGGGACCATCGTCGACGTCGCCCGGCCGTTCCGCGGCAGGGCGCCGGTGCTGGCCGACATGATGGCCTTCTTCGGCAGGCACGGCGGAGCGCCCGCCGGCCAGGGGAGCGGCTCGTGAGGGCCGCGCGCGCCCTCGGCCTGCTCCTGCTGGCGCCGCTCGCCGCCTGCGCGTGGGCGCCGCGCGAGGAGGCGACCGCGCGGCCGGCGCCGGTGTTCTCGCCGCAAGCGTTCTTCGGCGGAAGGACGGTCGGCGAAGGCACCCTGCGGATCGTCCTCTCGGGCGCCCGGCACACGCACGTCGTCGGGCGGGGCCACGTCCTGCCGGACGGAACGCTCGTGCTCGTGCAGACGATCGACGAGGAGGGCGAGGCGCCGCGCAAGCGGACCTGGCGGGTCCGGCCGACCGGGGACGACGGCCGGTTCACCGGGACGCTCACCGACGCCCGGGGGCCGGTGACGGGCCGCGTCGACGGCAATCTGCTGACGATCCGATACGTGATGAAGGACGGCGGGTACACCGTCGAACAGTCGCTCTTCCTGCAGCCGGACGGCCGCTCGGCCTTCAACCGGACCACCGTGGAGGCGCTCGGCATTCCGATCGCGCGGCTGACCGAGACGATTTCCAGGAAAGGCCGGTAGCGCTCCCATCGCGGGCGCCGCGGGGCCTTCCGCGCCTCGCGGGGCGGCAAAAATTGCCGGGGCCCCTTGCGTTCGCGGACACAATCCTTAATAGAATATTGCAGCGGTATATTGATATTTGCAATTGCTAGTAGCCGTTATATCGGCCCATTTGGATTCAGAATGCATAGCGAACGCTTTGCCGTTTTTCATCTGGCGGTACCGACAGCCGTTTTCGCGGCGGCGCTTTTCCTGACGACGGGCCTCGGCGCGACCGCCTTCGCGCTGTCGCCGGGGGAGTTGTGGCACTTCCTCGGACTGAATGCGCCCGCCCCGGCGGCGCGCCTCGGCGGCCCGGTCTACTGGACGCTGCTTTTCGCGCCGCTCGCCCTCACGCCGGCCTCGGCCGTCGCGGGCTGGCTCGTCTGCCGCAGGCTGCTGAAGGCCGCGCGACTCCCCGCGGTGCACACGACGGCGCCGAGCCGGGTCCTCTACGCCATGACCGCCGCCGGCGGCATCTACTGCCTGCACAAGCTGTGGGCGACCGGGCACGGCGGGCTTTCGATCTTCGAGACCTTCGGGGACTACGACGCCAACATCGCGGCGCGCGAGGCGGCGATCTCCGACCTGCATTTCGTCTTCTTCGCGGTCGTCTACTCCGTCCTGCCGATGCTCTCGAGCCTGTTCCTCTACAAGGCGCTGAAGGACGGGCGGGCGATCGACTGGATCGGGCTGCTGGTCACCTACCTGCTGTTCACCTACCTGGTGCTGGCCGTCTACATGAAGGCGCCGTTCCTGGTCTATTTCGCCATTCTCGCCGCGACGGTGGTGGTGGCCAGAATGCCGCTCGTCTACGTGGCGGGCCTCGCCGCGACCGCCCTCCTGACCTTCGGCGCGATGCAGACCCTGATGGGCGGCGTAGTGACGTCGGCGCAGATGCGCCTGGGCATGGCGGATACTCCGGGCGGGTTCTTGGCCGCGCCGGTCCCGGCACTGGCCCTGGCCCCGATGCCTTCGCCGGTCCCAGCACCGGTGCCGGCGCCGGACCTCGCCCCGGTGCCGGCGTTCGTCGACGGAATGGCGACGGGATCGGTGAGCAATATCCCGCTCATGCTGCGGCTTCGCGGCACGCTCATGCAGACGCCGATCAACGTCATATACAGGATGGCGAGTTCCTATCCGTTCTATATCGGTCTCTTCGAGGATCCGGCGAAGCGCTGCGGGATCCAGTCGAACCGGATACCCGTCCTGCCGGCGCCGCGCTGCAACCTCGCCGTCACGGTCTTCGCGAAGATGTACCCGCAGGTCAGGACCATCGTCGGCATGGCACCGCAGGGCGCCGTCGTCTCGGCCTACGGGGAGCTCGGGCCATGGTTCGCCTGGCTGGTGATGGTCGCGAGCGGTCTTTCGATCGGCATCGTGGCGGCGGGCGCCGAGGTGCTGCGCGGCCCCGTCCAGGTCGCCGCCGTCGTCGCCAATTGCACCTTCGCCTACTATCTGACGCAGGTGCCGTTCTTCGGCGCGCTGACCTTCTCGCACGGGCTGGTGTTCTTCCTGTTGCCGCTGGCGGTCACGGCGCTGTCGGAGGCCATTCTCGCGCCGGGGCGGCCGGCCGAGACGGGGCAAATCGCCGATCCGGCAGAATAGGGGCCGGCACGGTTGAATGGGGCCGGCACGACCGGCTCCATCGCGTCGCCGGGACCGGGGGACACCGGCCGGAGGGTGTCGCGCGTTCGGCAGCCGCGGGCAGCCGCGGGGCGCAGGCGCCCGCCCGTCGAAACGCCGTCGGGCACATGTGCCGATGCCGTTCGGGCCGGACGACCGGCCCGTCCCGGAGGTCAGCCGGTCGGCCGCAGGTGCACGCCCCTGTAGCGCAGCAGGGTGGTCTGCCGGTCGAGGGCTTTCCTGGATGCCGGGCCCGACAGGACCGAACGGCCCTGTTCGGTGAGCGACAGCGTCTGGTCGGACAGGTTGAACTGGACCAGGCCCGTCGAACGCAGCTTCGCCACATCGGCGAGGTCGCACCAAAAATCGTCGAGCCGGAGGCTTTCCTCCTTGAGGCCACGCAACAATTCCAGTGGTGAACTCGATTTATGCACGGTTGACGCTCCTCCCTCGGGCCGTTGCCCGATAGAGCCGCCCGCCCTTTCCGAGGAATCGCGGACGTGCTCCCTGTCTTCGTCCCTCTCGCAAGTCCGGACGGCTTCCACATGTCCCGGAATTGCGCGAGCCCCAACCTGCTGCCCACGCCATCACTCTAGTACCAAAAGGCGGAGAACATCATTCACATTTGTTAGTTCGGGCGGATTTGCCGCCGGAAAATCGGGGAGCCGGAGGGGCGCTCAGGCCGTGCGGCGGCGGTTCCCGGCACTTTGTCGCCGGAGCCGGCGGTTGGCGCTGGACAAGACCGAGGCCGGCGCGACATAGAGGGGGCCGGAAACCACAGCGTTCCCGGTCTTCACTTCCGGCGGATCCGGGCGACCCTCGGCGCCGCCGCGTTCCGCACGTCAAACAGCCGACGAGAGGTCCATCGCCATGACCAACCAACCCAAGCGCATCGCAGTCACCGGTGCTGCGGGCCAGATCTGCTATTCCCTCCTCTTCCGCATCGCCAAGGGCGACGTCTACGGGCCGGACCAGCCGGTCGTCCTGCAGCTCCTCGACCTGCCGCAGGCGCTATCGGCCGTGCGCGGCGTCGTGATGGAGCTCGAGGACTGCGCCTTTCCGCTGCTTGCCGGGATCGAGGTCACCGACGATCCGGCGACGGCGTTCCGGGACGTCGACGCCGCCTTCCTCGTCGGCTCGCGGCCGCGCTCGAAGGGCATGGAGCGGCGCGACCTGCTGGCGGCCAACGCGGACATCTTCAAGGTCCAGGGCCGCGCGCTCGACGAAGCCGCCAAGCGCGACGCCAAGGTCATCGTGGTCGGCAACCCGGCCAATACGAACGCCATGATCCTGGCGCGCTCGGCGCCCGATTTCCCGAGCGAGAACGTCACTGCGATGGTGCGCCTCGACCACAACCGCGCGCTGACGCAGCTCGCCGCGAAGGCCGGCGTCAAGGTCGACGCGATCCGGAAGCTGGTCGTCTGGGGCAACCACTCGCCGACCATGTTCGCCGACTGGACGAACGCGACCGCCGACGGCAAGAGCCTGTCGCAGGCGATCGGCGACGACAGCTGGTACCGCGAGACGCTGATACCGGAGGTCGGCAAGCGCGGCGCGGCCATCATCGAGGCGCGGGGCGCCTCCTCCGCCGCCTCGGCCGCCAACGCGGCGATCGACCACATGCACGACTGGATCAACGGCAGCGACGGCGACTGGACCTCGATGGCGGTGATCTCCGACGGCTCCTACGGCATACCCGAAGGGCTGATGAGCGGCGTGCCGGTGATCTGCAGCGGCGGCGCCTACGAGCGGGTGAAGGGGCTCGAGCTCGACGCGTTCCAGCGCCGGATGCTCGACCGGACGGTCGCGGAGCTGATGGAAGAGCGGGACGCGGTCGGCTCGGCCGGCTGACGGGCGCCCGGCGGTCGATCGGCATTTCGAACGGCCGGCCCCGTCTCCAGATTGACACCACCCGCGCCGGGTGGAATTCTCCGCTTCGGCCGTCCCGGTTTCGACGAAAACCGGGACGGCTGCAAAGTGCGGGCGGTGCGTGAAACGCCGGGCGACCCGATGCCCCGCCCTCTCCGGACGCCCCGGTTTCGTCGACGCAGAGACCAGAGGTTCACCGATGCCCGGCAATCTGACCTTCGAGCAGCTGAAACGAGACGTCGAGGCGGGAGGCATCGACACGGTGCTCGCCTGCCAGGTCGACATGCAGGGCCGGCTGATGGGGAAGCGCTTCCACGCGCGCCATTTCGTCGACGGCGCCCACGAGGAGACGCACTGCTGCAACTACATCGTGGCGACCGACATGGAGATGGAGACGGTCCCCGGCTACAAGTCGACGAGCTGGGCGGGCGGCTACGGCGACTATACGATGAAGCCCGACATGGCGACGCTCCGGCGCATTCCGTGGCTGGAGGGCACGGCGCTCGTGCTGTGCGACCTCCTCGACCATTCCGGCCGCGGCGAGGTCGCGCATGCGCCGCGCACGGTCCTCAAGCGCCAGATCGATCGGCTGAAGGCGATGGGGCTCAGCGCCATGATGGGCTCGGAGCTGGAATTCTTCCTGTTCGACCAGAGCTTCGAGGCGGCAAGGGCGGCCGGCTATCGCGGCCTGCGGCCGGCCTCGGCCTACAACGAGGATTACCACATCTTCCAGACGACCAAGGAGGAAGACGTCATGCGGGCCGTGCGCAACGGGCTCTACGGAGCCGGCGTTCCGGTCGAATGCACGAAGGGCGAGGCCTCGGCCGGCCAGGAGGAAATCAACGTCCTCTATTCCGACGCCCTCGATTGCGCCGACAACCATGCGCTCGTCAAGAACGGCACCAAGGAGATCGCCTGGTCGAAGGGCAAGGCGGTCACCTTCATGGCGAAATGGGACTACGCCGCCGCCGGCAACTCCTCGCACGTGCACCAGTCGCTGAGGACGCTCGACGGGAAGCCGGCCTTCCACGATCCGAAGGGGCCGAACGGCATGTCCGCCACCATGCGCCACTATCTCGCCGGCCTCATCGCCCATGCCGGGGAGATCACGGCGTTCCTGGCGCCCTATATCAATTCCTACAAGCGCTTCCAGGCCGGCACCTTCGCGCCGACCAAGGCGATCTGGAGCCGGGACAACCGGACGGCGGGCTTCCGCATCTGCGGCGAGGCGACGAAGGCGGTCCGGGTCGAGTGCCGCATCGGCGGCGCCGATCTCAATCCCCATCTCGCCTTCGCCGCGATGATCGCCGCCGGGATCGACGGCATCGAGCGGAAGCTCGACCTCGAGGAGGAGTTCACCGGCGACGCCTATCGCGACGAAAAGGCACGGGAAATCCCCAAGACCCTGCGCGCGGCGACCGCCCTTCTCGCCCGGTCCGAAATGCTCCGGGAGGCCTTCGGCGGCGACGTCGTCGACCACTACGTCCATGCCGCGGAATGGGAACAGTTCGAGTACGACCGCCGCGTCACGGATTGGGAAATCGCCAGGGGCTTCGAGCGCGCCTGAGGGCGCCAGACAAGGCGTAAACGACATGCCGACACTCACCTGCCTCTCGCCCATCGATGGTTCCGTCCTTGCCGAGCGGGACACCGACGAACCGAAGGCGATCGACGCGGCGCTCGCCAAGGCCCGAGCCGCGCAGAAGGCCTGGGCGCGCCTGCCGCTCGACGACCGGGTGGCGCTCGTGGCGAAGGGGATCGAGGCGCTCGCCGGGATGAACGACGAGATCGTCGTGGAACTCGCCCGCCAGATGGGGCGGCCGGTGCGCTACGGCGGCGAGATCGGCGGCGTGCGCGAGCGGTCGGACTACATGCTGTCGATCGCCGACGGTGCCCTCGCGCCCCTGGTGATCGAGGATTTGCCGCGGTTCCGGCGCTTCATGACGCGCGAGCCGGCCGGCGTCGTCCTCGTCGTGGCGCCGTGGAACTACCCGTTCCTGACGGCCGTCAACGCGATCGTGCCGGCGCTTGCGGCCGGCAACGCGGTGGTGCTCAAGCATTCGACGCAGACGATCCTCGCCGGCGAGCGCTTCGCCGCCGCCTTCGAGGAAGCCGGGCTCCCCGAGGGCATCTTCACCAATGCCCGCCTCACCCACGACCAGGCGGAAAACCTCATCGCGGTGCGCTCCTTCGACGCCGTCAACTTCACCGGCTCGGTGGGCGGCGGCAAGGCGATCGAGCGGGCGGCCGCAGGCACCTTCACCACGGTCAACCTGGAACTCGGCGGCAAGGACCCGGGCTATGTGCGCGCCGACGCGGACCTCGACGCGGCCGTCGCGGGGCTGATCGACGGGGCGATGTTCAATTCCGGCCAGTGCTGCTGCGGCATCGAGCGCATCTATGTGCACGAGAGTCTTTTCAACGACTTCGTGGAGAAGGCGAAGGTGCTGGTCGAGGGCTACAGGCTGGGCAGCCCGCTGGACCCCGAGACGACCATCGGACCGATGGCGAACGTCCGGTTCGCCGACACGGTGCGGCGCCAGGCGAAGGAAGCGCTCGCCGCGGGGGCGACGGCGCTCGTCGATCCGGCGCTCTTCCCGGCCGACACCGGCGAGACCGCCTATGTCGCGCCGCAGCTCTTCGTCGACGTCGACCACACGATGGGGCTCATGCGCGACGAGACGTTCGGCCCGGTCGTCGGCATCATGAAGGTCTCCGGAGACGAGGACGCGATCCGGCTGATGAACGATTCCCAGTACGGCCTGACGGCCTCGCTCTGGACGGCGGACGCGGATGCGGCCGCCCGGATCGGCGGCGAGATCGCCACCGGCACGGTCTACATGAACCGCTGCGACTACCTCGACCCGGCGCTGTGCTGGACGGGCTGCAAGGACACCGGCCGCGGGGCCTCCCTGTCGGTGCTCGGCTATCTCGGCGTCACCCGCGCGAAATCCTACCATCTGAAGAAGGCCTGATCCCACATGACGCTCAGAGCGACCTGGAGCTATCCGACCGAAATCCGCTTCGGCGAGGGGCGCATCGCCGAACTCGGCGAGGCCTGCCGGGCCGCCGGCATGGCCAATCCCCTGTTCGTGACGGACCCGGGCGTCGCAGCGCTGCCGATGACGGAGCGGGCCGTAGCGTCCATCCGCGAGGCCGGCCTCGCTTGCGCGGTCTTTTCCGACATCCAGGCCAATCCGACCGGCTCGAACGTGGAGGCCGGGCTCCAAACCATGCGCGCGGGCCGGCACGACGGCGTGATCGCCTTCGGCGGCGGCTCGGCGCTCGACGCCGGCAAGGCGATCGCGTTCATGACGGGACAGACGCGTCCGCTTTGGGATTTCGAGGACATCGGCGACTGGTGGAAGCGGGCCGACCCGGCCGGGATCGCGCCCGTCGTAGCGGTTCCGACGACGGCCGGAACCGGCTCCGAGGTCGGGCGCGCCGGCGTGATCACCAACGAGGAGACCGAGACCAAGAAGGTCATCTTCCATCCGAAGATGCTGCCCGTGACGGTCATCGCGGACGCGGCGCTGACGGCGGGCCTGCCGGCACACATCACCGCGGGCACCGGCATGGACGCGCTGGCGCACTGCCTCGAGGCCTATTCGGCGCCCTCCTTCCATCCGATGTCGGAGGGCATCGCGCTGGAGGGCATCCGGCTCGTCAAGACCTACCTGCCGAGGGCCTTCCGCGACGGCGGCGACTTGGAGGCGCGCGCGGCGATGCTGTCGGCGGCGGCGATGGGGGCCGTCGCCTTCCAGAAGGGCCTCGGCGCGATCCACGCCCTCTCGCATCCGACGGGCGCGCTCTACCACACCCATCACGGGCTGACGAACGCGGTCTTCATGCCCTATGTGCTGACCTTCAACCGGCCGGCCGTCGAGGAGAAGTTCGAGCGGCTTTCTGCCTTCCTGGCGCTCGGCGGGGGCTTCGACGGGGTCTTCGGCTGGATCATGCAGTTGAGGGAGGACCTCGCCATCCCGCACACGATCCGGGAGATCGGCGTCGACGACCGGCAATTCGACCGCATGGCGGACATGGCGGTGGCCGATCCGACGGCGGGCGGAAACCCGGTCGCACTGACCGCGCCGGCGGCCCGCCGGCTCTTCGAGGCGGCCTATTCCGGGTGACGCGTTCCGGGTGACGAGGGCGCTCGACCGGCCCCCAAAAATTTTTCGAATTATTTTCGGAACGAGGGAACCGCTCGTGGCGTGGTGCGTTGTGTAGCTGAACCAGGGCACCCACCTCATCCCCCCCGACCCGAGACGCCCTGGTTCCCGTCGTGTTTCCCTCAGACACGATACAATAGGAGCTGGTGACGTCCCCCCGCACCAGCTCCTTATTTTTTCCCTTTTTCATCTTTCGAAGTCGCGGCTGCGGCCGTCCGGCTCAGCAGTCGAACTGCGGGTCCGGGATCTCCAATTCGTACTGCACCGCGTCCTCGGTGATCGAGTAATGCGCGGTTCCGCCCACGGCGACCGGCACCACCTTCTCGAGCACGGTGCTGCCGAAGCGCGAGCGGACGGTCTCAAGGTCGATGGTCGACGGGATGCGCTCGCTCCAGGACACGTTCATGGTCTCGCCGGCGGTGCCGTGCTTCTTTCGGGAGACGTCGATGGCAAGCCTGCCGTCGGCGTCGGCCAGGGCGCCGTAGACGGCCGAATTGACCGCCAGCTCGTGAAGCGCCAGGCCGACATGCAGGGCGGCGTTGGGCGCGAGATAGCAGTCGTCGCCGGTTCTCGCGATGCGCTCCCCGGCGCCGGCGGCGTAGCGGGACAGCTGGCGGTCGATCAGCTCGGAGAAAAGGGCGCCGCGCCAGTTGGAGTCCGTGACGAGATCCTGCGATTCCGACAGGGACTGGATGCGGCCCCTGAACTTCAGGAGAAAGTCGTCGAGGGAGCCGGAGTAGCGCGCGGTCTGCATGGCGATGCTCTGGATGATCGCCAGCAGGTTCTTCGAGCGGTGGCTGACCTCTCTCAGGAGGGTCTTCAGCACCTGCTCGCGATGGATGAGGTCGGTGATCTCGACCGCCGTGACGAACAGGCCGCTGACCGTTCCGTCGTGGTCGACGTCGGGCTCGAGCGTCATCTCGAACCATTGCGGCGCGGCGGCCTCCTCGCCGAGGACCGGCACCTCCAGACGCGTCGGGCCGCCGCCGTCGAGCACCATGCGCTTGGCGGTCTCGATGCGCTCCACGACCTTCTCGTCGAACACGACGCCGTCGCCGCCGGCGAGAATCTCGGAGCGCGGCGGCCAGGTCTCCGGCGGGTTCTCCACCATCAGGAAGTTGAGATCGCGGTCCTGATAGGCGACGCACATCCCGCTGACCCTCAGCCCCCGGAGCATCGTCTTGAAACGATCGAAGCGCGGCGGATCGGAGTCGACCGGCATGTTGCTCGTCATCTTTCCTCGCCGCACTGCGGGGCAATCCGAAGGCGACGGACAGGTTGTGGCCTCCAACGCGTCATCGATGCCTGGCCAATTGCGGGAGACGACCTGCTTGCGAACTGCCGCGGGTTCCGTCGGCGGCGAGGCTTCGGTACAGCGTCGCCCGTCGCGTTCCGCGGCATGCCAGGTCGGATCGAACCCGTATCTCGACCCCCTTTTTGTTCGCCCGCCGCGGCGGCCATCCGCCGGACGCGGCTTTCTTCAAACTGCTCAAATCCGCACGACGCCCCGCCTTGCGGGGGGCGACATGCGCAAAGTCTCGCCTGCCGACCCCCGGCCGAGCGCGGTCGACGCTCACGCCGCCAGGCGCGAGCTTTCGTTGAAAAACAGGGCCTGGCTTATGAGCGCCTTCACCATATCGGGATTGAAGGGTTTCGTCACGAGAAAGGCCGGTTCGGGCTTGTCCCCGGTGAGCAGGCGCTCCGGGAAGGCGGTGATGAAGACGACCGGTATGGCGCTGGTGCGCAGGATGTCGTTCACCGCGTCGATGCCCGAGCTTCCGTCGGCAAGCTGGATGTCGGCGAGCACCATCTTCGGCGCGGTCCGCTCGAAGAGCTCGACGGCCTCCTTGTGGGTGCGCGCGACGCCGACGACGGTATGGCCGAGGCCCTCCACCATCTGCTCGATGTCCATGGCGATGAGCGGTTCGTCCTCGATGATCATGATGTCGGTCGCGACCTGACGGGAAATGTCCGACGAGGCCTGGTTCAAGAGCCGGGAGATCTCGGCTTCGTCGACGTCCAGGATCTCGGAAGCCTCTTCGGGCTGGAAGTCCTCGACGGCGACCAGCAGGAAGGCCTGGCGCGCGACCGGGGCTATCGCCGAGAGGTTCGCGGCGGCGCGCTGTTCCCAGGCGAAGGGAGAGTTCACGCTCGGCGAGGGAACGGAAAGCGAAGCGAAGAGTTTACTGAAGAGCTTATAGAGCCCGATGCGGTCCGACGAGCATTCGGGGAAGATGGATATGTCGGCGATCAGCGCCTCCAGGACCGCTGCGACATAGGCGTCGCCGGACGTCTGCGATCCGGTGACGGCCCGTGAGAAGCGTCGAAGGTAGGGAAGATGCGGCGCGATCCGCGTCGAAAGAGACATGCGATACTCCCTCAGTAGAAATCAGCCGTGCCGAGACACGTTCCTCTCCAAACTTGCGCGACAAAAAAAAGTTCCGCGCGGGCGGAACTTTTTTGCATTTTTCGCATTGAGGGCCGAGTCCCGATATGCAACCGCGAAAGACAGCAACGAATTCATGCAGGATAAATCCGGAAAGCGCGCGGTCGAGCCTTCTCGTACCCAATGGGAGGAGTTCGACCCGAACAGCGAGATAGGTTCGAAGCTGAAGGCGATGTACAGTTCGTTGCAGGAGGAGCCCATACCCGAGCGTTTTCTCGACCTGCTCGACAAGCTGGACGAGTCGGAGCGCCGCAGCCAGAACGGCCCCCGCCCGGAATAAGTCGCGGAACATTCCCGAGGAACGACATGAGCGGTGAAGACAACCAATTCAAACGCGAGATGCTCGCGACGCTGCCGAGTCTGCGGGCCTTCGCGATGTCCCTGACCGGCCGCCACGACAAGGCCGACGACCTCGTCCAGGACACGATCATGAAGGCCTGGGCCAAGCAATCCGGCTTCGAGCTCGGCACCAACATGAAGGCCTGGCTTTTCACGATCCTGCGCAACGAGTTCTACAGCCAGATGCGCAAGCGCGGGCGCGAGGTGCAGGATACGGACGGCGTGTTCTCCGACAACCTCGCGGTCCATCCGTCTCAATACGGGTCGCTCGACCTCCAGGATTCCGCAAGGCGCTGGAAAAGCTGCCGGACGACCAGCGCGAAGCGATCGTCCTGGTCGGCGCATCCGGCTTCGCCTACGAGGAAGCGGCGGAAATCTGCGGATGCGCCGTCGGCACCATCAAGAGCCGCGTCAACCGCGCCCGCGTCAGGCTGCAGGAACTCCTCTCCGTCAAGGGGGAATCCGATTTCGGACCGGACGCCGTGTGGGCGCCGACGGTGTCGAAGTCCTTCGCCAGCTGACGGCGCGGGGCGGACCGCCCTCCCCGACGATCCAACGACCGAGAGCCCCGGAGGCGCGCCCCTCCGGGGTTTTCGTCGCGCCGCTTCGCCGGCCTTCCTTTGCCGGGCGGAATGCGTCTATAGTCGGCGGCTGGGGCTTGGGAACAGCAAGGTGGGTCGATGAACGTCGCGCAAAGCGTCGGTGTCTGCAAGGTGGCGTGCGAGAAATGCCCGCTTCAGAAGATGCCGTTCTTCCGGCCGTTCGATGCGCAGGAGATCCAATTCCTGAGTTCGTTCAAGGTGGGGGAACTGAAGGCGGATGCGGGGTCGACCATCCTGGTGGAGGGATCGCACAGCGCCCATCTCTATTCCGTCCTGCAGGGAACGGCGTTCCGTTACAAGATGCTGGAGGACGGACGGCGGCAGATCATGAACTTCGTCTTTCCCGGCGACCTGATCGGCCTGCAGGGCACGCTCATGGGCGAGATGCAGCATTCCGTGGAGATGCTGTCGCCCGCGC
>CAWIQE010000013.1:0-282365 GCA_963838155.1 uncultured Alphaproteobacteria bacterium
ACCGGGGCGGTCCGTGGTCGAACGGGAGCGGGTCGAGGCGCGTCGCCGCCTGCCTCGGTGTGATCCTCAATGCACGGAGCGCGTTCAGGATGACGGCGACGTCAATCAGCTCCTGCAGAATCGCCCCCTGTACGGGCGTAAGATATCCCAGAGCGGCAGCAACCATCCCGGCCATGGAAAGGCCGATCCCGGCCGCGACGCTTTCAAGCGCAATCCGGCGCGATCGTTGGGCGACCTCGATCCCCGGCAACAGACGGTCGAGGCGGTCGACCAGCAGGACCACATCCGCGGCCTCGGCCGAGGCCGCGGCACCCCGTGCGCCCATGGCGACCCCGATGTCGGCCGCCGCCAGAGCGGGCGCGTCGTTGACGCCATCGCCCACCATCATGACCGGGCCATTCTTGCGTTCTGTCAGGACCAGAAGCACCTTCTGGTCCGGTGTGAGTTCGGCCCGTACCGCGTCGAGCCCCAGTCCATCGGTCACGGCTTCCGCCACGGCGCGGCGATCCCCGGTCGCCAGCAGGATGCGCCCGATCCCCATCCGACGCAGACCTGCCAGAAGCTCCGCGGTGCCCGACCGCAAGGCATCCGCCATCACCAGGTGACCCACGAGCGCCCCGTCCACGCCCAGCGAGACGACCACCGAACCCGCTTCCGCGACCGAGCTCTCGACGTCGGCCAGACCGACCCGAGAGGCGACGAATCCCGCGCCGCCGACCACCACTTCCCGGCCGTCGACGGTCCCCGATATGCCTTCCCCGGGCGTCTCGACCACGTTTACGGGAACCGGCAGGGCGGCTCCCCGCCCCAGGGCGGCGGCGACGATGGCCTGCGCGATCGGATGTTTCGAGGCCTGATCGAGGGCGGCGGCGAAATACAGGATCTCGTCCTCCGGCGTGCCGCCCCTGGTGTCGATGGACGCGACTTGTGGGCGTCCGTCGGTCAAGCGTGCCGGTCTTGTCGAGGATCAGCGTCCTGATCCGGCCCAGCGCCTCGAGCGGTTTGGCGCCCTTGATCAGAACGCCGAATTGCGCCGCCCGCGACAGGCCGGCCACCAGCGCCACCGGCACGGCGAGGATCAGCGGGCAAGGTGTCGCGACGACAAGCACCGCGACGGCGCGGATCGGGTCGCCGGTGAACCACCAGGCCGCTGTTGCAAGGGCAATGGTGACGACGAGGAACATCAGCGACCAGCGGTCGGCGAGGCGGGCCATCGGGGCCTTCGACGCCTGCGCCGTCTCGACCAGCCGCACGATCCCCGCATAGGTGCTGTCGGTGGCGCGCCGCGTGGCCCGCAGATCGAACGCATCGCCGGCGTTGGTGGATCCACTCATCACATCCTGGCCCCGGTCCAGGCGCACGGGCATGGACTCGCCCGTCAGCGCCGACTGGTCCAGCATCGCCCGGTCACCTTCGACCGTGCCATCGACGGATGCCACATCGCCGTGCCGGATCAGCAGGAGGTCGCCCGGCGCAATGTCGTCCAGCGGCACTTCGTCCAACGCGCCACCTCGGTACCGCGTCGCCGTCCGGGGCACGCGGGACAGAAGATCGCTCATCTCGCGGCGGGCGCGGCCCTCCGCAAAGCTCTCCAGAAAGGTGCCGCCCGAATACATCACGGCGACCACCGCCGCCGCGAGGGTCTCGCCGAACAGCAGGGCCGCCGCCATGGACAGCGCCGCCACGATGTCGAGCCCGACTTCGCCTTTCGAAAGGCTGCGCACGATATCGACCAGCAGAGCGGCAAGCACGGGCAGGACGCCCGCCGACCAGGCAACAGCGGCCTGTTCCGGCAAGCCGGCGGCCCTCAGCGCAAGACCTGCAACGAGCCCAAGCGCGGCAATGGCCAAGAGAGCGGTCTTCAGGCGATCAAGAAGCAAGACGTTCAATTTTCACACCAAAACACGCTCTAAACCCCGCAGTCGGAACGATCGGGCCGGCCATCGATCCCGTCGCGTCAGGTCGCCAGCCGCCGTAGCGGGAAAGCGGCCGAGGGACCTCTGCCTGCATCGTCGGTTCCCCGGTGGCGGCGATGCGACCCTCCATTGCGGCGGTCTTCGCTTCCGCCTTGTTCGAGCGGACGCAGCGGCAAAGCCGTCCCCTTGCCTCGGCGACGACGCGATATGGTCGCCGAAAGCGGGTCCGACGCCTTGATCTGGATCAGCCCTTGCGGTGGTGGACGCTCCCATCGTGGCCGATGCCGGCGTCCCGATTGGTGCGGTCCGGGCGTTGGGCGATGGGTTTATCCGGTCGAGCCGGATCGGGCCTCGTCGCGACCGGCGCCGCCCACCGGTCCACGACCCTTGATGTCGAGGCGGGTCCTTGCCTATGGTTCATGCCGGAAGCCATAGTGACGCGGTTTTCTTTTTATGCGGGACATGACGCAGACGACGGAAGGGATTGCCTCGCCTCGACGCGGCTCCGAATCGATGCGGCGCGGCGCGGCGGGGGCGCTCGTGGCGCTGCTGGCGGCGGGCCCGGCGTTCGCGGGGTCTGCCCTCGCGCCGCTGCCCGGCCGCATTGCTGGCGCCGATGCGGCCGTGCCGCCGGGCTGGCGGCAGGAGGTCGTCGCCCGGGGCGATCTCGACGGCGACGGGCGCCCGGATCTCGCGCTCCTGTTGCGCGGGGACGATCCCGGGCTGGCGCCCACGGGATCCGGCGGCCGGCAAGTCGACGACAACCCGCGCGTTCTGGCCGTCTATTTCGCGCAAAAGGGGGGCGGCTACCGGCTGGCGGCGCAGGATCGGCGGCTGGTCCCGGCCGGAATCGAGACGGACCACGACCCGATCACCGGGATCGCCGAGGGCGGGGTGACGATCGTCCGGGGGCTGTTGCAGGTGTCGCTCGGAACGTTCGGCAGTTCCGTCGGCTCGGACACCTTCACCTTCCGCTGGCAGAAGGACCGCTTCGTCCTGACCGGCTACGACAGCATCTCCACCAGCCGCACCACCAACGCCGTGACCGAGGACAGCTACAACTACCTCGCCGCGCGGCACAGGCACAGCGTCGAGCGGACGAGCGACGCCGCGCCGGATATCGGCTGGAGCGACCTGCCGCGCCGCCGGGGCGAGGCCCTGTCCGAGATCGGCGACGGCCTGGCCTTCGACCCGCTGGCACCGCCGCCGATCCCGAAGGCGGCGTGGAGCTGGGCCGATGCGCCGAAGGAGGGCTATTCCGACGATCCGACCCTTCACGCCACGCAGGAGATCTGTGCCGGACTGCGGCACCTTCGCCCGCCCGCCGGCGACGTCCCGGGGCGTGGCGGGGGCGCCCCGGCCGGCCGCTGCGATTCGAGGGCGCTCTACTACGGTATCGGCGAGACGTCCGATCCGGCCAAGGCGCGCGCCTGCGCCTTCTACGAGATCGGCCGCGCCGACCTGGGCGAAGACCCGTTCTCGGGGATCGGGATGCTGATGACGATCTACGCCAACGGCCGCGGGGCTGCGCGCGACCTCGATCTCGCGACCGCCCTCGCCTGCCGCGTGCCGGGCGCACCGGCCGAACTCGATGGGCGGATCCGGCATCTCCAGGCGATGAAGGCGAACCCTTCCGAGGCCAAGACCTTCGACTATTGCGACGACATCACCAGCGGCCTCGCCGGCGCCCAGTGCGCCGCGCGCGACGCCGACATGGCCGATTCCAGGCGCGATGCGCGGATCGACGCCATGACGGCGGGTTGGCGCGAACCGGACCGCACGGCATTCGCCCCGCTCCGCAGGGCGGCGGAGACCTACGCCCAGGTCAGCGCCGACAACGAGGTGGACATGAGCGGCACGGCCCGCGGCATGTTCGCGATCGAACGGCGCGAGGCGGTGCTCGACGCCTTCGCGACGCTGCTCGCCAAGCTGGAGGCCGGCCATCTGCCGCCTGCCGGGAAAAGGGACGCGCGCCGCGCCGATGCCGCGCTGAACCGGGTCTACCGCAAGATCATGGCGATCCGCCTCGCCCCCGGCGACGTCTCCGGCTACCAGAGCGCCGACAGCCTGCCCTCGATCACAGTCACCCATGAAGGCATCCGCACGGCCGAGCGAGCCTGGATCGCCTATCGCGATGCCTGGACCG
Source organism: uncultured Alphaproteobacteria bacterium (assembly GCA_963838155.1). GTDB lineage: Bacteria > Pseudomonadota > Alphaproteobacteria > Rhizobiales > Rhizobiaceae > Pararhizobium_B. The sequence goes on from CAWIQE010000013.1 coordinate 4,063, forward strand.
CCTTCGCGGCGCGCCGCTTTCCCGCGCTCGCCCCGGCGCGGCTCGCAGCCTATCTCACCCGCGAACGGATCAAGGACCTCGAACCCTTCGCTGAGGAGAACTGACCGGAGGGGCCGGCGACGCCGCCCCTATTCGAAGCCGGCCTTTCGCGGCGGAACCACTTGCCCGTCCTCCTTGGCGAACGTGCCGATATCGGGGTTCACGAGGATGTCGAGCACGACCTCGGACGGCCGGCAGAGCCGCACGCCTTTTTCCGTGACCACGATCGGGCGATTGATGAGGATCGGATGCGCCGTCATGGCGTCGAGAATCTCGTCCTCGCCGAGCGACGGTTCGTCGAGGCCGAGTTCATCGTAGGGCGTGCCCTTGCGGCGGAGAAGCTCGCGGGCGGACATTCCCATCGCCGCAAGCAGTTCCTTCAGCCGTTCCCGGCTCGGCGGGTCGACGAGGTACTCGACGATCTCCGGTTCGGCACCGGCGGCCCGGATCATCGCCAGCGTGTTGCGCGACGTGCCGCATTTGGGATTGTGATAAATGGTGACGCTCATTGCGCACGGCCCTCCTGCAAGGTTCGGGCACCGACCGCCCGGCCCCTCTCGTAGCAGCTCTTCGAGCGGTCTACGATCCACACGACCGACCTATGGTCGTGAACGGCCCGAGACATAGGTGACGTTTTGTACCGGACACATGGGTAACACTTTCCCTTTTTCGGGGGAGATGTTGATGCCGTGGAGAGAGTGTTCGGTGATGGAGGAACGTATGCGCTTTGTCGCTCGGCTTCTCGAGGGAGAGGGCATGAGTGACGTGTGCCGGGAATTCGGCATCTCGCGGAAGACCGGCTACAAGATTTTCAACCGCTACAAGGAAGACGGCCTGGAGGCGCTCGCCGACCGGTCGCGGCGGCCGGTCAGATACGCCAACCAGTTGCCCGGCCAGATCGAGCGGCTGATCGTCGAGACGAAGCGGGAGAAGCCGCACTGGGGTGCCAGGAAGATCCGGGAGCTCCTGGTGCGCCGACTGGCCGGCGACGTGCGCATTCCGGCCAGGAGCACGGTGCACGCGGTGCTCGACCGCCATGGCCTTGTGAGCCAGGCCCGCAAGAGGCACCGGGCTCGCAAGGCCATGGGCACGCCGCTCTCGCAGGCGGTGGCGCCCAACGACCTGTGGTGCGCCGACTTCAAGGGCGAGTTCAAGCTCGGCAACGGCCGCTACTGTTACCCCCTGACGGTCACCGACCAGGCCTCCCGCTACCTGCTTGTCGCCGAAGCCCTTGAAACGACGAAGGAAGCGCCGGTCATCGAGGCCTTCATCCGCCTCTTCAGGGACCGCGGCCTGCCGCAGGCGATCCGAAGCGACAATGGCGTCCCCTTCGCCAGCCCGAACGGCCTCTACAATCTCTCCAGGCTGTCGGTCTGGTGGCTGAGGCTCGGCATCGCAATCGAGCGCATCAGGCCGGGGCGGCCCCAGGAGAACGGCCGGCATGAGCGCATGCATCGAACCCTGAAGCAGGAGACCGCCCGGCCGCCGGCCATGAACGCGCTCCAGCAACAGGCACGGTTCGACGCCTTTATCAGCGAATTCAACGATGAACGCCCCCACGAGGCGCTCGCCATGAAGCTGCCGGCCGAGCGCTACGCACCCTCTTCACGGCCCTATCACGGCCTGCCGGACCTGACCTACCCCTTCCACGACAAGGACATCATGGTCACCGCATGCGGACGCATCTGCATGCACCGCAAGAAGATCAACATATCGACGGTGCTTGCCGGTCAGAGGCTTGGAATCAAGGAGGTGGACGACGGCATTTGGCTGATAAGCTTCATGCAGTACGATCTCGGTTATATCGACCTGGAACAGAGGACATTGCAAACCATCGACAGCCCGTTCGGCACGAGGCTGTCACCCATGTCTTAGGTACGATCTGTTACCCATGTCTCCGGGCTGTACATCGGGGAGAGTGGCGCGCCCGAAAGGATTCGAACCTCTGACCCCCAGATTCGTAGTCTGGTGCTCTATCCAGCTGAGCTACGGGCGCCTGCGCGGGTGTTTGAGCGCCGCGCGACCGAGTACCTAATTGACCGGACGGCGGATTGCAAGCCGGGGCGGGGCAAAAACTGGCGGGGCGGGGGCCGTGTTTCCGGGGGGGTCAGCCGATGCCGCGGAAGCGCTTCAGGTCCACCGGCTGGTCGGGAAGCGTAATGCGGAAGGCCGTTCCCGGCGCGGCTTTCTCGACGAGTTCGATGGCGCCGCCGTGGGCCGTCACGAGCTCGCGGGCGATGGCGAGGCCGAGGCCGGTGCCGCCGGCGCGCGCCGAACCGCGGAAGGGCGAGAACAGGTTCTCGCGCGCCTTCGCCGGCATGCCGGGGCCGGTATCGTCGATGACGATCGTCGCCACGCTTCCGTGACGCTCCGCCGAAACGGTGATCCGGCGCACGAGCGCGGGATCGCTGCGGTCGTCCGCCTGCATCGCCTGGTAGGCGTTGCGCGCGAGGTTGTACATGACGCGGAAGAGCTGTTCGCTGTCGGCCTCCACTTCGAGGTCCCGCGGGACGTCGACGACGAACTCGATGCCGGAGTCGCGGTCCGACGTCAGGAGATCGCGCACGTCTCCCACGAGCGCCGCCAGCTTGAGATAGCGCCGTTTCGGCTCGGGCTCCTGCGTGCGGCCGTAGGCCATCACCTCGCGCGTGTAGCCCACGGCGCGGTCGATGGTCCGCAGGAGCTTCGGTGCCAGCCGCTTGACCACCGGGTCGTTGACCGTGGCGAGGCGGTCCGAGATCAGCTGGGCGGAGGAAAGGATGTTGCGCATGTCGTGATTGATCTTGGAGACGGCGAGGCCAAGCTCGGCGAGGTTCTTTTGTTCCTTCAGCATCCGGTGAAGCTCGCTTTCCATGGCCGCCAGATGCCGCTCGGCGATGCCGATCTCGTCGTTCTGCGCACCCGGGCGGATGATGCGGCCCGCATCCTGCGGGGCTTCGGAGAAGGCGCGCATGCTGTCCGTCATGCGTCGGATGGGCCGGATCATCATCCGGTTGATCGCGAAGAAGACGAGGCTGGCGGTGATCAGCGAGATGAGCAGCGACAGCCCCAGCACGTTGCGCGAATAGACCAGCATGGCGTGCCGGAGGGTTCCGTCGTCGAGCACCATGTCGAGCACCATGGCGCTTTCGCCGACCGGGCCGTAGACCCGGATCGCGCGGTTTCCGCCGAAGATCAGTTCGTCGAAGGCCGCCACGATCGCCGAGGCCGGGTTGGTGGCGGCGAGGTCGTAGCTCGCTGCGATGCTGTCCGGCATGTCTCTGGCCGAGGCGATCAGGCGCGTCGTGCCGTCCTTGCGAAGCGCGATCGCCTTCGTCCCGGTCGCCATCAGCGCCTCCTTCTGGAGCTCTTCGGGCAGCCGGACGTTGCGGAGCCCGTCGATGATCACGCTGGTGCCGGCAGCCTTGTTCAGCTGGTCGTTGAGCCACCGCACGCGCATGTTGGCGACCGAGGGGACGAAGATCAGCACCTCCGCCATCATCACGAAGAGAACCGTCAGGAGGAGCAGCTTGCGCGACAGGCTGTGCCCTGGGAGTTCATCGAAAGTGGCAATCCGGCCGTGGCCGACGTCGTCCCTCGTCATCGCGTCGCTTCGTCCCCGGTGCGATTGCCTGCGACCCCGCCGCAGCCGGCCCTCGAAGCCGCCGTCCGGCCGACCTAGCCGAACCGGGCCAAAAAGCGCACGAGCCGACGCACCGACGGCTTGCGCGTCACCGGCGCATAATAGGCGAGGGCGGCGCGTTTTCCAATCTCGCTCATCGTCGGATAGGGCGCGATGTAGCTCCTCAAATCGGCGACGGTCAGACGCTTGCCGACGGCGAGCGACCACATGTTGATCATTTCGCCCGCACCGGCGCCGAGGATGGACGCCCCGAGGATGCGGCCCTTCCGGTCGGTGACGATCTTGATCATGCCCTCCGTCAGCCGTTCCGCCTGGGCGCGGTCGTTCTCGGCGAACGGCCAGCGCAGCACCCGGACCGCTCCCCGCCGGCGCGCCTCGGATTCGCCGAGGCCGACATGGGCGAGTTCGGGGTCGGTGAAGGTCACGCGCGGTAAGCCTTCCAGCTTCGCCCGCGCCGGCAGGCGAAAGAGGATCTGCTGGACGACGAGGCCGGCGTGGTAGCTCCCGGCGTGGGTGAGGCGCGGGCTGCCCGCCACGACGTCGCCGACGGCGTATGCGCGCCGGTTGGAGGTGCGCAGGCCCGGGCCGACCTCGATGCCCTGCGCGCCGTAGGCGATGCCCGCCGCCTCCAAACCCAGGCCCTCGGTTCGCGGCGCGCGCCCGGTCGCGACGAGCAGCGCGTCGCCCTCGACCCGATGCGTCGCCCCGCCCTCCTCGACCATGAGGACCACGCCGCCTTCGCCGAGGCGCTCTGCGGAGCGGACGGTAGCACGCTGGTGGATCGTCACGCCCTCCGACGCCAGCCTTTCCAGGAGCACCGCCACGAGCTCGGGGTCGTCCCCGCCGAGCGCCGCTGCGGCTTCCACGACGGTGACGTCGCAGCCGAGGCGGCGGTGCGCCTGCGCCATTTCCATGCCGACCGGACCGCCGCCGACGATCAGGAGGCGTTCGGGCCGGCGATCGAGCTGGAACAGCGTCTCGTTGGTCAGGTAGGGCACGTCGGAAAGGCCGGGAATCGGCGGCACCGCGGCCGTCGAGCCGGTGGCGACGACGAAGCGGCGTGCCCGGATCGCCAGCCCGCCGGCAACCACCGTGCGGGGATCGACGAAGGCGGCGCTCTCCCGGACGACCCGCACGCCCATGGCTGTGAAGCGTTCGGCCGAATCGTTGGGCGCGATCCGATCGATGACGGAGCGCACATGGGCATGGACCTGGCCGAAATCCGCCGTACCGGCGCCCGCGTCTATTCCGAAGGCCGGCGCCTGGCCGGCCGCATGCGCATGCCGCGCCGCCGCGATCAGGGCCTTGGAGGGCACGCAGCCGGTGTTGAGGCACTCCCCGCCCATCTCGCCGCGTTCGATCAGCACGACCGCCACGCCGAAGGCGGCCGCCGCGGCGGCCACCGTCAGCCCCGCGGAGCCGGCGCCTATGACGCAGATGTCGGGCGTGATGGTTTCGGACATGAGGCGGGCTCCCGTTCGGTGGCCGCGGGGCGGCGATTCGTCTCGCGGCAGGTCGGCCGCATTCCAGTGGTCTGACCCAAACGGATGGTACCCGTCCGTTTGGAAAAGTCAGCCCACAAGCTATTGATCCGGTGGGGCGATTTTTCCTAACAGATGGTACCATCTGTTAGGATCGCACCACTGGAGCCTGTCCGCGCTTCACGGAATCGCGGACGGGCTCCAGCTCATTGTTTCTGCGCGCCTCCGGACGGAAAACCGGTTTCCACTTTTCCTGGAAGCACTCTGGTGTCGAACCTTGAGGACGTCAGCGCCCTCGCCATAGCCGGCGCACGAGCGCGGGCGCAACGGCCAGGAGCGCGAGCAGGGCAAAGGCGAGCGTGAGCCGCCAGGTGACGAGGTCGGAGAGCGACACGTCCCGGCCGGCCTTCCCGGCGGCGGCGACGAGGCCGTCCAGGCCCTGGCCGAGATAGGCATAGGCGAAGGTCGCGGGCAGGATGCCGAGGGCGGTGGCCGCGACATAGGTGCCGAGGCCGACGTTGAAGAAGGCGGCGGCGATGTTGACGGCGAAGAAGGGAAACACCGGCGCGAGCCGCAGCGCGAGGAGATAGCTGAAGGCGTCGTCCTCGAAGCCGCCCGCGAGCTTTTCGATCGTCGGGCCCGCCCTCCGCTTCAGCGTCTCGCCGAACGCGGTCCGGGCGGCGAGAAAGATCGCCGTCGCGCCGGCCGTGGCGGCGATGGCGGTCAGGACACCGCCCGTCAGCCATCCGAAGAGGAAGCCGCCGGCCACCGTCAGGACCGAGGCGGCCGGGAACGAGAGGGCGACCGCCAGCGCATAGGCGACGACGAACAGAAGCCCCGCCCCCGCGCCGTGCGCCGCGACGAAGGCCGCAAGGTCGGCGCGCCGCTGGGCGAGAACCGCGAGCGAGAGGTAGTGCTGGAGCCCGGCCGCGTATCCCGCGCCCAGTCCCGCGACGACGAACGCGATCGGCAGGAACCTGAGCCAGGGACGCCCGGCCGGGGGGGACGGCATCCTTGCCGGCGGCCGGTCGTCGTTCTCTTCTTCCGTCTCCCCGCCGATTGCGGCCATGGCTTCCGGGTGCCTTTTGGTGTTTCGGTGCGCTGCTGCCGGAAACCTAGGCCTTCCGGGCGGCACCCGCCAATGACTTATCCTCGCTTTCCATTGAAGCCAGCGTGATGGCGTGCGAAACGGCGTACACGATCGCGTGAGCCCTGCCCGGAGCGGCCCCCTCGCCGGCCGGATCGTCGGATTCCGGCCGGAATTTCGGCACTTCCATTGACTTCGCCCGCCAATCTTGCCTATAAGCCGCGCGTTCGACCCGCCGGCGCTTTTCGTGCAGTGCCGCGCGTGGAAGACGACAACGCTCCTGCAATCCCGCAGTTCAAGAAGGGCCGCACACCGCGGTATCTATAAATGACGAAGCGTACCTTTCAGCCGTCCAAGCTCGTGCGCAAGCGGCGTCACGGCTTCCGTGCCCGTCTCGCCACCAAGGGAGGGCGCAAGATCCTCGCAGCGCGCCGCGCGCGCGGCCGCAAGCGCCTGTCGGCCTGAGGGCCGCCTGCCCGGACATGTGCGGGCATTCTGCGACGGACCCGGCACTGCCGCCAGCCGGCCGGCTGAAGACCCGGCCGGAATTCCTCGCCGTGCGCGCTGGCGAGCGGCGAAACGGACCCTATTTCCTGCTGGAATTGCGCGACCGCGGCGACGGCGGCGCGCCGCGCGTCGGCTACACGGTCACCAAGCGGCAGGGCAACGCGGTGGAGCGCAACCGCATGCGGCGGCGGCTCAGGGAGGCGGTGCGCCTGGAGGGGCGCTCCGTCATGTCCCCCGGCCACGACTACGTCCTGGTCGGGCGCCGGGAGCTGCTCGATGTGTCGTTTTCCCGCTTGACCTCGGCGCTCAAAGCCCGCATCGAAGGCCCGCGTGCCACGTCGGACGGGCGCCATCGCGGGAAGCGAGCGCCGGAGGACGGCGCGCGGGAACGCTTGCGGGCCGAAAGGACCCCGCCGGACGACAGCCGGCCCGAAGGCGAGGCCGGCCCTCATGAACGCCCGCCATCAAGGATGAGAGATGGACAATAACCGCAACTATATTGTCGCGATCGCCCTCTCGGTGCTCGTACTGATCGGCTGGCAATATTTCTATGTCGGCCCGCGCGTCGCGCGCGAGCAGGCCAAGCAGAGCGAAACGGCGAAAGCGCCGAATCCGGCGGCGACCGCGCCTTCGACGGCTGCCCGCAAGGGCGATAGCGCGCCGGCCACGACCGCCTCCAACGCCAGCTTGCCGTCGGGGACCGAAAAGCAGCCGGCCGCGACCCGCTCGCGCGAGGCGCTCCTGAAGGAGACGGCCCGCATCCCCGTCGCGACCCCGGCGGTCAGCGGTTCGATCAACCTCAAGGGCGCGCGCTTCGACGACCTCGAACTCAACAACTACCACGAGACCGTCGACAAGAAGAGCCCGAAGATCACGCTTCTCAGCCCCGCGCAGTCGGAACACGGCTACTTCGCCGAATACGGCTATATCGGCAGCGACGCCACCGGCGACGTCCCGGGGCCGGATACGGTCTGGGCGGTCAAGTCCGGCAGCAAGCTGACGCCCTCCTCGCCGGTGGTGCTGACCTACACCAACGACAAGGGCCTGACCTTCGACCGGAAGATATCGGTCGACGACCATTTCATGTTCACCGTGACCGACACGGTCGAGAACGCGGGCGGTGCGGCGGTGTCGCTGGTGCCCTACGGGCGCATCACCCGCTTCTACAAGCCGCAGGACCGCTCCACCTACATCCTGCACGAGGGTCCGATCGGCGTCTTCGGCGATGCCGGGCTCAAGGAAGTCAAATATTCCTCGATCGAAAGCGACGGCACGGAGAACGAACCGGCCGCGTCCGAGGGCTGGCTCGGCATGACGGACAAGTACTGGGCGACGGCGCTCGTCCCGCGCGCCGGCGAGCGCTTCACCGGGCGCTTCGCCTATTTCAAGGACGGCCGCCCGCGCTACCAGACGGACTTCAAGGCCGATCCGGTGACCATCGCGCCCGGCAAGTCGGGCAAGGTGGAGAACCTGGTCTTCGCCGGCGCCAAGCGGGTGCCGCTGATCAACGGCTACCGGGACAAGCTGCATATCAAGCAGTTCGACCTGATGATCGACTGGGGCTGGTTCTACTTCATCACCAAGCCGATGTTCCACCTGATGGATTTCTTCTACCAGCTGGTCGGCAATTTCGGCGTGGCGATCATCCTGACGACGGTCGTCGTCAAGCTGCTCTTCTTCCCGCTGGCCAACAAGTCCTACGCCTCGATGGCGAACATGAAGCGCATCCAGCCGCGCATGCAGGAGCTCAAGGAGAAATACGGCGACGACCGCATGGGCATGCAGCAGGAGATGATGAAGATCTACAAGGAGGAGAAGATCAACCCGATCGCCGGCTGCTGGCCGATGCTCTTCCAGATCCCCGTCTTCTTCGCGCTCTACAAGGTCCTCTATACGACGATCGAGATGCGGCATGCGCCCTTCTTCGGCTGGATCCAGGATCTCTCGGCGCCGGATCCGACATCGGTGTTCAACCTCTTCGGGCTCCTTCCCTATCACGTGCCGGAATCGCTGATGATCGGCGTCTGGCCGCTGATCATGGGCTTCACCATGTTCCTCCAGATGCGGATGAACCCGACGCCTCCGGACAAGACCCAGGCGATGGTCTTCACCTGGATGCCCGTCGTCTTCACCTTCATGCTGGCGCACTTCCCCGCGGGGCTGGTGATCTACTATTCGTGGAACAACACGCTCTCCGTGCTGCAGCAGAGCGTCATCATGAAGCGCCAGGGCGTGAAGGTGGAGCTCTGGAGCAACCTGGCGAACCTGTTCCGCCGCCAGCCCAAGCCGGCGGAATAGCGGGAGCGGAAACCAGGCCGGCCGCGCGGGCTTGGCATCCCGCCGGCCGGGCGGCGCAACGAAGCGCGCCGGACGGACGGCCGCCGGGGAAAGACTTTCTCCATTCTCGCCGGGTGGGCGTATGCCCTTTCTGGAGATGGCGGGCGGAATCTGGTGAATTCCCGCCACGGGCCGCGGGCCCCGCACGGACATTTCGAACGCCGAACGGATCATGGAGACCTGGACGATGGATCGCGCAACTTCCTATGCCGAACTGGGCGGCGGCGCCGACGGCGGCTCTCCCGCCTTCGCGATTCCCGACAACGTCTTCGCCGAGACCGTGACGGAGGTTAAGCACTACACCGACCGCCTGTTCAAGTTCCGGATCACGCGGCCACGGGAGTTCCGCTTCCGGTCCGGCGAATTCATCATGATCGGGCTGCCGAACGCGCCCAAGCCGGTCTTCCGCGCCTATTCCATGGCCAGTCCCGTCTGGGACGACGAAATCGAATTCTTCTCGATCAAGGTGCCCGGCGGGCCGCTGACGGAACACCTGCAGGCGATCGCGCCCGGGGACACCGTGCTGATGCGCAAGAAGCCGACCGGCACCCTGGTGCTCGACGCGCTCGTGCCCGGCCGCCGGCTCTACATGCTGTCCACCGGCACCGGGGTCGCGCCGTTCGCGAGCCTGATCCGGGACCCCGAGACCTACGAGAAGTTCGAGGAGGTCGTGCTCGTGCAGACCTGCCGGGAGAGCGCCGAACTCGGCTACATCACCGAGATGGTGGACGCGCTCGGCCAGGATCCGCTCATCGGCGAACTGATCGAAGGCCGGCTGAAGCTCCATACCACCACGACGCGCGAGCCGTCGGCGCGCATGGGCCGGATCACCGACCTGATGCGCAGCGGCCGCTTCTTCGAGGACGCCGACCTGCCGCCGGTCGACCCGGCGACCGACCGCGCGATGATCTGCGGATCGATCGCGATGATCAAGGACACCCGGGCCATGCTGGAGTCCTTCGGGCTCGAGGAAGGCGCCAACAGCGCGCCCGCCACCTACGTCGTCGAGCGCGCCTTCGTCGGCTAAAGCGCTTCCAGGAAAAGTGGAAACCGGTTTTCCGTCCGGAAGCACTCTCTGGCCGTCGCGCCGGCGTCAGACGAAGGGTGGCAGGAAGTCGGGCCTCTTCGGGAGCAGGCGTCCGAGATAGGCCGCGCACGCCTCGGAGATGCGATCCTCCCCGGCCATCAGGAACTCTTCGGGCAGATGCCTGGTCCTGCCGGCAACCGCCTCGAGAGGCACCCGGACCGGCGTGGTCGCGGACCCGTCGTATCGGAGCGCGATGGAAAAGCTGCCGTCCTCCGCCGCCCGCGCCGCGGCGCGCCCGGCCTCGAAGGCTTCCCGCCGGTCCGTCACGTTGGCGACGCCGGCGTGGCCGCGGGGCAGGTAGCCGAAGGTGTCGACCCGGGCCCGCTCGTCCGGCAGGTCCTCCGCCAGGATGCGCTCCACGGCGCCGCCGAGGCTGGTGCCCGACAGGCGTACGTTTCCGTGCGGATCGCGCTCCAGCTCGTCGGCAGGAACGAGGCTTTCGACGAGCGAGCGGCCGTCCTTGTCGGCGACCCCCTCGGACATGGCGACGACGCAGCGCCGGTGGCGGGCGAGGACCGAACGGATGCCTTCGGTGAAGCGGCCGCGATCGAACGGGCGCTCCGGAACGAACAGCAGGTGCGGCGCCGCGTCCGCATCCATCCGCCAGGCGGCCGACGCCGCGGCGAGGAAACCCGCATGCCGCCCCATGACGATGCCGACATAGATGCCGGGCAGCGAGCGGAAGTCGAGATCCATCCCGGCGAAGGCCCCGGCAACGAACTCGGCCGCTGTGATGAAGCCGGGCGTGTGATCGTTTTCGGTGAGGTCGTTGTCGATCGTCTTCGGCGCGTGGACGCATGGCAGGGCGCCGCCCGACGCTTCGGAAACGAGGCGTTGCGTGTCGGCGGTGTCGTTGCCGCCGATATAGACGAATGCGTCCGCCCCAGCCGCGCGGAGCCCCTTCAGCACCGCTTCGCAATAGGCGGCGTCGGGCTTGTCGCGCGTGCTGCCGAGCGCCGCACCCGGCGTGCGCCCGAGACGGGCGACATCGGCGTCCGACAGGGCCGTCAGATCCACGAGATCGCCGTCGCGCAGGCCGCGCACGCCGTATCTGGAACCGAGAATGCGGGCGCCGGGATGGCGCTGCCGGAATTCGGTCAGCGCCCCGGCCAGGGTCTGGTTGATCACCGCCGTCGGCCCGCCGCCCTGGGCGATCACGAATGTTCCGCTCATGCTGCCTCTCTTCCGACCGTTCGGGAAAAACCTGTCACGACGCCGCGCCGGATGCAATCGCGCTTTGGAGCGCGTTCGCCCGGCCCCTCCTGCGGGTCAGCCGGGTTCGGCGCCCGCATGCATGTCCATCAGCCTCTGGCTGAGCGCCCGGATGATGATCGAGGCCGAGGCGGCGCCGGGGTCGATGTGCCCGATCGAACGCTCCCGCAGGCGCACCGCCCGCCCCTTGGAGGCGATCATGGAGCGCGTCGAGAACGCGCCGTTCTCGGCGGCCTCGCACATCTCCCGCAACATCTCGTCCATGGGCGCCCCGCGTTCGCAGGCGACGTGGACGGCCTCCGCGGCGGGCTGCCAGGCATCCAGCATCGTCTTGTCGCCGCGCTGCGCCTTTCCGCGCTCGGCGATGCCGGCCACGACCGCATCCATCAGGTTCCGCACGAAGTCCCGGTCGAGCCGGCTGCAGCCGCGGACTGCGTTCGCCGCGCGCAGGAGCGCCGTTGCGTAGAGCGGCCCCGTCGATGCGCCGACGGCGTTGAGGAATGCCGTGGCGGCCGTCGACAGGACGTCCGAGGGCGTCGCGCTCTTCAGGTCGAGCCGGCTCAGGGCCGAATTGACAGCCAGGAAGCCGATCGACATCGTTATGCCGTGGTCGGCGTCGCCGACGGCGCCGTCGAGTTCCGAGAGATAGTCCTTCTGCTGCTCGATCGCCTCGGACACGCCGTAGAACACCGCGGCCAATTCACGCGCATGCGTCGCCGACATCGGCTTCCTCCCAATTGTCCCGCCTCATTGTAGCAGCTAACCGACTTTGAGAAATGCGGTATCGCAGCGATGGTCCAGGAGCTCCCTGAGTTCGTCGTCCAGATGCATGATGGTGATCGAAGCGCCCGCCATGTCGAGCGAGGTGCAATAGTGTCCGGTCCAGCTCGCATGCACGCCGATGCCCTTCGCCGCCAGCCGCTGGCGGACGCGCCGGTGCAGGATGTAGAGCTCCATCATCGGCGTCGAGCCGAGCGAATTGACGAGCACGGCCACCGTGTCGCCGGGCTCGCATTTCATCTCGGCGAAGATCCGGTCCATGACGGCGTCGGTCACCTCGTCCGCCGACCGAAGGCGGTCGCGGGTGACGCCCGGTTCGCCATGGATGCCCATGCCGATCTCCATCTCGTCGAAGCCGATCTCGAAGCTGTGCTTGCGGGTCTGGGGAAGCGAGCAGGGCTCCAGCGCCACGCCGACGGTGTAGGTGCGGCGATTGGCCTTGCGCGTCGCCGCCTCGCAGGCGTCGAGCGGCCACATGCGGTCGCAGGCGGCGCCCGCGATCTTGAAGATGAAGAAGTTGCCGGCGACGCCGCGGCGCCCCTCGCGGTCCTCGACCGGCGATGAGGCGATGTCGTCGGTCGTCAGTACCGTGCGCACCTCGATGCCGCTCGCCCCGGCAAGGTCCGCCGCCATCTCGAAATTCATCACGTCGCCGACGTAGTTGCCGTAGACGAAGAGGACCCCCGCCCCGCCGGAGGCCGCCTGGGCGCAGCGGTGGATGGGGTCCGGCGGCGGCGCCGAGAAGACGTTGCCGATGGCCACCGCGTCGGCGAGGCCTTTGCCGACATAGCCGAGAAAGCACGGCTCGTGGCCCGATCCGCCGCCGATCACGAGCCCGACCTTGCCTTCCCGGGGACCGTCCTTCGCCACCAGGCCGCGGGGCGTCCCCTCGATCCCACGCAGGTATTTCTCGTGGGCGAGCGCGGCGCCCTCGAGCATTTCCTCCACGACGTCGCGCGGGTTGTTGACCAGCTTCTTGACGGAGACGCGCTGGTTGACGACGCCGGCGGCGCCCTGCCTCTGCTGCGCCATGCGCCGGTCCATGTCCATGACGCCGTCGGCGCGCAGCACCCCGCGGCCGGTGGCGGCGTCGGTCACCAGGACGTCGATGAAGCCGCCGCGCAGCGCGCCCAGGATCGCGCCCACCTTGTCGATGCCACCGGCGACGGCGATCTTCGCGGGCACGGCCTTCAGCATGTCGAGGGTGATGCCGATGGTCCGCTCGTCGAGCGGGCCCGAGACGGGCAGGCCATGATCGTCGATGAACCGCCCGGCGATCACGCCGACGGCGTTCTTCTCCAGGTAGGTCTGGGTCGAGACGGTATCGAAGAAGCCGCTGGAATGAACCGTCGAGTTCAGCCGGAGCGACGAAATGCCGAAGAGGATCCTGTTGGCCCGCGCCAGCATCCCGAACTGGCGCAGGAGAACCGGTTCCGACATGAGGATGTCGCGGATTTCGGCGGACGAGACGATTGCCGGCGCCGTCAGGTTGACGCAGTTCGCCCCGAGGGAGGCCGCAAGCCGAGCCGCGCAGGCCTCGGGGGTATAGTCGAAGGTCGCGCTCGTGCCGCCGCAGGCCTGAATGACGGACACGTCCTGGAGATCCTTGCGGGAGGCCCGTTCGGCGACGGCCATCACGGCGCGCCCCCATGTGACCGCGAGGGAATCGCCGGAGCGGACGGCATGGTTGAGCACGCGCGCGCCCGCCACGCCGAGCCTGTCGATCAGGGAACGCGCGTTCCGGTCGTCGCTCGGCACCACGATGCAGTCGGCGAGCCCGAAATGCCGCTTGAGCTCCTCGGCGACGGTCAGCGAACCGAGACGCTCCGGATCGATGGTGATGTTGACGATGCCGCGCTCGCGCGCTTCCGCCAGGTAGGCGTTCACCGTGGCGCGGGAGATGCCCATGGTCTTGGCGATCTCGCCCTGGGTCAGCCGATCCTCGTAGTAGAGCCAGCAGGCCCAGATATAGGGATCGTCTCCGTAGCGGAGCGGAACGACCTCGCCGGAGGTGCCGTTCCTGCCGCCTGCCGCCTGCCGCCCTCCGTTCGCCGCCATGCCCTCAACCCGATCCGTTCGGCCGCGGACGCGCGCGCCGGCCGACGCCGTTCATATCGGGCGCGGGCACCCCCATCAAGCGGGTGCGCCGAGGCTCGAGGCGATGACCTCGACGATGATCGCCGCCGAGACGGCGCCCGGATCGAGGTGGCCGACGGCGCGGTCGCCGAGACGGGAGGAGCGGCCCTTGGCGGCCACCATGCCGCGTGTCGATTCGGCACCTTCGTCGGCGGCGCGGCTGGCGGCCTGCAAGGCGGCCGGAAGGCTTCCCTCGGCGTCCCCCGCCTCGGCGAGCGCCCGGGCCGCCGGGGCCCATGCGTCCAGCATGGTCTTTTCGCCGACCGCGGCCTTACCGCGGTCCTCGATGCCCTGCGCCATCGCCTGCAGCGCCCGGGACACGTCGCCGTCGCTCAGGGCGCTCCTGTCCTTGACCGCGGCAGCGGCACGCATGAACGCCGTCGCGTAGAGCGGGCCGGAAGAGGCGCCGACCGCATTGAGGAACGCCTTGGCCGCCGTATTGAACACGTCCGTCGGCGAGGCGGCGGCGTCGAGTTCGCCCACGGCCTTGCGCACGGCTCCGAAGCCCTGCGACATGGCGATGCCGTGATCGGCATCGCCGATCTCGCCGTCGAGCCGGCACAGGCGATCCTTCTCCCGGTCGAGCCGATCGGCGATGGAAACGAACATCCGGACCAGGTGGCTCGCGTCGTAGGGCATGGCGATCTCCTCAGGACTTGAACATGGCGCCGTCGCAGGGATGGTCGATCATGCGTTGCAGCTCGTCGTCGAGCTTCATCACCGTGATCGAGGCGCCGGCCATCTCCAGCGAGGTGCAGTAGTTGCCGACCCAGGTGCGGTGGACCGTTACGCCGGCCTCGTCCAGGCGCTGGTGGACGCGGCGGTTGAGAATGAACAGCTCCATCAGGGGCGTGGCGCCGAGGGAATTCACCAGGACGACGGCGCGGTCGCCCCTGGCCGGAGCCATTTCCTCGAGAATCGGATCCATGATCCGGTCGGCGATCCGGTCGGCCGGCTGGAGCGGCTCGCGGGCCATGCCCGGTTCGCCGTGAATGCCCATGCCGATCTCCATGTCGTCCGGCCCCATCTCGAAGTTCGGCTGGCGCGTCTGCGGCAGCGAGCACGCCGACAGGGCGACGCCGATCGTGAAGGTCCGGTCGTTCGCCTTCCGCGCGATCCGCTCGCATTCGTCGAGCGGAAGCATCATGTCGCAGGCCGCGCCCGCGGCCTTGAAGATGAAGACGTTGCCCGCCACGCCGCGGCGTTTCTCGCGTTCCGAGCGGGGCGCCGAGGCGATGTCGTCGGTCGTGAGCACGGTGCGCACCTCGATACCGTCCATGCCCGCCATCTCCGCCGCCATGTCGAAATTCATCACGTCGCCGGCATAGTTGCCGTACATGTAGAGCGTGCCCGCGCCGCCGTCGACGGCCTTCGTGCAGGCGACGATCGGATCGGGCGGCGGCGAGGCGAAGACGTTGCCGACGGCCGCGGCGTCCGCCAGCCCCCTGCCCACGAAACCGAGGAAGCTGGGCTCGTGGCCCGAACCGCCGCCGATCACCAGGCCGACCTTGCCTTCGCGCGGACCGTCGCGCGCCACGATGGAGCGCGGGCTCTCCGGCAGCCGGCGAACCAGCCCGCCATGCGCCGCGACGATGCCGTCGAGCATCTCGTCGACCGCATCGTCGCCGTCGTTGATGATCTTCTTGGTCGTCATTGCGCTCTCCTCGACCTCGCCCCCGCATCGCGGGGGACGCCATCCGAAACGTTCATGCGCCGGCCGTCCTTTTCGGCCAACGCCGCATGCAGTCCGCGGTCTGCTCGAAGGATCTGATCCCGGCATCCGAGCCGAGGCCGGACGCGACCAGGCCGGCCGCCGCCTGCGCGAACCCGACCGCCTCCTCGGGATCCATCCCGCGGTGCAGTGCCGCTATGAAGCCGGCGTCGAAGGCGTCCCCGCATCCCGTCGTGTCGACGATGTCGATGTCGTAGGCCGGCATGGCGAAGCGCGTGCCGTCGGCGTGGGCGTAATACGCTCCTTCCCCGCCGAGCGTAAAGACGCAGCAGCTTGCGCCCCTGTCGATGAAGAAATCGGCCGCGCCGGCCGGATCGCGCCGGCCCGACATGACGAGCGCCTCCTCGATCGACGGCATGAAGTAGTCGATGTGGGGCAGCAGCGGCTCGACGATGGCGCGGGTCCCGGCATTCGCCGCGATGAGGTCGAAGGTGACGGTGCGCCCGCGACGTTTCGCCTCGGCGAGCAGCCGCCGGCTCGGCTCGCCGTCGAGCCTGGCCAGCAGGCCGGTGCCGCCCAGGTGGACGATCGGCGGGGCGAGCACCGCGTCGAGGGCCGCGTCCGGAACGTCGAAATGGTCGGACGCACCGCGGACGTGGAGGGCCGGGCGTTCGCCGTTCGGCCTGACGTTGAGGATCGTCGCCGAGGTCGGGACGCCTTCCAGGCGTTGCATGGCCGACACGTCGATGCCGTGGGAGGCCATGGTCGCGATCATCCAGTCCGCCTTCTCGTCGTCTCCGACGGCCCCAACGGCGAGGCAGTCGAGGCCGAGCTTGGCGCAGTCGACGACCGTGCCGCCGGCCGTACCGGCGACCGTCAGGCGGATTTCCTCGATGAACGCGACGTTGCCGCCCTCGGGAATGGCATCGACCGGGCGGCCCAGTATATCCAGGATGTAAAGCCCGATCACCGAAACGTCGTGTGCCATCGCCTCTCTCCTGCGTGACGCCGCCCGGGCGTTCGATGGACGCCCGCAACGGCCCTGAAACCTGTCGTCCCGCGGATGCCGACACGAAGGCCGGCGCCCGCGTCCCCTGGGCCCGCGCTAGGCGGGATCGCCGCCTCCGGCGCCTTCCGGGCGGGCCGAGCCGATGCGCCGGCCGTCGGCGAAGACGCTCGTCCAGCCGGCTTCCGCCGCCACGTGCACCGTGTCCCCGCGCCGGACGCCGGCCAGGTCGTCGGCCTTGGCCTTGATCTCGAAGCCCTCCAGCGCGATCCGGACGATGTAGCGGCCGGCTATGCCGACATTGAGGTCCTTGACGACCCCGGTCACCGTGCCGGGCCGGGCATCGCGGTAGACCCTGACGTGTTCGGGCCGGATCCCGACCTTCAGGTCGGAGGCGGCAGCGGCCGTCTCTCCCCCGTCGAGCCCGAGCACGCCTTCGGCGATCGGCGTCGTCACCCCGCGGCCGGCGGGCGCGGCGGGAACGAAGTTCATGCCCGGATTGCCCAGGAACCAGCCTGCGAACTCGGTTTCCGGAACGGCGTAGAGATGCCTGCGGCGTGTCGTACTGCACGATGCGGCCGTCGCGCATCAGCGCGACGTGGTCGGCGAGCGTCATCGCCTCGGTCTGGTCGTGCGTCACGTAGACGATGGTCTGCCGCAGCCGTTGCGTCACGAGCTTGAAGGCGCGGATCAGCGCGAGCTTGGCCTGGACCTCCACGTTCGTCGTCGGCTCGTCGAAGAGCACGATGTCGGAGCGCCGCGCGACGGCGCGCCCGACGGCCACCTTCTGCCGGCTGCCGGCGTCCAGCTCGCCGATGAAGGCGTTGCGGCGCTCGCGCATGTCGAGCACGTCGAGGACTTCGTCGATCCGCCGCCGGCGCTCGGCGGCGTCGATGGTGCGGTCCTGGACGAGCGGAAGGGCGACGTTCTCCTCGACCGACAGGGTCGGGTACATGACCGGATACTGGAAGACCATGCCGACGCTGCGCTTGCGCGGCGGCAGGCGGCCCATGTCCCTGTCGCCGAAGAGGATGCGGCCCGACGTCGGCGTCTCGAGACCGACGATCATGCGCATCAGCGTCGTCTTGCCGCAGCCGGACGGCCCGAGCAGGCAGGTGACGGCGCCGTCCTCGAAGGTCGTATGGAGGTCGTCGATCGCCGTGAAGCGGCCGAATTTCTTGGTGACCCCGTCGATGACGATCTCAACCATCGGCGTTCCCTCCCGCTTGCGCACGCCCGCGCCCGAGACGCTTGCCGCTTTTCGCGTCGAACACCATGATCCGCTCCGGATTGATGCCGAAGGCCACGGGCTGGTCGATCTTCGGCGGCTCGTCCTGCGAGGAGGCGAAGGCGCAGGTGACGAGATCGCCGTCCCCGCTGTCCAGATAGACGACGATTTCCGATCCGAGATGTTCGAGGATGCTGACCGTCGACCGCACGACGAGCTCGGCGGACCTGTCGAGGAGGATGTCCTCCGGCCTAACGCCGAGAACCACCGGGCCGTCGGGGGTTCCGGCCGGCGCCGCGAAGCTCAGCCGGTCCGTGCGGATGACGCCGCCGCGGACCTCCCCGCGCCAGACGTTGGCCCTCGGGAAGCCGATCAGCTCGGCGGTGCGCGCGAAGCGCGGCTCGCGGTAGATGTCGAGCACGTCGCCCTTCTCCACCACGCGCCCGTCGTCCATGACGACCAGGGTCTGGGCCATGGTGAGGGCCTCGAGCGAATCGGCCGTCGCATAGACGAAGGTCGCCTTCAATTCCTCGCTGAGGAGCTTCAAATCGTCCATCAGCCGCTCGCGCAGCTTGTAGTCGAGGCCGACGAGCGGATCGTCGAGCACGAAGACGGAGGCGTTCGTCAGGAGGCCCCGCGCGACCGCGACGCGCTGCTTCTCGCCGCCCGAAAGCTGGTCCGGCGTGTTCTTGACCAGATGTCCGATGGACAGCATGGCCGTCGCCCGGTCGACCCGGCTCACGACCTCGCTCGAGGGAACGCGCGCCAGGCGGAGCGGATAGGCGATGTTCTCGAAGACCGTCAGGTGCGGATAGAGCGCGAAACTCTGCGGCACGTAGCCGAAATTGCGCTGTCCCGGCGGCAGGGCCGTGATGTCCCTGCCGTCGGAAAGGATGCGGCCGCCGTCGGGCCTGTCGAGCCCGACGAGGACGCGGAACAGGGTGGACTTGCCGCTGCGCGGCGGTCCGCAGAGGACGGTGAAGGTCCCCGGCTCGACGGTCAGCGTGACGTCGTCCAGCGCCTTGGTGCGCCCGAACGTCCTGGTGACGGCCTGGAATTCGACTGCTGCCGGCATCTATCGTCCCAACCGAGCGAGATGGGGCACCAGGAAGATGCCGAGGGCGAAGAGAAGCGCGACCACCGCCAGGATGATCACGACGCGGACGGCGGTGCCGGCGAAGCCGAGGCTCTTCGGCACGTTGCCGACCGCGATCTGGAGGAAGGTGGCGGCCACGAGCAGGACGAGGCCGAACCGGTAGACGTCGATCCACCATCGCTGCGCCACCAGCAGGATGCCGGCGAGCATGGCCACGATCAGCGTCAGTTCGGCGCGTTCGGCGAAGGTCGGTTTCTGCATGTCAGACCTCTCCCCTGACCGTGCCGAAGGTCATGCCGACCAGGAGATATTTCTGGAAGAGGAAGATGAAGACGACGGGCGGCACGATGTAGATCGAGGTCAGCGACGCGATGAACGTCCAGTTGAGCCCGCCGTCGGAATAGGTGCCGACGGCGAGCGCATAGGGGATGTTTTGCGTCGTCACGCCGCCGATGATGAAGTTGAAGAGGTATTCGTTCCACACGAAGATGAGATTGAAGATGAAGGCGGCGATCAGCCCCGGCTTCACCTGCGGCAACACCACCTTGAAGATGATGTGGAACCAGGATCCGCCATAGACGCGGCCGGTCTCGTCGAAGCGCGGCGAGACGCCGTCGAGGAAACCTTTCAGGATCCAGACGGAGAAGGGGATGGAGAACATCGCATAGAAGAGCGTCAGGGCGACGTGATTGTCCTTCCAGCCGAACGCGACGTACATCAGGAAGACCGGCATGATCACCGCCGGCCCGGGCAGCATGCGGATCGACAGGAGCAGGAACATCAGGAAGTCGGTCGCCTTCGGCTTGAAACGGGAAAAGCAGAAGGCGGCGAGAAAGGAGACCAGGACCGCGATGAGGACCGCGGCGAGCGACATGAAGACCGAATTCGCCAGCTGCAGCCAGAAGGACCGGGTCTTGGTGAAGAGGTCGACGTAATTGACGAGCGTCGGCACGAAGACGAGCTTCGGCGGCGTCGCCAGGATCTCCGTCCGGGACTTGAACGACGACAGGACGATCCAGGCGACCGGCGAGAAGAAGATGAGGGATACGATCCAGAGCGCGGCGAAATAGGCGCGCCGGCGCCAACCATGTTCCATGAGCTAGGAGCCCCTCCGGCGGCGGTTCAGGACGTAGATGAAGATCGACGTCATGGCGATGGAGATGAGGAGGAGGAAGACCGAATAGGCGGACGACCAGCCCATGTTGAAGCTCTCGAAACTCTGCTTGTTGAGCTCGACGGCGACGAGGCGGGTGGCCTGTCCCGGTCCTCCCTTGGTCATCGGTATGACGAGGTCGAGCGTCTTGAAGGAGTCGATCGTGCGCAGGAGCACGCCGAGCATCAGGATGAACTTGCCGTGATGCCAGACGACCAGCGACAGGCGCTTGCGCCAGGGCAGCCGGTCGATTTCCGCCGCCTCGAGCTCGGCCTTGGGGACCGAGCCGAGCGCCGCCAGCGTCATCAGCGTCATGAAGGGCGTCCACATCCAGCAGTCGACGGCGAGCACCGACCAGAAGGCCAGGTGCGGGTCGCCGAGGAAATCGACCGAACCGGTGCCGAACGCGCCGCGCAGGATGGCGTTGAGCACGCCGAAGGTCGGATCGTAGATGAAGCGGAAGAAGGTGCCGGTCGCGATCGGCGTCAGCACCATCGGCGTGAAGAGCAGCGTGAGCGCGATGCGCCGCCCGGGCATGTCCCGCGACCCCCAGAAGAGGAAGCCGAGGAGGACGCCGAGCACCGTCTGGACCGTCACCCCGACGCCGACGAAGAGGAAGGTCCGGTTGAGGTCGGACCAGATGCCGTTCTTGTCGTAGAAGATGTCGACGAAGTTCCGGAAGCCGATGTACTGCGGCGGCATCCCGCTGATCAGCGAGAACTTGTGGAAGGACAGGCCGAGAAGCCAGAGCACGGGGATGGTGTTGAACACGACGAAGAACGCCAGCACCGGCACCAGGAGCGCAAAGGTGAGAAACCGCCTGTCGTCGAGGACGCGAGTTAGGAATGCCATGATCGTCCGGTGGCTCGAGCGAAGCTGAAATCTGGTCCATTCGCCCCGGCGCGGTCGCGCGCCGGGGCGAAGCGGCCCGCAAGGGCGCGGCTAGAGCGACACCGAGGAGCACTTGCCGGATGGGCGCTCCTTGGCGGTGCCGTTGTCGTAGAGGATCTGCTGCTGGCGGCATGCGATGTAGTTCAACGCCTGCATCGGATCCTTGGTCGCGCCGGTCATGTAGGAGGTGAAGCCCTCCTGCTGGACCGAGAGCATTTCCGAGTAGCCGGGGTTGTGCCAGAAGTCCCGGGCGCGGCCGGGCTCGAGCATGTACTTGTAGGCCCGGTTCCACGGGTGGATCTTCTCGAAGTCCGGATTGGTCAGCGTGGCCTTGTCGCACGGGTTTCCGCCGCGCTTGGCGAACTCCAGCGTCGTTTCCGGCAGATACCACCAGCGCATGAAATCGATGGCGACGCGCATCTTTGTCTCGTCGTTGAAGGCGTTGATCACCCAGGGCTGGCCGCCCATGGAGTAGATGCGCTTGGCGTCGGACCCCTTGCCGAACTTCGGCGGGGGCACGACCATCACCTTGTCCTTGTTCTCGTCGGTGATCATCGACAGGCCCACGGCCGCCCACTGGAAGGCCGAGAAGGTCTTGCCCTGCGTGAAGATGTCGACGACTTCGGCGATGCCGTAGTTCAGGGCGCCCGGCGGCTGGTATTTGAGGAAGTCCTTGTACTGCTCCATCGCCTTGGCGTTGATGTCGGAGTTCAGGATGCCCTCGACCTGCCCGGTCTCGGAGTTCCAGATTTCACCGCCCTGGCTCCACATGTAGGGGTAGAGGTAGCAGGTGCAGAAATCGTAGACCCGGCTGTACTGGGACGCCGTGCCGTACATGTTCTTGTCGGGCCGCGTGAAGAACTCCGCGACCTTGTTGAAATCGTCCATCGACAGCTCTTCGAAGTCCTCGAAGGTCTGCGGGAGCTTCATGTTGTATTTCTGCTGGAAGGCCTGCTGCTCCTTCGGGTCGGACAGCATGTCCTTGCGAACGTAGAGCACGATGACATCGCCTTCCTGCGGCAGGCCCCAGCGGTTCTTGGAGCCGTCGGGATAGGCCATGTAGGTGTCGACGACGGTCTGCGAGTACCAGTCGAGCTGAAGCTCCTTGTTCTTGGCGATGATGTCGTCGAGCTGCAGGATCCAGCCGGGCTTCGCCAGCGCGCCGAGCCATTGGCTGTCCGAGATGATGATGTTGTATTCCTGGCTGCGGGTCGCCAGCGACGTGGCGGCTTTCTGGAACAGGTCCGCGAACGGCGCCTCGGCGAAACCGAAGCTGACCGTGTAGCCGTACTTGTCCTTCACGTAGTCCGAGAACAGCGGCGACATCTTCTGGCCGAGCGACGAGGGCAGCCAGCCGGCGATGCCGAGAATGTTCATGTCGATATGCTTGCCCGAAAGCGGATGGCTTTCGGCCGCCCGTAGGCGGTTGACGAACGGCGCGGACGCCACTCCCGCCAGGCCGAGCGCCGCGCCACCCTTCAAGAGCGTGCGCCTCGGCAAAGAGAACCGCCCTGCGGTGCCCTTGTCCTTTTCCAATGTCATGGAACTCCTCCCTATCATCGAGACCGGTCCGACTGGCCCGGACGCCGCTTCGACGAAGCGGCGCACTCCACCCGATATCCGAACCGGGCCAGATTTGACAATATTCGGACCAATGCCGACATTTGTCAATCAGGGACGGAAAAGCGCCGGACCCGGGGGATTCCGGACTTGCAATCTCATAAAGTACGGATATACAGACTTTATGACCATTTCGTCCGCCCTCTATCCGAGAAGCCGCCAGCCGCTGTTCATGCAGGCGGCCGGCCAGTTGCGGCTGAAGATCGAGAAGGGGGCGTGGCCTGCCGGAGGCCAGATCCCGGTCATCGAAGACCTTCAGCAGGAATTCGCCCTCTCGCGGGCGACGATCCGGCAGGCGCTGGAGCTCCTGGAGGACGAGGGGCTTATCGTGCGCCATCGCGGCCGCGGCACCTTCGTCAGCGCGCAGCTCCCCGAGCGTCGCTCGCACGTCCTTCCGACGCGGTGGGACGAACTCGTGTCGAGCCTGCGGAGCCTGAAGCCGGAGATGATCGATCCGCCGGCGGAGGAGGACGCGGACCGCCTCCAGGACGTCGTCGCCGGCAGACCGGAGGGACGCTACGCGCATTTCAGGCGTGTCCATTCCAGGAACGGCGAGCCTTACTGCCTTATCGACATCCATCTTCGCATGGACGTGTTCGACGAGGACCGGGACGCGTTTCTCGCCAAGCCGGTGATCCTTCTGCTGGCCGACCGGTTCGCGCCGCTCGTGTCGGTCGTCCGCCAGCGCGTCACCTTCTCGATCGCCGACGAGATCACCGCGCATGCGCTCGGCATCGCGCTCGGTGCGCCGGTGGTGGAGATCCTGCGCACGGTCGTCGACGCCGCCGGCGCCGTGGTCACGCACACCTATGCCCGCTATCCCGGCGAATATGTCCGGCTGGATTTCGATTTCGCCGTCGGGGACATGGCGGCGGCAAGCGGCGAAAAGGGAGGACGATGAAAAGTCTCGCCGATTTCTGCTGGCGCCTGCTGCCGTTCGCCTGCGCCATACTGGTCTGGTATCTCGTCCGTTGGAGCGGGCTCGTTCCGCCGGGACTCCTGCCGCCCCCGCACGCCGTCTTCGCCGATCTCTTCGAGCGGATCTATTCCGGCGGGTTCCTGGGCGACATCTGGGCATCGGTGCGCCGCGTGCTGCTCGGGCTGCTCTTCGGCATGCTGGTCGCGATCCCGGTCGGCTTCCTGATCGGCTGGAACCTGTTCATCCGGCGCTTCTTCGACCCGCTGATCAATTTCTTCCGGGCGCTGCCGCCGATCGCGCTGATCCCGCTTGCGATCGTCTATCTCGGCATCGGCGAGACGGCGAAGGTCGCAATCCTGTTCTACGCGGCGTTCTTCTCGGGCGTGATCGTGATGTACGAGGGGATGTCGCAGATCAATCCGCTCTTCATCCGCGTCGCCCGCACGCTCGGCGCGACCGACTGGGAAATCTTCGTCAAGGTCATCGTGCCCCTCACCGTTCCGCACGTGCTGACCGCGGCGCGCGTGGCGCTGGGCGTCGCCTGGGCGACGCTCGTCGCCGCCGAGCTCGTCGCCGCGCAGAACGGCATCGGCGCCGTCATCCAGAACGCCAGCGCCTTCTTCAACCTGACCACGATCTACGCCGGCATCGTCACCATCGGCTTCCTCGCCCTGATGATGGACACGGCGCTCAGGGCCATGTCGCGCCACTTCCTGAGCTGGCAGGAAAGGGCGTCGCAATGAACGAGGTCAAGGTCCGCTTCCAGAACGTCTCCAAGCGCTTCGACGCCGTGGAGGTGGTGCGCGACGTCAGCTTCGACATCCGGGAGGGCGACTTCGTCTCCCTGGTCGGGCCGTCTGGCTGCGGCAAGACGACGATGATGAACATGCTCGCGGGCTTCACCGGACCCTCGAGCGGCGAGGTCCTGCTCGAGGGCGCGCCGGTCGGCGGCCCCGGACCGGACCGCGGCGTCATCTTCCAGGAATACGGCGTCTTCCCGTGGCTGACGGTCGAGAAGAACATCCGCTTCGGGCTCGACCTTTCGATCCGCCGCTCCATCCCGAAGGCGCAGAAGCGCGAGATCGTCGAGCGCTACATGAGCCTGATGATGCTCTCCGACTTCCGGCACGCATGGCCGAAGAACCTGTCCGGCGGGATGCGCCAGCGGCTGGCGCTCGCGCGCGCCTACGCCGCCAACCCGCACTTCCTGCTGATGGACGAGCCCTTCGGCGCGCTCGACGCCCAGACCCGCAGCGACATGCACGAGCTGCTGCTCGGCATCATGCAGGCCGAGCGCAAGACGGCGCTGCTCATCACCCATTCGGTCGAAGAGGCGATCTACCTGTCGAACCGCGTCCTCGTCATCTCGGCCCGCCCTTCGCGCATTGTCGAGGAAGTCACCGTCCCCTTCGACTTTCCGCGAAGCAAGGATCTTCTGGACACGCCGCAATTCATCGAACTGCGCCGGCACCTGCGCGACCTCGTCATGCAGCAATACGCCGCGCAACAGGCTCTGAAGTGACGCCCCCGGGGCGTCGATCCGAACGGCGGCCCGGGTGGGCGCCGCAACCAAGGGAGGAAACCATGACAGTGAACCGCAGACATTTCCTGAAGACCGGGGCGCTCGGCACCGCGGCGATTCTGGCGGCGCCGGCACTCGTGAGGGCGGCCGGCTCGGCCGACACCGTGCGCATCGGCTACCTGCACACGCTCGCCGTCGACGGGCAGATCTGGCTCGCCGAGCTGAACGGCTACTGGAAGAAGCAGGGGATCGAACCGAAGTTCACCCGCTTCTACACGGGGCTGGAGCTGTTCCAGGCGATGGTCGGGGGGTCGCTCGACATGCTTGCGACCGGCGCGGTCGTCTCCAACTTCCCGGCGCGCGGGCAGGGCAAGGTCTTCCTCATCAACGACGTCGAGTTCGCGACGGCGCAGCTCTGGGTCAATCCGGCCATGGGCGTGTCCTCCTTCGACGACCTCAAGGGCAAGAAGATCGCGACCTCGATCGGCACGACCGCCCACGTCTTCCTCGACACCGCGCTTCGCAAGAACGGCATCGATCCGAACAAGGACGTCAGCATCATCAACCAGCGCATGCCGGACGCGGTGACGGCCTTCATTTCCGGCGCCGTGCCGGCGGTGGCCCTCTGGGTTCCGTTCAACGTGCAGGTCCAGAACAAGCTTCCCGGCGCCAAGATGCTGGTCGACGCCTCGAAATACTATCCCGATGCCGCCATCGTCGACGGCTGGGCGGCCCGGAACGACTACTACGACAAGAACAAGGACGTGCTCAGCCGCGTCATCAAGGCATGGATCCCGGCCAACCACGACCTGCTGGAGAATACCGAGGAATCGCTCAAGCTCCTGCAAAGCAAGAAGTATCCGGACGTTCCGCTGAAGGACCTGCAGCAGCAGTTCAAGGCGGAGAAGCTGTTCTCCGCGCCGCAGTGGGCGTCGATGTACAAGGACGGCACGGTCACGACCTGGCTGCAGCGCGTGACGGACTTCTACGTCCAGATCGGCGGCATATCCAACCCGACGAAGGCTTCGGAGTATTTCGATCCGAGCCTGTTCCTGAAGGAGGTCGGCTGATTGCCGCCCGGCCGGCGGCGGAGGCCGCCGGCCGGGGCAAACCCGAGGAAGCCATGCCCCTTCACAAAGCCGAGATCCTTGTCCATCGCGTGCCGGTGAAGCAGCCGGTCCGCACGTCCTTCGGCACGATGCACGACCGGCCGAGCGTCCTCTTGCGCATCGAGGATACGGAGGGACATGCCGGCTGGGGCGAGATCTGGTGCAACTATCCCGCCGTGGGAGCCGAGCACCGCGCGCGGCTTCTCGCCTCCACGGTGCTGCCGCTCGCGTCCGGGTTCCGGCATCTCGACCGGCCGGAGGACCTCTGGTCGGCGATGACCGACCGGCTGCGCGTCCTGGCCATCCAGACGGGCGAGCCCGGGCCGCTCGCCCAGTGCCTGGCCGGGTTCGAATGCGCGCTGCAGGATCTCGCGGCACGGCGGGCGGGCCAGCCCCTGTGGCGCCATCTCTCGCCGTCGGGCAGCCCGCAGGTGGCGGTCTATGCGAGCGGCATCAATCCGGCGGGCGCGCCGGCGGCCGCGCGGGAGGCCGCGGACCGCGGCTATGCCGGGTGCAAGATCAAGATCGGCTTCGACGCCGAGCGGGATCGCGAAAACCTGATCGAGGCGCGGACGCTGCTCGGAGACGGTTTCCCCCTCATGGCCGATGCCAACCAGGCCTGGTCCCTCGACGAGGCGCTCGCCTTCTCGCAGACCTGCGACGCGGTCGGTCTCGCGTGGCTGGAGGAGCCTCTCGCGCACGACGCGCCGGACGCGGCGTGGCAGGCGCTCGCCGGGAGCATGGCGACCCCGCTGGCCGCCGGCGAGAATTTCGGGACCGACACCGAGTTCGAGACCCTGCCGGAACGGCGCCGCCTCTCGGTGCTGCAGCCGGACCTCGGAAAATGGGGCGGGGTCGGCCGCTCGGCGGCGGTCGCCAGGCTGGCCGCCGAAAGGGGCCTGACCTTCTGCCCGCACTGGCTCGGCGGCGGCGTCGGGCTTCTCGCCTCGCTTCACGTCAAGGCGTCGACCGGCGACCCGACGGGCTACGTGGAGGTCGATTTCAACGCCAACCCGATGCGCGAGGATACGGTCCGCCAGATCTTCGACGGGCTGAAGGACGGGAGCGTCCGCCTGCCGGAGGCGCCGGGGATCGGCGAAGTGGAAGACAGTATCCGGTCCTTCTCCGGCTACTGCGTGCATCGCGAAGAGATGGACCTGTCCTAGAGCGCTTCCAGGAAAAGCGGGAACCGGCTTTCCGTCGGGAAGCGCGTAAGAACAATAAGCTGGAGCCTGTCCGCGGTTCCGTGAAGCGCGGACAGGCTCAGCGCTTCCAGGAAAAGCGGGAACCGGTTTTCCGTCGGGAAGCGCGAAGCAACAGAGAGATGGAGCGCGTCGGCCGCGAAGCGGGGGCAGGCTGCGGGATCGGGCGGCGCGAAGAGGCGACATGCAGAGCGAAGACTTCGACTACATCATCATCGGATCGGGCTCGGCCGGTTCGGTCCTGGCCAACCGGCTGTCGCAGGACCCCGGCCGCCGGGTCCTCGTTCTCGAGGCCGGTGCGCCGGACCGCAATTTCTGGCTCCGGCTGCCCGTCGGCTATTTCCGCACGATCTACGACCCGCGCTTTTCGCGCATCTTCGATACGGTACCCTCCGAGGGCGACGGCGGGCGCGGCATTCCCTGGCCGCGCGGCAGGGTCGTCGGCGGATCGAGCTCGATCAACGGCCTGATCTTCATCCGGGGCCAGAGGGACGACTTCGACGGCTGGCAGCAGTCGGGCGCCGTCGGCTGGTCCTACAACGACGTCCTGCCGCATTTCAGGACGCTGGAATCCTGCCCGGACGGGGACGAGGCCTATCACGGCCGCACCGGGAACCTTTCGGTGTCGCAGCTGCGCAACGTCAACGCCGCCTGCTCGGCATGGCTGGCGGCGGCACAGGACTACGGCCTGCCCTTCAATCCGGATTTCAACGGCCGGTCGACCTACGGCGTCGGGGCCTACCAGCTTTCCATCGGCCGGCGCTTCCGCGCGAGCGCGTCGGCGGCCTTCCTGCGGCCGGCCCTGCAGCGGCAGAACCTCGTCCTGAAGACCGGCGCGCAGGCGACGCGGATCCTCTTCGAGCGCGGCCGTGCGGTGGGCGTCGAGTATCGGGCCGGGTCCGCCCTGAGGACGGTCCGCGCCTCGCGCGAGGTGATCCTCTCGGCCGGGACGATCCAGTCGCCGCAGCTTCTGCAGCTGTCCGGCATCGGGCCGGCGGAGCTCCTGCGCTCGCACGGCATCGACGTCCTCGTCGACGCGCCGGAGGTGGGCGCGAACCTCCAGGACCACTACCAGATACGGCTGATCCTGCGGCTCAACAAAAAACTGTCGCTCAACGACGACGTGCGCAACCCGGTCAAGCTGGCGCGCATGGGCGCCGAATGGCTGCTTGCCGGACGAGGCCCGCTGACCGTCGGCGCCGGCCAGGTCGGCGGCGCGGCCTGCACTCCTCTCGCCATCGGCGGCCGGCCGGACGTCCAGTTCAACGTCATGCCGCTGTCGGTCGACAAGCCGGGCACCCCGCTGCACGCCTATTCCGGGTTCACCGCGTCGGTCTGGCAGTGCCACCCCGAGAGCCGCGGGAGCATCCGGATCCGGTCGTCCGACCCGTTCGACCAGCCGGAGGTCGCGCCCTGCTATTTCGCGCGGGACGTGGACCGGAGGACGATCGTCGAGGGGGTCAAGATCCTGAGGGAGATCCACGAGCACGCGCCCTTCAGGCAGTTGTGGGACCGGGAGGTCGTTCCCGGCGCCTCCGTGTCGTCGGACGAGGCGATCTGGGAGAGCGTGAGGTCCGGAGGCGGGACCGTGTTCCATCCCGTGGGGACCTGCCGGATGGGCTCCGACAGCGAATCCGTCGTCGACCCCGGCCTCAGG
The DNA here is from genome assembly GCA_963838155.1 of uncultured Alphaproteobacteria bacterium. Lineage (GTDB taxonomy): Bacteria > Pseudomonadota > Alphaproteobacteria > Rhizobiales > Rhizobiaceae > Pararhizobium_B. Next base: position 33,426 of record CAWIQE010000013.1, read on the forward strand.
GTGCGCGGCGTCGAGGGCCTCCGCGTCGTCGACGCCTCGGTGATGCCGCGCATCACGTCGGCGAACACCAACGCCCCGACGCTCATGATCGGGGAGAAGGGCGCCTCGCTCGTGCTGGCGGACGACCGGCCGGGCTGAGACGGCGCCTCCCGAGCCGGCGCAAGCCGGCCTATTTCTTCAGCGCCTGCCGCCTGTCGCGAACCGCCTTCGGGGACAGGGGCTTTTCGCGCAAGCCCGCGACGTCCTCCGCCGTCGGGTCGGTCAGGTCCTTCGGCCTGAGCTTGTCGTTGCCCCAGGCGCCCCGGACATATCCGACGACGGCCGCGACCTCGGCGTCCGAGAGGAAGCCGAAGGCTGGCATGACGCCGGCGAAAGGCTTCTTCTCCACCTCGATCGGTCCCGCGAGGCCGTTCAGCACCACGAGGGCGGGAAAGTCGGGGGCGAGGAAGAGGTCGGCGTTCCCCGCAAGCGGCGGGAAGGCGCCTTTCCTGCCGCGTCCGTCGGGCTGGTGGCAGGCGGCGCACGTCTTGCGGAACACCTGCTCGCCGTCGGCCGCGGCGGTTTCCTCCGGCTTGGCCGCCGGCTTCTCCTTCGGCGGGTTCGGACCGAGATAGGTCGCCAGGTAGTCGAGGACCTCGCGCCCTGTCGGCATCGCTCAGGCGCAGGCCGAAGCCCTTCATGTTGGACAGGACCGCATCCCAGGCGCCCTTGCGGATGCCGGCGGAATCGATCACGGACTGAAGGTCGTGGCAGGTCTGGCAGTGCCCGTAGACGAGGTCGCGGCCCGGGCCCTCCGGCAGGTCGAAGGATGCGGCCCGAGCGTCGACGAGGCCAAGCAGGAAGAGGCCGGCGGCGGCAGCGGAAAAGGCGGCTCTCACGGAATCGAAACTCCACTTTTCCTGGAATTGCTTAGATGGAGATCTCGACGCGGTCGACGCCGTTCCACTCGTAGCCGCGCGGGTTCCACCGCGTCAGGCCGTCCATCGGCTGGCTCCGCCCGAGGGCGTCCGTGGCCCGGCACATCAGGACGTTCTGCCCGGACTTGAGCTCCGCCTTGGTCGACCAGCGGTACCATGCCCACGGGCTTTCCGCCGGCTTGATGTCGGCCGCCATCCATGTCTTGCCGCCGTCGGCGGACACCTGGACGTCGGTGATCCTGGCCGTGCCGTCGTTGAAGGCGATGCCGGTGATCTCGACGGATCCCGCCTTGGGCTTGTCTTCCGGCAGCGGCGAGAAGATCACGCTCTTGATCTTGTGGGCGTAGGTGGGGACGCTGTTGTAGATGGTGTAGTCGTTCGCCTCGAACTGGCCGGGCTCGACCGGCACGAGCGGCATGCGGTAGCCGACGGACTGATAGGCGCTCGGCGACTGCGCGGCGGCGAAGAGCAGCGTCGTCAGGAACTTGACGTTCATGTTTCCGTAGTAGCCCGGAATGATCAGCCGCACCGGTCCGCCGTGGACGGAGGGGATGTCCTCGCCGTTCATCTTCAGCGCGATGATGGCGTTGTCGAGCGCCGGATCGGCGAGGTGGTAGCTCTTGGCGAAGTCGGAGCCCTCGGGGGTGGCGGGCTGGTCCCATCCTTCCGCGGTGAGCCAGTGGGCGGCGCTCGACGGCGACAGCTTCTGGCCCTCCAGGAACTTGCGGAGCGGCACGCCCTCCCACTCGACGTTTCCGAGGCCGCCGTTCTTCCACTGCCCGCCGGCGACCTTCTCCTTCGCGGCGTAGAAGCTGCGGCCGTTTCCAGCGCATTGCAGGACGGACACCCGCTTGACCTGCTCCATGCCGGCGAGGTCGGCGAGCCCGACCGTTCTCGGCCGCTCCACCAGACCGTCGATGCGGATCGTCCAGTCCTCCTTCTTGGGCGCGTCGGTCGTCGCGTACCATGCCGCATCGCCGCCATGGGGGAAATGCAGGCGATTGAAGAGGATATCCTTGGGCGTGTGGTCGTGCTCGCGCAGCAGCGTCAGCGGCGTTTCCATGACGCCGAGCTTTTCGTTGTGGACGATCATGCCGGACACCTTGCCCTTGATGATCGTCGCCGAGTCCGGCCCGGACTGCGCGAGGGCGGCCCTCATGGCCGCGGGCGCCGTGCCGAGGGCGAGGCCCGCCGCACCGGCCAGCTTGCCGAATTCCCGCCGCGAGACAGGGGCTTTGAACTCAAATTTCTCCATGACGTCCTCCCGTTCCGGGCCGTGCCTTCATGGCTCACCGCTGGGCCCAACAATGATTAGACGCGCGGGAGGCGCGGATTATTCCATGGGAGCGAAAAAATCATGCCCTGCAGGCGGCGCTCTCGCGCTTGTTCTCGGCCAGGCGGAGCTGGTCGCGCTCGTCGAGCGGGCGGCCGCGGCGCGTGGCGGCCTCGACCTCGCGGCCGATCAGGTCGAAGCGGTTGCGGTCCATCCCTTCGGCGAACAGCAGGTAGTCGAGGTCGCGCGCCTGCCATCCGTAGGCGAGGATCTTGCCGCTCGCCATCTCCGTCGGGGTCTCGGCGAGGCCGGCGTCGCGAAAGACGAACATGCTGAGATGGCAGCCGTGCTTGCCGCGATAGCCGACCTGGAGAACGTTGCCGCCGGCGCGCTTGGCGCTGTCCACGAAGCCGACGGTCAGGCCCGTGCCGGTCAGGTCGGGAATGCTGGGCATGCGGCCGAAATCCGACAGGGCGGCAAGCATCCGGGCGGCCGGCACATCCCGCGCGGCGCCGGCCTCGAGCCATTTCTCGTGCAGCTCGCGCGCCGTCTGCACGGCGGCCGGCGGCAGGCCCGGCGGGTTCCCGGGCGGCCAGGCGACCCAGAAGCCGAGACCGAGGACGGCCGCGGCCGCACCGGCGAGAAGCGCCGTCCGCCAGAGCGGCGGCTTCGGCCGCCCGATGCCGGCGACGAGGTCCGGCGGCGGCGGCACGCCGGCCGCTCCGGCCAGCCCCTTGAGGCGGTAGAGGGCGGCGATCTCGGCCGCCACCGCTGGCTCGCGGCCCGCCGCCTCGGCGACGCGGCCGGCGGCCTGCGCGTCGAGCTCGCCGTCGACATAGGCGCTGAGGGTCTCCCAGTCGGGGCGGCGGCTCACGGTCGCGACCCGCGTGCCCGGCCGAGCGGGGTGACGTTGCTCTCCGACACGATGTCGAGGAGCGCCTTGCGCGCACGCGACAGCCTGCTCATGACCGTCCCCTCCGCGATGCCGAGCACGCCGGCGGTCTCCGCGTAGGACAGGCCCGCGACGTCGACGAGCCCGATGACCTCGCGATGGGCGGGGCCGAGCCGGGCGAGCGCGAGGCGGATCGTCACGATGTCCAGGATGCGGTGATCTCCGTCCCACCCGTCGGCGCCGACTGCCTCGTCGACCCACTCGCACGGAACCTCGCGGCCGGCGCGCCTCAATCCGTCGATGAAGGCGTTGCGCAGGATGACGAAGAGCCAGCTGCGGTAGGCGGCCGCGTCGCGGGGCGGACGACGCGCCGCAAGCGCCCGCACGATGCACTCCTGGACGAGTTCCCTCGCGCTCTCGCGATCCTGGGTGAGCATGTGGGCGAAGCGGTGCAGCGACTCCAGATTGACCTTCAGCCAATCGTGCGTCCGACGGTCCACCACCTCCGCCCTCCTCTCCCGGCCCCGCCGGCGCCTTCGCCGGCAGGAGCGCCGATGCTCGGCCGCCCCCGCGCGTTTGTCAACAAGCCCGCCCCCGGAACGCCCGCCGGCGGGGGCGCTCAGCCGGGGGCGGAGGTCGGCCAGTCGACGATGTAGTCCTCGAGGTCCTCGGGGGCGACGTCCTGTTCGCGCACGGTGCGGTCGCGCACGGAGATGCCGGCCTGGTGGACGGTGTCGGCGTCGCCGGAGACGAGGGGGTGCCACCAGTAGAGGTCGCGGCCCTCGTCGACCAGGCGGTAGGCGCAGGTGGGCGGCAGCCAGGTGAGCGTGCGCACGATCTCCGGCGTCAGGCCGATGCAGTCGGGCACCTTCTCCTGGCGGTTCGGGTAGTCGCGGCAGCGGCAGGAGCGGCCGTCGAGCAGGCGGCAGGCGACGCTGGTGAAGGCGATCTCGCCGGTCTCCCAGTCCTCCAGCTTGTTGAGGCAGCAGCGGCCGCATCCGTCGCACAGGCTCTCCCACTCGGCGGCGGTCATTTCGTCGAGGGTCTTCACTTTCCAGAAGGCGGTGTCCGACATCTTGCCTCGGCGTTAACACTGTCCGAACATCGACGCTCCGGCTCCTTGTCTATCGGCCGGAAATGCGTCAAAACGAGATCTCAAGGGGCATTTCGTGGTCGCGGCCGGACAGTGAGCCGCGCGGGGCCGGGCCGTCAAGGGCGGAAGCCGGCGAAAGCCGGGACAATCGCGCGTGCAGGATCCGTTCAATCAGGAAGACCGCCCCAGGAAGCGCTCCAATATCCTGCTGCGCCTGGATTCCTGGATCGATTCGACCCTCTGGTCGACCTTCGCGGACGCCGGCGAGACCTGGGAGGAGATCACCGTCTTCTTCCGCCGGTTCCGGGTGCGCGGCTTCCGCAAGCTCGTCTTCGAAATCCTCGGCGAGGGCATGACGCTCGGCGTCGCGGGCTCGGTGCTGATGCTGGCGCTGGCGCTGCCCGCGTTCCAGGCGACGGAGGGGGACTGGCGCGCGCAGGACGACTATGCCGTGACCTTCCTCGACCGCTACGGCAACGAGATCGGCCATCGCGGCATCATCCACGAGGACTCCGTGCCGATCGACCAGCTGCCGGACACGCTCATCAAGTCTGTGGTGGCGACGGAGGACCGGCGGTTCTTCGAGCACTACGGCATCGACTTCATCGGCCTCCTGCGCGCCATGGTCACCAACGCCCAGGCCCACGGCGTCGTCCAGGGCGGCTCGACGATCACCCAGCAGCTCGCCAAGAACGTCTTCCTGTCCAACGAACGGACGCTGGAGCGCAAGGTCAAGGAGGCGTTCCTGGCGCTCTGGCTCGAAAGCCACCTGACGAAGAAGCAGATCCTCGGCATGTATCTCGACCGGATGTACATGGGCGGCGGCACCTTCGGGGTGGCGGCGGCCGCCCAGTACTATTTCGGCAAGGACGTGCGCGACCTCGACCTCGCCGAATCGGCGATGATCGCCGGGCTCTTCAAGGCGCCGTCCAAATACGCGCCGAGCGTCAACCTGCCGGCCGCGCGCGCCCGGGCGGACCAGGTGCTGTCGAACCTCGTGCAGGCCAACCTGATGTCGGAGGGACAGGTCGTCGGCGCCCGGCTCCACCCGGCGAACGTCGTCGACCGCGGCCAGAGCCAGGCGCCGGACTACTATCTCGACTGGGCCTATGACGAGGTGCGCCGGATCGCCGTGTCCCACCGCATCCGCCAGCACACGCTGATCGTCAAGACGACGGTCGATCCCAATATCCAGCACGCCGCCGACGAGGCGCTGGAGACGAGCCTCCGGCAGTACGGCGAGCACTACGACGTCTCGCAGGGCGCCATCGTCGTCATGGAGAACGGCGGCAGCGACCCCGGCGCCGTCAGGGCCATGGTGGGCGGGCGCGACTACGGCGAAAGCCAGTTCAACCGGGCGACCAAGGCGCGCCGCCAGCCGGGCTCCTCCTTCAAGGTCTACGTCTACTCCACGGCGATGGCGCACGGCTTCACGCCGCGCTCGACCATCTCCGACGCGCCGATCACCTGGAACGGCTGGTCGCCGCGGAACTACGAACGCACCTACGAGGGCAAGGTGTCGCTGATGACGGCGCTCGCCAAGTCGATCAACACCGTGCCGGTCCGGCTGGCGCGCGACTATCTCGGCACCAAGGCGATCGCCGAGACGGCGCGGCGCATGGGGGTCGAATCGCCCGTCAGCACCGACAAGACCATGGCGCTCGGCACCTCCGCCGTGACGCCGCTCGACCAGGCGACGGCCTACGGCGTCTTCCCGGCGGAGGGCATGCAGTCCGAGCGCCACGGCATCGACCAGATCCTCGACTATTCCGGCGACGTGCTCTACGACCGTCGCCGGGACAGCCCGCCGCCGGAGCGGGCGCTTTCGAAGGACGTGGCCGACGAGATGAACCAGATGCTCATCCAGATCCCCGAATGGGGCACGGGGCGGCGGGCCAAGCTCGACGGTATCAAGACCGCCGGCAAGACCGGCACGACGCAGGACTACCGCGACGGATGGTTCTGCGGCTTCACCGGCAACTACACGACCGTCGTCTGGATCGGCAACGACAACTACACGCCCTCGAACCGCATGACCGGCGGCACGCTGCCGGCCATGACCTGGAAGAAGGTGATGGAATACGCCAACCAGGGCGTGGAGCTGCGCGCCATCCCCGGCATCGACAACCCGCTGCCGGACGCCAAGGAGCGCGCCAAGTTCCTCGCCGATGCGAAGAAGGGCGTCGACGGAATGGAGCCGCTGCAGCGCCCGCGGATGCTGTCGCACGGTTCGACGGTGCTCCTGCGCGCCATCGCCGGCGACCTGGAGCGGGCCGCCCCGCTGACGAAGCCGGTGCAGCAGGTCGCCTCGAGCGCGCCCGTCAGGGCGCCCGAAGAACCTTAGAGCGCTTCCAGGAAAAGTGGAAACCGGTTTTCCGTCCGGAAGCGCGTAAAAGCAAAGAGATAGAGCGTGTCCGCGATTCCGTGAAACGCGGACACGCTCTAAGAGCGAAACGATCCTGGCGGCCGCCCACTTGCTGAAAGTCCCCGTTCTCGTCGCAATAGCGCTTGCCATCGCCTTTTACGGCGGGGTGCGGTCGAGCATATACGCGCTCGACAACGTCGCCCGCTTCGACGCGCTGGAGGTGGGCCCGTGGGCGGCGTGGCCGGACCTGCAGACCTCCCGGCCCGATCCCTACGCGCTGGCCTACCGGGCGCGGCGCGGCGACGTGCTGCTCGGCGAGGCGGAGGGGCTGGCCTTCACGGCGACGACCGACAGCGCCGGCCGGCCGCTCTCCGGCCGCTGCCGGTACCGGATCGAGGGCAACACGCCGACGGCGCGCCTCTGGACGCTGAGGGTGGCCGACCCATCGGGCCGCGCGCTCGGCGGCCGCGATCCGGCGCTGCCGCAGGCCTTCCAGTCGCACGACGTCCTGCGCGGGGCCGACGGGTCGTTCGCCGTCACCGTTTCGGAGGTCGCCCAGCCGGGCAACTGGATCGCGCTGAGGCACGACGGGCCCGTGGAGTTCGTGCTGACGCTCTTCGATACGCCGGCGGCGGGCAGCGCCGGGCTCATCGAGCTCGCGATGCCGTCGATCGAGCGGCTCGGGTGCGGCCATGCGTAACCTCGCCATCGCCGTCGCCGCCGGGCTGGTCGGCGCCGCCATGCTGCATATCGTCATCGTCCTCTCGATTCCGCATTTCGCCGGCGGCAAGGCATTCGCAAAGGTGGAGGCGCTCGGGCCGCCCGGCGCCTTCCATACGCTCGACCGCGACAAGCCGGACCTCGCGCTCTCCGAGGCCAACCCCTTCCTCCGGTCGGCCCTCTGCGTCTTCGACGCGGGCGCGGCCCCCGTCCACGTCTCCGACGGCCAGTCCGCGCCCTTCTGGTCGCTCTCCGTCTTCGACCCGGAATCGAACGAGGTCTACAGCATGAACGACCGCACGGCGGTGGAGCGCCGGGTGGACGTGACGCTCGCCACGCCGCTGCAGTTGATCGCGCTCCGGCGCTCGACGCCGGACGCCCTCAGCCGGTCGATCCTGGTGGAGCTGCCCGATCCGAAGGGCTACGTCGTCATCAGGACGATCGCCGAGGACGAGACGTGGGAGCGCATCGCCGGCCGCTTTCTCGCCGAGGCGCGGTGCGCTCCGGTTGCCGCGCCCTGAGGCTGGCGGCGTCCCCTCTCCCGCCGAGCGGCTCGCGGCGCACGCCGGTGAAGATGACGATCTCGGCGCCTTCGGCGGGAACGTCCGGCCGTTCGGTCCGGCTGCGCCGCCTGCGGTGGAAGTCGATCACGCGTGCCATTGCTGCCTCCGTTTCCGAAACGGATGAACGCCGAACCATCTCACCCTCGGGTCGCCGCCGATTACACAGCCGGATAGTTAACAGCCTGCTAACGGTTTTCGGCTAGCGTTGCCTGCAGACAGGTATTGCGTATCAGAATGGGTGGGGCAGTGTCCGATCGCTTCCGTGATCTCGAAACGCCAGACAGGCATCGCCGTCTGGATGCGGTGCTGATGGCGACCGTCAGCAATTTCGAAAACCTTTCGCATCCGACCGGCCAGGAGCTGAAGCAGTTCGCGGAGCTCTTCGCGCCGCTGTTCGGCCAGGTCGGCGCGGAAACGCGGCGCCTGGCCGTCGCGGCGCTTTCGCGCTGCACGACGGTGCCGGCGGCCGTGGCAAGGCTGATCGCCGCCGAGCCCGTCGACGTCTCGGCGCCCTTCCTCGTCAATTCCGCGGTCCTCGACGAGGCGGCGCTCGCGGAGGTCATCGCGGCGGGAGACCGTCAGGCGGCGCGGGCGATCGCGCGGCGCCGGTCGCTCTCGCCGGCGACCGTCGCGGCGCTCGCGGCATCGGGCGACCCCGCCGTCCTGCGGTCGCTGAGGGTACGGCGCCTGCTGCCGGCCGCCAGCGGCGAGGACGCCGGCGAACGCGCCCGGCTCGCCCGCGAGGAGACGCTGCGCGAGGAACTCGCCCGGCTCGCCGTTCGCCGGCCGGATGGGGAGACGCGGCGGACCGGGGCGCCTCGGCCGGCGGCCGAGGTTTCGGTCCCTACGGCACGGCCGGGCCAGGTGGAACGGCTCGTCGCCTTCGCCGAGCGGCGGGAACCGCAGTTCTTCGTCACCGCCCTCGCCGACCTGCTCGACTGCAGCTTCCGGCTGGCCGAGCGGATCATGCTGGACATTTCCGGGCGGCAGCTCGCCGAGACCCTGATCGCCACCGGCTTCGGCCGGGACGCGGCACGGCGCACGCTGGAGAGCCTGCTGCCGCATCTCGGCCGCCGGCAGGGTCAATTGACCAGGGCCGAAATGCTGCTCGGCGGATGCGACCGGGACGACGCCGCCGGGCGTCTCGCCCTTTGGCTGGGGGCCGACCGCGAGGGGGCGCCCCGCCTGCCGGATCCCCACTTCCACGACAGCCTCGCCGGCACCGGCGCCAACCGCGGCACTCCACCCCGCCGGACCGCCGCCCACCACGCCGCCTCACCGTCCCGCCCCCTCCGCCGCGCCTGACCGGCGCGCAGGCGCCCCCGGAAGCCAGCGCCGCCGCATCTCAAGGCGCCGGCCCCGGCGGTCGTGGGCGCAGGCAGATGACGGGCATGCGGACGATCGGGTAAAGGTCGGTGGCGGCTCCGTGCGCGGGGCCCGTCGCGCCCCGTCGGTCGCGGACGAAGAGGATGTACGGCCATGCGAAAGACGATCATGACGATCGACGGCGACACCGTCGGCATAAGCTACCATCTCGACGTGCTCGCCTTCTCGGGCGCCGATCCGACGGCGCCGAAGGCCTATCTGCAGGCTGCGCTGCATGCCAACGAACTGCCGGGCGTCGCCGCGCTCCATTGCCTCATCCCGCTGCTCGAGGCGGCCGAGGCCGAAGGGTGGCTTCTGGGCGACGTGACGGTCGTGCCGAAGGCCAACCCCATCGGCGGCGGGCAGTATCTCCTCGGCGAGCATGCGGGCCGGTTCTCGCTGGCCTCGCGCGTCAACTTCAACCGCGACTTTCCGCTTCCCGGCCCGGACGGGATGGCGCCGCGCTTCGGCCCGACGGCGCCGGTGGCCGCCGAAAAGCGGCTGAAGAGCCTGCTGCTCGACCTCGCCCGGGACCACGACATCGTCCTCGACCTGCATTGCGACGACGAGGCGCTGTCCTATCTCTACGTCCCGGCGCCGCTCTGGCCGTCGATGCGCGACCTCGCCGCCTGCCTCGGTTCGGCCGCCGTCATCGTCTGGGACGAGACGTCCGACGCCGCCTTCGAGGAAGCGGCCCTCCTGCAGATCGCCGATATCTCCGACCGCGCCTTCGACTGGTCGTCGAAGGCCGTCTCGACGGTCGAACTGCGCGGCCGGGCCGACGTTTCGGTCCAGACCGCCGACGCGGATGCCGGCGGCCTCCTGCGGTTCCTGTGCGGGCGCGGCGTGATCGCCGACGGCAGCACCCCCGGCCGCCTCGACTGGTCCGGGCCGGCCGAGCCGATCGATCATGTCGAGATGCTGCGGGCACCCGTCGGCGGCACCCTCCTCTATCACGTCGGTCCCGGCGACCGGGTGCGGGCCGGCGATCCACTGGTCACGATCGTCACCGCTCCCGGCGAGGCGGCCGGCACGGTGGAGATCGACGCCCCGCAGGACGGGCTCGTTCTCTCCCGCCGGGCCCACCGGGCCACGAGCCGCGGCGACGACCTGCTCAAGCTCGTTTGCCGGCGGCGCGCCGCCGGCGCGAAGCCGGGCACGCTCGACGCCTGAGCGCGCCGGAACCCGCTTTCCGATCCCGCGCCGGTTTCTCTTTCGCAATTCCTGACGGAAAACCGGTGCCTACTTTTCCTGGAATTGCTTTAGACCCGCCGCCCCGTTTCCGCGTCGAAGAAGTGCAGCGCCTTCTCGTCGATGGCGACCGGCACCGTGTCTGCGAGCGGCGTGTCGGGATCCACCGAGATGGTCAGCGCCTGGCCGTCCGAGCGGCCGTGCACCAGCCGCTCGGCGCCGAGTTCCTCGACGAAGTCGACCGCGATGGTCAGGTGGGCGCTTTGCGCGTCGGCGGCGATCGAGGCGTCCTCCGGCCGCAGCCCAAGGACGATCTCGCCGGGCGCGGATCCGGCCAGCCGGTCGGGCCGCCTTGCGCTGCCGTTGCCGATCAGGAGCGCGTCGCCGTCCAGGCGGACCGGGACGAGGTTCATGGCGGGCGAGCCGATGAAGCTCGCCACGAAAGTCGAGGCCGGCTGCCGGTAGACCTCGAGCGGCCGGCCGACCTGCTCGACCCGCCCGCGGTTCAGGACCACCAGCCGGTCGGCCAGCGTCATGGCCTCGAGCTGGTCGTGGGTCACGTAGAGCGACGTCGTCTTCAGCCGCCGCTGGAGCTGCTTGATCTCGCCGCGCATCTGCACCCGCAGCTTGGCGTCGAGGTTGGACAGCGGCTCGTCGAACAGGAAGGCGGCAGGCTCCCGCACGATCGCCCGCCCCATGGCGACGCGTTGCCGCTGCCCGCCCGACAGCTGGCGTGGCCTGCGGTCCAGGAAATCCGCGATCTCCAGGATCTTGGCCGCCTCGTTCACGCGGCGATCGATCTCGTCGCGCTTCTGGCCGCGGTTCTTCAGCCCGTAGGCGAGATTGTCGCGAACGGTCATGTGCGGGTAGAGGGCGTAGTTCTGGAAGACCATGGCGATGTCCCGGTCGGCCGGGTTGACCTCGTTGACGACGCGCTCGCCGATGGAGATCTGTCCGTCGGTGATCCGCTCCAGCCCCGCCACCATGCGCAGCAGCGTGGACTTGCCGCAGCCGGACGGGCCCACGAGGACGACGAGCTCGCCGTCGGCGACGTCGAGGTCGACGCCCTTCACGGCTTCCACGCCGCCCGGGTAGACCTTGCGGACCTTGTCGATCTGGACGCGTGCCATATGCCTCGTTTCCCGTTCCCGTGCTTACTTTTCCGGCTCGGTGAGCCCCTTGACGAACCATCGCTGGAAAAAGATGACGACGGCCACCGGCGGCAGGAGCGCCAGGATCGACGTGCCCATGACGAGCTGCCATCGCGGATCGGAATCGGCGACGTTCACCATCTGCTGGATGCCGACGACGACGGTCGTCATGTTCTGGTTGGTCGTGATGATCAGCGGCCAGAGATACTGGTTCCAGCCGTAGATGAAGAGAATGACGAAGAGCGCCGCGATGTTGGTGCGCGACAGGGGCAGCACGATGTCCTTGAAGAACTGCAGCGGGCCGGCGTTGTCGAGCATGGCCGCCTCCAGCAATTCGTCCGGGATGGTCATGAAGAACTGCCGGAAGAGGAAGGTCGCCGTCGCGCTGGCGATCACCGGCAGGATGAGCCCGGCATAGGAATTCAAGAGGTTCAGGCCGGCCGCGACGGAGTAGGTCGGCAGGATGCGCACCTCGACCGGCAGCATCAGCGTGACGAAGATCACCCAGAAGGCGAGCGTGCGGAACGGAAAGCGGAAATAGACGATGGCGTAGGCCGAGATGATCGAGATGGCGATCTTGCCGACGGTGATGCCGAGCGCCATGACGAAACTGTTGACCAGCATGCGCCAGACCGGCGCCGAGGCGGCGAAGCCGCTCGACAGGATGGTGGAGTAGTTCTCGACCGCGTGGCCGCCCGGAAGCAGGGGCACCACGCCGGAGAGGAAGCTCGTCGAGCCCTGCGTCGAGGCGACGAGGGCGACGTATATCGGGAAGACGACGAGCGCCACGCCGAAGATCAGCACGAGATGGGCGACGACGTTGAAGACCGGGCGGTTCTCGATCATGGCTGGCCTAGTACTCCACCCGCCGCTCGATATAGCGGAACTGCACGAAGGTGAGCGCGATCACGATGACCATCAGGACGACCGACTGCGCCGCCGAGCCGCCGAGGTCGAGCGAGATGAAGGCGTCGTGCCAGACCTTGTAGACGAGGATCTCGGTCGCATCTCCCGGTCCGCCCTGCGTCGTCGCGTGCACGACCGAGAAGGTCTCGAAGAAGGAGTAGACGATGTTGACGACGAGCAGGAAGAAGGTCGTCGGCGCCAGGAGGGGGAATATGATGGTCGTGAAGCGCTTGACCGGGCCGGACCCGTCGATGGCGGCCGCTTCGATCAGCGAGCGGGGGATCGACTGCATCCCGGCGAGGAAGAAGATAAAATTGTAGGAGATCTGCTTCCAGGCCGCCGCGATGATGATCAGCACCAGCGCCTGGCCGCCGTTGACGAGGTGGTTCCAGTTGTAGCCCATCTGCCGCAGCGCGTAGGCGAGAACCCCGATCGAGGGGTTGAAGAGGAACCACCACAGGACACCGGCGAGCGCCGGCGCCACCGCATAGGGCATGATCAGCAGCGTCTTGTATCCGGTCGCGCCGCGGATCACGTAGTCGGCCATCGCCGAGAAGAGAAGGGCGAGGACCATCGCCAGGATGGTGGTCGAGGCCGAGAAGATCACCGTCACGCCGAAGGAATTCAGGTAGGACGGGTCGTGGAAGAGCTCGTCGAAATTGGCGATGCCGACGAAGGTCGTCGACAGGCCGAACGCATCCTCCCGGAGAACCGACTGGTAGAGCGCCTCCCCGGCGGGCCAGAGGAAGAAGACGGCGGTGATGGCGAGTTGCGGCAGCACCAGCAGATAGGCCAGCCAGCTGCCACGGAAGGTCACGCGCTTTGTCTGCATGCGGCTCTACTTCGCTCGATCGGGCCGGAAGGGAGCGCCCGGGGGCGCTCCCTCGTCATCGTTGCCGGCGGGCGGCGGTCTACTCGTTCGCGGCCTGGAACTTGCGCAGGACGGCGTCGCCCCGCTTGGCCGCGTCGTCGAGGGCGGCGTCGGCCTCCTTCTTGCCCGACCAGACCTGCTCCAGCTCCTCGTTGATGATGTCGCGGATCTGGGCGTAGTTGCCGAAGCGGATGCCCTTGGAGTTCTCGGTCGGCTCCTTGTTCGTCATCTGCTTGATGGCGATCTCGGCGCCGGGGTTCTTGTCGTAGTAGCCCTGCTTCTTGGCGTATTCGTAGGCGGCGTGGGTGATCGGCAGGTAGCCCGTGAACTCGTGCCAGTCGGCCTGGATCTCCGGGCGCGACAGGAAGGAGAAGAACTTCGCCACGCCGTCGTATTCCTTCTGCGAATGCCCCTTCAGGACCCACAGCGTGGCACCGCCGATGATGGAGTTCTGCGGCGCGCCCTCGACGTCCTTGTAGTAGGGAAGCTCGCCGACGCCCACCTTGCCCTTGGCGTTGGCGAGGATGTCGGCGCGGCTCGCGGAGGAATCCATGTAGATGCCGCATTCGCCGGAGTAGAACAGCGGCTTGGCGTCGGACTGGCGTCCGCCGTACTTGAACAGGCCCGACTTCGCCCATTTGGCCATGTCCTCGATGTGGCGCTTCTGGAGCTTGCCGTTGAACTCGAACTTGGTGTCGAGGCCGCCGAAGCCGTTCTGCTTGGTGCCGAAGGGCACGTTGTGCCAGGCCGAGAAGTTCTCGAGCTGGATCCAGGACTGCCAGCCGGTGGTGAAGCCGCACTTGGCCGCGCCCGACTCCATCAGCTTCTTGGAATCGGAGACCACTTCGGCCCAGGTCTTCGGCGGCGTGTCGGGGTCCAGCCCGGCCTTCTTGAAGGCGTCCTTGTTGTAGTAGAGGATGGGCGTCGACGAGTTGAACGGCATCGACAGCATGTTGCCGTCGGTATCGGTATAGTAGCCGGTGACCGCCGAGAGATAGTTCTTCGGATCGAACGGCTCGTTGGCGTCCTTCATCAGCTGATAGACCGGGTAGATGGCGCCCTTGGCCGCCATCATCGTGGCCGTGCCGACCTCGAACACCTGGACGATGTCGGGCTGCTTGTGCGCCCGGAACGCCGCGATCGCGGCCGTCATGGTCTCCGGATAGGTGCCCTTGTAGACGGCCGTCAGGTGATAGTCGGACTGCAATTCGTTGAATTTCTTGGCGATGTCGTTGACCTTCTCGCCGTTCTTGCCGCTCATCGCATGCCACCAGGTGATCTCGGTGGCCGCATAGGCGGAGGTGGCGGTGGTGGCGAGCAGCAGCGCTGCGACGATCGTTCCCTTGTACATGATGCGTCTCATCTCCCGGAGTTGCGGATATCGGACCGTTAGGGCCCGTCTGTGACAGCCGCTTTTCAGTTTTGTTATGCGAATATGACAATGCGGGCTGTCATAATCGCCTGTCAATCACCTTCGGAAATTTGCGCTTTGATAAAATGCGAATGTCGTTGTTGCCGACTCGCGCCCGATAGCAAAGCCTGCCGCCGCCTTGCACCGGCGGACGCCCGGGGTGCCGCGGCGGCGCCGGCCGGCCGGAACGGGCAGGTCCGGCTTGTTGCATAAAAGTCATGATCGGGCGGAATGCAGAACCGCGCGCCGCCGCCGGCTTGCACGACTGCGTGAAATTGCGGATATGCTTCGGCTGCAAATGTCGCGCGGGCGGTTCCGGCGACGAATTCCGCCTTCTTTACGAACGGGGTAGGGGCGAATGCTTTTCCGCACGACGATGTGTTGTCTGGCCGCCGGGGGTTTGCTTGCGCTCGCGGCATGCTCGACGGTCTCCGGCGGAGGCGGCTCCTACGCTTCGGCCTACATCCAGCCGGACGCTGCCGACTACGGGCCCTTCAAGGATGGAGAGTTCGATATTCCGGCCGTGCCGATCGAGAAGATCGACGAGCGCTACTGGCGCCAGACGGTGGACTATCGGGGCCCGGAGCGGCCGGGCACCATCATCGTCGATACGCCGAACCGGTTCCTCTATTACGTCGAGCCCGGAGGCAAGGCGATCCGCTACGGCATCGGCGTCGGCAAGGCCGGGTTCGCCTGGGAGGGCGACGCCTACGTGGCGTGGAAGCAGCCCTGGCCGAAATGGACGCCGCCGAAGGAGATGGTGGCGCGCAGCCCCAAGCTCCGGAAATACGGCGAGGACGGCATGGACGGCGGCCTCGAAAACCCGCTCGGCGCCCGGGCGCTCTACCTGTTCTCGCCGGCCGGCAAGGACACGCTCTACCGCATCCACGGGTCGCCCGAATGGCGCTCCATCGGCCACGCGGTCTCCTCCGGCTGCATCCGGATGCTGAACCAGGATATCGTCGACCTCTACGACCGCGTCGCCGTGGGCCGGCAGGCGAAGGTGGTGGTCAAGCAGGCGGACGACGGAACCAGCTAGAGCGCTTCCAGGAAAAGTGGAAACCGGTTTTCCGTCCGGAAGCGCGTAAAAACAAAGAGATAGAGCGTGTGCGCGATTCCGTGAAACGCGGACACTCAAGCGAGTTTCCAGGAAGCGCGGAAAGCGGCTTGGCGTCCGAAAAGCGCAATGCGCGCGAACTGCGCAAGTCCCGCGGGCCGGTAGCCGGTTTGCGACGGGCGCGGCGGGGGCCGTGTCAGCCCCTCGTGCCGGCATCCTTCGCCTTGCGCTCCCGGCGGCGGGCGTGGAGGATCGGCTCGGTATAGCCGTTCGGCTGGCTGCGGCCCTTGAGGACGAGGTCGAGCGCCGCCTGGAAGGCGACCGAGGCGTCGTAGTCCGGCGCCATCGGACGGTAGGCCGGATCGCCCGCATTCTGCTGGTCGACGACCTTCGCCATGCGCTTCATCGTCTCGACGATCTGGGCTTTGCCGACGATGCCGTGCCGCAGCCAGTTGGCCATGTGCTGCGACGAGATCCGCAGGGTGGCGCGGTCCTCCATCAGCGCGACGTCGTCGATGTCGGGCACCTTCGAGCAGCCGACGCCCTGGTCGACCCAGCGCACGACGTAGCCGAGGATCCCCTGGGCGTTGTTGTCGAGTTCCTGCTGGATGTCCTCCGGCGACCAGTTCGGCCGCGTCGCCACCGGGACCGAGAGTATGTCCTCGAGTTTCGCCGGCTCGCGCCCCTTCAGCGTCTCCTGCAGCGCCAGGACGTCGACCGCGTGGTAGTGGGTGGCGTGCAGCGTCGCCGCCGTCGGCGAGGGAACCCAGGCGGTGTTGGCGCCGGCCTTCGGATGGCCGATCTTCTGTTCGAGCATGGCGGCCATGAGGTCCGGCATCGCCCACATGCCCTTGCCGATCTGGGCGTGGCCGGAGAGCCCGCAGGCGAGCCCCACGTCGACGTTCCAGTTCTCGTAGGCGCCGATCCAGGCGGCCTGCTTCATGTCGCCCTTGCGGATCATCGGGCCGGCTTCCATGGAGGTATGGATCTCGTCGCCGGTGCGGTCGAGGAAGCCCGTGTTGATGAAGACGACGCGGCTCCGGGCGGCGCGGATGCAGGCCTTGAGGTTGACGGTCGTGCGCCGCTCCTCGTCCATGATGCCCATCTTGATCGTGTTGCGCGCCAGGCCCAGCGCATCCTCGACGCGGTCGAAGAGGTCGGAGGCGAAGGCCACCTCCTCCGGCCCGTGCATCTTCGGCTTGACGATGTACATCGAGCCTGCCCGCGAATTCCGGCGCCTGCCGCCGGGGCCGATGTCGTGCAGCGCGACGAGCGCGGTGATCATCGCGTCCATGATGCCTTCGGGCACCTCGCGACCGTCCCGGTCGTGGATCGCCGGCGAGGTCATCAGGTGGCCGACGTTCCTGATCAGCATCAGCGAACGGGCGGGGAGCGTCTTCCGCTCGCCGCCGGGCCCGACATAGTCCTGGTCGGGTTCGAGCCGGCGCGTCACCGTCCTGCCGCCCTTCTCGAAACGCTCGACGAGGTCGCCCTTCATCAGCCCGAGCCAGTTGCGGTAGACGAGGACCTTGTCCTCGGCGTCGACGGCGGCGACCGAATCCTCGCAGTCGACGATCGTCGTGACGGCCGATTCGAGTATGACGTCGGCGACATGCGCCCTGTCGGTCCGGCCGATCGGATGGTCCGCCTGGACGACGACGACGACGTGCAGCCCGTTCCGCGTCAGGACGAGCGCCTCCGGCGCGTCGCCATCGCCTCTGTAGCCGGCAAAGCTTTCGGCATTCGCAAGGCGGGCCGGACCGCCGTCCGTCACGACCTCGAGCGCGCCGCCGGCGACCCGGAACCCCGTCGCGTCCTTCCAGCTCGCCCCTTTGAGCGGCGCCGAGGCGTCGAGGAAGTCGCGCGCCCAGGCGATCACCTTCTCCCCGCGTTTCGGGTTGTAGTCCTTGCCCTTTTCGGCGCCGCCCTCCTCGGGGATCGCGTCCGTGCCGTAGAGCGCGTCGTAGAGCGAGCCGAGCCGGGCGTTGGCCGCGTTCAGCGCGTAGCGGGCGTTGCTGACGGGGACCACGAGCTGCGGGCCGGCGATGGTGGCGATTTCCGGATCGACGTTCTCGGTGTCGACGCGGAAGTCCCCGACGTCCGGCAGGATGTATCCGATCTCGCGCAGGAAGGCGGAATAGGCCTCCATGTCGGCGGGCGCCCCGTTTTCGTCGTACCAGGCGTCGATCCGCTCCTGCAGGGCGTCGCGTTCGGCGAGCAGCTCCCGGTTCCGCGGCGCCAGGTCGTGGACGATGTCGGAGAACGCGGAGAAGAACGCCTCGGGCTCGATGCCGGTCCCGGGCATCGCCTCGTCGACGACGAAATCGTACAGGTCCCGGTCTATGACGAGACCGTTCTTTTCGATGGTGGTCACGGGCAGTCTCCGAAATCGGGTGCGAGGGCAGCAAAGGTGCCCCAAAGAACAATGCGGAGCATTGGCTGTCAATCAGGCACAGGTTTGAAGCATTTGTTCCCTCATGGAAAAGATCGCTCGTCGGCGATGCGCGGACGCCCCGCGGCGACGGCGACGAAGCGCGCTTCCACGAGCTTGCGCGTGCCCTCGATCTCCGGCGCCTCGATCGTCTCCTCGACATGAAGGGCCGGGTCCAGCGCTCCGCTCCTGAGGGCCGAGGCGCGCGCGGCCTCGCTTGCCGCGCGCCGCGCGTGGGCGAAGGCGGCCGCCTCGTCGCCGAAACGCTCGGTACCGGACAGGCCGCCGGCGACGAAGACCCCTTCCTCGGGCGAGGTGACGACCACGGTCGCGCTGGCGCGGACCTGGCCGACCACGGCCCCCACCGCATTCGCGACATCGGCGTGGTCCGGCACGACCGCCTCGGCGTCCAGCATCGCGCAGACGGCGGGATAATAGACGGGAGCCGATGCGCCGAGGCCGACGAGGGGGCGGTCCAGCGAGAGGGCGAAGCGCACGATGCCGTCGCGGCGCAACAGCGCCCGGTCGACGGGTACGGATGCGGCGGGATCGATGCCGGCCGCTCCGTCCTCGGCGAGACAGGCCGTCAGCACCCCTTCCGCCGACTGGCGCACCAGCCGGGCGACGACCGCCTCCGACATCGCCTCGGGCGTCGCCGCGAAGGGCCGGCCGGAGCCGTCCCTGCGGCGGGCGAGGAGGGTGGCGCCCATATAGGCGGCGGCGCGGACCCACTGGTCCTGCCGGCCGAGCACGTGCATCGCGTCCGACGGCGTGAAGCCGACGAGATGCGCCAGCCCCTGCGCCACCAGCCGATCGAGGGTCGCGCGCTGGGAGGCGCTGGCGAGCAGCGCGGCGAGCGGCACGGGAAGGGGACCGAGCCGCTCGTAGAGGGCGCGTTCCTGCGGCCCGAGGCCGGCCGCGTAGCGCTCCGGCAGCCCGGTCCGGCAGGCGAAGCGGCCGTCGAGACGCCCCGGGCGGGGATTGCGCACCTGCCGGTCGAGCGCCTCCAGCACCGTGTCCGGCGTCATGGCGGCGGCCAGGGCGAGCGGCACCAGACGCCTTGGCCCGAGCGTCAGCCGCATCGACAGGCCCCGCTCGTCCGTATGCACCTCGGAATCGCCGCCGAGCCCGAAGGTGCGCATCGCCACCGCCTCGACCATCGTGCGGTGGCCGCCGACGACGGCGCCCTCGACCTCGAGTCGCGGCCGGCCGCCGTCGAGGACGGCCACGTCCGTGGTGGTCCCGCCGATGTCCGCGACGACGGCGCTGTCGAGGCCCGTGAGGTGGCGCGCGCCGACGAGGCTCGCGGCCGGCCCGGAGAGGATGGTCTCGATCGGCCGAAGCGTCGCCTCGGCGGCAGAGATCAGCGCTCCGTCGCCGCGCACGACCATCAGGGGCGCACGGATGCCGCGCGCCTCGACGAAGCGCCGGCATGCGCCGACGAGACGGTCGATGGTGGTGACGAGGCGCGCGTTGAGCAGCGTCGTCAGGGCACGGCGCGGCCCGCCGAGCCTGGAGGACAGTTCGTGGCTGCAGGTCACCGGCAGGCCGGCGCGGGTGCGGACGAGGTCGCGCACGCGCAGCTCGTGCTCCGGATTGCGCACGGCGAAATAGCCGGCCACCGCGATGGCGGAAACCTCCTTCGCGAGCTCCGGCAGCGCCGCCTCCAGCGGCTCGGTGTCGAGCGGCGTCTCGCGGCCGTGGACGTCGTGACCGCCTCCGAGAAACAGGACCGGATCGTTGCCCAGCGCCTCGCCGAGGCCGTCGCGGGAGAGCTCCTTTTCGGTAAAGCCGATCATGACCAGGCCGGCGCGGCCGCCCTGCCCTTCCACCAGCGCGTTGGTGGCGAGCGTCGTCGACAGCGAGACCAGGCCGATCGACGAGGCCGCGGCGCCGGCCCGTTCCAGGACAAGGTCCACGGCGCCGGCGATGCCGACCGCGAGATCCTGGCGCGTGGTCAGCGCCTTCGCCTTGGCGACGACACCGGCCTGTTCGCTGTAGACGACGGCGTCGGTGTAGGTGCCGCCGGTGTCGATGCCGAGAAGGAGATGGGAGGACGAAGAGGCGTTCAATGGCGCGGACCCGGATGCGATCGAGACGGACAGGCCGCCGGCGGGCGGGCTTCGATCCCTGATAATGCATTCGATCCGGCTGCGCCATCGCCGACGGCGGTCCGGCGCTGCGACGGCATCAGGGGCGGCATCAGGGGCGGCGGGCCGTGACCCGCATCGGCAGGCCGCCGGCGGGCTGCGTCGTCAGCTTCTGCACCGGCCAGGGCTTCGTCTCCTCCGTCATGTCGAACCGGAAGCGCCCCATCAGGACGGCGAGCGCGATGACCGCCTCCTGCAGTGCGAAGGTGGCGCCGATGCAGACCCGCGGCCCGGCGCCGAAGGGAAGGTACTGGAAGCGGTCGATGCGGCCGCGGTTCTCCGGCAGGAACCTTGCGGGGACGAAGGCGCGCGGGTCGTCCCACAGCGCCTCGTGGCGGTGCAGCGTCCAGGGCATGACCAGCACCGTCGTTCCCCTCGGAATCTCGACCGTCTTCCCGTCGGGCGCCGTCCAGCTGTCGTCGGCGATCGCCGCCCGGTTGATCGAGGGCGCCGGCGGGTAGAGCCGCATGGCCTCCTCGAAGGCGGCGCGGGCGTAGGGCATGCGTTCGAGCCAGTCGACCGGGTCGCTTGCGGCGGCGAGCACCCGGTCCACCTCCTCCTCGACGGCCAGCCGGTCGGCCGGCGAATTGGCCAGGCAGTAGAGCGTCCAGCCGAGCGCGCGGGCGGTGGTCTCGTGGCCGGCGCCGATGAAGGTGATGATGTTGTCCTCGATCTCGGCGTGCGTCAGGCCGTCGGGCTTTTCCTGCTGCAGGAGAAGCGTCAGGAAGTCCTCGGGCACCGAGCCGGGATCCCGCGCCATCGCTTCCTTGCGCCGGGTCATCGTCTCGCTGACGAGGTTGCGGAACTTGCCGAGCACCTTGCGGCCGCCGATGCGGGTGAGGCGCGGGATCCATCGCGGCGCCTTCAGGAGATCGAGCGGATCGACCCGTCCCATGGTGGACAGGAGCCGGTCGATGTCGCCGGCGAAGTCGTCGGTCGCCCGCACCACGTCGCCGGAGAACAGCGTCTCGGCCAGGATCTCGTAGGTCAGCTCCGTCATGTCGGAGGAGATGTCGTGCGTTCCGCCTCCGGCGTATTTGTCCGCATAGGCTTCGGACCGGGCGAGCATCTGCCGGGCGAAACCCTGCGCGTGGCGGGGCGTGAACACCGGCGCCATCGCCTTGCGCGTGCGCTTCCACACCGCCCCTTCGGCCGTCAGGAGCCCGTCCCTGAGGATCGGGCGCAGGATGAGCTGGCGGACGACCGCGAGCCGGTAGTTCTTCACGTTGTCCACCAGGACGTGCCGGATGAGCCCGGGGTCGTTGACGATCAGGGTGCGCTCGTTGAAGAACCGGGTGTGGATCCAGCGCATCGTATAGGACGGCTCGCCCCACAGTTCGAGCGGGTTGCGCATCACGGTGCGGATGATCTCGAGCCGCGAGGGCGGCTTGGTCCGCGGTACGGGGGCCGGGGGCCTGAAGGGCGGGGGCTTAGTGTCCATGGCCTCTTCAATCGTTTCGTTCCCACCAATATGGCGCGGCGCGCGCCCATTGCCAGAGCCGGAGCGGCGCGCGCCCGTTCCCGGAGACGGAGCGGCGGTTTTCCCCGGCCCAGGCCCGCCGCCGGTTTGGACTTTCGCCCCGGAACGACTATATTTCAGGCATTCAGGCGCGCGATTCGATCCTCCCCGCGCTCTTCAAGCAAAATCAGGAAAGTCCAGACCCAAAATGAGCGATTTGCCCGAGCAGGACCCCGACGTCAGCGTCGAGTACGGTGCCGATTCGATCAAGGTTCTCAAGGGGCTCGATGCGGTGCGCAAGCGGCCCGGCATGTATATCGGCGACACCGACGACGGGTCCGGCCTGCACCACATGGTCTACGAGGTGGTGGACAACGCCATCGACGAGGCGCTGGCGGGACACGCCGACCTCGTCACCGCAACGCTCAATCCGGACGGGTCGGTGACGGTCACCGACAACGGCCGCGGCATTCCGACCGAGATCCACACCGGGGAAGGCGTGTCGGCCGCCGAGGTCATCATGACCCAGCTGCACGCCGGCGGGAAGTTCGACCAGAATTCCTACAAGGTGTCCGGCGGGCTGCACGGGGTCGGCGTTTCCGTGGTCAACGCGCTGTCAACCAGCCTCCGGCTGAAGATCCGCCGCAAGGGCCAGATCCACGAGATGAGCTTCACGCACGGCGTCGCCGACGGCCCGCTCGCGGTCACCGGCAGCGCCGGCGCCGAGACCGGCACCGAGGTGACCTTCACGCCGAGCCCCGGGACCTTCACCATGGTGGAGTTCGACTACGATACGCTCGAGCACAGGCTGCGCGAGCTCGCCTTCCTCAATTCCGGCGTCCGCATCCTCTTGACCGACAGGCGGCATTCCGACGTCCGCGAGGAGGAGATGCTCTACGAGGGCGGGCTCGAGGCCTATGTGCGCTATCTCGACCGCAACAAGAAGCCGCTCGTCGACAAGCCGATCTCCATGAAGGGCGAGAAGGAGGGCATCACCGTCGAGGTCGCCATGTGGTGGAACGACAGCTACCACGAGAACGTGCTGGCCTTCACCAACAACATCCCGCAGCGCGACGGCGGCACGCACATGGCCGGATTCCGCGGCGCTCTGACCCGCCAGATCGTGGCCTATGCCGACGGCGCGGGGCTCACGAAGAAGGAGAAGGTGTCGCTGACCGGCGACGACTGCCGCGAGGGCCTGACGGCGGTGCTGTCCGTCAAGGTGCCGGATCCGAAGTTCTCGTCGCAGACGAAGGACAAGCTCGTCTCGTCGGAGGTGCGGCCGGTCGTGGAGAGCCTGGTCAACGAAGCGCTCAACCACTGGCTTGAGGAACACCCGACGGAATCGAAGATCCTCGTCGGCAAGGTGGTCGAGGCCGCCGCCGCCCGCGAGGCCGCCCGCAAGGCGCGCGAACTGACGCGGCGCAAGGGCGCCCTCGACATCGCGTCGCTGCCCGGAAAGCTCGCCGACTGTTCCGAGCGCGATCCGGCCAAGTCCGAGCTCTTCCTGGTGGAGGGCGATTCCGCAGGCGGCTCGGCCAAGCAGGGCCGCTCGCGCGAGAACCAGGCGATCCTCCCGCTGCGCGGCAAGATCCTCAACGTCGAGCGCGCCCGCTTCGACAAGATGTTGTCGAGCCAGGAGATCGGCACGCTGATCACGGCGCTCGGCACGGGCATCGGCAAGGACGAATTCAACGCCGACAAGCTGCGCTACCACAAGATCATCATCATGACGGACGCCGACGTCGACGGCGCCCATATACGCACGCTGCTGCTCACCTTCTTCTTCCGGCAGATGCCGGAGCTGATCGAGCGCGGCCATCTCTTCATCGCCCAGCCGCCGCTCTACAAGGTGTCGCGCGGCAAGTCGGCCCAGTACCTCAAGGACGAGAAGGCGCTGGAGGACTATCTGGTGGCGATGGGCCTCGAGGAAGCGTCGCTGGCGCTCGGCTCGGGCGAGGTGCGAGCCGGACAGGACCTCCGTGCCGTCATCCAGGACGCGCTGCGCCTGCGCACGCTGCTCGACGGGCTGCACTCGCGCTACGACCGCTCCGTCATCGAGCAGGCGGCGATCGCCGGCGCCCTCGATCCCGGCCTTCTCGGCGATCGGGACCGCGCCGCCGAAGCGGCGGCGGAGGTGGCGCGCCGTCTCGACATGATCTCGGAAGAGACCGAGCGCGGCTGGGAGCCCACCGTCACCGAGGCCGGCGGCATGCGGTTCGAGCGCACGGTCCGCGGCGTGCGGGAGTCGTTCCTCATCGACGCCGGCCTGATAGGCTCGTCCGACGCGCGGCACATCGACCAGATGTCGGCGCGCCTGCAGGAGATCTACAAACAGTCCCCGACGCTTCGCCGCAAGGACGCAGACCTGCTGATCTCCGGACCGCGCGCGCTTCTCGACTCGATCTTCGCGACCGGCCGCAAGGGCCTCACCATGCAACGCTACAAGGGCCTCGGCGAGATGAACGCCGAGCAGCTCTGGGAAACGACCCTCGATCCCAACGCCCGCTCGCTGCTGCAGGTCAGGGTCACCGACGCCACCAACGCCGACGGCCTCTTCTCCCGCCTGATGGGCGACGAGGTGGAACCGCGGCGCGAGTTCATCCAGGACAACGCGCTCAACGTGGCGAACCTCGACATCTAGAGCGCTTCCAGGAAAAGCGGGAACCGGTTTTCCGTCCGGAAGCGCGTAAAAACAAAAGAGATAGAGCGTGTCCGCGATTCCGTGAAGCGCGGACACGCTCTAGGGGCGTGGACGCGCGCGCTCGCCCGGTTGCGGCCGCGGTCCGGGATGCTGCACCGGCGCGCTATTCCGGCACGAGATAGTGCTTCGACCAGTCGTCGCGGGGTACCTCCGGGCCGATCCTGTAGTCGAAGGACACGACGTTCATGTGCGCCCGGTCGGTCTTGCAGCGGTACCAGAGGCGGCGCCAGACATTGTGGCTGCGGAAGGCCGCGCCCTCGGCGACCATGACGTTGCCTGCGACCTTCGCCTGGCCGAAGGCGTAGGGCACCATCTCGTCGGGCTGGAGATGGCGATGGTCGGCGTGGATCCGGTTCATCGCCTCGACGTCGCACCGCTGCTGGAAGCGCGTCGCCGGGTCCATCTTCTTCAGGGAGGCGATCATGCGGGCGGGAAGCGCGTGGGCTGCGGGAACCGCCAGAAGGAGGCCGCAGGCCGCTGCGATGCACCGATTTCTCAAGGCGTTTTCCCCATTCGCGAATTTCAGGACGACCCCTCTTAGCCGGATGTGGGGGCAATTTCACGTCCCATCGAAAAAAACTGCCGCCGTCGCCGGCGCGGCGGCGCGGCTTCCGCTTGCCAGCCGGTCCGGGCGGTGGCAGTTTCGCGGCCGCGAAAGGAGCGGACCACGATGCAGCAGTCTCGCAGCGGCGCCCCCGGCGGCCCGACGGTCGGTCGGGAAGTGCCGGTGACGCGGATCGCCGGGCGTTCGGTGCTCTTCGCGATGGCGGTGGATAACGAGTACGGCGCGCATCTCAGCCGGCGGTTCGAGCCGCTGATGACCGGCGTCGGGCCGGTGGAAGCCGCCGTCGTGCTGAGCGACGCGCTGACGCGCCTCGCGCTCGCCGACGCGCGCCCCGACCTCGTCGTCTCGCTCGGTTCGGCCGGCTCGGCCACCCTCGAGCAGACGGCCGTCTACCGCGTCGCCTCGGTCTCCTATCGCGACATGGACGCCTCGGCGCTCGGCTTCGAGAGGGGAGCCACGCCGTTTCTTCCCCTGCCCGTCACGGTGCCGCTCGACATCGACGTCCCCGGCGTCCCCCCGGCGCGGCTGTCGACGGGGGCGAACATCGTCTCCGGGGCCGCCTACGCCGCCATCGACGCCGACATGGTGGACATGGAGACCTTCGCCGTCCTCAGGGCCTGCCAGCGCGCCTCCGTCCCGCTCGTCGGGCTGAGGGGCATTTCCGATGGTGCGGCGGAGCTGCGCCACGTCGGCGACTGGACGGCCTATCTCCATGTCGTCGACGAGAACCTGGCCGCGGCGGTCGACCGTCTCGCGGCCGCCATCGAGGAGGGGGAGATCGTTCCCTGAGGCCTGCCGGCGGCCGCCTTCGCAGCCGCACATGAAATCCGGCCGGCGCCGTTGCGCGACGCCACCTTTTCCTCTATCGGCTGGACATGAACCACGAAGCGCACCCCGACACCGTCCTGATCGTCGATTTCGGCAGCCAGGTGACGCAGCTGATCGCCCGCCGCGTCCGCGAGGCCGGCGTCTATTCCGAGATCGTTCCCTTCCAGCATGCCGAGGAGGGCTTCGCCCGCATCGGGCCTAAAGCCGTGATCCTCTCCGGCGGGCCGGCGTCGACCGTCGACATGGGCAGCCCGCGCGTGCCGCGGGCGATCTTCGAGAGTGGCCTGCCGGTTCTCGGCATCTGCTACGGCGAGCAGGTCATCTGCGCCCAGCTCGGCGGCCGCGTCGAAGGCGGCCATCACCGCGAATTCGGCCGGGCCTTCCTGGAGATCGAGCAGGAAAGCCCGCTTTTCGAGGGCGTATGGCCGAAGGGCACGCGCCATCAGGTCTGGATGAGCCATGGCGACCGGGTAACCGCGCTTCCCGAAGGCTTCCGCGTCATCGGCACGTCGCCGGGCGCGCCCTTCGCGGCGATCGCCGACGAGGCGCGGCGCTTCTACGCGGTGCAGTTCCATCCGGAGGTGGTGCACACGCCGGACGGCGCCAAGCTCCTTTCGAATTTCGTCCACCGGATCGCCGGGCTTGCCGGCGACTGGACGATGGCCGCCTATCGCGACCAGGCGATCGCCGCGATCCGCGAGCGGGTGGGCGACGGGCGGGTGGTGTGCGGCCTCTCCGGCGGGGTCGATTCCTCGGTCGCCGCCGTCCTCATCCACGAGGCGATCGGCGACCGGCTCACCTGCATCCTCGTCGACCACGGCCTGATGCGCAAGAACGAGGCGGCCGAGGTCGTCGAGCTGTTCCGCGGCCACTACAACATCCCGCTCGTCCATGCGGACGCCTCCGACCTCTTCCTGACGGCGCTCGAGGGCGAGGCCGATCCGGAGAGGAAGCGCAAGACGATCGGCCGGCTGTTCGTCGACGTCTTCGAGGCCGAGGCGAAGACGCTCGGCGGCGCCGATTTCCTCGCCCAGGGCACGCTCTATCCCGACGTGATCGAGAGCGTGTCGTTCGCCGGCGGGCCTTCCGTGACGATCAAGTCGCACCACAATGTCGGCGGCCTGCCGGACCGGATGAACATGAAGCTCGTCGAGCCGCTGCGCGAGCTCTTCAAGGACGAGGTGCGCGCGCTCGGGCGGGAACTCGGCCTGCCGGACAGCTTCATCGGCCGCCACCCCTTCCCGGGCCCCGGCCTCGCCATCCGCTGCCCCGGCGGCATCACGCGGGAGAAGCTCGACATCCTGCGCGAGGCCGACGCCATCTACCTCGACGAGATCCGCAAGGCCGGGCTCTACGACGCCATCTGGCAGGCCTTCGCCGTGCTTCTGCCGGTCCAGACCGTCGGCGTCATGGGCGACGCGCGCACCTACGAATTCGTCTGCGCGCTGCGCGCCGTCACCTCGATCGACGGCATGACGGCGGACTTCTTCCCCTACGACATGGACTTCCTCGGGCGCACCGCCACCCGCATCATCAACGAGGTCCGCGGCATCAACCGCGTGGTCTACGACGTCACCTCGAAGCCGCCCGGCACCATAGAGTGGGAATGAGGCCGGGGGAAAGGGGAACGGCGCCGAAACGGCGGCTTCTTTCGCCTGTCCCGCTCTCCGGCGCCGGCCATCTCTTCGCGCCCCTCGAGGCTGCGAGGCGTTTCTTCGGGTAACCGAACGTGATTCGCATTCGGGCGCCCGGCGCCCACATCCGCGCTAGAGCCCGTCCGCTTCCGGACGGAAAACCGGTTTCCACTTTTCCTGGAAGCGGATTTTCGTTGACGCGCTTCCGGACGGAAAACCGGTTTCCACTTTTCCTGGAAGCGGATTTTCGTTGACGCGCTTCCGGACGGAAAACCGGTTTCCACTTTTCCTGGAAGCGCTTTAGTCGCCTTTCGGCAAGGAGGTCTTCCATGTCCGGCAGCCTGATACAGATGATGCCCTACCGGGTCGACCGGATCGTCGCCGAGCACATCGCGGCGGCGCGCGGCGGGCTTGTCTCCATTCGCTCGGAAGTCGAGGCGGCGCGGCGGCATCGCGTCCTGCACCGTCTGCCGGACGACGAATTGATCGCCCTCGTCGAGCGGTGCGTCGTCGGGCGGGCGTCGATGGTCGTGTTCGACGCGCGCCGGGCCGTCGTCGCGGCGTGAGCGGCCGGAAAAGGCGCGTGCGGCGGGTCGGCCCCGCCGCACGGTCGGTCATGGCATGCGCGATCAGGGCCGGGTGAGGCCCTGCATGTCTCCGTCGCTTCCGAAAGGCGCCCCGTCCTGCTCCTTCGCGGCCATGTCCGGAGCATGGCCCTTCCAGAACGAGAGGTACTTCGCGAACCGATCCATCTCTGCGGCGAGGCTCTCGCCGGTGGCGCCCTCCGTGGCGAACCGCCGGCAGAGCGTCAGGAACCCCGTCCGCGGATCCACCGCGAGCGCGCTCCCGCCCGTCGCGCCGCCGCCGTAGTTGGCGGCCAGCAGCGCGGTGAGGAACCGGCCGGAGGCGGAGGGCAGCGGGCCGACGACGCCGAAGACGTCGATGGCGTCCCCGTCCGCATTCTCCTCCAGCACGATCTCCATGTCCTCGCCGACGGTCAGCCCCAGCGTCCCCTCGGCGCCGAGCGAGAGGTCGGGAAGGCCGATCTCCCGGCCGAATTCCCTAACGAGGGCGGTGGTGTTCATGACGTTAGTATCATCCAAAGCATTCTATTCCAATCTGGCATGAGTAGTATTGTCAGTTGAGGCTTGTTTATCATGCCGGAAACGTTTTGAACCAAATCGCTCGAAACAATCTTCATCTCCCCCTTTCGCGCCTGATCACCAGAAATAATGAAGCAGCCGGCGAGTTCGGATTTTATCGCGATGAAGGGGATTTTCCCTTCTTCTTTGGTAGTAGCGGAAAATTTCGGATTCTTCGGATTTATTGGTAGTTTCTCACCAGAAGCATGAATCTCTTTTGCGAGAATTGGCCATTTTACGTCAAAACGAAAATTGCCTTCATCCGTCTTTGTAACCTTTACTCGTGCGGCCGCAATTTGCTTTGAATCAAAAGATTCGTAATTTCCATCTGGCTTGTAGATTCGAACATCTTCATACCCCGAGCCGACAGGGGAGAAAGATATCTCTTGCCCCTTATCATTGCGTGCCCCGCGCACGGTATCTCGCAAGAAGTGCTGATGGAGAGCGCTCGCTATGACGCCTGTTGCTTCATCCGAACCCGTCAGGGCACGCAACTTCCCCACGGACCGCTTCAAGTGCGCGTCTTGCTCCGAGGTGTTCGAGAATCCCGACTTATAGGTATCGTAGCCTTCATCTCCGATCAAAAAATGCATGCGGTAAACATCGTCCGCGTGTTTGTTTGGTATACTGATCCCATTGATCGTTTTGAAGGATTCATTCGATCCCTTGAGGAGCGTGTTACTGCGTTCCTCCAAATACGAGGCAAAATCGGTAGGCTTTCCATCACCGAGCACATGGCTTATGTTGGAGGTCACGTGGGTGAAGGTTCCCGTTACCTCGCCCTGCTCCGAAATGTTCAGGACGTTGCCGGCTATCTTTTGAGCCGTCGAAATAGTAGTCTTTATACCCGCCAAGTCCTGCGCTTTTTCCAGTATCTTTTTGGTCTCTTCCTGCGGTATATTGGCGTTTTTCGAGATTTTGTTCGCCGTGTCCTCAAGAGGCAACTCTGAAAGAAACCGCTGCTGATCTTTTGTTAGCTTGTCGAGGGCCCCCTTGATTTCCGAATCCATCTTCTCAGCAATCTCTTGCGCATCAGGCTTCACGCCATGGACTGGTTCGGCGCATTTCTCACGAAGCAACGCCATCGCGCCGGCCGCGGTGCCGATGTCGCCATCTGCAAGGGCGTTGGCGAACGTAAAGGCCGCGCCTGAAGCTTTCACAAAGCCTAGCTCCCTCTTTGCCTTCTCGGCGTCCTTCGCCGCCTTCGCCTCGTCCCGCTTGACCGCCCAGTTCTGGAACCGCCGGTCGTCGAACGTGCGGACGAACGATCGCGCCGCGTTCGCGCTGCCCGATCCGGCCGCCTTCATCGCCCGGCCCGACTTGCGGACCGGCCAGGTGCCCACGCGGCCGACGGTCTTGGCGCCGGTGCGAAAATTCGAGGAAAGGGATCCAAGGCTAATTCGTGACATCGCAATCTTCTTTTAATATGGGTCCCCGCCGGGCGGGAACGGGATTGAGGAACGCTCCGGCGCGTCCCGGAAAAGCAGAACCGGCTTTCCGTCCGGACGCGCGCAAGCTCAAGAAGCTGGAGCCGTTCGAGGGTTCGCAGACGGCGCCAATGCTCGCGACCTTAAGCGTTCCGGCGCAAGCGGGGAGTGCCGAAAATGACAGGGGGGAGGAGAAAGCCGCCGCGGCCGGCGTTTTCGGGCCGGACGGACGGCCGCACGATGTCAGGCGCCGATGCGGCCGGGGCGCTTTGCCGGCTCGGACGCCTCGACGCCCTTGGCGTAGTGCGCCGCGATGAAGCTGACGACGATGAGCTGGAAGAAGTGGTAGAGCATGATCGGCACGATGATCAGGCCGATGTCCGGGTTGCCGGCGAAGATTACCGGCGCCAGCGGAACGCCGGCGGCGAGCGACTTCTTGGAGCCGCAGAACTCGACGGCGATACGGGCTTCCCGGTCGAGCCGCAGGAGCCGCCCGGCCAGCATCGTCAGCCCGTAGACGATGCAGAAGAGGACCGCCACGCCGACCAGGATCTCGACGACGACGGAGGGGTCGTTCCGGCTCCACACGCCGTCATGCACCGAATTGCAGAAGGCGCCGTAGACGATGGCGACGATGATCGCCCGGTCGGCGAGCTTGATGAAGCGGTTGTGGCGCCGCGCCCAACCCTCCAGCTTCACCCGCGCCACCTGCCCGACGACGATCGGCACGAGCACCAGCAGCACTACCTTGAGGACAGTCGGCGCGAGCGGCACGGGCGCACCGCTCGCCTGCATGTACCACGCCATCATCAGCGGCGTCAGGAACACGCCGATCAGGCTGGAGATCGTGGCGTTGAAGATCGCGATCGGCACGTTCCCCCGCGCCAGCGACACCATCGCCACGGAGGAGGAGACCGTCGACGGCAGCGCCGCGACGTAGAAGAACCCGATCATCGCGCCCTTCGGCAGCACGCCCGGAAAGGCCGCCTCGCCGGCCAGCACCGCGAGGGGGAAGAGGCCGAACGTCGTCGCCACCACGACGATGTGCGCCTGCCAGCGCGCGACGCCCTCCCGCATGCGCTCGGGCGCCAGCGTCAGGCCGTAGAGGAAGAAGACGACCGAGACGCCGTAGGTGGTGATCCATTGCCAGTGGAGGAGGCCGCCGGTCCGGCCGGCCTCCGGCCATGCGAGCGCGGCCGCCACCGCGACGAACAGGAAGACGATGAACCAGTTGACCTTGGGCAGTCGCAATGCCGTCTTCCCCGCTAGTGCGCTTCCGGTTTTCCGTCCCGGAAGCGCGTGACATCAACTCTTTAGAGCAACACCGGGAACGTGGAAACCTCTCCGGGATTGCGTGAAAGGGCGACGCGCTCCAGCGGCGGCGTTCGCCCTCAGCGGTCGCGCAGGACCTTCAGCGCGCCGGCGAAACGGTTCAATTCCTTCAGCATCGCGTCGGCGCCCTTCTCCATCGCCTCCGTCGGCCGGAAGACGCGGTCCTCGCCGATCATGGTCTGCACCAGCGGGATCGTCACCGCTTCCGGGATCGGCATCATTTTCAGCGTCGTCAACAGCGGCTTCGTGGCCTGCACGCCGCGAAGGCCGCCCGAAATCCCGCCGTAGCTGACGAAGCCGGCCGGCTTGTAGTGCCATTCGAGGGCGAGGAAGTCGAGCGCGTTGACGAGGGCCGGCGTCGGGCCGAAATTGTATTCCGGCGAGACGAAGACGAAGGCGTCGGCCGCCGCCACGCTCTCCGACCAGCGGCGCGTGTGGGCGTGCTCGTAGTCTCCGAGCCGGGGGTGCTTCGGCTCGTCGAAGACGGGCAGGTCGAAGTCCTTCAGGTCGACGAGATGCGCGTCGAAGGAGCCCTCCGTCCCGGCGACCCGATGGAACCAGTCGGCAACGACCGGGCCGACGCGCGTCGGCCGCGTGCTGCAGACGATGGTATGGAGCCTGAGCGGCATATCCGTCTCCTCTCTCTCAGGCGCCGGCGGCGTCGAGCTTCGACATCTGCGCCGCCGACAGCTTCAGGCCGGCGGCCCTGACGAAGCTTTCGAGCTGGCGCAGGTTCGTGGCACTGGCGATGGGGGCGGTGACGCCGCGGCTCGCCATCACCCAGGCGAGCGCGACCTCGGCCGGTTTCGCCTCCTGCTCGGAGGCGACCTCGTCCAGGACGGAAAGGATCGTCATGCCGCGCTCGTCGAGGTATTTCTCGACGCGGCTTCCCCGCTGGCTCTTGGAGAGGTCGGCCTTCGAGCGGTACTTGCCCGACAGGAAGCCGGCGGCGAGCGAGAAATAGGTGACGACGCCGAGATCCTCCTCGATCGCCAGGTCCCTGAGGGCGCCGTCGAAGCCGGCCCTTTCGCACAGGTTGAATTCCGGCTGCAGCGTGTCGTAGCGCGGAAGGCCGCCGGCGGCCGAGGCGTCCAGGGCCGCGCGCAGCTGGCCGGCGGAGAAGTTCGAGGCGCCGATCTTGCGCACCTTGCCGGCCTTGATCAGCTTGTCGTAGGCCGACAGCGTCTCCTCGTGCGGGGTGGCGTCGTCCGGCCAGTGCGACTGGTAGAGGTCGATGACATCGGTCTTGAGCCGGCGCAGCGACGCCTCGACCTCCTTCACGATCCAGTCCGCCGAGAGCGTCTTGCCCTCGCCCATGTCGGAGCCGACCTTGGTCATCAGCACGATGCGGTCCCGCTTGCCGGGATCGGACTTCAGCCAGTTGCCGATGATCGTCTCGGATTCCCCGCCTTCGTTGCCCTTTACGAAGCGCGAATAGGCGTCGGCGGTGTCGATGCCGTTGAAGCCGGCGTCGACGAAGGCATCGAGCAGCTCGAAGGACGTCTTCTCGTCGGCGGTCCATCCGAAGACGTTGCCGCCGAAGACGACGGGGGCGATCTGGAAGCCTGTTCGGCCAAGCCGTCGCATTTCCATGGGAGCTCCTTTCCGGACGGGTCGGTCGTGCCGCCGCGTCTGCCGCGCTCGAACGACCCGATGCTAAATGGATGCCGCGGCCGGACATGCCGGCCATCGGGGGGACAGACCCGCAAATAGGGAGCGAATCCGCGGAGGAAAGACCTCAGAAGAGGCTCCCCTGCTTCGGCGGCCCGCCGGCTTCGGGCCGGCGCTCCCGGCGTGCGGGCCGGTTTGCGCCGTCCTCGGCGGCTTCCCGCCGGCGCTCCTGGCGTGCGGGCCGGCTTGCGCCGTCCTCGGCGGCATCGCCGCCCGGCCCCCTGCCGCGGGTGACGGCGTCCACCTGCCCGTCGGCGAACTGGATCGATATCGCGGCGCCCGGGCCGAGGGCTTCGGCCGATTGCACGGTCTGTCCGCCCGCGTCGCGCACGAGGGCGAACCCGCGCCCCAGGACGCTGCGGTAGGAGAGGGTCGACATGAGGCGATCGGCCGCTTCCACCCGCCTGCGGCGCCGCTCGACCATGAGGTTCATGGCAGCGGTGCGCCGGCCGGCGAGCGAGAGCAGCCGCTCGCCGCTGCGCTCGAGCCGCACCTTGACGCGCGCCGGCTGCGCCGAAAGCGCGACGTCCCGCCGCTGCAGCAGCGCGCGGCGACGCTCCAGCTGCCGCTCGATCCGGTCCTCCGCCTGCAGCCCGAGCTGGCCGAGCGACTGCCGCCGCTGGCGGATGCTGGCCGTCAGGGCCGTCGGCGTCAGCCGCGCCGCGGCCCGCTCGAAGGCGGACCTGCAGCCGGCCCGGTTCGCCTCGAAAGACCGGTCGAGCCGCGCCCCGGCCTCGTCGAAGCGCCGCCGCGGCAGGGCCAGGATCGCGTCGAGCGAGGGCAGCGCCCTCGCCAGGGCACGCAGGTCCTGGCGCCGCTGGTCGAGACGGCGGGACGAAGAGGTCCTGAGCCGCGCGGCCAGGCCGGCGAGCTGCGCCTGCAGCTCCGCCTTCACCGGCACGGCGATTTCGGCCGCGCCGGTCGGCGTCGGCGCCCGGCGGTCCGCGGCATGGTCGATCAGCGTCCAGTCGGTCTCGTGGCCGACCGCCGAGACCAGGGGGATCGCCGAGCCCGCCGCGGCGCGGGCCACGGCTTCGTCGTTGAAGCCCCAGAGATCCTCCAGGCTGCCGCCGCCGCGGGCCACGACGATGAGATCCGGCCGGGCCACCGGCCCGCCCGCGGCAAGCGCGTTGAAGCCGGCGATCGCCGCGGCGACCTCCGGCCCGCACGTCTCGCCCTGCACGCGCACGGGCCAGACGACGACATGCACCGGAAACCGGTCGGCGATGCGGTGGAGGATGTCCCGGATCACGGCACCGGTCGGCGACGTCACGACGCCGATGACGCGCGGCATGAAGGGCAGCGGCCGCTTGCGGGCGTCGTCGAAGAGACCTTCGGCGGCCAGCCTGCGGCGGCGCTCCTCCAAAAGCGCCATCAGCGCACCGGCCCCGGCCGGCTCCAGCGCTTCGATGACGATCTGGTATTTCGACGAGCCCGGATAGGTGGTGATGCGCCCGGTGGCGATCATCTCCATGCCTTCCTCGGGCTTGAACTTCAGCTTGGAGAACGCGCCGCGCCAGATCACGGCCTCGATCCTGGACCGCTCGTCCTTCAGCGCGAAATAGGCGTGGCCGGACGAATGGGGCCCGCGATAGCCCGAGATCTCGCCGCGGACGCGCACATGGCCGAAGGCGTCCTCGACGGTGCGCTTGATCGAGCCGGAGATCTCGGTGACCGAGTACTCGACGAGGTTGCCGGGCGAATCGGGAAGAAGGGTGTCGCTCATGCCCGGCATTGCGCCCGATGAGCCGCGCCAGGTCAAGGCGTCGGCGGCGCGCCTCGCCCGCCACCCCCTGAATGACCGGATCGCCCTTTCGGCGGGTGGCCCTTTCGGGCGATGCCGGCGGAATCGCCCGTAGGGCTTGTTTTAAACGATTTAATTATATCGCACATTTTTTTAAATCGATTAATTTATTGATTTTGTTTGTTTTTCACAAAAGGTGTACTTGTTTTTTTAAAATCGATCCGTATTTTTCACCGGCGTAAACACATTCTCTCGCTCAGCGTATTCACGAAAAGGTGCCGCCCTATGACGACGATCGGACAGGAAACGGGAACCCGCAATCCGGCTTTCGGCCTTGACGCCTTCGGCTTCAGGAACACCGGGACCGTGCACTACAACCTGTCGGAGAGCGACCTCGCCCGCGACGCGCTGCAGCGCGGGGAGGCCGAGCGCACCGTCCACGGCGCGCTGAGGGCGATCACCGGGCAGCACACGGGGCGCTCGCCCAAGGACAAGTTCATCGTCCGCCATCCCTCGCTGGAGCAGAAGATCTGGTGGGAGGGCAACAGCGCGATGGAGCCGTCGCGCTTCTACGTCCTGCTGGCGGATTTCCTCGCCCATGCGGAAGGCCGCGACCTCTACGTGCAGGATCTCGTCGGCGGCGCCGATCCCGACAACAACATCGCGACCCGCGTCGTCACGGAATATGCCTGGCATTCGCTGTTCATCCGCAACCTGCTGATCCGGCCGCAGCGCGATGCGCTCGCCTCGTTCATGCCGAAGCTGACGATCGTCGACCTGCCGAGCTTCCGGGCCGACCCGGTGCGCCACGGCTGCCGCTCGGAAACGGTGATCGCCGTCGACCTCCACCGCGGCATCGTGCTCATCGGCGGCACCGAATATGCCGGCGAGATGAAGAAGTCGGTCTTCACCGCGCTCAACTACCTGCTGCCGGAGAAGGGCATCCTTCCGATGCACTGCTCGGCCAATATCGGCGCCGAGGGCGACACCACGATCTTCTTCGGCCTGTCGGGAACGGGCAAGACGACGCTTTCGGCCGATCCCGAGCGGACCCTGATCGGCGACGACGAGCACGGATGGGGCGAGAACGGCGTCTTCAACTTCGAGGGCGGCTGCTACGCCAAGACCATCCGGCTGTCGCGGGAGGCCGAGCCGGAGATCTTCGCCGCCACCGAGCGGGAAGGCACGGTGCTCGAGAACGTCGTGCTCGGCCCCGACGGCACGCCGGATTTCGACGACCGTTCGCTGACGGAGAACACGCGCGCGGCCTATCCGCTGCATTTCATTTCGAACGCCAGCGAGACCGGGCGGGGCGATCACCCGAAGAACGTCGTCTTCCTGACCGCCGACGCCTTCGGCGTGATGCCGCCGATCGCGCGGCTGACGCCGGCGCAGGCGATGTACCACTTCCTGTCAGGCTACACGGCGAAGGTCGCCGGGACCGAGCGCGGCGTGACCGAGCCGGAAGCCACCTTCTCGACCTGCTTCGGCGCACCGTTCCTGCCGCGCCATCCTTCCGAGTACGGCAACCTCCTGCGCGATCTCATCGCCCGGCATCGCGTCGGCTGCTGGCTCATCAATACCGGATGGACCGGCGGGGCCTACGGCACAGGATCGCGCATGCCGATCAAGGCGACGCGCACGATGCTTTCGGCCGCGCTGGAGGGCAAGCTCGACGACGCCGAGTTCCGGACGGATCCGAATTTCGGCTTCGCGGTTCCGCTCTCCGTGCCGGGCGTCGACAGCGCGCTGCTCGATCCGCGGTCGACATGGGCCGATCCGGTGGCCTACGACCGTGCCGCAGAGCGCCTCGTGGCCATGTTCATCGACAATTTCGGCAAGTTCGAAACCCATGTCGACACCAGCGTCCTCGACGCGGCGCCTGCGGCGCTGGTGGCGGCGGAATAAGGCGCTTCGCCTATTTGGCGCTCGCCCCGCCTTCCAACGGGGGCGGCGGCGGCAGGTTTTCGAGGCGCTTCGGGTCTCCGTAGCGGCTCGAAAACCAGGCGCTGAAGATCCAGACGCAGATCGCGACGACCGCGACGATGCCGAGAATAAGGAGGATGGAGAGGCGCCGCGTGCGGCGCTGCGCCCTCTGGTCGTCGCCCTGTCCGTCGCCCTTGTCGTCGCCCTTGTCGTCCGTCATTCGCCCTCGCCAAGATTCCGCTTCGGCTCGATCCCGCAAGGCCGGCCCCGGCGATGCGCGCGGTCCGATCATGCCTTACAAATCCTCTACGCCCGGTTAGCGCCCGCGGATTATCCGGTCGTTCGGAGATAGCACGGCAGTTGTTCTCGGCCGTGCGAGCGTGACGGAAATGTCGCGCCGGCGCGAAAAGCCGCCCGCTTCGGCCGGCCGCCACGACTTCGTCGAAAAAAATCTATGCTTGGCCGCTATTGGCCTGTTCCATGTTAGGCGATAGGCTTGCCGGGGCCGACGGCGTGGCGGCCCGAGCATCGCGCGCGTTCTGTTCCGAGGGTATTGGGTCGGCAATTTTGGCATGAACTTCAGTCTGATCAGGTTTCGTTTCATTGCCGCAATTGCCATCGCTCTCCTCGCGGCGCCGGCCACGGCTTCCGCCTTCCAGCTCTTCGGCATGACCTTCTTCGGCAAGAAGAGCGACAAGAACGCCGACGTCATCGGCGACCCCGTAAACTACGACGTCACCATCACCGTCACGCCCGACAAGCGGAGCCTGCGCAATGCGGTGCGCAACGCCTCGGGGCTCTACGGCGACCGCAAGAAGCCGGCCTCCGGCGCAGCCGGCCTGATCGCGAAGGCGCGGTCCGACTACAAGTCGATTCTCGGCGCCCTCTACGGCCAGGCGCATTACGGCGGCACGATCCACATCTTCGTCGACGGGCGGGAAGCCGCCGGCCTTCCGCCGGACGTCGCCCTTTCCAACCCGGCGAAGGTCCGCATCGACGTGGCCGCGGGCCCGGAGTTCACCTTCGGCAAGACCCTCATCGTCAATGCCGCGCCGCCGCCCTCCACCTTTCGCGACAAGGTGGAAAAGCCGGCGGATGTGGGCTTCGCGCCGGGGCAGCCGGCCAATTCCGCCGTCGTCCTCAAGGCGGAGAAGCTGGCCACCGAGGCCTGGCGCCAGCAGGGTTACCCCAAGGCCAAGGTGGCCGACAGGCAGGTGACGGCCGACCATGCCGACAACAGGCTCGACGTGACGCTGAGGATCGATCCCGGCCAGAAGGCGGTCTACGGCCCGGTGACCGTGAAGGGCACCCGGCGCATGGACCCTGCCTTCGTCGCCGCCGAGACCGGCATCAAGCCCGGACGCGAATACGATCCCGACGACGTCAAGAAGGCGAACGACCAGTTGACCAAGCTCGACGTCTTCCGGTCGATGACCATCGAGGAAAGCGACCGGATCGCGCCGGACGGCAGCATGCCGATGACCGTGCACGTGCAGGAGCGCAAGCTGCACCGCTTCGGCGTCGGCGCCAGCTATTCCACCATCGACGGCGGCCAGTTGAGCGCGTTCTGGCTGCATCGCGATCTTTTCGGGCACGCCGAGAGGCTGCGCGTCGACGGCAGCGTCGGCGGGCTCGGCCAGACCATCGATCCCAGCAAGTTCGACTATTCGCTGGGGGTAACCTTCACCCGTCCGGGCATCTACGGTCCGGACACCGATCTCGTCGCCTCCGTGCTCGGGCAGCGCCAGGTGCTCGACCTCTATACCGAGACGTCGGTGGAAGCGAATGTCGGCCTTACCCACCGGTTCTCGCCGGAGCTCACCGGCACCCTTGCGGTCGACGTCAAGCGGGGGCGCTTCGAGGACGAACTCGGCACCCGCGACTTCCTGACCGCCGGCCTGCCGGGCTCCCTCGTCTTCGACAACCGGGACAGCAAGGCCGATCCGACCCGCGGATACTACCTGAAAGGCGACCTCGATCCCTTCTACGAATTCGAATACGGCAACGCCGCGGTCCGCATGACCGCAGAGGCGCGGACCTATTACGGCTTCGGCGCCAAGGACCGAGTCGTGCTGGCCGGGCGGGTCAAGGTGGGTTCGCTCGCCGGAGCGTCGATCGCCGAGACGCCGCCCGACAAGCTGTTCTTCGCCGGTGGCGGCGGCTCGATCCGCGGCTACGCCTACCAGGGCATCGGCGTGACGCAGAACGGCGTGACGACGGGCGGCCGCTCGCTGTTCCTCGCCTCGGCGGAGGTGCGCACCAGGATCACCGATTCCATCGGCCTCGTCGGCTTCGCGGACGCCGGCACCGTCGGCGCGAACTCCTTCGTCGACTTTTCCGAGCCGCTCAAGGTCGGCGTCGGCGTCGGCCTGCGCTATTATACTGGGCTCGGACCCATCCGGCTCGACGCGGCGGTTCCGCTCAACCGCGTACCGGGCGACCCGAACTTCTCGCTCTACGTCGGAATAGGACAGGCATTTTGACCCGTTTCCTCCTTCTGCTGACGGTGCTGACGGCGCTCGCATTCGCGCAAGCTGCGGCGGTCTACGCACAGGATTCGGCCGATTCGGAAAAATCCGCACTGACCCGCTTCGTCGAAAGCAAGCTGTCGGCGGAAAACCGGCAGATCCGCCTCGACAAGATCGAGGGCGCGCTGTCGTCGGACGCCACGATCGGCGAGATCACCATCGCCGACCGGGACGGCGTCTGGCTGCGCATCGTCAATGCCCACATCGTCTGGACGCGCTCCGCGCTGCTTTTCGGGCGGCTCGAGATCGACAGCCTCGGCGCCGACAAGATCGAGGTTCTGCGCAAGCCGCTGCCGGCCAAGGGCGCCCCGGCACCGTCGACCGGCGGCTTCTCGCTGCCCAAGCTGCCGGTTTCGGTGACGCTCGAGAAGCTGAACGTGCCGGAGGTCGATTTCGGGCAGACGGTGTTCGGGCTGAAGTCGCGGATCTCCGTGAGCGGCGGGCTTAAGCTTTCCGACGGCGTCCTCGACACCAAGCTGGCGATCAAGCGCCTGGACGGACCGGGCGGCACACTGCAACTGGCCGCCGGATATGCCGACGACACGAAGAAGCTCGACCTGGACCTCAAGCTCGACGAACCGAAGAACGGCATCCTGGCCAACCTCTTGAACATATATGGCCACCCGGCCGTGAGCCTGGCGGTCAAGGGCAGCGGGCCCGTGGGCGACCTGGCGCTCGCCATGACGCTGGATGCCGACGGCAAGC
Organism: uncultured Alphaproteobacteria bacterium; assembly: GCA_963838155.1. Classification (GTDB taxonomy): domain Bacteria; phylum Pseudomonadota; class Alphaproteobacteria; order Rhizobiales; family Rhizobiaceae; genus Pararhizobium_B. The sequence goes on from CAWIQE010000013.1 coordinate 73,447, forward strand.
GCGCGCTGACGGGCAACCTCAAGCTTCACCGCACGGCCGAGGGCCTCGACGTCGCGACCGACCTCAACGGGCCCGTGGCCAACCTCATCGCCCCGGCGTTCCGCCAGTTCTTCGGCGACAAGACGGAGCTCGCCGCGAAGGCGGTCGTCAGGGACGGCGGCGGCGTCGACCTCGATTCGCTCCGGCTCGACAGCGGCGCCCTTTCGCTGACGGCGAGCGCGGCGACGACCGAGGACAATTTCCTCAGGACCCTGAAGCTCGACGCCAACATCGCCAATGCGGACGGATCCGGCGTGCTCCTGCCGGTGCCCGGGCAGAAGACGATGGTGAAGTCGGCCCACCTGCAGATCGACTACGGGGACACCGGCTCGGATCATTGGGGCGGCCGGTTCGAGATCAGCCGGCTCGGGACGAGCACGCTCGGCGCGGATTCGGTGAAGCTCGATTTCGGCGGCTCGGTCAAGGGCATCCAGACGCCGAAGGCGCGGTCGCTCACCTACAAGGTCGACGGCGCCATGACGGGCATCTCGACGAGCAATCCAGACGTGCGCACCGCCCTCGGCGACCGGATCGGGTTTTCGGCCAACGGCGACTGGTCGACCGGCAAGCCCGTCACCATCGGCAACGCCTCGATCGAGGCGAACCGGCTCGCCCTGACCGTCGCGGGCGCGGTCAGCGACTACCTGTTCGACGGCCGCGTCGGGATCAAGGCGGCGAGCCTGGCGCCCTTCGCCGCACTCGCCAACCGGCCGCTCGCCGGCTCGGTGGACCTCGCGGCCAAGGGCAAGATCGCGCCGCTGTCAGGCGGTTTCGACCTGACCTTCGACGGGTCCGGCAAGGACCTGCAAACCGGATCGGCCCATGTGGACCCGCTCCTCAAGGACGAGGTCCGGATCACCGGCCGGCTGGCGCGCACCAAGACCGGGTTCGAGGCGACGGACTTCTTCGTCGGCAACGACCAGGCGAGCTTCAAGGCCAACGGCGCCTACGCACCCGAGAAGTCGGACTTCCACCTCGATGCGCGGCTCGCGGACCTCGCGCTCGTCACCGATCGCGCTTCAGGCGAAATCACGCTCTCGGGCCGGGTCAAGGGCACGCAGCAGGCGATGACGCTCGCCTTCGACGGCGCGGTGCCGTCGGGAACGCTCGCCGGGCGACCCCTGAAGCAGGCGAAGGTCGCCTTCAGCGGAAATCTCGTCGGGATCGATCCCACGAAGGGGCAGCCCTACGGAAACGGCGTCAGCGGCCGGCTGCAGGCGGAGGCCTCCCTTTCCGGCCAGGACGTGACGCTCGACACCACCATCCTCGCCACTCCCGAAGAACAGAAGCTGAGCAGTCTCGACTTCCAAGCCGGCGGCACGCGGCTTTCGGGCAATGTCGACCGGAATTCGGCCGGCCTCGTCGACGGCACGATCGCGCTCCGCTCGAGCGACCTGTCCACGGTGGCGGCCCTCGCCACGGTGGAGGCGAAGGGGTCGGCCGACGTCACCCTGCAGTTCTCCCGCGCGGACGGGCAGCAGCACCTCAAGGCGGACGGCACGTTGAACGGATTGTCCGTGCCATCGGCTACGGTCGCGAGCGCCGACGTCAAGGCGACCATCGACGATCTCTTCGGCGTCCCGAAGGTCGACGGCAGCCTCTCCGCGACCGGGATCAGCGCCGCCGGCGTGGACGTCGCGACCCTGTCGGCGCACGCCACGCGCAAGGGTCCGGCGACGGCCTTCGACGCGAAGGCCTCGCTCGCCAACGGCACCGACATTTCGACCGCCGGGAGCCTGGCCGAGACCGGCGGCGGCTACCAGGTCGGGCTCGACCGGTTCGACCTGGCGAAGGGCAAGACGACGGCACACCTGCTGCAGCCCGCCCGCATCGGCGTCGCCGGCAGCGAGATCAGCATCCTCAAGCCCCTCCGCATGGACGTCGCGGGGGGCCGGATCGAGGCCAGCGGCGTCGCCGGCAACACCTTCGATCTCAACCTCTCCATCGACAAGCTGCCGCTGTCGATCGCCAACGCCGTGAAGCCCGACCTGGCTGCCGGCGGCACCGTCAGCGGCACGGCCAAGGTCTCCGGCAGCCGGAAGAAGCCCGTCGTCGACTTCAAGCTTGCGGCGGCGGGTATCACAGCCCGTCCGATCGCGTCCATGGGGCTGCCCGCCTTCGATCTCGACGCGAGCGGGCGCACCTCCGGCGACCGGGTGGCGCTCGACGCGAAGCTTTCGGCCGGCAACGGCATCGCCGCCACGGCCAAGGGCACGGTCCCGACGGGGAGCGGCCCGATCGACCTGACCGTCGACATCGCCCGGTTCCCGCTTGCCACGCTCGACCGGCTCGCCAAGGGCCAGGCGCCGCGCGGAACGCTCACGGGAAGCGCCAAGGTGACCGGGACGCTGAAGGACCCGGCCGTCGATTTCAAGGCGAGCGGCTCGTCCATTTCGGCCGCCCCGCTGGCGCGCTTCGGGGTGGCGCCGCTCGGCATCGAGGCGGCGGGCAGCTTCAAGGCGAAGACCGTGACGGTGCAATCGCTCACGGTCCGCAACGGCCAGGGGATTTCGGTTTCGGGAAGCGGCCGCGTGCCGCTTTCCGGCGGCGGGCTCGACGTCAGGGCGCGCGGAACCGCGCCGCTCTCGCTGGCGGACCGGGCGCTGGCCGATCGCGGGACACGGGTGGACGGCAACGCCGCCTTCGATCTGCGCGTGTCCGGCTCCCTCGCCAAGCCGGTGATCGGCGGCAGCTTCTCGACCCGGAACATGCGCGTCGTCGATCCGCAGACGAACCTGCGCTTCAACGGCATCGCGATCAGCGCCAACATCGCCGACAACCGCGTCAGCATCGCCGAGTTCCGGGCGCCGCTGGCCACCGGGGGCACGATCACGGCAGGCGGCTCGGTCTCGCTCGACGCCGCCCTCGGCATGCCGGCCGACCTGACCGTCAACCTCAACAAGGCCCGCTATTCCGACGGCGACTTCATCACGGCCACCGCCTCCGGCCGGCTGACCGTCACGGGCAAGTTGCTCAGCGACCCGCTGATCGGCGGACGGATCGACGTGGAGAGGGCCGACATCGGCATTCCGGACAATCTCGGCGGAAGCGCCGCCCTCCCCAACCTTCGCCATGTGCATGCGCCGGCCGGCGTCGAGGCGACGCTGAAGCGCGCGCGGGTCAACAAGGGCCCCGCCGTCCCGTCCTCCCGGCCGGTCGTCGTGCATCTCGACCTCGTCGTCAGCGCCCCGCGGCGCCTGTTCATCCGCGGGCGCGGCCTCGATGCGGAGATGGGCGGGCGCATTCGGCTGACCGGGCCGGTCACCGCCGTCAGGGCGGTCGGCGGCTTCGACCTCATTCGCGGGCGCCTCGAGATCCTCGGCAAGCGCCTGGACTTCGATTCCGGCACGATTTCGCTGACGGGCTCGCTCGATCCGCTGATCAACCTGGTGGCGACGAGCAACGCCGGAGACGCGACGGTCAGCGTCACCGTCTCGGGCCGCGCCTCCGATCCGAAGATCGATTTCTCATCGCAGCCCGCATTGCCGCAGGACGAGGTGCTGGCGCAGCTGATCTTCGGCCGCAGCCTCAGCGATCTCTCCGGCTTCCAGATCGCCCAGCTCGCCGCCGCGGTGGCCGAACTGTCGGGCGGCGCGAACACCTCGCTGCTCGGCAATCTGCGCAAGGCGACCGGGCTCGACGACCTCGACGTCACCACCGACACCAACGGCAACGCGTCGGTCCGTGCCGGGCGCTACATCCGCGACAACGTCTATCTCGGCGTCGAGGCGGGCGCCAAGGGCAACGAGAAGGTCGACCTCAACATCGGCATCACCAAGAACCTCAAGGCCAAGGCGTCGGCCGGCACGGGCGGCGATTCGAGCGTCGGGCTCTTCTTCGAAAAGGACTATTGAGGCATCCCCCGGCGCTTGCGGCGGGGACGGCGGGCTAGAGCGCTTCCAGGAAAAGTGGAAACCGGTTTTCCGTTCGGAAGCGCGCAAAGACAAAGAGATAGAGCGTGTCCGCGATTCCGTGAAACGCGGAAACGCTCTAGTGCGCCATGAAGACGGGCACCTCGGTCTCGGTGAGGATGTGCTGGGTGGCGCCGCCGAAGATGATCTGCCTCAGACGGCTTTGCGTGAAGGCGCCCTTCAGGAGCAGGTCGCTGCCGAGCGCCTTGGCCTCCTCGAGGATCGCTTCACCCGCGGTGCGCCGGCTCTGGCCGGTGGACAATCCGCGCGAGGGAATGTCGTGGGCGCGCAGATAGGCGATGAGGTCGTCGGCGGTCGGGCCGGGCACATGCGAGCCTTCGACGGCCAGCACCACGACCTCGTCGGCCTTCTTCAGGAGCCGCATGGCGAAGGCGACGGTGCGCGCCGTCTCCGTGCTGCGGTTCCATGCGATCACGACCCGCTTGCCGATCGTCTCCGGCGGGTTTGGCGGGGCGATCAGGATCGGCCGGCCGCTGTCGAAGAGCGCCGCGTCGAGCGTGGTCGAGCGGGGTCCGGAGACCCGCGGCTCGGACCGGCCGACGACGGTGATGTCGAAGACGCGGCCGAGGATGCCGACCATGTGGTCTCCCGGCGGCACGTCCTTCTTCCACGTCCAGCCGATGCCGTCCCTGGCCGCCTGGGTCGGCAGCACGGAGTGCCGGCCCATGAACGCCTCGAAGGCCTGGCGCGCCTTGTCGCTCGACTCCTCGTTGTATTCGGCCAGCGGCTCGTAGATCACGGACGCGCCGATGACGTCGGCCGCGAGGAAGGGGGTCGTGGCCGGGGTCAGCGCGAACCCCGTGACCTGGCTGCCGAAGTTCCCGGCAAAGGCAAGGGCGGTCGACAGGATCGAATCGGTGCGGTCGTGGGTCTCGACGGGCACGAGGATGGTCTTCATCTATGGTTCATCCAACTGGTTGACGTCGGGCGATTTTGCGCCGATGACGAAACTCTTGTAAACCTCCCCATTATCGCACCGATTCCGGCTGCTTCCCAGTGAACGATACCGCGCAGAAGAAAGTCGTGCCCGAAGACGAGATCGCGGCCGGTCGCCGCCAGTTCTTCACGCTGTTCCCGTCCATCATGCTGCCGATGTTCCTGGCCGTGGTCGATCAGACCATCGTCGCGACGGCGCTGCCGGCGATCGCCGAGCGGTTCGGCCGGGTGGAGCAGATTTCCTGGGTGGTCATCGCCTATCTGGTCGCCGCGACGATCGCCGCCCCGGTCTACGGGCGCCTCGGCGACGCGTTCGGCCGGCGGCGGCTGATGTTCGTCGCCCTCACGGTCTTCATGGCGGCGTCCCTCGTCTGCGCGGGGTCGGCGAGCCTGCTCATGCTCGTTTTCGGGCGCGTCCTGCAGGGGCTGGGAGGCGGCGGGCTCATGACCCTCTCGCAGGCCCTGATCGGCGAGGCCGTGCCGCCGCGCGCCCGCGCACGGTTCCAGGGGTACCTCGCCGCGGTCGCCGTGACGTCGAGCATGTTCGGGCCGGTGGCCGGCGGTTTCCTGACGCAGTATTTCGGATGGCCGTCGATCTTCCTGATCAACATCCCGGTGGGGCTGCTCGCCTTCGCCCTGGTGCTGCGGCTGCAGGACAGGACCGCCGGCGCCGCCGCGGGCCGCTTCGACGTCTGGGGGCTGGCGCTGTTCGCCGTCTTCGTGGCCGCTTTCCTCGTCATGCTGGAACGCGCCCAGCGGCTGCAGGCGAGCCTGCTGCCGTCGATCCTGGCCTTGCTCGCGCTCGTCGTGCTGTCGGCCGCCGTGCTGGTCTGGCGGGAGAAGCGGGCGCCGGATCCGCTCTTTCCGCTCCCGGTGTTCCGCAATCCGTCGATCTGGCGCAGCGACCTGCTGGCCGCCTGCCACGGTGCGATCCTGGTCTCCCTGATCACCTACCTGCCGATCTACCTGCGGGTGACGCGCGACGCCAGCGCCGGCGAGATCGGCCTCTTCCTGATGCCGATGATGGCCGGCGTCGGGGCAGGGTCGATGACCACGGGGCAGATCGTCAGCCGCACCGGCCGGACCGCGGTCGTTCCGTCCCTCGGGCTGGTGGTGGTCGTCTTCGGCCTCGTCACCCTCGGCCTCTTCGCCGACCGGATGGCCGACTGGCAGCTTTCGCTGTTCCTGGCCTTCACCGCGCTCTTCATGGGGACGGTGATGGGCGTCGTGCAGGTCACCGTGCAATCGGCGGCGGGCAGCGCCATGCTCGGCACGGCGGCCGCGTCCGTGCAGTTCTCCCGCTCGCTCGGCGCGGCCCTCGGGACCGCCACGGTCGGCGCCGTGCTCTTCGCCGTGCTGACGACGATCGACCCGCAGGCGACCGAAACCTTCGCGCGGCTCTTCCAGGCGACATCGGACCCCTTGAAGTCGATGGATGCGGCAAGCCTTGCCGCCATCCGGGACGACATCCGCTTCGCCTTCCGCATCTGCTTCCTGACGATCGCCGCCTTCGCTGCCTGTGCGACCGTGCTTGCCTGGACGATTCCGCTTCGCCGAATCTGACCTCGGGTCCCGGATATACTCGCCTTATACGCGCATATGCTAATGTCACGCAATCTTTTGTTGACCCTTTGCCGGCTATACCGCGTAGTCGACCGAGTTCGCGGTGCGGCCGGGGTCGGCGGCATCGGACGAAGCGACCAACGCAAATGGACACGTCGCAGACATGAGCATGGCATTCTGGCAGGGCCTGACCGCGAACCTCGTCGTCGCCGTCGTCGCGGTACTCGCCTCAGCCCATGTCGAGGAGCTCCTACCGGCTCGCCGCGGGCCGGCCGGAACCGGCGTCGCGTCCCTCGTGGCCGTCCTCTCCGTCGCCGCCGTCGTCCTGATGCCTTTCGAACCGGCGCCCGGCGCCTCGTTCGACCTCGCGATCGCGCTCGTCGCCTTCTTCGGCTTCTGGGTCGGGGCGGTGCCCGCCGTGCTCGCGGGCCTCACGGCGCTGGCGATGCGCCTGGCGGAAGCGGGCGGGGGCTTTCCCGCAGGCCACGGGAGCGTCGCCGGCATCGTGCTGGCGCTCGCCGTCGCCCTGGCAGGTCGGCGGCCCGGGGCTGCGCGGGCGACCAAAGCGACCCTCGCCCTTGCCGCGGCGGCGGCGAACGTCCCCTGGCTCTTCGACCTGCCGGGGGGACTGTCCCCCGAACGGTTCGCGCTTGCGGCGCTCGCTCCGTTCGTCCTGACGTTCCTCGCCGTGCTTTCGGCCGGCCTGCTCCTGTCGTCGGAGCGGCGGCGCCACGAGCACGCCCGCGCCAGCGCGCGGTTGTGCGCCATCGTCGAGGCGCTTCCCGACGCGCTGAACGTCAAGGACCGGGAAGGCCGGTTCCTCGCCGCCAATTCGGCGACAGCGAGACTGCTCGGCCTGCAGTCCGCCGACGACCTGATCGGGAAGACCTATTTCGACATCATGCCCGACGAGACGGCGCGCCATTTCTTCCTCGAGGACCAGAAGGCCTGGCGGTCGCGGGCCACGACGACGCTCGAGCAGCTGATCGGCGACGGTCGCGACGCGCTCGCGCTCGCCACGCTGAAGACGCCGCTTCGCAACGCCCGGGGCGACATGATCGGCCTCGTCACGCACAGCCGGGACGTCTCCGCGCGGCACAGGCTGCAGGCGGAGCTCGACGAGACCCACCGCCGGCTCGGCATCGCGCTCGACAGCATGGCCGACGGGCTCGTGCAGATCGAGGTGAGCGGCGACATCGTCTTCTGCAACCAGCGCTATCGCGAGCTCTTTCCGAAGACGGGCCACCTGCGCGTCCCGGGCGCCAATATCGGAGACATCATTCGCGCCGCGGTCGAGGCGGGGGAGGAGGTCGTGCGCGATCTCGCCGAGCTGGAACGGCTGCTCGAGCGCGACGGCGCGGCCGTGCGCAAGGGAGGGTCGAACATCATATCGCTCGAAGGCGACCGCTGGATCGAGGCACGCACCACGGTCCTCGAAGACGGCAGTTCGCTGTCGGTCCTGTCGGAGATAACCGACCGGGTGAGGACGCAACGGCACCTGGAGGAGGTCAATCTGCGGCTGGCCTCGCAGGCGGTGACCGACGGCCTGACGGGCATCGCCAACCGGCGCTATTTCGACGACAGCCTGGGGCGCGAGTTCGAGCGCGCGGCGCGGGAGGGCAAGCGGCTCGGCCTCGTCCTCCTCGACGTCGACCGGTTCAAGGACTTCAACGACCGCTACGGCCACCTGGCGGGAGACGACTGCCTGCGCCTGGTCTGCCGGGTCCTCAAGCGAACCCTCGGCTTCGGCGAGGCGACCCTCGCCCGCTTCGGCGGCGAGGAGTTCGTGGTGCTGCTTCCGGACGTGGACGAGGAGACGGCCGTCGCGCTCGCGGAGGAACTGCGGGCCAGCGTGGCGAGCGAGGCGCGCCCGCATGCGGGCAGCCCGAGCGGCGCGGTGACGATCAGCGCCGGGGTCGTCTGCGGCCGGCCGGGCCGCGACGTGATGTCCGGCGAACAGATGCTGTCGCTCGCCGACACCGCCCTCTACCGGGCCAAGAACGCCGGTCGCAACAGGATCGAGCGCCAGGCCGCCACGGAGCTGGATCTCGCGGTCGCGACGCTGCGCGGCGTGCGCCACCACAAGACCGCCGGCTGACGTGGAGTTCGGACGCCGCCCCTTGGAGCGGCGTCCCTCAGAGCATGGCGCGGGCGATCGGCAGGAGCCGCGCGAGCCGTTCGGCCCAGGCGGCCTGCCCGGCCTCGTCGGCGATCAGATCCTGGCGCAGTTCCAGCTCCACATGCACGATGCCGCGCCGCTCTCCGTGGACCGGGATGCCGTAGTCCGTCGCATCGCTGACGCGATAGGGTTCGTTGTCGCCGACGACCAGGTCCCCTTCCTCGGCGAAGAGGTCGAGAAGGATGCGCGCCAGGCGGTCGTCGCGGTTGTACAGGACCCCGACATGCCACGGCCTGTCGACGCCCTTGAACACGGGCGTGAAGCTGTGGACGGCGACGAGGACGGTCTCGCGCCCCGCGTCGCGGCGCTTGTCGAGCGCCTCCGCCGTGGCCCGGTGGTATGGCTCGAACACCGCCCGGACGCGGGCCTGGCGCTCAGCCTCGCCGAGCCCGGCATTGCCCGGGATCGCCGTCGTCTCGCTGATCTCGGGCATCGAGCTCGACACGGACGGATCGCGGTTGCAGTCGATGACGAGCCGGGAATAGACCTGTTCCACGAGGCAGGCATCGAGCAGGTCCGACAGGCGATGCGCCACGGCAGCCGCCCCGATGTCCCAGGCGATATGGCGCGACCGCTCGCTCTCCGGCAGGCCCAGGTCGCCGAGCGCCCGGGGGATGCGGCGGCCGGCGTGGTCGCAGGTCAGGAAAAACGGCGAGAGGCCGTCCGGGCGGGTCAGGATCACCGGCGCCGGTTCGTCCGCGCCCAAGAGGTCCGGCTCCTTCGACGTCATGCGTGCTCTCCCTCGGACAGATGGCCGCGCAGGGTCTCCAGGCGCTCCATGCGGCTCTTGCTCTTCTCCCAGCGCCGGGCATGGACCCGCGCGATGAGCGCCTCGGACAGCGCCATCAGGGCTGCGAAGCTCTCCCAGCTCGACGGCAGCGACGTCCTGACGGCGAAGACGTGCGACGCGACGGCCGCGACGGGCGAGACCCAGGTGTCGGTGAAAAGGATGACGTCGGCGCCGTTTTCTGCCGCCTGGCCGGCGAAGCGCACGACGTCCTCCTGGAAGCGTCGGATGTCGAAGACGATCAGGACGTCGTTGCGGTCGAGGTCGAGGAGGTGCTCGGCCCAGGTGGCCGTCTGGTCGCCGACCATGCCGATGCGCGGGCGCAGTTCGCGCAGGTGCAGATAGAGATGGTAGGCGAGGCTGGAGGTGAAACGGCCCCCGAGGGTCATCACCCGCCGCCGCTCGTCGGCCAGCAGCGTGACGGCGGCCTCGAATTCCTCGCGTGCGATCTCCGCCATGGAGTCGCGGATATTGGCGACGATCGCGGCGGTATAGTCGTCGATGAAATCCCCCTCGCGCGGGCTTCCGCTGTCGGGCGGGGCCTTGGCGAGCGGGGTCTGCAGGCGCTGTTCCAGCTCGTCGCGCAGCCTTTGCTGGAATTCCGGATAGCTGTCGAAGCCGAGCTTGGCGATCAGGCGGAGGATGGTCGGGCCGCTGACCTCGGCGCGCCGGGCGAACTGGGCGACCGTCTCCAGCCCGGCGACCGGATAGTTCGAAAGCAGGCTCAAGGCCGGCCGCCGCTCCGTGGGCGTCAGCCGTCCGAGACTGTTGCGGATCTGCTCCGCCACGGACCGGCCGGTAATGTCGTCGCTTTCCGCCATCGCGACCCTGTTTGTGAACGTCGTTCAGATATTACAGGATTGACACTCATTCGTCATTATGGAAATTTTTGTTACAAAAGCAAGAACAGGGGAAATTGGTGGTGTCGCACGCTCTCGGAAACGGAAGAGCGGACGTGAGGCCGTTCGCAGGACCGCCCCGCGCTTCGAGCGATCGAAGCGGCTGACGGTGTGCGACTGATGATGTCCGAGCCCGTCCCATCCGCTCCGCTCCTGGCGACGAAAGGGCTGACGAAGTCCTTTCGCAGCCTCGTCGCGCTGAAGGATCACGAGATCGCCGTCCATGCCGGCGAGATCGTCGGCGTCATCGGTCCGAACGGCTCGGGCAAGAGCACCTTCTTCAACCTGGCGAGCGGCTTCCTGCAGCCCGATTCCGGCGAGATCGTCTTCCGGGGCGAACCGATCGTCGGCCAGCCGGCGGACCGGATCGTGCGGCACGGGATCGCCCGCACCTTCCAGGGCACGCGGCTGTTCCCGACGCTGACGGTCGCCGACAACGTCCGCGCCGCCGCGGAATTGCGCCACCGGACCGGCATCCTCGACGCGCTGGTCGGGTTCGGCCGTCGCCGCAAGGCGGAAGCCGCGGTGGAGGAGATCACGCGGGAGCTTCTCGATCTCGTCGGCCTCTACCGCCGCCGCGAAAGCCGGGCCCGGGACCTTCCCTACGGCGACCAGCGCCGCCTCGAGATCGTCCGGGCGCTGGCGACGCGCCCGCAGCTCCTGCTGCTCGACGAGCCGGCCGCCGGCATGGATGCGAGCGAGACCCGGGTGCTCCTGAAGCTGATCGACGAGATCCGGCGCCGCTACCAGCTCGCCGTCATCGTCGTCGAACACGACATGGACCTGATCATGAACCTGTGCGAGCGCATCCAGGTGCTCGCCCACGGCATGCGCGTCTTCGAGGGGACGCCGAAGGACGTGCAGGCGCACCCCCGCGTGCGGGAGGTCTATCTTGGCCACAGCTGACGCGACAGGTCGGGTCGCCCCGGTCGGAGCCACCGAGCTTCTCGGGGTGCGCAAGGTCTCGGTCTCCTACGGTGCCGTGACGGCGCTGCGCGGCATCGACATGGAGGTCCGGCGCGGCGAGGTCGTGGCACTGCTCGGCGCCAACGGCGCCGGAAAGAGCACGATGCTGCGCACGATTTCCGGGCTCGTGCGGCCGCGCTCCGGCGAGATCGTCTTCGACGGCACGCGCATCGACGGCATGCGCCCTTCCCAGGTCGTGCGCCGCGGCATCGCCCATTCGCCGGAGGGGCGGCGACTGTTCGGCGACCTGACCGTCGCCGAAAACCTCAGGCTTGGCGCCGTCCAGCGCACCGACCGCGACAACATCGACGCCGACCGGGAGCGCCTCTACCGGCTGTTCCCGATCCTGAAGGAGCGCGCCCGCCAGCAGTCGGGCACGCTGTCGGGCGGCGAGCAGCAGATGGTGGCGCTGTCGCGCGCCCTGATGGCGCGCCCGCGACTGCTGCTGCTCGACGAGCCGTCGCTCGGCATCGCGCCGATCATCGTCGAACAGATCTTCGAGAGCCTCGCGGAGCTGAAGGCGAGCGGCGTGACGATGCTGCTGGTCGAACAGAACATCGCGGCCGCCCTCGACCTCGCGGACCGGGCCTACGTGCTGCGGACCGGCGAAATCGGCCTCGAAGGAAACGCCCGCGACCTGAGGGAAAACTACGAAGAGGTCGCCGGCGCCTATCTCGGAGCGCGTCGATGAACATGGGTCTCTACATCGTCCAGCAGGTGGTCAACGCGGTCAGCCTCGGCTCGCTCTACGCGCTGGTCGCGATCGGCCTGTCGATGGTCTTCGGCATCCTGAGGATGACCAATTTCGCCCATGGCGACATGATGATGGTCGGCGCCTTCGCGACGCTCCTGCTCGGTGCCGTCGGCATGCCCTTCTGGCTGGCGGCGCTCTTCGGCGTGGCGGCGGGGGCGCTCGCCGGCGTCGTGGTCGAGCGGCTCGCCTACCGCCCGGTGCGCGGCGCGCCCGACGTGACGCTGCTCTTGACCAGCCTTGCGGTGACCTACATCCTGGAGAATCTCGGCATCCTCATCTTCACGAGTTCGCCGCGGAACTTCCCGATCCCGGACATGATGAATTCCGCGATCCAGCTTGCCGGCGGCCAGATCACCTTCACGGCGATCAACGTCGCGACGATCGTGCTCACGGTCGTCTCGCTGGCGCTGCTCGGCTGGTTCGTCACCCGCACGGATGTCGGGCTCGGCATGCGGGCGGCGGCGGAAGACCTCGGCGCGGCGCAACTCGTCGGCCTCGACGTCAACCGGCTGATCGTCGTTGCCTTCGCCATCGCCTCGGCCTTCGCGGGGCTGGCCGGCGTCCTTTGGGCCGCCCAGGCGGGCATCGTCGAGCCGGACATGGGCTTCACGCCGCTCCTGAAGGCCTTCGTCGCGGCGATCGTCGGCGGCTTCGGATCGATCGCGGGGGCGCTGGTCGGCGGCTACGTGCTCGGCGCGCTCGAAATCCTCATCGTCGCCTTCCTGCCGTCGGACATTTCGCCCTATCGGGACGCCATCGTGTTCGCACTGCTCATCGCGTTCCTGCTGTTCCGGCCGAACGGCCTGATGAACCGGCCGCAGGAGGTGAAGCTTTGACGACGCCCGCGATGTCGCGTCCCGTCTCGCTGATGGCCTTCGCCGCCATGCTGGTGATCGTCGCGCTGGCGACGCTGGCGCTGCCGCACATGGTCAACAACTACTTCGTGCGCGTCGTCATTGTCATGTGCATCGATGCGATCCTCGTCACCTCGATGGGCATCGGCAACGGTTTCACCGGCGTCTTCTCGCTCGGGCACGTCGGCTTCGTCGCCGTCGGCGCCTATACGTCCGGAATCCTATCCCTCCCGGTCGCGGCGAAGCACGCCTACCTGCCGGACCTGCCGCACTGGCTGGCCGCCTTCAGCCTTCCCTTCCTCCCCGCCACGGTCGCGGCGGGCCTCGTCTGCGCGGCGCTCGCCGTGGTGGTCGGCGCCCCGCTGATGCGGCTTTCGGGCTACTTCGTCGCCGTGGCGACCCTCGGCTTCCTCATCATCGTCAACGTCGTGCTGATCAACGCGGCCGCCTTTACCCGCGGCGCGCGCACCTTCACCGGCGTCCCGCTCGAAACGACGCTGCCCTTCGCGGTCGGCTGGCTGGTGGTGACGCTGACGGTGCTCGCGCGGATCGTCTTTTCGCCCTACGGACGGCGCTACCTGGCGGTGCGCGAGGACACGGTGGCCGCGAGGGCGATCGGGATACCCATCCTGCGGACCCGGCTTTCGGCCTTCGTCGTCGGGGCCTTCTTCGCCGGCATCGGCGGCTCGCTCTACGGCCATTATCTCGGATCGTTCTCGCCGGCCAGCTTCTACCTGCCCTACACCTTCGCGCTCGTCAGCATGCTCGTCATCGGCGGCATGGGCAGCATGACGGGCGCGGTCCTGGGCGTCGTGCTGGTGACGATCGCGAGCGAGGTCCTGCGCAATCTCGAGCGCGGCCTCGACCTCGGCGTCATCCATATCCCTCCCCTTTACGGCGCAAGCCAGATCGTCCTCGGGGTGATCTTCATCCTGATCATGATTTTCCGTCCGAGCGGCATCATGGACGATCGGGAACTGTCGCTCGGGCTATTCATGCGACGAAACCGGACAGGAGAAGAGGAGTGAGACGATGAAACGCAGAGAGCTCATCGCCAAGGGGGCCTTGCTTGCCGCTGGCCTCGGTATCGCGGCCTGTGCAGGAGCGGGCGCCGCCAGTGCGGCGGACACCATCAAGATCGGCGCGCCGTTCAACGTCACGGGCGCACTGTCGTCCCTCGACGCGCCGGCGCTCAACGGCGCCAAGCTGAAGATCAAGGAGATCAACGACGCCGGCGGCGTCGACGGAAAGACGATCGACCTGGTGGTCTACGACACCAAGACCGATCCGACGGTCATCGCCAGCGTCGCAAGCCAGCTGCTCAACTCGGACAAGGTCCCGGTCGCGATCGGATTCACCGATTCGGACTCGGTCCTGGCGCTGGGCCCGATCTTCCAGCAGGCGGGCGTGCCGTTCGTGACGCCGGGCGCCACCTCGCCGAAACTGCCGTCGCAGATCGGCAACGACATCTTCCTCGCCTGCTTCGGCGACAACGTCCAGGCGGCGGCCGGCGCGCAGTTCATACAGGACAAGCTCAAGGGCAAGACGGCCTACCTTCTGCGCGACAATTCAACGGAATACACGACCCTGCTCGCCAAGTACTTCCAGGAGGCCTTCGAACACGCCGGCGGGTCGATCGTCGCCCATAACGACTACAAGTCCGGCGACAAGTCCTTCACCGCGCAGATCGGCAAGCTGAAGGCCCTCTCGGCGAAGCCCGACGTGCTCTACGTCTCGGCGATGCCGGACGACATCGGCCTGATCGTCAAGCAGATGCGCCAGGCGGGCGTCATGCAGCCGATCGTCGGCGGCGACGGCTACGACACGCCGCTCCTCCTGAGCGTGGGCGGCAAGGGGGCCGACGACACCTACTATTCGACCCACGCCTTCATCGGCGAGAAGTCGACGCCGGCGATCGAGAAATTCTACAAGGACTACAAGGCCGCCTACGGGACCGTGCCGGAAAACGCCTTCGCCGCGCTCGGCTACGACGCTGCCGGCCTGGTCGCCGACGCGATCAAGCGTGCCGGATCGACCGACCCGGCCAAGATCCGCGACGCCATCGCCGCGACCAAGGACTATCCCGGCATCACCGGGTCGATCACCTATCCGAAGGACAGCGGCGTGCCGCAGAAGACGGTGACGATGATCGGCGTGAAGGACAAGGCTCTCTACCTCGCCGGCGAGGTGAAGCCGAACTGGATCCCGGCGCCCTGAGAGGCCCGCGCACAGGCGGACGGACGCGATCTCCGGTCGCGCCCGTCCGCGTCGATCGGGCGATTTGACGAGGAGGATTTCGCGATGGCCAGGGACAGCATTTCCGAGCTGATGGCGGCGCTGAAGACGCAGGACATCGAATACCTGCGCTTCGAGCTGCCGGACCTTCACGGCACGTCACGCTCGAAGACCGTGCCGGTCGACAGCGTCGAGAGCTTCGCGCGCAAGGGCCTGAACTTCTACGGGGGCGTGCTCGGCCTCGACACGTCGTCGAACGTCGTCCCGGCGAGCGGCCTGCACACCCAGCGCAACTACGCCGACCAGGCGCTCTTTCCCGATACCGGTTCGCTGCGGGTCGTTCCCTGGCTGGAGAAGACGGCGAGCGTCGTCTGCCTCGGCTATTGGGAGAACGGCGAACCGCAGGAGGCCGCCCCGCGCTTCGTCTTCTCCAGGCTGGTCGAGCGCGCCAACGCGCTCGGCTACGACGTCATGCTCGGGCACGAATACGAGTATTACCTGCTGACCGCGGACACGCGGGCGCCGCTCTTCGAGGGCATCCACATCTTCAACACCGTGCGCAACCAGTATACGCCCTTCCTCGACACGCTGGTGCCGACGTTGCGCGCCTACGGGATCGACGTCATCACCCACAATTGCGAATATGCCGGCTCGCAGTTCGAGACGGTCTACGGCACGGGCATGAACGTGGCCGGCGCCGACAAGGCGTTCGCCTTCAAGAACGGGCTGAAGGAACTCGCCCACCGCAACGGGCTGATCGCCAGCTTCATGGCCAAGCCGTTCGCCGGCAAGTCGGGAAGCGGCGGCCACCTGCACATGAGCCTGTGGGACCGAAAGTCGGGACGCAACGCCTTCCTGGACACCGGGTCGGACGACGGGCTTTCGGCGGTTGCCCGCGCCTTTATCGAGGGCGTCCTGACGCATGCGGCCGCGATCATGCCGCTCGTCAATCCGACGCCGAACTGCTACCACCGCGTCAAGCCGTACACCTTCGCCCCGTCGAATGTGAGCTGGGGCTATCAGGACCGCTCCGCCATGGTGCGCGTCAAGGCGAGCGGCGACGAACGCACCCATATCGAGCTGCGCGCCGGCTCTGCGGCGGCGAACCCCTATCTGTCGGCGTCCGCGCTGCTGGCCGCCGGCCTGCTCGGTCTCGAGGCGAAGGCGGCGCTGCGCGACCAGGGCCGGGAGACGACGAGCGAGGACAACCCGGCGCTGGAGCGGTTCCCGCAGACGCTCGAACTGGCGCTGGCCGCGCTGCAGGCCGACGGCGCCTTCGTCGACGCGCTCGGCGCCGAATTCGTCCGCGTCTTCTGCGCGGTGAAGGATTTCGAGCTCGCCCGCTTCCGCGCGCATGTGACGGACTGGGAAGTGAACGAGTATCTCGAGCTCTATTAGGCCCGTTCGGCGGATCCGGACGGTTGATTTCACGCGGTTCCGGACCGGCGATTTGTGTCCGGCGCAACGCCCAGGGGATGTCCATGGCAAGCTTCGATCCGCTCAAGGAAATCCGGAACAAGCCGCTCGTTCCGTCCATGACGGCCGTCCTGATCGTCGACGCCCAATGCGGGGAGGTCACCGAGAAGCATCGGAGCGAGCACCCGGACTACTGGACGGCGGTCAACGACCGCGCCCTGCCCGCGATGAAGCGCCTGATCGACGGCGCGCGGGCGGCGGGGTGCGAGATCGTCTATACGGTGATCGAGTCCCTGACCCGGGACGGCCGCGACCGATCGCTCGACCACAAGCTTTCCGGCATTCATTTCGCCCGCGGGTCCGAAGAGGCCAAAGTCATCCCGGCCGTGGCGCCCGGCGACGACGACATCGTCCTGCCGAAGACGTCGTCAGGCGTCTTCAACTCAACCAACATCGACTACGTGCTGCGCAATCTCGGCATCGAGAACGTGGTCGTGGCGGGCTTCCTCACCGACCAGTGCGTCGACATGGCCGTGCGCGACGGCGCCGATCGCGGCTACTACATGATCTGCGCCACGGATGCCTGCGCAACCTATACCGCCGCACGGCACGACACGGCGCTGAAGGCGTTCGGGGGCTACTGCCGCCTCCAGAGCGCGCAAGAGGTCGTCGACTGCCTGTCGGCATCCTGACGACATCACGAGGGGGCCCGGAACGCGCAAAGTCCGCCGCGCGTTAAACTGTCCGGCGCCCCGCTGCGTATAGGTCGCCAGGAGTCGGCGCTTTCGCCGGCGCATCGGCGATACGTCGCCAGTCGGGAAAGTTCAGGTGATGCCAGTCAGTCTTCTGTCCGTCGCATCGGCGGTGCCTTCGCACGTGATTGCGCAGAGCGACGCGGCGGCGGCGGCCCATTCGGCCTTCGCCGAGCGTTTCCAAGACTATCGCCGGTTGGCGCGGGTGTTCGAAAGCGCGGGCATCCGGCGCCGATACGCCGTGCGGCCCATCGAATGGTATCTGCAGCCGCTCGATTGGCCGGCCCGCAACGCCGCCTATCTGGAAGGGGCGTCCGAACTCTTCGTCGCCGCAGCGAAGAAGGGCCTGGACGCGGCCGGGGCAAGGGCCGGAGACGTCGATACGGTCGTGACCGTCTCGTCCACGGGCATCGCCACGCCAAGCCTCGAGGCCCGCGTCGCGCAACGCCTGGGCCTTCGCCCGGACGTCGAACGGGTGCCGGTGTTCGGCCTCGGCTGCGCCGGCGGCGTCTCGGGCCTGTCCATTGCCTCCCGCCTGGCGCAGGCGCGGCCGGGAAGTCTCGTGCTCATGGTCGCGGTCGAGCTCTGCACGCTCGCCTTCCGGCTGGACAAGCTGACGAAGGCGAACATCGTCGCGACCGCCCTGTTCGGCGACGGAGCGGCCGCCGCGCTCCTCAGGGCAGGCGACGGCGGCCTTGCTTCGGTCGAACACTCCGGCCAGCACATGTGGCCGGGGACCCTGGACATCATGGGCTGGGACGTCGAGCCGGAGGGATTCGGCGTCATCTTCGACCGGGCCATCCCGCCCTTCGCCGAAGACAACATCCGGTCCGCGATCGAGGGCATTCTCGCCCCGACGGACCTGACGGCGGGCGACATCGACCGCTTCACCTGCCATCCGGGGGGCGGCAAGGTGATCGAGGCACTGGAGCAGGCGCTCGCCCTCGGCCGTGGAGCGCTCGATCACGAGCGCAGCGTCCTCTCCGACTTCGGCAACATGTCCGCGCCGACCGCGCTCTTCGTTCTGGAGCGGTCGATCGCGGCGGGCCTGCCGGCGCGCACGCTACTCACCGCGATGGGGCCCGGCTTCACGGCGAGCTGCGTTTCGCTGAAGGCGGCCTAGATGACGGCCGCCTCCATCCTGCTCTTCCTCGTCACCGCCGAAAGGGTGGCGGAGCTGTGGCTGGCGCGGCGCAACACGCAGGCGCTCCTGGCCCGCGGGGCGCGCGAAGCGGGGGCATCGCACTATCCGGCCATCGTGGCGCTCCACGCGCTCTGGCTCGCTTCTCTCTGGTGGTTCGCGTGGGCAAGGGACATCGAGGTCTCCTGGCTGATCGTGTTCCTGGCGCTGCAGGGGCTGCGCGCGTGGACCCTCCTGACGCTCGGACGGCGATGGACGACCCGCATCATCGTCCTTCCGGACGCGCCGCTGGTGCGCAATGGGCCTTATCGCTTCGTGTCCCATCCCAACTACCTGGTGGTCGTCGGGGAAATCGCCGTGCTGCCGCTTTGCTTCGGCCTCGACTGGCTGGCACTCGCCTTTTCCTTGGCGAACGCCCTGGTGCTGGGCGTCCGCATCAGGGCGGAAAACCGCGCATTGGAGGCCGATCCGGATGTCTCCCGATAATGTGCGGCCGCCGAAACAGGCCGACATGCGCACCTGGATCGGGTTCTGCACCATGTGCCTCGGGATGTTCATGGCGATCCTCGACGTCCAGGTCGTCGCCACGTCGCTGCCGACGATCCAGCAGGCGCTGGCGATCGACCCGGACCAGATGAGCTGGGTCCAGACCGCGTATCTGATCGCCGAGGTGATCGGAATTCCCCTGACGGGCATCCTGACCCGCGCGCTCGGAATGCGCTGGCTCTTCGTGTGTTCGATTTCCGTCTTCACGCTGGCCTCCGCCGGTTGCGCCGGCAGCGACACCTTCGCGCAACTCGTCGGCTGGCGCGTGCTGCAGGGCTTCTCGGGCGGCACCCTGATACCGGCGGTGTTCTCGGCGGTCTTCGTGCTGTTCCCCGAGCGTTCGCAAGGGATCGCCACCACGATCGCCGGCATTCTCGCCGTGCTCGCGCCGACGGTCGGCCCCGTCGTCGGCGGATGGATCACGCAGACCTATTCATGGCACTGGCTGTTCCTCATCAACCTGCTGCCGGGCGTCCTTTCGGCAGCGCTCGCGGCCTTCCTGGTTCCGCGCGGGGCGGAGCACGGCCGCCTTCCGAGGCTCGACGTCGTCTCGCTCGGCCTGCTGGCGGTGGCGCTCGCCGCGCTCGAAATCGCCCTGAAGGAGGCACCGCAGCGCGGCTGGCTCTCCGGGCTGGTCCTCGGCCTTCTCGCCCTGAGCCTCGCAAGCGGGGCGGGCTTCGTGTCCCGCACGCTGCGGGCGGCCCGGCCGGTGGTCGAATTGAGGAACTTTTCCGACCGGCGCTTCGCGATCGGATGCGTCCTCAGCTTCGTGCTCGGGATCGGCCTGTTCGGCTCGGTCTACCTCATGCCGGTCTTCCTGGCGCTCGTGCGCGACCACAACGCGCTCGAAATCGGCGAGATCATGCTGGTCACGGGCCTGGCGCAGCTTGCGATGGCACCGATCGCGGTCGTCCTCGAGACCCGCATCAGCGCCCGGCTGCTGACTGCGGCCGGCTTTGCCGGCTTCGCCGTCGGGCTCGGCTGGAGCGCGCTGCAGACGCCCGCGACGGACTATGCCGGCATGTTCTGGCCGCAGGTCGTGCGCGGCCTGGCCATCATGTTCTGCCTCCTGCCGCCGACCCGGCTGGCGCTCGGCCACCTGGCCGACGCGCGCGTGCCCGACGCGAGCGGGCTCTTCAACCTGATGCGCAACCTCGGCGGGGCGATCGGGCTGGCGCTGATCGACACGGTCATCTACGGGCGGTCGCCCGGGCTGGGGCGCGCGATCGGCGAGAAGCTGGCCCAAGGAGACGCCGCAACCGCCCGGTTCGTGGGCATTCCGCCCGACCTGTTCGCGGCCTGGTCGCAGGGGCCGATCGATGCCGGCGCGAAGGCATTCCTCCAGCCGCTCGTCGAAAAGGCCGCCCTTTGCCAAGCGATCGACGAGGCGTGGGCCGCAATCGCGGTCCTGACGGTGGCCGCCCTGTTCTGCCTTCCCTTCGCGTCCTCAGGCCTCGACGGACGCCTTCGCCTTGCAGGACACGTAGGCGAGCAGGAGTCCGATCAGGAAGCCCCAGAGGACGATACCGTTCAGTGAGACGGCCGCGTCGAAGGGCAGGGCCTTCGTCAGGAAGGCGGCCAGCGCGAGGATGGCGCCCATGCGCAGCATGTCCTTCTCGGGCCGGAAGAGGAGCATCAAGGCCTGCCAGTACACGTAGCCGGTCATGAGGAGAAGGGACAGGCCCGCGAGAATGCCCCCGGAAGTGAGGCGATCGAGCAGCTTGTTGTGCGGGGGGATGCTGCTCACGGTGCGCGCATAGACGCCGTATCCCAGGCCGACGAAGGGATGTTTCTCGGCCGTCCGGAGGGCGAGCTTTGCCGCCTCCGCCCGGATCTCTCCCGAGATGTCGCCGCCGCCATGCACCATGATGGGCGACCCCGGGTCGACCTGATAGAGGCCTTCCGCGTTCAGTTTCCAGGATTCCAGCGCGTTCGCATACTGGTCGTAGGCCGACCCGAAATAGCCGGCCATGCCGACGAAGGTCATGAGGGAGAATGAGACCGCGATCGAGAGCGGCAGAAGGGAAACGACGCGCAACGCGACGAACCGCGCCGCCACGAAGCCGGCCATCGCGATGATGACGACGAGCGTTCCCCCACGGGAAAATTCGAGGAGCCCGGCATAGGAGACGACCGCGACGACGGCCAGCAGCGCGGCCTTGTAGGTCCTTGCCGAATAATAGACGCCGACGAGCACCGGAATCATCATGATCCACAACGATATGTAGAAGTCCGGGTTTTCGTAGACGTTCCCGCCCACGTCGATCAGGAATTCCACGGCCCGCTTTATCGCCAGGAAGTCGGTGGGGAAGAGCGGGAAACCCAGCACGTAGGACGGGCCCGGGCTGATCGTTTCGATCGCCGCGATGAGCGCCAGCGACACGGTGACGGCTCCGCCGAGAAAGAGCGCCAGGGCGTCGACCATCAGGTCGCGACGGCCGATCGCGCAGAAGACGTAGAGTGCCATGAACATCGCGATGGCCTCGAAGAAGCCCTCGGCGGCCGAGATCAGCGGGAGGGGGGAGAGCGCCGTCGCGGCGATCCAGGAGACCAGCGCGCTCCAGAAGGCCAGCGCCAGGGGCAGCGGCCAGTTGGCCTTCTTCCGGCCCAGGCCGGCAAGGACGGCGCAGGCGATCAGCAGAAGGACGGTGGGACGGAAGATTTCGAGCGCGAGATGGCCCGAGAGAAGCAGCTTCCTGAAGGACTTCAGGAAGAACATGTTGGCGAGCGGCATGGCGAACGCGGTCAGGAGCGCAAGCCGCTCGAGGGGCTGCCGGTACCGTTCCAGGAGTTGGAACCGCTTCGCATACCACGCGGCGAACAGCACCGCCGGGATCTGGGCGAGACTGCCGATCAGGTAGTTCGGAAAGAGGGCGTAGACGAGGGGCGCGGTCGCGAGCACCGCCACGACGACGGAAAGGCCGACATATTTCAACGAGAGCAAGGACGACCTGAAAAACCAGGAAGTTTCCGTCACCGTGGAATCCTTCGCCCTATTGTCGCCGCGACACCTGCCCGCCGGTCTTCGCCTTCCGGAAAGTCCCGAACGCCGATTTCTGTTCCATATCCCGTGAGTTTTGTGAAGCCAAAAGGATGCCGCGCCTCACGACAACTCCCTCAGCTCCGCGGAAAAGCGGCGTGCCCGTTCGACATAGTGGTCGGCGGAACGGCGCAGGCCCTCGACCGCTTCGTCGTCGAGCTGGCGCACGACGCGGCCTGGGGATCCGACCACGAGGGAATTGTCGGGGATCTCCTTGCCTTCGGTGACGAGCGCGCCGGCGCCGATCAGGCAATTGCGGCCGATTTTCGCGCCGTTGAGGACGATCGCGCCCATGCCCAGGAGGGAATTGTCGCCGATCGTGCAGCCATGGACGATCGCGCGATGGCCGATGGTGCAGCCTTCGCCGATGCGGACCGGGAATCCCGGATCGGTGTGCATGACGGTCATTTCCTGCACGTTCGTCCGGGCGCCTATGGCGATCGGTTCGTTGTCGCCGCGCAGCACGGAACCGAACCACACACCGACATCCGTGCCGATGACGACCTTTCCGACGACGGTGGCGTTGCCGGCGATCCAGCAGAATCCGTCGGGCAGGGTGGGCGTCGCGTCGTCCAGCGCAAAAAGGGCCATCTCGCAATTCCTCCGGCTTGCCGGCTTCCTCATTCGAACCGGCGGTCGGCCCGTACCCTGCCCGCAAACGCGCCGGGGGCGCAAGTGCCGTCCCGGTCCGCCGGCGCGGCATTGATGGTTGCGCCCTCGGCGGCTACGATCGACGGCGTCATCGTACCCGGCGATCGCGAGGTTTCGTCATGGCGCATCATCCGACGGCAGCGGATCGGGCCGAGACGGCGACCCGCTCGCCGCTCGCCTACATGACCGGTTTCGGCAACGACTTCGAGACGGAGTCTCTGCCCGGCGCTTTGCCCAAGGGTCAGAACAGCCCGCAGCGCTGCCCATACGGCCTCTATGCCGAACAGCTTTCGGGGTCGCCCTTCACGGCGCCGCGCGGCACCAACGAACGCTCCTGGCTCTACCGGATCCGGCCGAGCGTGCGACACACGAGGCGCTTTTCGCCGGTCTCCTATCCCCACTGGAAAACGGCTCCGTGCCTCGACGACCATTCGCTGGCGCTCGGGCAATTGCGGTGGGATCCGATCCCGTCTCCGGAGGAAGGCACCGACTTCCTCGCCGGCATCCGCACGATGACGACCGCGGGAGACTGCCTGACGCAGGCCGGGATGGCCGCCCACGCCTATGCCTTCAATGCCGACATGACGGACGACTATTTCTTCGACGCCGACGGAGAACTGCTCATCGTCCCGCAGGAGGGCGGCATCCGCCTCTTCACCGAGATGGGCATCATCGAGGCCGGGCCGAACGAGGTGGCGCTGTTGCCGCGCGGGATGCTCGCCAAGGTCCTGCGCGCGGAAGGCGTGGCGGAGGCGCGCGGCTATGTCTGCGAGAACTACGGCGCCAAGTTCACCCTGCCCGACCGGGGACCGATCGGCGCCAACTGCCTGGCGAATCCGCGCGATTTCAGGACGCCCGTCGCCGCCTTCGAAGACAAGGAGACAGCCTGCCGGGTCACCGCGAAATGGTGCGGCCGGTTCTTTTCCACGGAGATCGGACACTCGCCGCTCGACGTGGTGGCCTGGCACGGCAACTACGCCCCGTACAAATACGATCTCGACGCCTTCTCGCCCGTCGGCGCCATCCTGTTCGACCATCCGGATCCGTCCATCTTCACGGTGCTGACGGCTCCGTCCGGGGAGGCGGGCACCGCGAATGTCGACTTCGTGATCTTTCCGCCGCGCTGGCTGGTGGCCGAGCACACGTTCAGGCCGCCCTGGTATCACCGCAACATCATGAGCGAGTTCATGGGCCTCGTCCGCGGCCGGTACGACGCCAAGGAAAAGGGCTTCGTGCCGGGCGGCATGAGCCTGCACAACATGATGCTGCCGCACGGCCCCGACGCCCTCGGCTTCGAAAAGGCAAGCGAAGCCGACCTCCGGCCGCAAAAGCTCGACGGCACCATGGCCTTCATGTTCGAGACCCGCTTCCCGCAGCAGCTGACGCACTACGCTTCGACCACCGAGGCGCTCCAGCCGGACTACATCGACTGCTGGGACGGCCTCGAGCGACGCTTCGACGGGACGCCCGGCGGGCGCGGTTGAGACCGGCGGCGGGGGCGGACCGGCCGCGGGACGCCTACGCCTATTGGCTGCGCCGGCACACAGCGGAAAGCCGAATGGCGGAAACGCTCCGCCGATACGATGGTCCCGTGACAGTCGCGTCATGGCGAAAGGAGGAGCGTCATGGAGATCGATGACCACCTGCAGATCCAGAAGCTCATGGCCAAGGTTCTCATGCTGGAGACGATCCAAGGCAGCATCTGCACCTACCTGGCGTCGCTCACCCCGGACAGTTTCGTGGACCGGGTGTTCGACGACGCCGAAAACGAACTGCGGGTGATGGCCATCGCACGGCAGGCCGGGATGCCGCCGTCGTCGAGGTCCGTCGATCTCGCGCTGGTCTACCTTGCCGAAACGGCCGGATCGCTCCGGTCGGCGTTGAGCAGGGACAAGGAGGGGAAGCTGGGGGAGCCGGGATAGGACAATCCCGCTACCTCGTTGTTTTTACGCGCTTCCGGACGGAAAACCGGTTTCCACTTTTCCTGGAAGCGCTATGGCTGCCGGCGGGCATAGGTCCAAAGGCGGGCCGGCGGAATGTTGCGCACGACCCAGTCCAGCGGCTTGACGGCGAAACTCGTTCCCTTGGCCGAGACCGGAGAGACCGCGCCGTAGGAAATCTGCACGACCGGCCGGCCGGCCGGGACCCTGTCGAGCAATTGCTCGATCAGCGCGACACGCCGCTCCATCGGGAAATTCAGGAGGGGGATGGCGGAAATCACGGAATCGAACCGGTCGAGGCCGGTGTCGGCCAAGGCCGCATCGAGGTCGAAGGCATCCCCGTGAATGAAGCGGACGCCGGGATAGGCCGCCACGAGGCCTTCGAAGAAGTCGGGTGAATACTCGATCGACACCAGCTTGTCCGGCGAGACGCCCTTGCGGAGGATTTCCTTGGTCACGGCCCCCGTCCCCGGTCCGAGCTCCAGGACGGGCAGGTCGGAGGCGGTGTCGATGACGCTCGCCATGCGCCGGGCCGTCACCGGCGAGGTGGGGATGATGGCCCCGACGGTCTTCGGACCGTCGATCCAGCCCTTGAAGAAGCGGATTTCGTCGTCGAACTTCGCTGCAAACCGCTTTTGAAGCTGGATCACCATACCCTCGTCCCTCTCCCGGCCCCGGACGGAGCCCCTTCCTGCCCAAGTCGGTCAGGACGGCGTTTCGACGCCGATGACTGTCGCCAAGATTTGTGGGGCAAACAAGGCAGTCTAACCCGGGCGACCGATGAAAACGTTCTAAAATGCCCCTCCCCGCCGACCGTTCGCCGGCGGGAAACCGCTGTATCAATCACTCAACGTATCGAAGAAATCCTTCATCCGGGAGAAGAACCCCGAGGATTCCGGACTGTTTTCCTTGGACGACAATTGTTCGAATTCCTCGAGCAGCTCGCGCTGCCGCTTCGTCAGGTTCTGCGGCGTCTCGATGGCGATCTGGATATAGAGATCGCCCGTCTGCGTCGAGCGCAGGATCGGCATGCCCTTGCCCTTCAGCCGGAACTGCCGGCCGTTCTGGGTTCCATCGGGGACCGAGACGCGGGACTTGCTGCCGTCCAGCGTCGCCACCTCGAACTTTCCGCCCAGGGCGGCCGTCGTCATGGAGACGGGGACCGAGCAAAAGAGATCGGCCCCGTCGCGCTGGAAGAACTCGTGGGGCCTGACCGACAGGAAGATATAGAGGTCGCCGGCAGGACCTCCGCGCAGGCCCGCCTCTCCCTCGCCCGCGAGGCGGATGCGCGTTCCGTCCTCGATGCCGGCGGGAATGTTGACGGAGAGCGACCGTTCCTCGGTGACGCGGCCCTGGCCGTGGCACTTCGTGCAGGGATCGGAAATCGTCTGGCCGCGCCCGTGGCAGGTGGGGCACGTCCGCTCGATCGAGAAGAAGCCCTGGGAGGCGCGCACGCGGCCGTTGCCGCCGCAGGTCTGGCAGGTGTGCGGGCTGGTGCCCGGCTTGGCGCCGGAGCCGGCGCAGACGTCGCAGGTCACCGAGGTCGGGACGTGGATCTGCGCGGTCTTTCCGGCGTAGGCTTCCTCGAGCGCGATCTCCATGTTGTAGCGCAGGTCGGCGCCCCGCTCCCGTCCGCCGGAATTCCGGCGGGCGCGACCGCCCCCCATCATCTCGCCGAAGATATCCTCGAAGATGTCGGAGAACCCGCCGGCGCCGCCAAATCCGGCCGAGCCGAAGCCTCCGCCTGGACCGCCGTTTTCGAATGCGGCATGGCCGAAGCGGTCGTAGGCGGCCCGCTTCTGCGGGTCCTTGAGCGTCTCGTAGGCCTCGTTGATTTCCTTGAAGCGGATTTCGGCGGTCTTGTCGTCGGGATTCTTGTCAGGGTGATACCGCATGGCGAGCTTGCGGAAGGCGCTCTTGAGCTCCTTGTCGTCCGCGCCCTTGGAAACACCCAGCGTCTCGTAGAAATCTGCCTTTGCCATGGACAACCAGCCCCTCAAAATATCGCCCGGCCGCGCGCATCGATACCGCGCGGCCGGGCCGTTTCATGGAGCTTACGCCGACTTCTTGGCGTCGTCGTCGTTGACTTCCTCGTAGTCGGCGTCGACGACGTCCTCGCCGCTCTTCTCGGCGTCGGCCTTGGCGTCGCCGGCAGCCTGCTCGGCCTGGCTCGCCTCGTACATGGCCTGGCCGAGCTTCATCGACACCTCGGCGAGCTTCTGCGTCTTGGCCTTGATGTCCTCCGGATCGGGCTCGGAGGCCTCGGTCGCGGCCTTCAGCTCGGAGAGGGCGTCCTCGATCGCCTTGCGGTCGTCGGCCGACACCTTGTCGCCGTAGTCCTTGAGCGACTTCTCGGTCGAATGGACGAGGCTCTCGGCCTGGTTTCTCGCCTCGACCGACTCCCGGCGCTTCTTGTCCGTCTCGGCATTGGCCTCGGCGTCCTTGACCATCTTCTCGATGTCGGCGTCGGACAGGCCGCCGGAGGCCTGGATGCGGATCTGGTGCTCCTTGCCGGTGCCCTTGTCCTTGGCATTGACGTTGACGATGCCGTTCGCATCGATGTCGAAGGTCACCTCGATCTGCGGCACGCCGCGCGGCGCCGGCGGAATGCCGACCAGGTCGAACTGGCCGAGCAGCTTGTTGTCGCCGAACATCTCGCGCTCGCCCTGGCCGACGCGGATCGTCACCGCGTTCTGGTTGTCCTCGGCGGTCGAGAAGACCTGGGACTTCTTGGTCGGGATCGTCGTGTTGCGGTCGATCAGCCGGGTGAAGACGCCGCCGAGCGTCTCGATGCCGAGCGACAGAGGCGTGACGTCGAGGAGCAGCACGTCCTTGACGTCGCCCTGAAGCACGCCCGCCTGGATGGCAGCGCCGATGGCCACGACCTCGTCCGGGTTGACGCCCTTGTGCGGTTCCTTGCCGAAGAACTGCTTGACGGCTTCCTGGACCTTCGGCATGCGCGTCATGCCGCCGACGAGGACGACTTCGTCGATCTCGGCAGCCTGTATGCCGGCGTCCTTGAGGGCCGCCCGGCAGGGGTCGACCGTGCGCTGGACCAGATCGTCGACGAGGCTCTCGAACTTGGCGCGCGACAGCTTCATCGTGAGGTGCTTCGGGCCGGCCTGGTCGGCCGTGATGAACGGCAGGTTGATTTCCGTCTGCGAGGCGGAGGACAGCTCGATCTTCGCCTTCTCGGCCGCTTCCTTCAGGCGCTGCAGGGCGAGCTTGTCCTTTCTCAGGTCGATGCCCTGCTCCTTCTTGAACTCGTCGGCCAGATATCCGACGAGGCGCATGTCGAAGTCCTCGCCGCCGAGGAAGGTGTCGCCGTTGGTCGACTTCACCTCGAAGACGCCGTCGCCGATCTCCAGGATCGAGATGTCGAAGGTGCCGCCGCCGAGGTCGTAGACGGCGATGGTCTTGCCGTCCTTCTTGTCGAGGCCGTAGGCGAGCGCGGCGGCGGTCGGCTCGTTGATGATGCGCAGCACCTCGAGACCGGCGATCTTGCCGGCGTCCTTGGTGGCCTGGCGCTGGGCGTCGTTGAAGTAGGCGGGAACGGTGATCACCGCCTTCTCGACCTTCTCCCCGAGATAGGATTCG
The DNA here is from genome assembly GCA_963838155.1 of uncultured Alphaproteobacteria bacterium. Lineage (GTDB taxonomy): Bacteria > Pseudomonadota > Alphaproteobacteria > Rhizobiales > Rhizobiaceae > Pararhizobium_B. The sequence goes on from CAWIQE010000013.1 coordinate 101,674, forward strand.
GCCGTCTCCTTCATCTTCTGCAGGACCATGGCCGAAATCTGCGAGGGGGAATACTTCTCGCCGTGGGCATCGACCCAGGCGTCGCCGTTGTCCGCCCTGACGATCCGGTAAGGCACCATGTCCTTGTCCTTCTGCGTCGTCGGGTCGTCATAGGTCCGGCCGATGAGGCGCTTGATCGCGAAGAGGGTGTTTTCCGGGTTGGTCACGGCCTGGCGCTTGGCCGGCTGGCCGACGAGGCGTTCGCCGTCGTCCGAAAATGCGACCATGGAGGGCGTCGTGCGGGCGCCTTCGGCGTTCTCGATGACCTTCGCATCCTTGCCGTCCATGACGGCGACGCAGGAATTGGTCGTTCCGAGGTCGATACCGATTACTTTAGCCATGCTTTTCTCTCCTTGAAGCGGGCTGTCCGGACCCGTTCAGGCATTCCGGCTGACAGCCCCTAACGGGAACAGGTTTTCATTGAGCCGCGGGTGCAGCCGAGGCGATGCGGCGTATATAAGGAGGCCTGTTTTCGACTGCAAGTCGGGCACTGCGCGGCGGTCCGCAAATGATGCGAGGCCCGCAACGGCGCGCCCCGGGACCGGCGGGCGGCCTCACCGCGTCCAGAAGGCGGGAAGCAGCACGACATAGAACGTGGCGAGCTCGAGCCGGCCCAGGAGCATGGCGAGCATGACGAGCCATTTGGCGGTGTCCGGAATCGAGCTGAAGTTGGTCGCCGGCCCGACGACGGGCCCGAGACCCGGGCCGGCGTTGGCCATGCCCTGCGCGATCGCGGAGGTGGCGGAGAGGAAGTCGAGCCCCGTCGCCATCATCGCCAGCGACAGGAGGAGCAGCGTCATCAGGTAGAGGAAGAAGAAGTTGCGGACCGCGCTGATCTCGGCCTCGTCGACGGGCTTGGACTGGTAGCGCGTGACGACGACCGAATTCGGCGACAGCATGCGCCGGAGGCTCGTCACCATGCCGGAGATCAGGATCTGCCAGCGGAAGACCTTGATGGAGCCGGCGGTCGAGCCGGCGCAGCCGCCGATCAGGTAGAGCATGAAGAAGAGGCCGATGGCGAAGCTGCCCCAGGCGGAGAAGTCGCTCGTGGCGAACCCGGTGTCGGTGATGATGGACGTGACGTTGAATGCGGAGACGCGCAAGGCGTGCGGCGGGGCCATGCCCTGGCTGATGTTCCAGACCGTCGCGAGGGCGATGGCGAGCAGCGTCACGAGGATGAAGGGCTTGATCTGCTCGTCCAGGGCGCCGCTGCGGCCGCGCTGGACGATGAAGACCGCGTAGAAGGCGAGCGGCAGGGCGCCGGCGACCATGAAGACCTCGGTGACGATCTCGATCGGCACGGAATTGTAGAAGCCGATGGAGGCGTCCTTCGTCGAAAAGCCGCCGGTGGCGATGGTCGCCATGGCGTGGTTCACCGCGTCGAAGGCCGACATGCCGGCGGCCGCCATGCAGATCGCGCAAGCGAGCGTCAGCGACACGTAGACGATCGCGATGACCTGCGCGAGCTGGCGCACCTTGGGGAAGGGCTTCTCGGAGATGTCGGAGGATTCGGAACGGAAGAGCTGCATGCCGCCGACGCTGAGTGCCGGCAGGACGCTCAGCGCCATGACGATGATGCCGACGCCGCCGATCCAGTTGAGCAGCGAACGCCACATCAACAGGCCCTTCGGCATGGTATCGAGGCCCGAAAGCACCGTCGCCCCCGAGGTCGTCAGGCCCGAGACGGTCTCGAAGAGCGCGTCGGTGTAGCTGATGTGGAGCGAGGAGAAGAAGAGCGGCAGGGCGCCGAAGCCGCAGGCGGAGAGCCAGGACGAGACCGTGATGAGGTAGCCGGTGCGGCGGTCGGGCAGACGGAAGTCCGGGCGGCGGAAGCCGGCCGCCAGGGAGGACCCGACGATGCCGACGACGACCGTGCAGGTGCCGAAGTTCAGCGCGTCGCGGCCGCCGCCGGACAGGAGGTCGACGACCGCCGGGACGAGCATCACCACGGCCATGGCCATCAGGAACAGGCCGTTGATGAACAGGGCGAAATGCAGGCGCTCCGTCGTCATGGGCGCAGCGTCCGCTCGCCATGCGCCGGACGCGGGAAGCGCATGGCCGCGCTCCCCTTGCGCAGGCGGACCGCGGGGCGGCGCGCGGATGATGCCACCGCCGCCACCGCCTAGTGCGCCTCGTCCCAGTTGCCGGCGGCGCGGGCGTCGACCTTGAGCGGCACGCGCATCGACAGGGCCGGCATGGCGGCATGCTGCATCACCTCGCGCACGAGCGGGATCGTCGCCTCCACCTCGCCGTCGGCCACCTCGAATATCAGCTCGTCGTGCACCTGCAGGAGCATGCGCGCCGCGAGGCCCGAGCCTGCCAGCGCGGGTTCCATCCTGATCATCGCCCGCCGGATGATGTCGGCTGCCGATCCCTGGATCGGCGCGTTGATCGCCGCGCGCTCGTTGAAGGACCGCACGGACGGATTGGAGGAGCGGATTTCGGGGTAGTGGGCCCGGCGCCCGAAAATCGTCTCCACATAGCCGTTCTCCCGGGCGAAGGCCTTGGTCTCTTCCATGTAGTCGCGGATCCCAGGGAAGCGCTCGAAATATTTGCGGATGTAGTCGCCGGCCTCGGAGCGCTCGATGCCGAGCTGGTTGGCGAGCCCGAAGGCCGATATGCCGTAGATGATGCCGAAATTGATCGCCTTGGCCCGGCGGCGCACCTCCGGCGGCATGTCGGCCACCGGGACGTTGAACATCTCGGAGGCCGTCATGGCGTGGATGTCGACGTCCTGCTCGAAGGCCTCGACGAGCTGCGGGATGTCGGCGACGTGGGCGAGCACGCGCAGCTCGATCTGGCTGTAGTCGGCCGAGACGAGCTTGCTGCCCGGCGCCGCGACGAAGGCGGCGCGGATCTTGCGGCCCTCCGGCGTTCGCACCGGAATGTTCTGGAGGTTCGGCTCGGAGGAGGAAAGCCGGCCGGTCGTGGTGGCGGCGAGCGCGTAGGAGGTGTGCACCCGGGCGGTCTGCGGATGGATGTAGCCGGGCAGCGCGTCCGTGTAGGTCGACTTCAGCTTGGTGAGCTGGCGCCAGTCGACGATCCTGCGCGGCAGCGGATGGCCGGCCGCCGCCAGGTCCTCCAGCACCTGCGCCGAGGTGGACCACTGCCCGCCCTTCGTCTTCGCCCCGCCCGGCAGCCCCATCCTGCCGAAGAGGATGTCGCCGAGCTGGCGCGGCGAGCCGATGTTGAACCGCTCGCCGGCGAGCTCGTAGATCTCGGCTTCGAGGGAAGCGGCGCCTTGCGCCAACTCGCCCGACAGGCGCGACAGGATCTGCCGGTCGACGGAGACGCCGCGCTCCTCCATCCGCGCCAGGACGGGAACCAGCGGCCGCTCGAGGCGCTCGTAGACAGCGACCAGCCCGTCGGCGACGAGCCGGGGCTTCAGGGCCAGCCAGAGCCTGAGGGTGACGTCGGCGTCCTCGGCGGCGTAGGCCGTCGCCCGCTCCAGGTCGACGAGGTCGAAGGTGACCGCCGAGCGGCCGGAGCCGCAGACGTCCTTGTAGGCGATCGGCTTGTGGCCGAGCCAGCGCTCGCTGAGCGCGTCCATGCCGTGATTGCCCTTGCCGGCGTCGAGCACGTAGGACATCAGCATCGTATCGTCGAAGCCGGCGATGGCGATGCCGTGGCGCTTCATCACCAGCCAGTCGTATTTGACGTTCTGGGCGACCTTCAGGACGCTCTCGTCCTCCAGCAGGGGCTTGAGCAGCGCCAGCGCGTCGTCGAACGGGACCTGGCCCTCGACCGGGCCGCCGCCGAGGAGGTCGCCGGTGCCGGTCCGGTGGCCGAGCGGCACGTAGGCCGCCTCGACGGTCATCCGCGCGGGATGGCGGCCGCCCGCCGGAACCGCCAGCGAGAAGCCGACGAGCTCGGCGCGCATGGCGTCGAGGGAATCGGTCTCGGTGTCGAAGGCGAACATTCCGGCCTCGCGCGCGCGGCCGATCCACTTCTCCAGCGTGCCTACGTCCCGGATGCAGGCATAGCGGGCATGATCGATCTTGCCGGTCGCCACGGCCTCGGCGCGCGAGCGGGCGAGATCGGAGGGCAGCCACATCGCCTCGCGGTCGCCTGCGGGCAGCTCTCCGGCAAAGGCGGCGTTCACCTCGGCCTCCTTGTCGAGGTCGCCCTTGTCGAGATCCGGGCCGTGCGCCGCGGCGCCCGTTTCGGTCTCGACGGGAGCGGCATCCACCTCGGCCGCGTCGGTCGCGGTCGCCTCGGCCACCCGGCGGGTGAGGGAGTTGAACTCCAGCCCCTTGAGGAATGCGACGAGCTTCGGCCCGTCCTGCGGCTCCAGCACCAGCGCATCGAGGCCGAGGTCGAGCGGCACGTCCGTCTTCAGCGTCACCAGTTCGCGCGAGAGCCGGGCCATGTCGGCGTGTTCGAGGAGGTTCTCCCGCCGCTTGTTCTGCCTGATCTCGGAGGCGCGCTCCAGAAGGGTATCGAGATCGCCGAATTCCGCCAGGAGCTGCGCGGCCGTCTTCGGCCCGATGCCCGGGATGCCGGGCACGTTGTCCGTCGAATCGCCCGTCAGCGATTGCAGGTCGATCATCTTCTCCGGCGGCACGCCCCATTTCTCGACGACGTCGGGAACGGAGATCCTGCGGTCCTTCATGGAATCGTACATGACGACGCGGTCGGTAACGAGCTGCATCAGGTCCTTGTCGGACGAGATGACGGTGACGTCGGCGCCCGTCGCCTCGGCGGCCCTCGCATAGGTGGCGATCAGGTCGTCGGCCTCGAAGCCCTCCTTCTCGATGCAGGGCAGGTTGAAGGCGCGGGTGGCCTGGCGGATCAGGCCGAACTGCGGCACGAGGTCTTCCGGCGGCGCCGTGCGGTTGGCCTTGTAGTCCTTGTAGAGATCGTTGCGGAACGTCTTCGACGAATAGTCGAAAATGACGGCGAAATGCGTCGGCGTGACCCCGACGGAGGTGTCGCGCGCATCCGCGAGGAGCTTCCAGAGCATGTTGCAGAAGCCGGCAACGGCGCCGACCGGCAGGCCGTCGGACTTGCGCGTCAGCGGCGGCAGGGCGTGATAGGCGCGGAAGATGTATCCCGAGCCGTCGACGAGGAAGAGGTGGTCGCCGCTTTTCATGGGACACGCCTTTAGAGCAAAGCGGCGCGGATTGGAACCACGACGAAGGACGCTGCCGACGTGTTGCGGCGGGAGGGCGCTCGGCGAAGCGGTGCCAACGGTCTCGGTCCTGGCCGCTCGTCTTCCGGGAACGCTCTTTGCGGGGCCCGGCGGGGTTTCCATATTCTCCTTATGATTGTATCCTGTGATGTAAGCAACCTGTCAGGTGTCGGTCAAGCCGCACTGCCCCGCGAAGGAGGATCGGTCCATGGGAAGTCCCCCGGGCTCGCCGAGAACGACCCGAAGCCCATTTTGGAGTCTTTCGACCGGTTCCAGACCTCAAGACCGAGACGCTCGCGGCGACGCGGCGTCGGGGCCGCCCGTATCGCGCTGGCGCTCGCGCTCGGCGTCGGAGCGCGCCGGCTGCCGGACCGTTTCCAGCATCGAGCCCAGCACGCGCCCGGCGAGGCAAAGCAGGCGGTTCCGCCTTCCTTCGTTGAGGGGCTGGACCGTCCCCCAACCCATCGTCAACGACGCCCTCGACGTCGCGCCGGGCAATCGGCCTTCCGGCCCTGCGCGGCAGGACCCGGACGCGCCGCTGGTCATCGAGGTATTCGACGTCGAGGCCGTTCGGGCGGAAGCCGATCGGATCCAGGAGGCGCTCAAGGCCAAAATGGAGGATCTGCAAGCTCGCTCGGATCAGCTTTGCGACCTCGGCGACGGGGAAGACGGTGGACCTCTGGACGCGCGGGTCCAGGAAACCTCGCGAGCACTGCGCGAAGAGAGCGAGATCCTGCTCGCCACGCTGAACCACGTGCTGCGACAGATTGCAGCTTCGGACAAGACGATGTCGTGACTTTCGGGGTTTCCGCTCGCGGCCGCGGCGTTCTGGGAGATTGGCGATTTGAATCCTTCCGGCCCGGAGATGCGGATGTTCGGGATAGCACCCGTCGCCGGGCCTGGATCGGCAGGGTTCCTTACCGATTTGTAATACGCCGGGCGACAACTCGTCCTTGAAATGCCACATTCCGACGACCAATTTCACCTCGACGGCAAACGATGCCGCCGTCCAGACTTCGGGTTGTCCCCCACCCCGTCTGGACCGGGACAAAGGCCTTCCCCCCCTCTCCGGGCCTTTGTTCCAAACAGAAGCGCCGTCGTGGTTTCCCCCTCCAACCACGACGGCATTCTTCTTTCCAGGGGCCCCCACGAAAAGCGCGAGCGTTGCCGGATCTCTCTCCGGCCTGCGTCTTCCATTCCGCGAATTCGGCGCTAAGGTCTCGGCCAGTCCCCTTCAAGCATTCCGAAAGCGAACCGATGCCCGATACAGCCTCCGTCCTCGACCGCGCAGACCGCAATCTCGACGACAGCCTCGCGCGGCTGTTCGAGCTGCTTCGCGTGCGATCGATCTCGACCGATCCGGCCTATGCCGGCGAGTGCCGGAAGGCGGCCGACTTGCTGGCGGAGACGCTCTCCGGCCTCGGCTTCGAGGCGAGCGTGCGGACGACGGCCGGCCATCCGATGGTCGTCGCCCATCATGCCGGGGCGGACGCCGACGCGCCGCATGCGCTGTTCTACGGTCACTACGACGTGCAGCCGGTCGATCCGTTGTCGCTTTGGGAGACCGACCCCTTCGAACCGGAGATCCGGGAGACCGGACAGGGCAAGGTCATCACCGGCCGCGGTTCCGCCGACGACAAGGGCCAGTTGATGACCTTCGTCGAGGCCTGCCGGGCCTACAAGGACACGCACGGCGCGCTGCCCTGCCGGATCACGATCCTGCTGGAGGGCGAGGAGGAATCCGGCTCGCCCTCGCTGCAGCCCTTCCTCGCGGAGAATGCGGACGAGCTCAAGGCGGACTTCGCGCTCGTCTGCGACACGAACATGTGGGACGCCGAGACGCCGGCGATCTCCGCCGGCCTGCGCGGGCTCGTCGGCGAGCAGGTGACCGTGAAGGCCGCGGACCGCGATCTCCACTCGGGCTATTTCGGCGGGGCGGCGGCCAACCCGATCCACATTCTCGCGCGGATCCTCGCGGACCTGCACGACGAGAGCGGGCGCGTCGCCCTTGCCGGCTTCTACGACGGCGTCGAGGAGACGCCGGAGGACGTCAAGGCGAGCTGGAAGACGCTCGGCAAGACCGACGAGAGCTTTCTCGGCGAGGTGGGCCTGTCGCTGCCGGCGGGCGAGGCGGGCCGTTCGGTCCTCGAGCTGACCTGGGCGCGACCGACGGCCGAGGTGAACGGCATCTCCGGCGGCTATACCGGCGAGGGCTTCAAGACGGTGATCGCGGCGGAGGCGACGGCCAAGGTGTCGTTCCGGCTCGTCGGCAAGCAGGACCCCGCGTCGGTGCGGGCGGCGTTCCGCGACTTCGTCCGGGCGCGGATCCCGGCGGACTGCTCGGTGGAGTTCCACGAGCACGGCGGCTCGCCCGCGATCCAGCTGCCCTACAATTCCCCGCTCCTGGCGAAGGCGAAGGCGGCGCTGTCGCAGGAATGGCCGAAGCCGGCGGTGATGATCGGCATGGGCGGCTCCATCCCGATCGTCGGGGACTTCCAGGCGAAGCTCGGCATGGAGTCGCTGCTCGTCGGCTTCGGGCTGTCCGACGACCGCATCCATTCGCCGAACGAGAAGTACAGCCTCACCTCGTTCCACAGGGGGATCCGCTCCTGGATCCGCATCCTCGCCGCCCTCGGGCCGGCCGGCTGAGGACGGCCGGAGGGGCGGATTATCGACGCAGGCGGCGGGCATGTGCTTAACGACCCGTTAAATCGCCGCATTTAGAGTCCACCCGGGCGCAACGATCTCGGGGAAACCGGCACAAGACCAAAATGGCAGGCAGAAAACACACCGACCGCAGGATCGAGCCGACCTTCGGTGACAGCAGGCCGCGCCCGGCCGACGAACCGCGCGTCGACGCCGACGACCGGATGACAGGGGGACCGCAGGTGGCCAAGCGAGGCAAGACCAGGTCGGGCGGCGGCGGACGCGGGCGCGGAGGCCGTCGGCGGCCGGGCGGCTTCTGGCGGTTCGCGCGGCGCGCCTTCTACTGGTGCCTCGTGGTCGGCATGTGGGGCGTGATCGGCGTCGGCGGCGTCGTCACCTACTACGCGGCGAAGATGCCGAGCGCCTCGAGCTGGGCGATCCCCGAACGGCCGCCGAACGTGCAGATCCTGTCGGTGCGCGGCGACATGATGGCCAATCGCGGGGCCACCGGCGGCGAGGCCGTCTCGCTGGACGAAATGTCGCCCTACATGCCGGAAGCGCTGGTCTCGATCGAGGACCGCCGCTTCTACTCCCATTTCGGCATCGACCCCATCGGGCTGGCGCGCGCCCTCGTCACCGACATCGTCCACGGGCACGCCGTCGAAGGCGGGTCGACGATCACGCAGCAGCTCGCCAAGAACCTCTTCCTGTCGCCGGAGCGCACGCTGGAGCGCAAGGTCCAGGAGGTCCTGCTGGCGCTCTGGCTGGAGCACCGCTTCACCAAGGACCAGATCCTCGACATGTATCTCAACCGCGTCTATTTCGGCTCGGGCGCCTACGGCGTCCAGGCCGCGGCGCGGACCTATTTCCACGAGGCCGCCAAGGACCTGACGCTGCCGCAGGCGGCCATGATCGCGGGGCTGGTCAAGGCGCCGTCGCGGCTGTCCCCGCTCAACGACAAGAAGGCGGCGCACGATCGCATGCTGGTCGTCCTGCAGGCGATGAAGCAGTCGGGCTACGTCACGCAGAAGCAGATCGACGACGCCCTGGCGGCAAGGCCGGACAAGGCGAAGAAGCCGAAGAGCTACTGGACCGGTTCGGAGAACTACGTGGCGGATATGGTGATGAACCGCCTGCCCGGCCTCATCGGCAAGGTCAAGCAGGACATCGTCGTCCAGACCACGATCGACGCCCAGCTCCAGCACGATGCCGACCAGTCGGTGAAGGACGCGCTCGACCGCTACGGCACGAAGGACCGGATCGGCCAGGGCGCGCTCGTCGCGATGGACGGGACGGGCGGCGTGCGGGCGCTCATCGGCGGCCGGGACTATGCCGACAGCCAGTACAACCGGGCCGCCGACGCCAAGCGCCAGCCGGGCTCCTCCTTCAAGCCCTTCGTCTACACCGCGGCGATGGAAATGGGGCGCACGCCCGCCTCGGTCCGAAACGACGCGCCGATCAAGATCGGCAACTGGACGCCGACCAACTACGAGGGCACCTTCGAGGGGCCGGTCTCGCTGAAGAAGGCGCTGACCGATTCGATCAACACCGTCGCCGCGCAGCTGGTGATGGAGGTCGGGCCGAAGACCGTGGTGGACACGGCCCACCGCCTCGGCATCCGCTCCGACATCCAGCCGAACGCCTCCATCGCGCTCGGCACCTCGGAGGTTAGCCTCCTGGAGCTGACCTCGGCCTACGCGCCGTTCATGAACGGCGGCTTCAGGGCCGCGCCCTATTTCATCACCAAGGTGACGACCAGCGACGGCAAGGTTCTCTACCAGCGCCCGGACGACGCGCCGCAACGGGTGCTGCAGCCGAAGGTCATCGCCGAGATGGACGACATGCTCGAAAACGTCGTCGCGCACGGCACCGGCACGGCGGCGAAGCTGAAGGGCTGGCCGATGGGCGGCAAGACCGGCACGACGCAGAACTGGCGCGACGCGCTGTTCGTCGGCTTCACCGCCAACCTCGTCACCGGCGTGTGGTTCGGCAACGACGACGGAACGTCGATGAAGCACGTGACCGGCGGCACCGTTCCGGCCAAGACCTGGCATGCCTTCATGACCGACGCCCACAAGGGCCTGTCGCCTTCGAACCTGCCCTATTCGGACCTGCCGGTGCCGGGCGAGGGCTCCAGCCCGCCCGCCTCGGTTCCCGGAGGGAACGACAACGGCACGCCGGTCGCCGACGCGGGGCCGCAGCCGATGTCGCCGCGCCAGGCCGGCCAGGAGCCGCTGCCGCCCGGCCTGATCGGGCGGGTGGAGCCGCGCAGGCAGCACCGGTCCCTTCTCGACGTGCTTCTCGGGCGGTAGACGGCGGAGGCCGGGGCCGCGCCTATTCGTCGCCCATCTTGAGCGCGGCGATGAAGGCCTCTTGCGGGATCTCGACCTTGCCGAACTGGCGCATCCGCTTCTTGCCGGCCTTCTGCTTCTCGAGAAGCTTTCTTTTCCGGGTGGCATCGCCGCCGTAGCACTTGGCGGTGACGTCCTTCCTCAGCGCCGAAATCGTCTCGCGGGCGATCACCGTGCCGCCGATCGCCGCCTGGATCGGGATCTTGAACATGTGGCGCGGGATCAGGTCCTTCAGCCGCTCGCACATCTCGCGCCCCCGGCGCTCGGCCTGCGCGCGGTGCACGAGCATCGAGAGGGCGTCGACCGGCTCGGCGTTGACGAGGATCGACATCTTGACGAGGTTGCCCGGCCGGTACTCGGTGATCTGGTAGTCGAAGGAGGCGTAGCCCTTGGACAGCGATTTCAGCCGGTCGTAGAAGTCGAACACGACCTCGTTGAGCGGCAGGTCGTAGACGAGCATCGCGCGGTTTCCGACATAGGACAGGTCGACCTGGACGCCGCGGCGGTCCTGGCAGAGCTTGAGGATGGCGCCGAGATAGTCGTCGGGCGTCAGGATCGTCGCACGGATCCACGGCTCGCGGATCTCGGCGATCTTGACCACGTCCGGCATGTCGGCGGGGTTGTGCAGCTCGCGCGCCGAGCCGTCCGTCATGGTCAGTTCGTAGACGACCGAGGGGGCGGTGGCGATCAGGTCCAGGTCGAACTCGCGCTCGAGCCGCTCCTGGATGATCTCCAGGTGCAGGAGGCCCAGGAACCCGCAACGGAAGCCGAAGCCGAGTGCGGCCGACGTCTCCATCTCGTAGGAGAACGACGCGTCGTTGAGGCGAAGCTTGCCGACGGCGGCGCGCAGCGCCTCGAAGTCGGCGGCGTCGACCGGAAAGAGGCCGCAGAAGACCACCGGCTGCGCGGGCTTGAACCCGGGCAGCATGTGCTCCGTCGGCCGCTTGTCGCCGGTGATCGTATCGCCGACGCGGGTGTCGGCCACCTCCTTGATCGAGGCGGTGATGAAGCCGATCTCGCCGGGACCGAGGTCCTCCACCAGCACCATCTTGGGCGTGATGACGCCGACCCTCTCGACATTGTACTTCGCGCCCGTTCCCATCATGCGGATGGCCTGGCCCTTGCTCAGCCTGCCGTCGAGGACGCGGACCAGGACGATGACGCCGAGATAGGCGTCGTACCAGGAATCGACGAGCAGCGCCTTGAGCGGATCCTCGCGGGTGCCGCCCTTCGGCGGGGGGAGGCGCGTGACGATCGCCTCCAGCACCTCGGCGACGCCCTTCCCGGTCTTGGCCGAAATCTCCAGCGCGTCGGAGGCGTCGAGGCCGATGACGTCCTCGATCTGCTGCTTGATCCGCTCGGGCTCGGCGGCCGGGAGGTCGACCTTGTTGAGCACGGGAACGATCTCGTGGTCGGCGTCGAGGGCGGCGTAGACGTTGGCGAGCGTCTGGGCCTCGACGCCCTGGCTCGCGTCGACGACGAGCAGCGATCCCTCGCAGGCGGAGAGCGAGCGGGACACCTCGTAGGCGAAATCCACGTGGCCGGGCGTGTCTATGAGGTTCAGGACGTAGTGCTGGCCGTCCTTGGCGTCGTATTCCAGGCGCACCGTGTTCGCCTTGATGGTGATGCCGCGCTCGCGCTCGATGTCCATCGCGTCGAGCACCTGCTCCTTCATCTCGCGCTCCTCCAGCGAGCCGGTCATCTGGATCAGCCGGTCGGCGAGCGTCGACTTGCCGTGGTCGATATGCGCCACGATCGAGAAATTGCGGATGTTCGAGAGGGGTGTGTCCATGGCGCCGATGTAGCAGGGTTTTCCGGCGTTGCAACAGCCAAGCGGCGCGCAGGCCCGAAAGGGACCGCCGGAAGGCGCCCTTGCGCAGCGCTTCGCGCGTTTCGCAATTCCGGGCGGGAAACCGGGTTCCACTTTTCCTGGAAACAAGTCTTTCTTTTCGCAATTCCGGACGGAAAACCGGTTCCCACTTTTCCTGGAATTCAAGTCTTTCTTTTCGCAATTCCGGACGGAAAACCGGTTCCCACTTTTCCTGGAATTGCTTTAGTCTTCCCCGCCATGACGCCGAAAATCCTCGTGCTTCCCGGATCGTTGCGCAGCGGCTCGTTCAATGCGAGCCTGGCGGCCGTGGCGGCGCTCGAGCTGGCCCGGCAGGGGGCCGACGTGACGCGGATCTCGCTGGCGGACTATCCGCTGCCGATCATGGTCGAGGAGCCGGAGGGCGGAAACGGCATTCCCGACACGGCGATGCAGCTCGGCCGGATGATCGCGGCGCAGGACGGCGTGTTCATCGCCTCGCCGGAGCACAACGCCTCGATTCCTGCCCTGTTGAAGAATGCGGTCGACTGGGTGAGCCGCATCCGCAGCGACCGCGGCCGGCCTCTCGAGCCGTGGCGCGGACGGACGGTCGGGCTCGGCTCGGCGTCCGACTGCCGCTTCGGCGGTGCGCGGGCACTCTCCCATTTGCGCGCGGTGATGATCGCGGCGGGCGCCGAGGTGATCTCCGACCAGTGCTCGGTGAGCGGGGCTGCCGCCGCCTTCGCGGACGACGGCTCGCTCGTCGACGAAGCTGCGCGCAAGGCGTTGACTTCCACCTGCCGATCGCTGATCAGACAGGCATGGGCCCTCGGCCCGCCCGACCGGTAGGACAGCCATCAGGAGCCCGCCCATGACCGATACCGCCGCCGACCGCCTGATCGTCGGACTGGACGTGCCGACGGTGGCAGATGCCGCGCGGATCGTCGAAACGCTCGGCGATGCCGTCGGGACCTACAAGATCGGCTACCAGCTCGCCTTCGCGGGAGGGCTCGACCTTGCGCGGGAGCTGACGCGGGACGGCAAGCGGGTGTTCCTCGACATGAAGCTCCTCGACATCGACAACACGGTGGCCAAGGGCGTCGAGGCGATCGTCGGAATGGGGGTCTTCATGCTGACGCTGCACGCCTATCCGAAGGCGATGCGGGCGGCCGTGGACGCGGCCCGGGGGTCCGGGCTCTGCCTGCTGGCGGTCACGGTCCTCACCTCGATGGACGCGGCCGACCTCGGCGAGGCCGGGTATGACAGCGATCCGCGGACACTGGTGGCCCGGCGCGCCCGGCAGGCGCGCGAGGCCGGCATGGGCGGCGTCGTCTGTTCGGCGGCGGAAGCGGCCGACGTGCGGGCCATCGTCGGGTCCGGCATGGCCGTCGTCACCCCCGGCATCCGCCCGGCGGGGGCCGCCAGGGGGGACCAGAAACGGGTGATGACGCCGGCCGACGCGCTCGCTGCGGGATCGAGCCATCTCGTCGTCGCCCGGCCGATCGTGGCTGCCCCCGACCCGAGGGCGGCGGCGGACGCGATACTTTCGGAAATGCGCGGCGCCGCGCCGGCCGTCAACTGAAGAGGAGAAATGAAATGCCCAAAGGTTACTGGATCGCCCGCTTCGACGTCCGCGACGAGGAGCGCTACAAGGACTACATCACCACCGGGGGCCCGGCCTACAAGGAGTTCGGGGCGAAGTTCCTCGTTCGCGGGGGCCGGCTACGACGCCGTCGAGGGATCGCACCGCAAGCGCAACGTCGTGATCGAATTCCCGAGCTACCAGGCGGCGATCGACTGCTACAACAGCGAGACCTACGCCAAGGCGCGGGCCATCCGGCAATCGGTGGCCGACGGCGAGATCATCATCGTCGAAGGCCACGACGGCTGAACGCGGCAGGCCCCGCCCGGCTGGCGCCGGCGCTTCACCTGCAGCGGCAATTTGGGTAAGACGCGGGCAAACCCGTCACGCGCAAGGAGCATGAATCCCATGGATGCCATCGAGCAACCGAAACTCGTCACCGTCTTCGGCGGATCCGGATTCGTCGGGCGGCACGTCGTCCAGGCCCTGGCGAAGCGCGGCTATCGCATACGCGTGGCGGTGCGCAACCCCTCGCTGGCGTTCCACCTCCAGCCGCTCGGGCAGGTCGGGCAGATCGTCGCCGTGCAGGCGAATCTGCGCAATCGCCCCTCGGTCGACCGCGCCGTCCTCGGCGCCGACCACGTGATCAATTGCGTCGGCGTCCTGTTCGAGACCGGCCGCAACACCTTCGACGCGGTGCAGGACTTCGGCGCGCGCGCGGTGGCGGAAGCGGCCCGCGGCGTGGGCGCCGCGCTCACCCACGTCTCGGCCATCGGCGCGGATCCGGAGTCGCCCTCGGCCTATGCCCGGACCAAGGGGCGGGGCGAAGCGGCCGTGCGGGAAACCGTGCCCGACGCGGTGATCGTGCGCCCCTCGATCATGTTCGGCCCGGAGGACGGTTTCTTCAACAAGTTCGCGGACATGGCGCGGTTCTCGCCGTTCCTGCCGCTGATCGGCGGCGGCAGGACGAAGCTGCAGCCGGCCTACGTTGCCGACGTCGCCGAGGCGATCGCACGCAACGTCGACGGAACGATCCCGCGCGGCACGACCTACGAACTCGGCGGGCCGGAGGTCCTCACGTTCCAGGAATGCATGGAGGAGATGCTCAGGGTCATCGAGCGCAAGCGGCGATTCGTCTCCGTGCCCTGGGGCGCGGCCTCCTTCATCGGCTCGATCGCTTCCTCGATCCCTTTCGTCGAGCCGCCGCTCACGGCCGACCAGGTCACGCTGCTCAAGGCCGACAACATCGTCTCGGAACAGGCGACGAGGGAAAAGCGCACCTTCGACGGGCTTGCGATCCATCCGGCGACGCTCGGCGCCGTGCTTCCGACCTATCTGGTCCGCTTTCGCGTCGCCGGCCAGTTCACCCAGGGAAGCCGGCTGACCTGACCTGCCGCCGAGCGAACCCCGAGCGACCGGGCTCGAGAAACTTGCCGCGCGAAGGTGTTGCCGATTAACACTCGGTGAAGAAAATTGCTCGAATATGAACCGTCGGCGGGGCCGGGAGATTGATACCGGCACCGGGAACCTGTAGGTGGCTGCCGCGTTTCCATCTCGAGAGAGAGGGGATTGCCGGCGACCGGTTTGCCACGTGTAGAACCGGATGCGGCCTTCCCAGGTTGTAGAGCAATTCGATGTCGACGTCGTCGGCACAGGGGTAGATTATGGTTAAGGCTGTCGCTTCGTCCTTCATTTTCGCGGTCATCGCCATTCTAGCAGCGTCGTTCTTCGCACCGCGTTCGAGCGCCAATGCGCAGTCGAACTGCTCGAGCGCATACGGCGTCAACGCCTGCACGAAGCTGCAATCCGCCGACGCCCGCTTCTGACAGCCGGCAGCGGCGACCTTCAGAGACCCCGGCCTCCATCCGACGGCCGGGCGACAACGGCGCATCGGCGTTCCGCTTGTCTTGAAGGTAGCGAATCTTTTATAGCTGGCGATAGGAATCGGGACAGGCGGCGCGGATGCCGCCGCGGTGCCGGTCCACCAGCAAGGCGGCGCGCATGGCTTCTCTCTTCCATCATCCGATGTCCTCCGCCTCGCGGTTCATCCGCCTGGTGCTCGGCGAGTACGGCTTCGAGATCGACCTGACCGAGATCGAGCCCTGGACGCGGGCGAGCGACTTCCTCACCGTCAATCCGGCCGGGACGCTGCCCGTCTACGTGGACGACAACATGCGGGCGATTTCGGGGGCCACCGTCATCGCCGAATTCATCGACGAGACGCACGGCGTCCTCAAGAGGGAACGGCGGCTTCTGGCGGAAGACCCGTTCGAGCGGGCCGAAATCCGCCGGCTCGTCGACTGGTTCCTCCTGAAGCTCGAGCAGGATTGCACCCGGCCGCTGGTGCGCGAGCGGGTGCACAAGCTGACGATGCCGCCGAGCCGCGGCGGCGGCGCCCCGGATTCGAAGGCGATGCGCACGGCGCGCGGCAACATCAAGGAGCACATGCGCTACGTCTCCTGGCTGGCGGCGAGCCGGAGCTGGCTTGCCGGCGACCGGTTGAGCTACGCCGATCTCGCAGGCGTCGGAGCGCTCTCGGTGCTCGACTATCTCGGCGAGATCGACTGGGCGGACGCGCCGCACGCCAAGGAGTGGTACCAGAGGATGAAGTCCCGGCCGTCCTTCCGTCCGCTGCTCGCCGACCGCGTGCGCAGCCTCGCCCCGGTCTCCCACTATGCCGACCTGGATTTCTGAGCCGACGGACGCGACGCCGCCTTTCCCTCGGAGCGCGGGACGAGCCCGGGCCGGCCGCCCGCAACTGGTGCGGAACGAAACGCGATGGACCGAACGACACGGCAGTTCCTGACGGACGAGGCGCGACGCCTCGGCTTCGACGGGGTCCGCATAGCGGCAGCCGGCTCGATCCCGCTGGCCGGCGAACGCCTCGGCGAATTCCTTCGACAGGGGCGGCACGGGACGATGGCGTGGATGGGGGAGACGGCCGCGCGCAGGTCCGACCCGCGGGCGCTGTGGCCGGAGGTGCGCTCGGTGATCATGCTCGCCATGAACTACGGGCCGCAGAGCGACCCGCTGGCGCTGCTTTCCCGCCGGGACCGCGCGGCCATCTCCGTCTATGCGCGGCATCGGGACTATCACGACGTCATGAAGGGGCGGCTCAAGGAGATCGCCGCGCGACTTTCGGCGCGTACGGGCGCCGGGGTCAAGGTCTTCGTCGACACGGCCCCGGTCATGGAGAAGCCGCTGGCCGAAGCGGCCGGGCTCGGCTGGCAGGGCAAGCACACCAATCTCGTGAGCCGCGCGTTCGGCTCGTGGCTCTTTCTCGGCGCGATCTTCACGACGGCGGCCCTCGAACCGGACACGGCCGAGCCGGATCGCTGCGGCTCCTGCCGGGCCTGTCTCGACGCCTGCCCGACGGATGCCTTCCCGGCTCCCTACCAGCTCGACGCGCGCCGCTGCATCTCCTATCTCACCATCGAGCACGCCGGGCCGATCCCGCACGAATTCCGTGCCGCCATCGGCAACCGCGTCTATGGCTGCGACGACTGCCTGGCGGTGTGTCCGTGGAACAAGTTCGCGGTCGCGGCCCGCGAACAGAAGCTGACGGCGCGCGCGGACCTCGAGGCCCCGTCTCTCGTCGAGCTCCTCGGGCTGGACGACGCCCGGTTCCGCGCCCTCTTCTCCGGATCGCCGGTCAAGCGCATCGGCCGGGACCGGTTCGTCCGGAACGTGCTCGTGGCGGCCGGCAATTCCGGCGACCGGTCGCTCGTGCCGCCCTGCCGGGCCTTGCTCGACGACCCCTCGCCGCTGGTGCGCGGGGCGGCGGTGTGGGCGCTTTCGCGCCTCCTCCCGCCGGCCGAGCTCGAAGCGATCGCGCAGACGGTTGCGGAAGAGGACGGCGACGTGCGAACAGAGTGGCGAATCGCGCTCGGCTGACGCCGCGGCGCGTCGAGCGGAGCAGCCCATGCGTCTCTTCATCTTCGGAGCCGGCTATTCCGGCAAGGCCATCGTCCGCAGGCTCGCCGCCGGCGCCGAGCGCATCGTCGGCACCGCCCGGTCCGCGGAGGGCCTGCAAGCAATCGAGGCGGCGGGTGCGGCGGCGCTGACCTTCGACGGCAGCGGCTTCTCCGCAGCGGTCGAAGCGGAACTCGCCCGGGCGACCCATCTGGTGCTGTCGATCGCGCCCGGCCGCGCGGGCGATCCGGTGCTCCCCCTCCTGGCGGGCCGCCTGAAGGAGCGCGCTCCGGAGCTCCGCTGGATCGGCTATTTGTCGACCGTCGGCGTCTACGGGGACCACGGCGGCGCATGGGTCGACGAGGACACCGAATGCCGTCCCGCCTCCGACCGGTCGAAGATCCGGCTCGAAACCGAACGGGCCTGGACGGCGCTCGGCAACGAGAACGGGATCGCGACCGCGCTCCTGCGCCTGTCGGGCATCTACGGGCCGGGACGCAGCGCCTTCGACAAGCTGCGGAACGGCACCGCAAGGCGGCTGGTCAAGCCGGGGCAGGTCTTCAACCGCATCCATGTCGCGGACATCGCCGGGGCCACGGCCATGATCGCCGGCGCAGGCCTCGGCGGGACGTTCAACGTGACCGACGACCTGCCGGCGCCGCCCCAGGACGTCATCGCCTGCGCCGCGGCCCTGATGGGCGTCGAGGCGCCGCCGGAAACCGATTTCGCCACCGCCGACCTCAGCCCGATGGCCCGTTCGTTCTACGGCGAGAACAAGCGCGTGTCGAATGCGCGGATCCGCGCCGCCGGGTACGATTTCGAATATCCCGATTATCGCACGGCGCTCGGGGCGATGTGGGAACAAGGCGAATTCCTAAGCCCGCGCGCCGTGTCCGAAAGCCCGGAAATCCGGGATTCTCCGCTCTCGACCGAAACATTCGTTAACACGGTTTGACCTCGGGGCCACCGTGTCGCCACCTTTGACCCGCACCGGCGCACCCGTCTCAACGGTCGGGAAAGGACTATCGCATGACAGCACCACGCCGACTGGCACGCCTGTGCCAGGCTCTCGTGGCCACAAGCTTCATCATCATTCCTGCAACCCACGCCATGGCCGGCGACAAATGGGCCGGCGACAAATGCGGCCGGGCCTCCTGGTACGCATTGACGTCGAAGACGGCGTCGGGGGAGCGGATGGTTCCCTCCAAACTGACCGCCGCGAACCGGCACCTCGAATTCGGCACGCGCCTGAAGGTCGTCAACCAGGACAACGGCCGCACGGTGGTCGTGCGCATCAACGACCGGGGCCCTTTCGTCCATGGCCGGGTTCTCGATCTCTCGCGCGGCGCCGCGCGCAGGCTCGGCTTCCTGGAATCGGGCGTCGTCAAGGTCTGCTACAGCGTCGTCGGCTGACGGCGCGCTTGCCCTCGGGCGCGCGAAGCCCTACCAACGCGCCGGAGTGAGGGAAGGACAATTCCATGCGCATCGGCGGGCGGCTTTCGGCCGCAATCGAGGTTCTCGGCGATATCGAGGCGCGCAGGCGTCCCGTCGCCGACGCGCTCAGGGACTGGGGCCTGTCCCATCGCTTCGCCGGATCGGGCGACCGGGCGGCGATCGGCAACATCGTCTACGACGCGCTCCGCAGGCGGTCCTCCCACGCCTACCTCATGGACGGCGACAGCCCTAGCATGCTGGCCCATGCGGTCCTTTTCCGCGACTGGCGGATCGCTCCGGACGCGCTGGCGGCCGACATGGCGGACGACCGCTTCGCCCCGGCGCCGCTCGCGGCCGGGACGCTCGCCGCGTTCGAGGGCCGCGACCTCGCTTCGGCGCCAGCCCATGTCCGGGCCGACGTGCCGGAGTGGACCGCGGCGTCGTTCGCCGCCGCATTCGGCGAGGACTGGATCCGGCAGCTCGCGGCGATGGCGGAGCGGCCGCCGCTCGACCTGCGGGCCAACACGCTGAAGGCGTCGCGGGAGAAGGTGCTCAAGGCCCTCTCCCGGCATGGCGCGCAGCCGACGGCGACCGCGCCCGACGGCGTGCGGATCGCCCCCGGCACGGGTCCGGCGCGCCTGCCCAACGTCACCGCGGAGCCGGCCTTCGCCAAGGGGTGGTTCGAGGTCCAGGACGAAGGCTCGCAGGTCGTCGCCGCGCTCGTCGCGGCCAGGGAGGGCGAGCAGGTCCTGGATTTCTGCGCGGGCGGCGGCGGCAAGACGCTCGCCATGTCGGCGGCGATGAACAACCGGGGCCAGGTTCATGCCTTCGATGCCGACCGGAAGCGGCTGGCGCCGATCGTCGAGCGGCTGAAGCGGGCGGGAACGCGCAACGTCCAGCTCCACGAGGAGCCGGGGTCCCTGGAGGCGCTTTGCGAACGCTGCGACCGCGTCCTCGTGGACGCGCCCTGCACGGGGACGGGAACCTGGCGCCGTCGGCCGGACGCCAAGTGGCGGCTTTCGCCGGACAACCTCGCGGCGCGGATAGCGGAACAGGACGCCGTCCTTCGCGAAGCGGCGCGCTTCGTGCGGCCCGGCGGCCGGCTGGCCTATGTCACCTGTTCGCTGCTGCCGGAGGAGAACGGAGCGCGGATCGAGGCCTTCCTCGCCGAACACCCGGCGTTCGAGCCCGCCCCGGCGGGCGAGGAGCGGGCGGCCCTCTTCGCCCCGGACGCCGCCGCCGCCCCGGCCCAGGCGGACGCGGCGAGCGCGCTTCTGACGCCGGCCGATACGGCGACGGACGGCTTCTTCTTCGCCACCCTCCGGCGCCGCGGCTGATTTCGCCGGCGCCGGCCGCCGGAACGGCACGAACCCTGTGGTTAATTCCCCGCCATTCGAAGGTCTTACCGCGAAAATGTTGCCGTGCAGCAAAAGCGTGCTACCTTCCTGAATTGAAGGCCCGTCGATCCGGAACCGGAAGCGGGTCGCGCATGTGGGTTGAAAAGGGCGTCGAGAACAGGCGGCCGGCCCGGCGGAAAGGGGCTTATTGCCAATGTTCTATCAGTGGTACGAACTCAGCCACGCGTCGATGATGCCCTGGCGGGCGGCGGCGGACGCGATGCGGCTCGCCTACAAGAACCCGCTCAACCCCTTGTCGCACACCTCGATGGGCCGCGCGGTGGCGGCCGGGTTCGAGGTCTTCGAGCGTTCCACCCGCCGTTACGGCAAGCCCGAGTTCGGATTGACCGAAACGCGCCTGTCCTCGGGCCCGGTCTCGGTGCACGAGCGGGTGGTCTGGTCGCGGCCGTTCTGCAACCTTCTGCACTTCGAACGTGCGCTGCCGCCCCGCCACCCGACGGATCCGAAGATCCTCGTCGTCGCTCCCATGTCGGGCCACTATGCGACCCTTTTGCGCGGCACGGTCGAGACGCTCCTGCCCAAGGCGGACGTCTACGTCACGGACTGGACCGACGCGCGGAACGTACCGGTCTCGGACGGGCGCTTCGACCTCGACGACTTCATCGACTACATCATCTCGATGCTGCACGCGCTCGGACCGGACACCCATGTGATGGCCGTGTGCCAGCCGTCGGTGCCGGTGCTCGCCGCCGTCGCCCTGATGGAGGAGAACGGCGATCGCTTCGTGCCGGCCTCCATGACGCTGATGGGCGGGCCGATCGACACCCGCCGCAATCCGACCGCGGTCAACGAACTGGCCGGGCAACATCCGATCGAGTGGTTCCGCGACAACGTCATCATGCAGGTGCCCTGGCCGCACCAGGGCTTCATGCGGGACGTCTATCCGGGCTTCCTGCAGCTGTCGGGCTTCATGTCGATGAACCTCGACCGGCATATGATCGCCCAGAAGGACTTCTTCGTCCATCTCGTCAAGAACGACGGCGAGCCGGCCGAGAAGCACCGCGAATTCTACGACGAATACCTGGCAGTGATGGACCTGACCGCCGAATTCTACCTGCAGACCGTCGATACGGTGTTCATCCGCCACGCGCTGCCGAAGGGCGAGATGATGCACCGCGAACGTCGCGTCGACACCAAGGCGATCCGCAACGTCGCGCTTTTGACCGTCGAGGGCGAGAACGACGACATTTCCGGCGTCGGCCAGACGCAGGCGGCGCACGACCTCTGCCCGAACATTCCCGAAGGCATGCGCCACCACTATCTGCAGCCCGTCGTGGGCCATTACGGCGTTTTCAACGGATCGCGCTTCCGCTCCGAGATCGCCCCGAGAATTCTCGATTTCATGCGATCGAATACCCCGCAGTCGCGTTCAACGCCGTCGTCGAAGCAGGCGACGGCCTCGGCAAGGCCGACCTGACCGTCCGATATAGTCCCGTTCTTTCAGTCGGTTGACCGATTTCGGAGCCGGATTTCTTGAATCCGCGCGGGCCGCCCACCAAATCGAAATCACCGGGGCGGCAATCCGGCCGCACGGGTGACGACGAGGTTCCGACTGATGACCACACATGCATTGATCCGTCCTGCCTGGACGCCGGCGACCATCGCGCTGATGGTACTCGGCTTCATGGTTTTCTGGCCGCTCGGACTGGCGATGCTCGCCTACATCATCTGGGGTGACCGCCTCGACGGCTTCAAGCGCGACGTGAACCGCGCGACGGACGACGTCTTCGCCGGCTGCCGCAGGGCTGCGCGCTGGGGCCGCGACCGCGGCTATTCCGCCTCCCCGCGGACGGGCAACGTGGCCTTCGACGACTGGCGCGACGCGGAGACCAAACGTCTCGAGGAAGAGCGGCGCAAGCTCGACGAGATGCGCAGCGATTTCGACGACTACCTGCGCGAACTGCGCAGGGCCAAGGACCAGGAAGAGTTCGACCGCTTCATGCGCGACCGCAAGGCGCGGCGCGGGCCCGGCCAGGACTACGGCCAGGACTACGGAAAGGGCTTCGGCGGGCCGGCGACGGAGATCGACGGCTGAACGCGCCGGCAGCGTAAGGACCGCACCCGGCGGCGCCCCTTCGAGGGGGCGCCGCTTTTTTGCGGTCCGGCATGCGCGCGACGCCCGCGAATCGGATAATGTTGCCGACATGTTCCAGCTCTCGCCCCGCACCCGGCAGAACCGCGAGAAGAAGGCGCGGCGCCACCTATCCCGCGACATCGCCGTCAGCGGCAGGACGCTGCCGCTCGAAGTGCGCGAGCATGCGCGTGCGACCCGGATGACGCTGAGGATCGAGCCCGGAGGCAAGGCTCTCCGGCTGACCGTGCCGCAGGGGCTTCCCCCGCGCCAGATCGACGATTTCCTCAACCGCCAGCAGGGCTGGCTGATGACCCGGCTCGCCCGGTATCCGGCCGATTGCCGGGTGCGGGAGGGCTCGACGATCCGTCTGCGCGGCGTCGACCACCGGATCGTGCGCTCCGGCAGCGCGCGCGGGCTGACGGAGGCGCGGGCGACGGGGGAGACCCCGATCCTGGTGGTGGGCGGCCTGCCGGAACACCTCGGACGCCGCGTCGCGGATTTCCTCAGGAAGGAGGCCCGGCGCGACCTCGAGGCGGCGGTGCGGCGACACACGGCCCGCCTCGGCATCTGCGCCGCCGGCGTCCGCTTCCGGGACACGAAGAGCCGCTGGGGCTCCTGCACCAGCGATCGGATCCTGTCGTTCTCCTGGCGGATCGTCATGGCGCCGCCCGCCGTCATCGACTATCTCGCCGCCCACGAGGTCGCCCACCTCAAGGAGATGAACCATGGCCCGCGGTTCTGGCGGCTGTGCGAAGAGCTCTGCCCGGAGATGGCCGATGCCAGGCGATGGCTGAAGCAGCACGGCGGTCGCCTGCACGCCGTCGATTTTTCCTGAACCCCTTCCCGGTCGCGTTTCGCTCGACATGCGCGACGTTTCATGCGACGTGGCAGAGATGAGCCCGGCACTCGACATCAAGATCTGCGGTCTGACGAGCGACGAAGCGGTGGCGGCGGCGCTTAGCGGCGATGCGAGCCATGTCGGCTTCATCTTCTTCCCCCGAAGCCCCCGCAACGTCGACGCGCGGCGCGCCGCCGAACTCGCCGCGCCGGCGAGGGGCCGGGCGACGGTCGTCGCCGTGACGGTCGACGCCGACGACGCGGCCCTCGACGCCATCGTCGAGACCCTGCGGCCCGACCTCCTGCAGCTGCACGGCAGCGAAACGCCGGAGCGGGTCGCCGCGGTGAAGGCACGCTACGGGCTGCCGGTGATGAAGGCGCTTCCCGTGCGGACCGCCGAGGACCTCGCCGCCGTCGGGGCCTATCGCGACGTGGCCGACCGGCTGCTCCTCGACGCCAAGCCGCCGGCGGGGGCATCGCTTCCCGGCGGCAACGGCCTGGCCTTCGACTGGCGCCTGCTCGGCGCGCTTGACGAGGGGGTCGATTACATGCTTTCCGGTGGCCTGAACGCGGACAACATCGGCGCGGCGCTCGAGGCCAGCCGCGCGCGCGGGATCGACGTTTCGTCCGGCGTGGAAAGTGCGCCGGGCGTCAAGGACGTCGGCCGGATCGCAGCTTTCCTTTCGGCGGTGCGCGCCGCGCAGTGAGCCTTACGCGAAGCTTCGGGAGCTTTCCAGTGAACCAGCCTGCCAAGCCCAACTCATTCCGTGCCGGCCCCGACGAAGAGGGCCGCTTCGGCATTTTCGGCGGTCGATTCGTTGCCGAAACGCTTATGCCGCTCATCCTCGAGCTGCAGGAAGCCTGGAAGTCGGCGCGCACCGATCCCGGCTTCAAGGCGCAGCTCGAAGACCTCAACACGCACTATACCGGCCGGCCGAGCCCGCTCTATTTCGCCGAACGGCTGACGGAAGAGCTCGGCGGCGCGAAGATCTACTTCAAGCGCGACGAGCTGAACCACACCGGCTCGCACAAGATCAACAACTGCCTCGGCCAGATCCTGCTGGCGAAGAAGATGGGCAAGACGCGCATCATCGCCGAAACCGGCGCCGGCCAGCATGGCGTCGCGTCGGCGACGGTCGCCGCGCGCTTCGGCCTGCCCTGCGTCGTCTACATGGGCGCGACCGACGTCGAGCGGCAGGCGCCGAACGTGTTCCGCATGCGACTGCTCGGCGCGGAGGTGAAGCCGGTCACGGCCGGCCACGGCACGCTCAAGGATGCGATGAACGAGGCCTTGCGCGACTGGGTGACCAACGTGGAGTCGACCTACTACATGATCGGAACGGCGGCCGGGCCGCATCCCTATCCCGAGATGGTGCGCGACTTCCAGTCGGTCATCGGACGCGAGGTCAGGGAGCAGATCATGGCGGCCGAAGGCCGGCTGCCGGACCTCCTGGTGGCGGCCGTCGGAGGCGGGTCGAACGCGATCGGCCTCTTCCATCCGTTCCTCGACGACGCGAGCGTCGCCATCCTCGGCGTGGAGGCGGGTGGCAAAGGCCTCGACGGCGAGGAGCACTGCGCCTCCCTGACCGCCGGATCGCCCGGGGTCCTCCACGGCAACCGCACCTATCTGCTGCAGGACGACGACGGCCAGATCAAGGAAGGCCATTCGATCTCCGCCGGGCTGGACTACCCCGGCATCGGGCCGGAGCATTCCTGGCTGAAGGAGACGGGCCGCGTCGAATACGTCCCGATCATGGATACCGAAGCGCTGGAGGCCTTCCAGCTCCTCACGCGGGTCGAGGGCATCATTCCGGCGCTCGAGCCCTCGCACGCGCTCGCCGAGGTGATGAAGCGCGCGCCGAAGATGGACCGGGAGCAGATCATCGTGATGAACCTGTGCGGGCGGGGCGACAAGGACGTCTTCGCGGTCGCCAAGCATCTGGGAATGGAGATCTGACCATGACCGCACGGATGGACAGGCGGTTTTCGGACCTCAAGGCCGAGGGGCGGCCGGCGCTCGTGACCTATTTCATGGCCGGCGACCCGGACTACGCCACGGCGCTCGAGATCATGAAGGCGCTGCCCGGGGCCGGCGCCGACGTGATCGAGCTCGGCATGCCGTTCTCCGACCCTATGGCCGACGGACCGGCGATCCAGCTCGCCGGGCAGCGGGCGCTCAAGGGCGGCCAGACGCTGAAGAAGACGCTGCAGATGGCCGCCGACTTCCGCCGGACGGACGACGCGACGCCGATCGTGATGATGGGCTACTACAATCCCATCTACAGGTACGGCGTCGACCGGTTCCTGGACGACGCGCTCGAAGCGGGAATCGACGGCCTCATCGTCGTCGACCTTCCCCCCGAGATGGACGAGGAACTCTGCATCCCGGCGCTGAGGAAGGGAATCAACTTCATACGCCTCGCCACGCCCACCACGGACGACCGGCGCCTGCCGGCGGTGCTGCGGAACACGTCGGGCTTCGTCTACTACGTGTCGATGACCGGGATCACCGGCTCGTCGCTGACCGACACGGGCAGGGTGGGCGACGCAGTCAGGCGCATCAAGGGCCACACCGACCTGCCGGTCTGCGTCGGCTTCGGCGTCAAGACGGCCGACGATGCGCGCGCCATCGGGGCGTCGGCGGACGGCGTCGTGGTCGGCTCGGCGATCGTCGGCCGGATCGCCGACAGCCTCGATGCGGAGAGGCGCCCGACCGCGAACACGGTCGGGAGCGTCCGGTCGCTGGTGCGCGAGCTGGCCGAGGGCGTGAGGGCGGCCCGCCTTGCAACGGCGGGATAAGCGACCCAGATTAGGTAGAACATTTCGGGAGCCAAGGCCTTGAACTGGATCACAAGCTATGTACGACCGAAGATCAACTCGATGTTCGGGCGCCGGGAGGTTCCGGAGAACCTCTGGATCAAGTGCCCGGAAACAGGCGAGATGGTCTTTCACAAGGATCTCGAGGACAATCTCTTCGTGATTCCCGCCTCCGGCCACCACATGAAGATTTCGGCGAGGGGCCGGTTTGCCCACCTCTTCGACGAGGGGCGCTACGAGACGCTGCCGCAGCCCCAGGTCGCCCAGGATCCGCTGAAGTTCCGCGATGCCAAGCGGTACACCGAGCGGCTCAAGGAATACCGGGCGCGGACCGGTATGGAGGACACCATCCTGGCCGGCCTCGGCAAGGTGCACGGCGTCAAGCTGGTCGCCGTGGTTCATGAGTTCGGCTTTGCCGGCGGGTCCCTCGGCATGGCCGCGGGCGAGGCGATCGTCAGGGCCTTCGAGCGCGCGATCAAGGAGAAATGCCCGCTCGTCATGTTCCCGGCCTCCGGCGGCGCGCGCATGCAGGAAGGCATTCTTTCGCTGATGCAGCTGCCGCGCACCACCGTCGGGGTGGAGATGCTGAAGGAAGCGGGCCTGCCCTATATCGTGGTGATGACGAACCCGACGACCGGCGGCGTATCGGCGTCCTATGCGATGCTGGGCGACGTGCATCTCGCCGAGCCCGGCGCCGAGATCGGCTTTGCCGGCAAGCGGGTGATCGAGCAGACGATCCGGGAGCAGCTGCCGGAGGGCTTCCAGACGTCGGAATATCTGCGCGACCATGGCATGATCGACATGGTGGTGAAACGCCACGACATTCCCGAGATGCTGGCGCGGCTCCTGAAGATCCTGATGAAGAAGCCCGCCGACGTCGATGTCGGCCGCGGCAACGGTGCGGCGCGGCCGGCGAAGAAGGAGGATCCGGTTGCCGAGGACGCGGCGGCTCCGGCGGCCGACGAGGCCGCCGAGGCGAAGGCCGAAACGGCTCCGGCCGATGAGAAGGTGCATTAGAGCCTGTCCGCGCTTCACGGAATCGCGGACAGGCTCTACCACATTGTTTTTACGCGCTTCCGGACGGAAAACCGGTTTCCACTTTTCCTGGAAGCGCTCTAGGGCACTCCCGGAAATGGCGGAACCCGGTTCGTCGGTCCGGGATTTTTGCGAGAAGAACGAGACGGAGCGCGTCCGCGACGCCGGTGCAGCGCCCCGGTCCCGTCGGACGCCTCGCGTCGGAATGTCGGAGCCAGTGATGACATTGCAGCGATCGGGTGAAGCGGCGCGGGAAATCGACGCGCTCATGCGCGTGCACCCGCGGGGCTTCGACCTGTCGCTCGACCGGGTGCGGCGCCTGCTCGACGATCTCGGCCGGCCGCAGGACCGGCTGCCTCCCGTCATCCATATCGCCGGCACCAACGGCAAGGGGTCCGCCACGGCCTTCTGCCGTTCGATTCTCGAGGCGGCGGGGCTCTCGGTGCATATCCATACCTCGCCGCACCTGGTCGACTGGCACGAGCGCTATCGGCTGGGGCGCAAGGGCGCGCCGGGCCGGTTCGTGGAGGACGCCACTCTTGCAGAGGCCGTCCGCCGCGTCGCGGCTGCCAACGACGGACGCGCGATCACCGTCTTCGAGATCCTGACCGCGGTCACCTTCGTGCTCTTTTCGGAGCATCCGGCCGACGCCGCGGTGATCGAGGTCGGCCTCGGCGGCCGCTTCGACGCGACGAACGTCATCGAGACCCCCGCCGTCAGCCTGATCATGCCCGTGTCGGTCGATCACCAGGCCTATCTCGGCGACAGCGTCGAGCTGATCGCCGCCGAGAAGGCGGGCATCGTGAAGCGCGGCGTGCCGGTCGTCATCGGCAGCCAGCCCTACCCGGCCGCGCTCGGCGTGCTCGTTGCCGCCGCCGAGCGGGCGCTCGCACCGACGAGCGTCTTCGGACAGGATTTCTCGGCCCACGAGGAACACAAGAGGCTCATCTACCAGGACGAGTTCGGGCTCATGGACCTGCCGCTGCCGCGCCTGCCCGGCCGGCACCAGCACGCCAACGCCGCGGCCGCGATCCGGGCGATCAAGGCGGCCCGGTTCGCCGTGGACGAGAAGGCCATCGAGGCCGGGCTCGCCTCGGTCGACTGGCCGGCACGGATGCAGCGCCTGACGGCCGGCAAGCTCGTCGCGGCCGCGCCGGACGGGTCCGAGGTCTGGCTCGACGGCGGCCACAATCCGGGAGCCGGGATGGTGATCGCGGAGGCCCTGGCGGAGCTCGAGGAGCGGATGCCGCGACCCCTGTTCCTGATCACCGGAATGATCAGCACCAAGGATCCGATCGGCTATTTCGAGGCGTTCGTCGGCATGGCCCGGCACGTCTTCACGGTGCCGATCGCCGGATCGGAAACGGGCATCGACCCGCTGGCGCTCGCCGACGACGCGGCGGAGGCCGGGCTCTCGGCCGAGCCGGTCGACAGCGTCGAGGACGCCCTCGGCCTGATTCGCGAGAACTGGATGTCCTCGCCGGCCCCGCGCATCCTGATCTGCGGGTCGCTCTACCTCGCCGGCGCCGTTCTCGCCGAAAACGGAACGCCGCCCACCTGACGCGCTTCCAGGAAAAGTGGAGACCGGTTTTCCGTCCGGAAGCGTGCAAGCAAACAAGCGCTTCCAGGAAAAGTGGAGACCGGTTTTCCGTCCGGAAGCGCGGACGCGCTCCGGAACTTGCGCGACTCGGTGCGGCGTGCCACGCTTCGCCATGCCTCTCGTCTCGCCCCACAGGACAAGTCCGCTGATCGACGGCCGCCAGTCCGAGCGCGCGATGTCGGTGCGCCGCGGGGTGCAGCGCCTGTTCTGCGACATGCGCCTGTCGGTGTTGCCGGAACTGACGCTCGCCAGCGGCCGTCGCGCCGACCTCGTCGCGCTGGGCCCCAAGGCCGAAATCTGGATCGTCGAGATCAAGACGTCGATCGAGGACTTCCGGGTCGACCGGAAATGGCCCGACTACCGCGAATTCTGCGACCGGCTGTTCTTCGCGACGCATCGCCAGGTGCCGCTCGAGATCTTTCCCGAGGATTGCGGGCTCATCCTGTCGGACGGCTACGGCGCGGAGCTGCGGCGCGACGCGCCGGAGCACGGCCTCGCCCCTGCCCGCCGCAAGGCGCTGACGCTGCAATTCGCCCGGGCCGCGGCCGACCGGCTGCTCACGGCCGAACTGGCGGCGACGCCGGGCGAGGCGTGAGGCGCCGGATCAGCGCGGCGCGCGCTTCGCGAGGATGCGCTGCAAGGTCCGGCGGTGCATGTTCAGCCGGCGGGCGGTCTCCGAGACGTTGCGCTCGCACATCTCGTAGACGCGCTGGATATGCTCCCAGCGGACGCGGTCGGCCGACATGGGGTTCTCCGGGAGTTCGGCCCGCTCCCCGGGCTTGCGGGTCAGCGCGGCATAGACCTCGTCGGCGTCGGCCGGCTTGGCCAGATAGTCGAGGGCGCCGAGCTTCACGGCATTGACCGCGGTCGCGATGTTTCCGTAGCCGGTCAGCACAACCATGCGGGTGTCCTCGCGGCGCTGGCGGATCGCCTCGATGACGTCGAGGCCGTTGCCGTCGCCCAGGCGCATGTCGACCACGGCGAAGCGCGGCGGCGCGGATTTCGCCTTCGCGAGACCCTCGGCCACCGATTCCGCGATGTCGACCTTGAAGCCGCGGCTTTCCATGGCGCGCCCGAGACGGCGGACGAAGGGACCGTCGTCGTCGACGATCAGCAGGGTCGCATCGGATCCGAGACCCTGCTCGGCGCCTTCATCGGCGCCCGTCGCTTCGGATTCGTCGAAATTCTCTTCCATGTTCCCATGGCCTTTCCTGCTTCGGACTCCCCTGCCAAAGTCCGTGCAACCAAGTGGCCCCCGGTGCGTATCGATTTCGCATCGCTCGGCGATGCCGGCTGCCGCCCGGTAGACGGCGAAACCGGGCCCGGGTCGTCGCGCGAGAGCGAAGAAGACGCTCTCTCCCGCCACCGGGCCGCTCCGTTTATTGCGCTTTCGGCATCTGGGGTAAAGTCTCTTCTTCTCCGATGACGTCCATGGCGCGCCGGGGCCAGGCCACCTTGACGACCGCGCCGCCCCCCGCGCCGGGGCGGTTGGAGAACCGCAGCACGGCGCCGGAGCGTTCCAGGAGGGTCTTGGCGATGAAAAGGCCGAGCCCCAGGCCTCCGGCCCCGGCCTGTTCGGCGCCGGTGCGGCGCGTGAGGAACGGCTCGCCGATCTGGCCGATCACGTCCGCCGGAAAGCCGGGGCCGTCGTCGCCGATGGTCAGCCGCACCACGTCCCGATCGTAGACGACGGCGACCTCGACCGACGACTCGGCGAAATCGACCGCGTTCTCGATCAGATTGCCGAGGCCGTAGAGGATGCCCGGGTTGCGGCGGCCCACCGGTTCGCTGCCTTCGCCCTCGACGGTGACGACGAGATCCACGCCGAACTCGCGATGCGGCGCCACCACTTCCTCGACGAGCAGGGTCAGGGGCAGCCGGCGCATCTGCGCCTCGTCGTCGGTGGACAGCGTCGTTATCCGGCGCAGGATGTCCCGACATCGCTCGCTCTGGCTCCTGAGGAGCTGCACGTCCTCGCGAAAGCGTTCGTCGGGACCGAGCGCGCGCTCCATCTCGCGCGCGACGACCGATATGGTGGCGAGCGGGGTTCCGAGCTCGTGCGCGGCGGCGGCGGCCAGCCCGTCGAGGGCCGAAATGTGCTGTTCGCGCTGCAGGGTCAGTTCCGTCGCCGCCAGGGCGTCGGCGAGCAAATTGGCCTCGGAGGACACGCGGTAGGTATAGAAGGCGGCGAAGACGATGGTGGACACGATGCCGAGCCATACCCCCCCGTGCAGGAGCAGCGGCAATTTGTAGGTGGCGCCGTCGTACCAGGGAAGCGGCAGGGAGAAGAAGGCGAGCATGGAGACGCTGAAGATGGCCAGCGCTATGAGGCCGAGCGTATAGCGGACCGGCTGCGATGCCGACGAGATGATGACCGGCACGGCGACGAAGATGGCGAAGGGGTTGGCGATGCCGCCGGTCATGAAGAGAAGGCCCGTCAGCTGCAGCA
Organism: uncultured Alphaproteobacteria bacterium; assembly: GCA_963838155.1. Classification (GTDB taxonomy): domain Bacteria; phylum Pseudomonadota; class Alphaproteobacteria; order Rhizobiales; family Rhizobiaceae; genus Pararhizobium_B. The sequence goes on from CAWIQE010000013.1 coordinate 132,806, forward strand.
GGTCGAAGCCGAGCACGCCGAGGGCGGCCAGCGGCTCCAGCCGGTGGGTCGCCGGATAGCGCAGGGTCAGGAAGACGTTCAGCCATGCGGAACAGGCGATGAGGGCGAAGCAGAGGATCGCCGGAAAGCTGAAATGGAGATAGAAGGCCGTGAACATGACGGCGAGGCACTGCCCGGTGACGGCCAGCCAGCGCAGGCGCGTCAGGGTTTCCAGCCGCAGCCGGTAGCGCGAGACCCGATCGTCGAAAAGGTGTCTGGAAAGCATTGGCATCGTTGGAAGGCGCCTCTCGGCCCACATTTGGGGCCAAATCCGGCTGTTGTCCAGCGGTCAGCCGCCGCGGGGCTTCGCCCGCGTGGTCGGCGCCGCGCTTCCCGGGTCCTCGGGCCATTCGTGCCGGGGATAGCGACCGCGCATCTGCGCGCGCACCTCCCGCCACGAACCGGTCCAGAAACCGGGAAGGTCGCGCGTCGTCTGGATCGGCCGGCCGGCCGGCGAGAGGAGCTCGAGAAGGAGCGGCAGCCGGCCTCCGGCAATCGCCGGATGCTGGCGAAGGCCGAAGAGTTCCTGCACGCGCACGGCCAGCACCGGCTCCTCGCCGTCGTAGCGGATGGCGTGGCGCATCCCGGTCGGGACCTCGTAGGCGACCGGGGCAAGCCGGTCGAGATCGCGCTGCAACGGGTACGGCACGAGGGCCATCAGCCCCTGGCCCAGGCTGGCGGGCCGAATGGAATCGAACGACGCCACCCCCGCCTGGAACGGCTCGAACCATATGTGCAGCCTCTGCAGGAGGGCTTCGTCGGACATGTCGGGCCAGTCGCCGCCGAGCGAACGGTAGAGGAAGGCGAGCCTTTCGCGCAGCCTGCCCGACGCCTTGTCCCACGGCAGGGCCTGGGGGCCCAGCAGGCGAACGCCCTCGGCCAGCGCTTCGGCGGTTGCCTGGGCGTCGGCGAGCGGCATCGGCCGCTCGTCGAGCACGATCGCGCGGAGGCGGCGGGTCGCCCGCGCGCGCACCGAGCGGCTGGCGCGATCGAAGCCGTAGTCGAGCTCGGACACGATCCGGCCCGACAATCGGGCCTCGATCGCCGCCCGGTCGATCTCGGCCGCGGCCAGGACGCGCTGTTCGACGGCACGGCCGGTCAGGTCGGCGATGACGAGAAAATCCGCCGCGGCGAGCCGGTCGGTCTCGTCGAGGACGGCGCCGCGGCCGTTGGCCATGAGGAAGCGGCCGTGGCCGCCACGCCGCATGGCGACGCGGTCGGCAAAGCCGTCGATCAGGATTTCGCCCGCGGAGGCGGTCGCCCCGGCGTCGCCTTTCGGGCCGTGCGACGCGCTGCGGGCTATCCGGGCCGCGAGGTCCCTGGCGGCCGAAGCGCGCGGCCCGGCTTCCGCGGCGAAACGGCGCAGGCGGTCGTCGAGGTCGACGGAGGAACCGCCGAGGCCCGGCTCGCCGAGCAGCACGCCGAGGCGTGCGGCGGCCTCGACGTCGCCGCCGCGCTCGGCGGCGGCCACGACCATCGCCGCGGCCCGCACGGGCAGCCCGAGCGCGCGCATGTCCCGGCCGCGCGGCGTCAGGCCGCCCAGCGGATCCAGCGCACCGAGATCGGCAAGCAGCGCGCGGGCCTCGCCGAGCGCGGCGGCGGGCGGTGCATCGATGAAGGCAAGCGTTGCCGGGTCCGCGACGCCCCAGGCGGCGCAATCGACGACGAGCCCGGTGAGATCGGCGGCGAGGATTTCGGGCGGCGAGAAGGCCGGCAGCGCCGCGGTCTGTTCGGCCCGCCAGAGACGGATGGCGATGCCTGGCCCGGTGCGCCCGGCGCGGCCGGCGCGCTGGTCGGCGGCGGCGCGCGAGACGCGCACCGTCTCCAGCCGGGTGATGCCGGTCGCGGGTTCGAACGCCGGCTGGCGCGCCAGCCCGCCGTCGATCACCACGGCGACGCCGTCGATGGTGATGGAGGTCTCGGCGATCGCGGTGGCGAGCACGATCTTGCGCCGGCCGGGCGGGGCGGGGCGGATCGCTTCGTCCTGGGCGCGGCCGTCGAGATTGCCGTAAAGCGGGGCAACGATCGTTTCGGCTCCGAACTGTCCCTCGAGGCGCTCGGCGGTGCGTCGGATTTCCGCCTGGCCGGGAAGGAAGGCGAGGATGGAGCCGGCCTCTTCCCGATGCGCGGACACGATGGCGCGCGCCACCGCCGCCTCGACCGGCTCGCGCGGCGGGCGTTCGCGATAGCGGATTTCGACCGGAAAGGCGCGTCCGCGGCTTTCGATCGCTCGCGCGCCGCCGAGAAGGGACGCGACGCGCTGCGTATCGAGGGTGGCGGACATGACGACGAGCCGCAGGTCGTCCCTGAGGCCGCTCCTGATGTCGAGTGCCAGGGCGAGGCCGAAATCGGCATCGAGCGAGCGTTCGTGGAACTCGTCGAAGATCACGGCGGCGACGCCGGCCAGCTCCGGATCGTCGAGCGCCATGCGGGTGAAGACGCCTTCGGTCACCACCTCCACGCGCGTCGCCCGGGACACCTTGGTATCGAGCCGCATGCGATAGCCGACGGTCCCCCCGACGGTTTCGCCGAGCAGCGACGCCATGCGCCGCGCCGCGGCCCGGGCGGCGAGCCGCCGCGGCTCGACCAGGACGATGCGGCCGTCGCCGCGCCACGCCGCGCCGAGCAGGAAAAGGGGGACCAGCGTCGTCTTGCCTGCCCCGGGAGGCGCGGCGAGGACCGCCGATCCCTCTCCGGCGAGCGCCGAGCCGAGGTCGTCCAGGACGGAGCGGACTGGAAGATCGGGAAGTTCGGACGGCACGGTCAGCCCGTCCCGACGTCGATGACGGCGCCGCCGGCCGCTTCCGCGTCGGCGGCGTCGTGGGTGACCAGCACGACGGGCAAGCCGGCCGCCCGGGCGCGCTCGAAGACCAGGTCCCGCGTCTGGCGCCGCAAGGCCATGTCCAGCCTGGAAAAGGGCTCGTCGAGAAGGAGCAGCCTGGGTTGCGAGGAGAGGACGCGCAGCAGCGCCACGCGGGCCTTCTGTCCGCCCGACAGCGTGGCCGGGTCGCGGTCGCCGAAGCCGTCGAGGCCGACGGCGGCCAGCGCCGCTTCGGCCAGCCGGCGACGCTCGGCGCGGCGGCGCACGCCCGGCGGCAATGCGAAGGCGACGTTGCCGGCAACCGACAGATGCGGGAACAGCAGCGGATCCTGGAACAGGACGCCGGCGCGACGTTCCTCCGCGGGCAGGTCCGTCAGGTCGATGCCGCCGACTCCCACCCTGCCCGAGGCGGTGAAGACCGGGTCGAGAAATCCGCCGATATAGGCGAGCAGCGTCGACTTCCCCGAGCCGGACGGCCCCATGACCGTGAGGACCTCGCCCGGGCGGACGGTCGCATCGACCGCGATCAGGGGCGCGCCGCGAAGCGCGATCCGGATATCGGACAGGCGTAGTCCGGCGGAGCTCGTCATGGCGGTTCCCGGGGCGTCCTCTCTCAAGCGGCCAGCAGGCGGCGGTTGCGGAATAGCAAGGCCGGCACGAGCGACGCAATCGCAAAGCCGAAAAACGGAAGCAGCGCCTGCAGAAAGGCGTAGACGCCGATCAGCCGCGCGTTTCCGCCCGAGGCGAGGGCGACGGCCTCCGTCGTCACCGTGGTCAGCCGGCCGGCGCCGATCAGCACCGTGGGCAGATAGAGGCCGACCGAGACGGCGAAGCCGACGGCGGCGGCGGTCAGCATGGCGCGCAGGAGCATCGGCAGGCGCACCCGCAGCAGGATCGTGGCGCGCGACTTGCCGAAGGAGGCGGCAACCACGTCGTAGCGCCGGTCATAGGAGCGCCAGGGATCGGCGAGCGACAGGAAGACATAGGGCAGCACGAAGACGAGATGCACCAGCACCAAAGCCGGGAAGCTCCCGTCGAGCCCGGAGACGATCATCAGCACCTGCAGGCCGAAGACGAAGGAGATCTGCGGAACGAGCAACGGAAGATAGATGAGGAAAAGCGCGCGCGAGCCGGCACGGCGGGCGGTTTCCGCCTCGTTCTCGAGGCAGCCGACGGTCAGGAGAAGCGCCGCCAGGGTCGAGAGAGAGCCGACGAGCAGGGTCGTCCACAGCGGCGCGGCCGCGCCCGGCAGGCTGCTCGTCCAGGTGCCGAGCGTCAGTCGCGCGGGAAGGACGTCGGGAAACTGCCAGAGGCCGGCGACGGACCAGAGGGCCAGCACGGCGATGCCTGCGAAAACCGTGCCCGACGCCAGGGCCATGCCGGCGAGCGCGGCGCGGCGGAGCCATCGGTCGCGCCGGAAACGAACGCCCCTCTCGCAGAAGGCCATCGCCAGGCCGCCGACGAGTTTCTCCAGGCCGAACCAGAGAAGGAGCGACACGGCGGTCACGGCCAGCTGCACCAATGCGCCGGCGGAGGCGACGAAACGCATGGACAGGTCCGGATCGCCCATCCAGCCGAGCAGGCGGACCGGAAGCGGGGCAGGCAGCACCGGGCCGAGGATGGCCGCGACGTCCACGACGGAACTCGCATAGGCGACGACGGCATAGACGGCCAGCCGGACCTGGCCGTAGATGGCGGGCGCCAGCGCGTAGACGAAACCGGCGACGCGGCCGTAGCCGAACGCGGCGGCGAGACGCCGCATTTCGGCGACGGGCACCTGCGGCAGGGCGGCCAGCATGACCAGGAGGAGGAAGGGCACTTCCTTGACGACAAGCCCGGCGATCATCGTCAGGGCGAAGGGGTCGTGGACGACGAGCCAGTCCGGCGGGCGGGTGAAGCCCGTCAGCCAGGGAGAGACGAGCCGCAGCAGGAACCCCGCCGGCGAAACGAGGAAGGCGAGGGCGAACGCCACCGCCGCGTGCGGAACCGACAGCAGCGGCGAAACCATGTGCTGGAGCCGGGCGAACACCGAGGTTCCCACCCAGCTCGCGACGAAGGCGAGGGAAAGCGTGAAGGCGATCGCGGTCGTCGCGACGCCCGTCCCGAGGGCGAGGAGGGCCGAGCGCAGGATGCCGGGCGTGGCGAAGAGGTCGCCGAAGAACCGGACGGTCGGATGGTCGCCGCCGAGCGCCGGCAGATAGCCGAAGGCCGGCAGGACCGTTCCGGCGAGGCCGAAGAGAAGCGGTCCGAGCAGCACGAAGGCGGTCAGGCCGGGGGCGAGGCGCGCGGCTTCGAGGCGATCCGGGGCAGACCGCCGGCGGCCCGCGATCCGGCTCAGTTGGCCACCTCGTAGCGCTTCTTCCATTCCTGCTCGATGCGGGTCGTCCAGCTTTCGTCGGGCTCGGGAACCACGGGGCCGAGCTTTCCGGGCGGCAGGGTCGCCACGCCGCGATCCAGCAGCGAAAACCGCCGGCGGACATCTTCGGGCAGATTCTTCATCGAAAGCACCGTCGGATCGCCCCAGTATCTGGGGTCCTCCTTGTGCAGCTGGGCCTCCGGCGACAGCAGGAAGTTCGCCAGGACGAGCGCAGCCGCCTTGGCATTGGCGTTGAAGGGAATGGCGACGAAATGCGTGTTGCCGAGCGTCCCGCCGGAAAAGGTGAAGGAGCGCACCGTATCGGGAAGCTGTCCGGCCTGGATGGCGGCGGACGCCTCCGAGGGATTGAAGGCGAAGACGATGCCGAGTTCCCCGTCCGCCAGTTTCTGCCTCATCGCCGGATAGTCCTTCGGATAGGCCCTCCCCTTCCGCCAGAGGAACGGCCGCAGCCGGTCGAGATAGTCGAACAGGGGCGCGACGTCGCTCTCGAAGGTCGCCTCGTCGACGGGCCGGTAGAGTTTCGATTTGTCGCCGATCAGCTCGAAGAGGACCTGCTTGAGAAAGGACGTGCCGGTGAAATCGGGCGGCGCGGGATAGGAAAAGCGCCCGGGATGCGCCTCGGCCCAGGCGAGCAGCCCGCGTGCGTCGTCGGGAAGGTCGCCCGCCTCCGTGCGCGCCTTGTCGTAGAAGAAAACGAGCTTGGCTCCGCCCCAGGGGCTTTCGAGGCCGGCCGTCGGCTCGTTGAAGTCGGTCGTCACGGTGGGATTGGCGGTGTTCACATATTTCCAGTTCGGCAGCTTCGTCGCCCATCCGGGGGTCATCAGCAGCCCGCGCCGCTTCATGGAGACGAAGTTCTCGCCGTTGATCCAGACGAGATCGACAGAACCGCCCTCGTCCTTGCCGGCGGCCTTCTCGGCGACGACCTTCGCGACGGCGTCGGCCGTGTCGGCCACCTTCACGTCGACGACGCGGACGCCGTAGCGCTTTTCCATCTCTCGCCCGGCCCAGGCGATGAAGGCGTTGACGTTGCCGGAGCCGCCCCAGGCGTTCCAGTAGACGGTCTCGCCCCTGGCTCGATCGACCACCGCACTCCAGTGCCCCGGCCAGTCCCCCGGGTCGGGCGCGCCGGCGAAGGCACGCGAGCAGACCATGGCGGCGAGCGCGAAAGCGAGGACTCCGGTCATTGCACGTCGCACGCGTCTTCTCCCTCTTCTCGATGGGCGGAGATTGGCCGGCAGCGGCGGCAGGGTCAACGACCGCCTCGCTTCGCTCCCGTCACGTTTGGTTGAGCGGGCCGTGTCCGCACCGCGCCGGGAGAGTTGCCCCGGCCAGCTCGTCTTGGAGCGCTTCCAGACGGAAAACCGGTTCCCGCTTTTCCTGGAAGCATGTTTCTTTCCTTCGCGCTTCCGGACGGAAAACCGGTTCCCACTTTTCCTGGAAGCATGATTCTATCCTTCGCGCTTCCGGACGGAAAACCGGTTCCCACTTTTCCTGGAAGCGCTCTAACGCTTTCTTCAGGGAGACCTTGTATGCCTTGATCGAGCAGCGTTCGACGATCGAAGGACCGCACGTCCGCCAAGAGGGGCACGGCAGGCATTGATTTCCGACATGGCGCCACGCATTGCCGTCATCATACCCTGCTTCAACGAGGGCTGCGCCATCGGAAAGGTGGTCGGCGACTTCAGGGCCGTGCTGCCGGGGGCCCGGATCTACGTCTACGACAACAATTCGAGCGACGACACGATGAAGGCCGCCCGCGAGGCGGGGGCGATCGTCAGGCAGGAGACCCAGCAGGGAAAAGGGCACGTCGTCCGGCGCATGTTTCGCGACATCGAGGCCGACCTCTACCTGATGGTGGACGGCGACGACACCTACGATCCTGCCGTCGCACCCGCCATGCTCGCACTACTGCGGGAGGGACTCTTCGACCTGGTCAACTGCATCCGGGTGGAAACGGACCCGGCCGCGTACCGTGGCGGCCACCGGCTGGGCAACCGCATGCTGACCGGGGCCGTGCGCTGCATTTTCGGCAACCGGGTCAAGGACATGCTGTCCGGCTACAAGGCGTTTTCGCGGCGCTTCGTGAAGTCGTTTCCGGTGCTCTCGCACGGCTTCGACATCGAAACCGAGCTGACGGTCCATGCCCTGGAACTGTCGATGCCGGTGGCGCATGCCGAGGGCAGCTATCGCGGCCGGGCGGAAGGATCGGAAAGCAAGCTGAGGACCTATCGCGACGGCTGGCGCATCCTGACGATGATCCTCAGGCTCGTCCGGCACGAGCGGCCGTTCTTCTTCTTCGGGATGCTGTCCCTGCTGCTGGCGGCGATCTCGGTCGCCCTTTCGGTCCCGATCTTCCTGACCTATCTCGCGACCGGGCTGGTCCCGCGCTTTCCGACGGCCATCCTGTCGACCGGGATCATGCTGATGGCGGCGCTGAGCCTGACGGTGGGAACCGTCCTCGACACGGTGACGCGGGGCCGCCGGGAAATGCGCCTGCTCGCCTACCTGCAGCATCCGCCTATCCCCGAGGCCGAAGCCTCCGCCGGGAGCCCGCTTGCGCCGGGACGATAGGGAGGTGCCGGGCGGCGCCGACCGCAGCGCGGCGCCGTCGCTCGCCGGCCAGGCGCTCCGCTTCGGCGCGGTCGGCGTCGTCGGCTTCGCGGTCAATGCGGGGCTGGTGGCGCTCCTTGCCGGACCCATGGGGCCCGAGTGGGCGCAGGTCGTGGCGTTTCCCGCCGCGGTGACGACGACATGGTCGCTCAACCGCCGCTACACGTTCCAGCCGCGCGCCGGCGGCGCCTTCAGGGAGTGGATGCGCTACGTCGTCGCCAACGCCCTCGGATGGACGGTCAACAACGGGCTCTATTTCACGCTCGTCCTGTCGGGAGCGTTCTTCCACCAGAACCCGGTCGTCGCGGTCGCGGCCGGTTCGCTCGCCGGAATGGTCTTCAATTTCGCGACGTCGAAATGGATCGTCTTCCGCTGACGGGCGGCAGCCGGAACGAAACGGGGCCCGTCATTGCCGGGCCCCGGGATGCGTCAAAAGGGGGTGGGCGTCAGGCGACGGCCCCGGAAATCCACGAGGACAACGCCGTCTTCGGCGATGCGCCGACCTTGATGTCGGCGACTTCGCCGCCCTTGAACATGGCGAGGGTCGGAATCGAGCGGACGCCGTACTGCGCCGCCAGCTCCGGGTTCTCGTCGATGTTCAGCTTGGCGACCTTGACCTTGCCGCCCATCTCCGTGGCGATCTCCTCGAGGCTGGGCGCGATCATCTTGCAGGGACCGCACCATTCGGCCCAGAAGTCCACGACGACGGGCTCGGCGGACTCCAGAACCTCCGCCTTGAAGTTGGATTTGTCGACCTTGACGGTGGCCATGCGGCTCTCCTTCGATGTGTTTCCGAGCGGCTCGAACCGCTCGCGCTCGAGCGGAATCTGATGTCGGCCGGCCGCCATTTCAAGAGACGGTATCTCACGTCGGCGTGAGAGCGGCAAGGGCGGCGTCGAGCATCGCCGGGCCGACGGGCACGAGCACGGGCGCCTCGGTGAAGACGAGGGCCGCTTCGAGACGCCGGCCGGGGTAGAGCGGGGCCAGAATCGCGCGGTAGATCGCAAGCTGGGCCCGGTAGGCGGCCGGCGCATCCTCGGCGGTGAGGAAGGGCGGGCGGTTGGTCTTGTAGTCGACGATCAGCACCCGGTCCTCCGTCACCGCCAGGCGATCGATCCTGCCGGAGACGACGTGGGGCTTCCCGCGAAGGTCCAGCGTGCCCATGATCGACACTTCGGCGCGGCTGCCGGCGGCAAAGACCGGGGCGAAGGCGGGATCGTCCAGGATCGCGAAGACCGAACCGGCGATCTTCGCCGTCTCGGCCGGGGGCCAGCCGGGACAGGCCCGGTCCAGATACCGCGCTGCGGCCTCGGCCCGCTCGGCGCCCGGCATGCCGGGAAGCACCTGGAGAAAGCGGTGGACGACGCGGCCCCGCTCCAGCGCGGGAAAGGCGCCGGCCTGGGCCGTGCGGATCGGGGAGCCGGCGGACCGCTCCGGTTCCTCGCCGTCGATGACGGCGGACGCGCCGGAGGGCGACAGCGGGCGGGGCGGTCGTACCGGCACGGGAAGCGGCCGGCGAAGCGCATCCGGCAGGGGCGGGGCGGGTGCCGCATCGGGCCCAGGCTCTTCGACGGCCCCGGCGGCGCTTTCCGCGTGCCGGCTGAAATGGAGGCCCGACCAGGTGTCGCCGGCTGCGGCGTAGCTGCGGGAGACGGCCGCGGTGCCCTCCCCTTCGAGGGCCTCCCAGACCATCGCCTGCCAGTAGCGGTATTTCGGCTCCTGCGGGGTCTGGTATCCGCAGACGACGAGCCGGTCGGCCGCCCGCGTCATCCCGACATAGAGCAGGCGCCGGTATTCCTCTTCGGCCGCCTTTCGCTGCTGCGCCCGGATCGCGCCGGTGACGCCGTTCTCGTAGGGCTTGCCGGGGACCCAGAGGACGGCGGGCGGCGCCTCGCCGTAGAGGCTTTCGAGCGGCCGCTCGCGCAGGGCGGGCATCTGGCTTGCGTGAACGGCATCGCCGCCGGAATCCACCAGGAAGACGACCGGCGCTTCCAGCCCCTTGGAGGCGTGGACGGTCATGATGCGCACCTCGTCGCGGCCCTTGTCCATCTCGCGCTTGATTTCCGGCGAATCGCTGCGGAGCACGGCGAGGAACGCTTCCAGGCCGGGCACGCCGGAGCTGCGTTCGTGCTCCAGCGCGAAGGACAGGAACTCGTCGAGCACGTCGCTCGCCTCGTGGCCGAGACGGGCGAGAAACCGCCTGCGGCCCCCTCCGGCGAGAATGCGGGCATAGAACTCGAAGACGGGCAGCCGGTCGACGAGCGCCAGGGACGCCGAGAGGTCCCGGTGGATCGACGACCACGGCTCCCGGCCGGTCCCGGCGAGGCCGGCAAGCCTTGCGAACAGGCTCTCCCGCTCGCCGCGTTCGGCCGCAAGGTCGTAGAGCTCCTCCTCCGACACGCCGTACAGCGGGCTTTTCAGGAGGCTTGCGAGCGAGAGGTCGTCCTCGGGCAGCAGCATGACGCGGCCGAGCGCCGCGAGATCCTGTATGGCGACGTGGTCGACGAGCCTGAGCCGGTCCGCGCCGGCGACGGGGATGTCCGTGCGCTGCTTCAGCTCGCGGTTCAAGGCCTGCACGAAGGCGTCGCGCTTGCGAACGAGCACGAGGACGTCGCCCGGGCGGATCCTGCGCGCGGTACCGCGGTCGACGATGGTGCCGCGGCCGATCCAGTCCTCGATGGTGGCGGCGATGCGGCGGGCGAGCCGCGCCGGCGGCGACATCTCCAGGACCGCGTCGTAGGGGGCGGTCCAGTCGGCCTGCTCCTCGGCCTTTTCCTTGCGGATCATGTCCCAAACGTCGACCGAGCCGGGGTGTTTCAGCCGCGCCGTTTCATGGACGATGGCGGCGTCGCTGCCCAGGCCGCGGCGATTGTCGGGCTCGGAGAAGACGCGGTCGACCGCGCCGAGCACGCCGGCGGTCGAACGGAAGGACACCCGCAACCGCACCGGCTCGAAGCGCTGGCCGGCAGCGCCCACGCGGCGCGCGACGCTCCTGCGCTCCTCCTCGAACCGTTCCGGCCGGGCGCCCTGGAAGGAATAGATGGACTGCTTCTCGTCACCCACCGCAAAGAGGGTGCGACGGGCGCGACGCGCTCCTTCGCCGGCAAAGAACTCTTCGGCGAGGGACCGGATGACGCTCCACTGGCCGGCGCTGGTGTCCTGCGCCTCGTCGACCAGGATGTGGTCGATGCCCTGGTCCAGCTTGTAGTGCACCCAGGCGCCGGCGCCGTCGCGCGCGAGCAGGTCGGCGGTGCGGCCGACGAGGTCGTCGAAATCGAGCCGGCCGCGGTCGCGCTTCAGCCGTTCGTAGTCCTGGTCGAACCGGCCGGCGAGCGTCAGGGCGGCGCGGGTGGCCTCGAGCACCCGGAACCGCGCGAGGCGATCGATGCAGGCGCAGACATGCGCCTGGGCGGCTTCGACGCGGTCGGCGGCGTCCGGCATGGCGGCGAGGAGCGCCCCGGCGGTGACCTTGGAGAGGATCCGCGGCTTGCCTTCGTTCGTCATGAACAGGTCGACGATCAGCGGCCAGCGTTCCCCGGTTTCGGCCGTCGCGACCTGATCGAGGCCGGCGGCGAACTTCCTGGGCGTGACCGCGCTCCCGGCCTCGGCCGCGGAGAGGAAGGTTTCGAGCGCCTCGCCCGCCAGGGACGGCAGCGGCCAGGCCGATGCCTCGATCGAAGCATCGTCCTCCTCCGGCGACAGGTCGAGCGCCCGGCGCAGCACGGTCTCCAGGCCGCCATGCGCGGCGGCGAAGGCACGGAACCGGCGGATCGCGTCGCGGCCCGCGATCAGCGCCGTGAGGAGCTTCTCCAGGCCGGCCTCGCCGCCGGCTTCGAGGACGTAGCGGAACGCGTCGGCCAGGACGGCGTCCTCCTCGTGGGCGGCGGCCGTGAGCAGCATGCGCCGGGCTTCCGCGAGGAGGGCGGTCGCCGCGGTCTCGTCGAGGATCTCGAAATGGCCGGCGACGTTCGCCTCGAGCGGGAACTGGTGCAGCACCAATTCGCAGAAGGCGTGGATGGTCTGGATCTTCAGGCCGCCCGGCGTTTCCAGGGCGCGGGCGAAGAGCTGGCGGGCGACGAGCAGGCGGCCGGCGCCGGGCGGGCGGCCGTCGATCTTGCCGACGGCGACGGCCAGGGCGTCGTCGTCGAACCGGGTCCATTCCGCAAGCCTGGAGAAGACGCGGTTCGCCATCTCGGCGGCGGCGGCCTTGGTGTAGGTCAGGCAGAGGATCGCCGAGGGCCGGTTTCCCTCCAGCAGCAGCCGGACCACGCGCTCCGTCAGGACATGCGTCTTGCCGGAGCCGGCGTTGGCCGACACCCAGGCGGAGGCCTCGGGGTCGGAGGCGCGCGACTGGTCGGACGTGACCTGGGCGAGGAGATCGCCGCTTTCCGGCTCAATCACCGCCGTCCTCCTCTTCGTCGTCGGCCGCCGACCACTCCGCGACGCGCGCCAGGTGATCGTATTCGCCGCCGAAATCCCGTGCGCTGGCGGGGATCAGGCGCGAGGCGAAGCCGCGGCGGCCTTCGGCGAGCGCCGTCAGGAAGCCGACGAACTGCTGCAGCGCCTCCTCGGCCAGTTCGGTAGCCGATCGCGTCTCCGGCTTTTTCGGCCTGCTGTTGTCGATCTGGTCGACCGCAAGCGTCTTCTCGGGCTTCAGCCGGACATAGAGGAGATGCGCCGGTTCGGTCGGCGGCACGCCGCGGAAACCGCCGAGCCGGAGCACCGCGGCTTCCAGCGCGAGCTGCGGATCGAGCAGGACCCTCGCCTGCTTCGGCGACGGCGCGCTCCCGGTCTTGTAGTCGATGATCTCCGCCCTGCCGTCGGCCATGATGTCGATCCGGTCGGCAAGCCCCGAAAGCGAGAACTCCGTCGGCTCGATCGTCGTCCGGGCGCGTGCCTCGACATGGTGCGCGACGACGCCCGACCGCCCGCGCTCCCAGGCGACGAGGAGCGCGGCGACGCGGTCGAAGCGCGGCCGCCACGTGGCGGCGACATGCGGCGGCAGGTTCTCCTCGTCGAAAAGACGGTCGGCGATGTCCATCAGGCGATCGAGGGCGCCGGGGCGATCGCCCGTCAGGCCGGACCGTCCGAACTCCTCGAGTATCGCATGATAGAGCGTTCCGCGCTCGGCCACCGAAGGGTCGCGCACCATGTCGGCGATCGGTTCGAGGCGCAGGATCCGGCGGGCATAGATCGCGTAGGGGTCCCTGCGCAGCCGGCCGACCTCGCTGAAGGAATAGGTCGTCGGCTGCCTCTCCCTCGGCGGCCGGGGTTCGGGGCGCCGGGCAAAGGGGACGGACGGCCCCCGGTCGAGGACGTCCGCCCATTCCAGGATCGTTCGCCCGCGCGCGCGCATCGCGCCGGCCGCCTCTTCGCCCGCGACGGCGAGGAGACGCTGCAGCCAGCGCGAGGCGACGGTCGGCTCGGAGCCGGCGCGGGCCGAACGGCTCAGCACGGCGCGGGGCGTGCCGAGCGCCATCTGGAAGTCGTGGGCGGCCTGGCCGACGCGCCGTTCCGGCGGCTCGAGCCCGATGGCCGATTTCATGCCGCGCGACAGGAAGGCGTCGTTGGACGCGGCGCCGGGCCATGTCTTCTCGTTCAGTCCGGCGAGCACGATCGTGTCGACATGCTGCAGCCGCGCTTCGAGCGCCCCCCATATGAACACGCGCGGATGGGCGCCGGCGCGGGGCTTGACGGTCTCGCCGGCCAGCAGACCGGGCAGCATCGCGACCCAGTCTCCCGCCCGCACGGCCAGGTCGACCTCGGATTCGATCACGCCGGACAGCACGTCGGCGAGTTTCTCGCCGGCCTCGGAGCCCCAGAGATGATCGAGATCGTCGTCGTCGCCGCGCGCTGCCGCCTCCAGCGCCTCGACCGTCGCACGGGCCCAGTCGGAGACCGGGAAACCGGCCGTCAGTCCCGTTCGGCCGGCTGCTGCATCCCTCCTCAGGAACCGGTCGGAGATGCGCCGCGCCGCGCTCTCGACGCGAGACGCGAGATCCCGAGCAAGCGCGCGGTCGGCATCGCCGATGCGGGTGCGCCATAGCGGGGGATGACGGTCGCCGGCCTCCTCGTCCAGCCGTCTTTCGACGAATGCCGACAGGGTGGACGCGTCCACTTCGCCGGTGCCGGCGCGCAGCGCCACCAGTTCCAGGACGCGCGCCGCCCGCCGGGCCGTGCCGGCCGGCAGGCCGAACCGCACGAGCGGATGCTTGAGGAGCGCGAGCAGCGCCACCGGGTCGCCGGGCTGCAGCACGACCTCGGCCAGAAGCACGAGCAGCCCGCCCTGAAGCGTGGTGGCGAGCGGCGTACCGGCGGAATCGTCCGCCTCGATCCCGAAACGCCTGAGCTCGATCGCCACGCGCCGGGCAAGGCCCCGGTCCGGCGTGACCAGCGCCACCTGGCATTCGTCGTGGCCGTCCTCCAGCGCATGCCGCATCGCGACGGCAACCGCCTGGGCCTCCTCGCGTTCGTTGCGGGCCTCGATCAGGGCGACGCCGTCGAGCGCCGACTGCGTCGCGGCCCCGTCGCCGGCTTTCGCCTCGGCCCACACCGGCGTCGCGGGCGTCGGCAGGAGCGCGCGCGACAGGAGGCGGTTGCGCGCGGCCAGCGCAGGGGGCGGCGTCGCGAGGTCGACGACGTCGTCGCGCCCGCGGCCGAGCTTTTCGAGCAGCCGATAGAGACCGTATTGGGGATGCGCGCGCGTGGCGGCATCGTCCGTGCGCAAGCGGGCGACGCCGGCCGGCGCGTCGGCGACCAGCCGCCAGTGCTCCCCGGTCATGATGCGATCCAGGCCGGGCAGCACGACGGCACCGGCGTCGAGTGTCATGACGGCGGCGATGAGATCGGCGGTCGCCGGAAGCGAACCGGTCGAGCCGGCGACGATCACCGGCCCTGCCGGCGGGCTCCGCGAGAGCCGGAGCGCTTCGGCGCGGAGCATGGCGTTGCGGTGGGCGGCCGGGCTCGAGCGGTTCATCTCGGCCAGGCGCCGCGGCCAGAAATCGCTGGCGATCCTGAGGAATTCCAGCGTCAGCTGCCACCAGGCGGCATGATCGGCGGCGTCGAGCTCGCCGAGGGCCGACCAGGGACGCTCCTCGGTCTCCATCGCGTCCATCAGATCGACGAGGCCGCGCGCCAGCCAGACGGCGTCGGCGGGGTTGGCCGGCGCGATCAGCGGGTTGCCGGCGTGGACGGCGGAAACCGCCTCGGGCAGCGCGGCCTTCCAGGCGAGGATGAGCCGGGCGAGTTCCAGAAGCCGCTGCATGGACCCGGCGGGGGGATCCAGGTCGAGGGTGGCCGGCACCGCCGTTTCGAAGAAGCCGGCATCGTCGTCGATCTCGCCGAGCGGACGGATGACCGGCAGGATGGCGGAGCCGCCGCCGATGCAGTCGACGAATTCCGAGCGGAGCACCCTTGCGGCGCGGCGCGTCGGGACGAAGACGGTCGCGGCGGCGAGGCCGAGCGGATCGTCCGGGTCGAAGCGAAAGCCCGCGACCAGCCGTCCCTCGCACAGGGCGGCCGCCAGCGTCTTCAGGAAGGGCACGCCTGGCGGAATCGAGAACAGCCGATCCTTTCGGTCCGATCGGGTCATCAGGCCTGCCGCGGCTTTCGGCAGGCGGCGACGGCGGCCTCGGCCTCGCCGATCGCCTCCGGCGTGCCGACGGTGATCCAGCGGCCCCGCATCGGCAGGCCGTGGAGCCGGCCGGCGGCGATCGCGGCGTCGAAACAGCGATTGAGCGAGAAGGGGCCGGCCGGCGCGTCCCTGAATATCCTGGGGTGGCAGACCATCGCGCCGGCATAGATCAGCGGCTCCGCGTCGCCGCCGGCGAAGCGCGATAGCCGGCCTTCCCGGTCGCGCACGAAGTCCCCGCGGCCGGTGTGGCCGGTCGCCTGGTCGAGACCCGCGACCATGACGAGAAGGTCCATCCGGGCGGGGTCGAAGGCGTCGGCGAGCGCCTGCAGGTTCGAGCGCCGGGCGGCCGGATCCTCGATCCAGAACGTGTCGGCATTGAGAACGTAGAACGGCGCCTCGCCGAGCAGCGACAGCGCCTTCGCCACCCCGCCGCCGGAATCGAGCAACCGCTCCGTCTCGTCGGAGACGACCGTCTCCAGCTCCGTGAAGGCGGCCAGATGGGCGCGGATCTGGTCCGCAAGATAGTGCACGTTGACGACGATTCGGCCGGCGCCGGCGGCGGCCAGGGCGTCGAGCGCATAGTCGATCAACGGTTTTCCGGCCACCGTCACCAGCGGCTTCGGGATGCTGTCGGTGATCGGGCGCATCCGCGTTCCCAACCCGGCCGCGAGCACCATCGCGTTCATGGACGGCACGGCTCGTCCTTTCGAAATCATGATTCGCCGGGGAGGATTCCAGCCCGTTCGTAGAAATCGCGCAAGGGGTGAAGCGCGGGATGGCGCAGCGCGGCGGCAAGATAGCGCTGCAGGCGCGGAATGTGGGCGAGATAGCCCGGCTTGCCGTCGCGCAGCTTCAGGCGGACGAAGATGCCGAGGATCTTGGTGGCGCGCTGCGCGGACATGACGGCGAGCGCCCGTTCGAAGTCCTCGACGTCGAAGTCGGCCGACGCCGCCCGGCGCGCCGCGACATAGCGCTCGACCAGGTCGCCGGCGAGCGCCGGCTCGACCGTGACGCGGGCGTCCTGCACCAGGGAGGCGACGTCGTAGGCGGTCGGGCCGATCATCGCGTCCTGGAAATCGATCAATCCGATGCGGGCCTCGTCGCCGTGCCGCGGCAGCCAGAAGAGGTTCGGCGAGTGCACGTCGCGCAGGAGAACGTTCCGCTCGAAGCCGGCGGTGCCGTCGATCAGCGCCGACCAGAGCTCCCGGAACGTGCTGCGGCGGTCGCCCGGCATCTCCGCGCCCGTCTGCCAGGGGACGTACCAGTCCGCCAGCTGCTCGACCTCGACCGACATGGCGACCCGGTCGAAGGGCGGGATGACGTAGCGCGTGCCGTCGGGAAGCGGCAGCGGGCCGGGCGGCGGATGGCCGTGCAGCGCCGCGAGCACGTCGATCGCGGCCGAATAGCGCTCCGGTATCGGCCGTCCGGCGGCATCGAGGACGCCTTCCTGGCCGAAATCCTCCAGGAGCAGCAGGCCCTCGTCGAGATCGGCAGCCAGGATTTCCGGAGCCGACAGCCCCCGGGCCCGCAGCAGGCCATCGACCGCGACGAAGGGGCGGACGTCCTCGGCGATGTGGGCGAGTTCCGTGTAGGGCTGGCCGTCGCGCACCGGGGGACCCTTCGGCAGGCGCGGGGCGTTCATCAGCACGAGCGGCGGGCCGGCGGCAGGCCGGACGCGTTCGTAGCGGCGCGGGGAGGCGTCGCCCGCCAGATAGCGGCGCTCGGCGTCGCCACGCGCGAAGCGATCGAGAAAGGCACGCACGGCGAGCGAACGCCCGACGCGGGCAAGCACCGCCTCCCCGCCCGACAGCGTCGCGCGGCGACCGGTGCCCCGTTCCTCGATCCGCACGGCCAGCGCGCCCTCCGGCAAGAGTTGCCCGGCGTTTTCCGGCCATTCGACCAGCGCCGCGCCGGCGGCCAGCGCTTCGTCGAGGCCGAGTTCGGCGAGCTCGTCCGGGTGACCGATGCGGTAGAGATCGAAATGGGCGACGGGGAAGCGCAACTCGTAGGACTGGACCAGGGTGAAGGTGGGGCTCGGGACCTCGAGCGCGGGATCGTCGGCGATCGCCCGGAGCACGGCGCGGGCGAGGGTGGACTTGCCGGCGCCGAGGTCTCCGGAAAGGGCGACGCAATCGCCCGGCTGCAGCGCCAGCGCGAGATCGTCGCCCAGGCGGCGGGTCTGGCGCTCGTCCGGCAGATCGACGACGATCGGAGGCATCGTGCCGGTCAGCCGGATGCCCGGACGCGCCCGTCCGCAGCGGACGGAATGCGGCAGGTGACGGTCGTCCCTTCGCCGGGACGGCTCTCGATGGAGACATCGCCGCGGTGCAGGCTGACGAAACTCTCGACGATGGACAGGCCGAGCCCGGCGCCGCGACGCCGGCCTTCCCGTTCATGGGTCTCGAAGCGATCGAAGACGGTCTTCAGCACGTCCTCGGGGATGCCCGGCCCGCTGTCCGACACGGAGAAGACGGCCGAGTCCCCCTCGCGCCGGCATTCGAACCGTATGACGGAGCCGTCCGGCGCATAGTTCGCGGCGTTGCTCAGGAGCTTGAAGAGTATCTGCTTCAGGCGCTGCGGGTCGGCGACGATCCGGCCGAGCCGCCCGGTCCGTTCGATCTCCAGCGTGAGCTCGTTCTCCTTCAAGCGGTCGGCCATCTGGCCGGCCACGTCGTCGAGCATGGCGGAAAGATCGACCTCGCGCAGGTCGAGCTGCATGATCCCCGCGTCGACCGTGGCGAGGTCGAGGATGTCGTTGACCGTCGTCAGCAGCACCGAGGAGGAGGTCGAGATGTGATCGACGTACTCCGCCTGGCGTTCGCTCAGCTCGCCCGAGAGCGGGCTCTTGAGCAGGTCGGTGAAGCCGATGATGTTCGTCAGCGGCGACCGCAGCTCGTAGGAAACGTGCTGGACGAAGTCGTTCTTGAGCGCGTCGGCCTTGCGCAGCGCCTCGTTCATCTCGGTGAGGGCGCGTTCCACGCGGACGCTGTCCGACATGTTGACGAAGGTGGCCATCCACTGGGCGTTCGGCAACGGCACAAGGGCCGTGTCGAGGACGAGGCCGCTGGCGAGCTCGATCCGCTCCTCCCGCGTGCGGCGCTCGTCGTCGAAGCTGGTGACGACGGCGGCAAAGCGCTTCCAGCTCGCGCCCTCCGTGTCGGAAGGCAGGCAGGCCCTGGCCACGGCGCGGATATGGGTGCCCGGGGCCGCTTCCGCCTCGCTGATGCCCCACAGGGCGCGAAAGGCGGGGTTCGACAGCTTCAGGCGCCCGTCGGCCCCGAAGACGGCGACGCCCTCGGCCAGGTGGTCGATGGTCTCTCCCTGGACCTGGAGGAGCGTGTTGTACCGGGTCTCCAGGTCGACCTTCTCGGTGAGGTCGTCGAAGACCCAGGTCGCGCCGCCCTGCGGGTGGGCGTTGGCGAAGACGTTGAGCGTCTGGCCGTCCGGCAGGTGCCAGAGATGGGGCTGCGGGTCGACGGAATGATAGATGGCGAGCGTCTTCTCCTTGAACTCCCGCCAGGAATGCGGTTCCGGCAGCTTGCCCTCGGCGCGCAGGTGTTCGAGGAACTCGGCGTTGGTCGGGCGGCTTTCGAGAAAGGGCGTGCCGAGGTCCCAAAGACGCTGGAAGGCCTGGTTGTAGAATTCCAGGCGCTGCCCGCTGTCGAAGATGGCGACCGGCGTCGCCAGGTGGTCGAGCGTATCGGCGTGGCTGCGAAGCGTGCGGGCCAGTTCCTCCCGCGTCGCCTCCAGCTCGCTGACGTCGGCCGCGAGGCCGGCCGAACCCGCCTCGCCCTGCGCCTCGACGACCTTGTAGAAGACCCGGTCGCCGCGCACGACCGTCGACAGCTTGTCCTCGAAGGGGCGGTCGCGGGTCACCTGGGAGCGGATCTTCTCGCGCGCCTGGGTGCCGAGGAGCTCGAGGCCGCGCGCCACGGCATCGGCGCCGTCGCGGGCTTCCACGGCCTCGCAATAGGCCATGTTGGCCCAGACCAGGCGGTGGTTCTCGTCCCGCATCCACGCGGGCATGTCGAGCGCGTCGAAGAGGCCATGGAAGATTTCGAGCGCACCGACGAGGCGGTCCCGCTCGACCTTCAGCTCGGCCACCTCCTCCCGCAGGTTCGCCAGGGCGACGAAGCGGACGAAGGCGCGCCCGCCGGACACGCGCCCCTGCGCCTCCATGACGTGCCCGCGCGCGGATTCCAGCACCAGGTCGAACCGTTCCGCGTTGGCGCGGAGGCGTTCGACCGACTGTTCCAGCCGGGCGGCGGAGCGGGGCTCCAGCCAGCGCCCGAAGGCCAGGAAGTCCGAACTGTCCTGCGGCGCGCCGATTTCGGTGGGCAACTGGCCGACCACCTCGGCCGGCGTGCCCTGGCCTTCCCAGACGACGATGCGCCTGTCCTTGTCGACGACCAGGGACTGGTAGCGCGAGATGCGGGCGAGGGCGTCGCCGAGCGCGGTCCTGATGTCGCCGTTCTCGGCCTCGATGCGGGCCCGCTCGCGGATCAGCCAGATGGCGGAGAGCATGGCGGCCGAGATGGCGCCGATGACCAGCGCGAAGTCGACGACGTCGGCGGAGGAGAGTGCGGACCCGGCGGTGGCGGCGCGGGCGAGCGTAGGCATCGCCGTCAGCGCCGGCAGCGCCAGCAGTCCCTTCAGGACGGGTCGCATCGGCCTCGGCGTGCCGGTCACGGCGCGCATTGTCCGCGTCGCCGGCGCCCGGGCGCCATCCGTTTCAGTTGCCGCGCCGACGCGTTTGCGCCGCGCATGAGGCCCATCGGTCCCCGGCATGTCTCAGTCCTCTCCGCCGCATGATCGACAAGACATCCGTTGTTGCGCCAGGTCGGCGGATCGAGATCGCCGCGCGTCCCCGCACGATTCCACTGTCGGTCGCCCCGCTTTTCGTCCCCGTACACCCGAATCAACGAGGCTTCACATTACTCCGTCGACGAATCAGCCGAAAGTCGCGAAAGCGCAAAAAGTAAGGCCGCGCCCTGTGTCAAGAGCGCGGCCTCTATATCTAGTGTTTTTACTGCTCGATATTAATATCTGTAGTGTTCCGGCTTGTAGGGGCCAGCCTGGCTGACGCCGATATAGTCGGCCTGTTCCTTGGTCAGTTCGCTCAGCTGCGCGCCGAGCTTGGCGAGGTGGAGCCGGGCGACGCGCTCGTCGAGATGCTTGGGAAGCACGTAGACTTCCTTCTCGTAGCGCTCGCCCTTCGTGAACAGCTCCATCTGGGCCAGGACCTGGTTGGTGAAGGACGCCGACATCACGAACGAGGGGTGGCCCGTCGCGTTGCCGAGATTGAGCAGCCGGCCTTCCGACAGGAGGATCATCCGCTTGCCTTCGGGGAAATTGATCATGTCCACCTGGGGCTTGATGTTGTCCCACTTGTAGTTCCTGAGGGCGGCGACCTGGATCTCGTTGTCGAAATGGCCGATGTTGCCGACGATCGCCATGTCCTTCATCGCGCGCATGTGCTCGAGGCGGATGACGTCGCGGTTGCCCGTGGTGGTGACGAAGATGTCGGCCGTCGGCGCCACCTCCTCGAGCGTGACGACCTCGAAACCGTCCATCGCCGCCTGGAGGGCGCAGATCGGGTCGACCTCGGTCACCTTGACGCGCGCCCCGGCGCCCTTCAGCGACTGGGCGGAGCCCTTGCCGACGTCGCCGTACCCGCAGACCACGGCAACCTTGCCGGCCATCATCACGTCGGTGGCGCGGCGGATGCCGTCGACGAGCGATTCCTTGCAGCCGTATTTGTTGTCGAACTTGGATTTGGTCACGCTGTCGTTGACGTTGATCGCAGGGAACGGCAACAGGCCCTTCTTCTGCAGCTGGTAGAGGCGGTTGACGCCGGTGGTCGTCTCCTCCGTCACGCCCCTGATCGCGTCGCGCTGGCGGGTGAACCAGCCGGGGGACGCCTCGAGCCGCTTCGCGATCTGGGCGAAGAGGACTTCCTCCTCTTCCGAGCCGGGCTTGGACAGCACGTCCTCGCCGGCCTCGGCGCGCGCGCCGAGCAGGATGTACATGGTGGCGTCGCCGCCGTCGTCGAGGATCATGTTTGACAGGCCGCCATCCTGCCACTGGAAGATCCGGTCCGTGTAGGTCCAGTATTCCTCGAGGCTCTCGCCCTTGACGGCGAACACCGGTACGCCGGTGTCGGCGATGGCGGCGGCCGCGTGGTCCTGGGTGGAGAAAATGTTGCAGGAGGCCCAGCGCACGTCGGCACCGAGCGCCCGCAGCGTCTCGATCAGGACCGCGGTCTGGATCGTCATGTGCAGCGAGCCCGAAATGCGGGCGCCGGCCAGCGGCTTGGTCTCGCCGAATTCCTCGCGGCAGGCCATGAGGCCCGGCATTTCCGTCTCCGCGATCTCGATCTCCTTGCGCCCATATCCGGCAAGCGACATGTCGGCGACCTTGTAGTCCTTGGCTGCGCTCATTCCCGTACTCCAGAATTTTCAGAAGAAGGCTCGCCCGGCTCCGTGCCGGGCTTTGGCGAACGCTTTATCAGGAACGCGGAAAGCAGGCAAGGAGGACATAAAGAAGTCTTTATGTCTTTATGCCGATAGCGGGATGCCGCGCGGCCTCAGCTTTCCTCGCCGAACCGTCCGGCGACGAGCTTTTCCAGGGCGTCGAGCGCCACCGCGGCCTCGGGTCCCGTCGCCTCGACGGTGATGCAGCACCCCGGGCTTGCGGCCAGCATCATGAGCCCCATGATCGACGTCCCGCCGACGCTGGCGCCGTCCTTGGAGACGGTGATGCGCGCGTCGAAGGATTCGGCGAGCTGGACGAAACGGGCAGAGGCGCGCGCGTGCAGGCCGCGCTTGTTGACGATGGGCAGCCTGCGCGTCAGCGTCGTCGCGGGGGAACCGGCGTCCATGCGTCACTTCCCCGTCAGGACGCGGCTCGCGACGTTGATGTACTTGCGGCCGGCTTCCTGGGCCTCGGCGAGCGCCCTTTCCATGTCGTTCTCGCTGCGGACGCTGGCGAGCTTGATCAGCATGGGAAGGTTGATGCCCGCGATGACCTCGATACGGCCGTTGTCCATCACGGATATCGAAAGGTTGGAGGGCGTCCCGCCGAACATGTCGGTCAGGATGACGACGCCCTGCCCCTCGTCGACGCGCGCCACGGCGTCGACGATGTCCATGCGGCGCTGGTCCATGTCGTCTTCGGGGCCGATCGAGACCGTTTCGAGGAGTTTCTGCGGCCCCACGACGTGTTCCAGCGCATTGCGAAACTCTTCCGCCAGCTTGCCATGTGTGACAAGCACAAGTCCGATCATGTAGAACCAGCTCCCGTCGCCAACTGCGCGCGGCTCCCGTCTTCGCAACAAGCGCGCATCTTGGCCACTGGCGACGGAAGTGCAAGCCCTAATTCGGCCGGGGAGGGGCGTAAAGCGGCCGGAAAGGGGTCACCAGCGCAGCAATTGGGGAAAAAGCGCCGCGATCGCGGGGAGTCCGGCGGCGCCGCGAGGGAGGCGGAGAAGGGGCAGCGTCCCGACGCCCGCGAGGTCGAAGGCCTCCTCCCCGTCCGGCAGGCGCGGCGGCTCGCCGGGGCCTACGCACAGGACGGCCAGGTGCAGGACCGCCCGGGGAAGGGTCCGCACGCGGGCGATCCCGCTGCCGCGCAGTTCGATGCGCCCGGCCGTCGCCGGCGGCGCTTCGGCCAGGACCAGGCCGCCGGCGGCGGCGACGTAGACCTGATCGTCGGCGACGAGGGCGGAGAACAGGCCGCGGCGGGCCGCCTCCTCCAGGCAGGCGAAGGCGCGCTCCGACTTTCCGCTGCCGGACCCTCCCACGAAGATGAGGCCGGACGTGCCGACGACGACGGCCGTCCCATGGACGTTCTGCCTGCGGGTGGCCGTCGTCACGCGACGGCCGCGGGGAGCGAGAGAACGAAGCGCGCGCCCTTCACGGCGTGGCTCTTCCCGTCGACGATGTTCTGGACCGTGAGGCTGCCGCCGTGGGCTTCCGCGATCTGGCGGCTGATCGACAGCCCGAGACCGGAATTCTGCCCGAAGTCCTCGCCGTCCGGACGGTCGGTGTAGAAGCGCTCGAAAATGCGGTCGACGTTCTCGGCGCGGATGCCGGGCCCGTTGTCCTCGACCCGGACGACGCACATGCCGCGCTCCCGGGCGAGGGCGACGGTTATGACGCCGTGACCGTCGGGAACGAAGGACCGCGCGTTCTCGATCAGGTTCGTGACGATCTGGCCGATGCGCAGGTCGTGGCCGGCAACGTGGAAGTCGGGCCGCGCGCCCTTCGGCCTCTCGACGCTGAAGTCGATGCGCACGGGCTTGGCGCGGCGCGAAACCTGGCGCGAGATGTCGACGAGACCGGTGAGCAGCTGCTCGAGGTCGACGGTCGCCGCATCCTGGCGCGCGAGCTCGGCGTCGAGGCGGGAGGCATCGGAGATATCGCTGATCAGCCGGTCGAGCCGCCGCACGTCGTGCTGGATGACGTCCAGGAGCCGCTTGCGGGAATCGTCGTTGCGGACGAGCGGCAGGGTCTCGACGGCGCTTCGCAGGGAGGTGAGCGGATTCTTCAGTTCATGGCTCACGTCGGCGGCGAAGCTCTCGATCGCGTCGATCCGGTCGTAGAGCGCGTTGGTCATGTCGCGCAGGGCCACCGAAAGGTTTCCGATCTCGTCCTGCCGCGACGAGAAATCGGGTATTTCCTCGCGCGCCTTGACGCCGCGGCGGACGCGGACGGCGGCGGCCGACAGGCGCCGCAAGGGATTTGCGATGGTGCCGGCGAGCAGGATCGACAGGACGATCGTCACCAGCGCGGCGACGCCGAAGACGCGGAAGATCGCGAGCCTTTCGGCGTGCACGATCTTGTCGATATCGCCCGCCTGGGTCGACAGGAGCAGCACGCCGAGGACGGCGCGATAGCGCTGGATCGGCACGGCAACCGATACGATCAGCTCGCCGTCCTCGTTGACGCGGACGACCGCGCCGCGGGCGCCCGTGAGCGCGCGCATGACCTCCGGATAGATCGAGCCGTCGCCGCCCGGCTGCTCCTTGTAGAGCGGCAGGTCGTGCCGCTGGAACAGCCAGTTTATCCACTTCTCGACATGCCCGAGTATGCCGAGGTTCTCCGACCTGATCGGCGGCAGGTCGTAGCGCAGCACCTGCCCGCGCGAATAGAGATGCCTGGAATCGAGGATCAGGCTGGCGTCGTTGTCGTAGATGCGGGCCCGCGTCCGGGTCGGCGAGATGAGGCGCCGCAGGACCGGGGCCACCTTTTCGGGATTGATCGCGAAGTCCAGGCTCTCGTCGCTCGGCGCGGGCATCATGCTCTGGCCGGCCTGCAGCTCGAGCAGCTTCTCCGGGTCGATCGTGATGGAGTTCGTGTCGACCGAGGCGGAAGCGGCGATCGCGCCGGCGATGATCTCGCCCTGGGTCAGCAGGCTCTCGACGCGGGCGTCGATGAGCCCTTCGCGGAACTGGTTGAGATAGAGGATACCCGCGACGAGCACCACCAGCGCCGCCAGGTTGAGGAACAGGATGCGGCGCGTCAGGCTGGAGAAGACCGCGTGGCCGAACACGCGCCTGATCAGGGCGAAGGGACGCAGCCAGCGCCGCCGTGCCGAGGGCCGGCGGCGACCGTCGCGATCGGCGGGAACGTGCACGCTTTCGTCGGCTTCCGCTACCATGAAACAGACTTTAAGCCTTTCGACGGCCGGAGGCCAACGCCGTCAGAGCGGTTTCATGCCGCGACCTCGCGGAAGCGGTAGCCTACGCCGTAGAGCGTTTCGATCATGTCGAAATCGTTGTCCACCATCTTGAACTTCTTGCGAAGCCGCTTGATGTGGCTGTCGATCGTGCGGTCGTCGACATAGACCTGCTCGTCATAGGCGGCGTCCATGAGGGCGTCGCGGCTCTTGACGACGCCCGGGCGCTGGGCGAGCGAATGGAGAATGAGGAACTCGGTCACCGTCAGCGTCACCGGTTCGTTCTTCCAGGTGCAGGTATGCCGCTCCTGGTCCATGAGAAGGTTGCCCCGTTCCAGGGATTTCGCCTGGGTCGGCTGGCCCTTGGCGCCCGTCGCCACCTCGCGGGTGGCGCCCCTCCTCAGGACCGCCTTGACGCGCTCGACCAGGAGGCGCTGGGAAAACGGCTTCGTGATGAAGTCGTCCGCACCCATCTTGAGACCGAACAGCTCGTCGATCTCCTCGTCCTTCGAGGTCAGGAAGATGACCGGGAGATCCGATTTCTGGCGCAGCCGGCGCAGCAGCTCCATGCCGTCCATGCGCGGCATCTTGATGTCGAGGATGGCCAGCTGCGGCGGCCGGGCGACGAGGCCGTCGAGCGCCGAGGCCCCGTCCGTGTAGGTCTCGACGCGATAGCCTTCCGCTTCCAGAGCGATGGAGACGGACGTCAGGATGTTGCGGTCGTCGTCGACCAGTGCGATCGTCTGCATCGCGAAACTCTCCGTCATCATTTTCTCAGCGCACCTCTTCGGCAATCGCCCCCTTGCCGTCCGCAGGCGATCGCGTGCGATCGGCCTTCGCGGGCAGGCCGTCCTCCAGCGCGCTTCTAGAGGATAAAGTGAGAACAAAATGTGGCATAGAACGCGGGCAATGTCATTTCCGACGTGCAATGCCCTCCTCGCCTGCGACGCTTGGCCATGCCGTGCCCGGGCCGTTCGGGTCTTCCCGGTATCCCCGAACGGGTCCGGAGGCTTGATTTCACGCGCTTGCGGGCGGAAAAGAGGGTCTCGCCGTTCCGGATGCGCTTCAGGCTTCGGGAACGGCCCGGAGGGCGATTTGTTTCGAGAAAGGGACGCCAGCATGACCTTGCGGCCATGGCGGACGGGCACCGGGGCGGCCCGGCGGGGCGATTCGGCGGACTGATGGCGAGCCGGGACCTGACCGTCGACGACCGCATCACCGTGGCCGGCTGGGAACTGACCGAGCAGTTCGTGCAGGCCGGCGGCCCCGGCGGGCAGAACGTCAACAAGGTGGCGACGGCGGTGCAGCTGCGGTTCGACGTGAACCGCTCTCCGTCCCTGCCGGGCCGGGTGAAGGCGAACGCCCTTCGGCTCGCCGGCCGGCGGGCGACGCGCGACGGCGCCATCGTGATCGAAGCCAACCGGTTCCGCACGCAGGAGCGCAACCGCGAGGACGCCCGGATGCGCCTGCGGGAGCTCTTGCAGGCGGCGGCCGCCCCGCCCCCCAAGCCGCGCAAGAAGACGCGGCCCTCGCGCGGCGCCGTCGAGCGTCGGCTCAAGGCCAAGAAGGTGCGCGGCAGCATCAAGAAGGCGCGCGGCGGCGTCGGCGAAGACTAGAGCCCGTCCGCGCTTCCGGACGGAAAACCGGTTTCCACTTTTCCTGGAAGCGCTTGTTTGCTTGCGCGCTTCCGGACGGAAAACCGGTTTCCACTTTTCCTGGAAGCGCTTCCGCCGCCGGCGGTTTACAGCTTCCTCAGCGCGACCTGTTCGACGAGATGGTCCTGGCCTTTCTGGAGGATGAGGTCCGCACGCGGGCGGGTCGGCAGGATGTTCTCGTGGAGGTTCTTGAGGTTGATGTTGGCCCACAGCCCCTCGGCGATCGCCAGGGCGGCGCTTTCGGTCACCGTCGAGTAGCGGTGGAAGAAGGAGTTGGGGTCCTGGAACGCGGTTTCGCGCAGCCGCATGAAGCGGTCGACATACCATTTCCGGATCAGTTGCTCCTCGGCGTCGATATAGATCGAGAAGTCGAAGAAGTCCGAGACGAAGGGGACGATCTTGCCGTCCACCGGCAGGTCCCGCACCTGGAGGACGTTGATGCCCTCGAAGACGAGGATGTCCGGCCGGTCGATGGTGACGAACCTGTCCGGCACGACGTCGTAGGTCAGGTGCGAATAGACGGGCGCCCGCACATGCGGCTGGCCGGCCTTGATCGCCGAGAGAAACCGCAGGAGGGCCCCGATGTCGTAGCTCTCCGGAAAGCCCTTGCGCTCCATGAGGTTTTCCCGGCGAAGGACGGCGTTCGGCAGGAGGAAGCCGTCCGTCGTCACCAGATCGACCTTGGGACTCGAGGGCCAGCGGGCGAGCAGCTCCATGAGGATGCGGGCGGTCGTCGACTTGCCGACGGCCACCGAGCCCGCGATGCCGATGACGAAGGGCGTCTTGTTGACGTTCTCGAGATCGAGGAAGCGCTTGCGCTGCTCGAACAGGAGCTGCGACGACTCGACATGGGCGGAGAGCAGCCGGGACAGGGACAGATAGATGCGCCGGACCTCCTCCAGGTCCACCGGATCGTTGAGCGACCTGAGACGCCGCACCTCGTCGGCGGTCAGGGTCAGCGGCGTGTCGGCCCGAAAGCCGGCCCATTCCTCGGCCGAAAAGAAGCGGTAGGGCGAGGTGTCGTTGGGGAGGAAATGATCGAGCGGCAGGGGCTTGTCCAAGGGTCGATTCCTCACGCGTGCGGCCGGGCGGCCTTCTCTTCGAGCCCCGAACGCGCCGTCCGGCGCTCCAGCTCGGCAAGGACGTCGGCCAGCGACACGTCGGCGATCCTGAGCACGACCATCAGGTGATAGAGCAGGTCGGCGGCTTCGGCCGTCACGCCGTCGCGATCGCCCAGGACGGCGGCGATCGCCGTCTCGACCGCCTCCTCCCCGAGCTTCTGCGCGGCCTTCGGCTGTCCCTTGCGCACGAGGCGCGCCGTCCAGGATTCGTCCGGCGAGGCGTCGGCCCGTTCGGCGACGATCCGTTCCAGTTCGGCAAGGGTGAATGACGTCATATCGGGTCTTTCCACGCGCGGGCCGGCCATCCGTCAATCCAGGCGCATCGCCAGGCCGGCCGCGGACATGTGCCGCTTGGCCTCGGCTATCGTATAGGTACCGAAGTGAAAAATCGAGGCCGCCAACACAGCCGTCGCGTGCCCGTCGCGGATGCCCTCGACGAGGTGATCCAGCGTGCCGACGCCTCCCGAGGCGATGACCGGAACGCGGACCGCGTCGGCGACGGCGCGCGTGAGGGCGACGTCGTAGCCGCTTTTCGTGCCGTCGCGGTCCATCGAGGTGAGCAGGAGTTCGCCGGCGCCCCGGGCGACGACCGTCCGGGCGAATTCGACCGCGTCGATGCCGGTCGGCCGGCGGCCGCCATGGGTGAAGATCTCCCAGCGGCCGGCCCCGTCCGGCGCCGGGACGGCTTTCGCGTCGATCGCGACGACGATGCATTGGTCCCCGAACTTGTCCGCCGCCTCGGCGACGAAATCCGGGTCGTTGACCGCGGCGGTGTTGATGGAAACCTTGTCGGCCCCGGCGAGCAGCAGGTTACGGATATCGGCCACGGTCCTGACCCCGCCGCCGACCGTCAGGGGCATGAAGCATTGCTCGGCGGTGCGGGCGACGACGTCGAAGATTGTCTCGCGGTCGTCCGACGAAGCCGTTATGTCGAGGAAGCAGAGTTCGTCGGCCCCGGCTGCGTCGTAGGCCTTGGCCGCCTCCACCGGATCGCCGGCGTCGACGAGGTCGACGAAATTGACCCCCTTGACCACCCGGCCGTCCTTGACGTCCAGGCAGGGTATGACGCGGTTCTTGAGCGTCATCGGCCGTTCTCCTTTCGCCGGAGGACCCGCAGCGCCTCGGCGGGGTCGATCCGCCCGTCGTAGAGCGCGCGGCCGGAGATGGCGCCTTCGAGGCGGCGCGCGTCGGGCTCGGTCATCCGGACGATGTCGGCCATGGAGGCGAGGCCGCCGGAGGCGATCACGGGAATATCCACCGCATCGGCGAGCGTGAGGGTCGCCTCCCAGTTTATGCCGGCCAGGACGCCGTCGCGGTCGATGTCGGTATAGACGATCGCCGCGACCCCGACGCCCTCGAACTTCTTCGCGAGCTCGACGGCCCCGAGCTCCGAGGCCTCGGCCCAGCCTTCGACGGCGACCTTGCCTCCGCGTGCGTCGATGCCGACGGCGATGCGTCCCGGGTGCGCCCGGCAGGCCTCGGCGACGAGGGCGGGATCGCGCACCGCGACGGTGCCGAGGATGACGCGGGCGAGGCCCTTTTCGAGCCAGTTTTCGATGTCGGAAAGCGTCCGGATGCCGCCGCCGAGCTGCACGGGATTGCGCGTCGCCTTCACGATGCCGTCGACGGCGGCGCCGTTGACGCTGGCGCCGGCGAAGGCCCCGTCCAGGTCGACGACGTGCAGCCATTCGAAGCCCTGGGCCTCGAAGGCGGCCGCCTGGGCGGCCGGGTCGGCGTTGTAGACGGTCGCCTGGTCCATGTCGCCGAGCCTGAGACGAACGCACTGGCCGGCCTTGAGGTCGATGGCCGGGAAGAGGATCATGGGG
This sequence comes from uncultured Alphaproteobacteria bacterium, assembly GCA_963838155.1. Lineage (GTDB taxonomy): Bacteria > Pseudomonadota > Alphaproteobacteria > Rhizobiales > Rhizobiaceae > Pararhizobium_B. Next base: position 162,566 of record CAWIQE010000013.1, read on the forward strand.
CCCACCTCATGAAATTGCCGATCAGGGCCAGGCCGAGGGCCTGGCTCTTTTCCGGATGGAACTGGGTGCCGGCCATGTTGCCGCGGGCGACGACGGCGGTCACGGGGCCGCCGTAGTCGACGTCCGCCACCACGTCGCCCGGACGTTCGGCGGCGAGATGATAGGAATGGACGAAATAGGCATGCAGCCCGTCGTCCCCGGTCCGGATGCCGTCGAGGAGCGGGTGCGGCCTCTTCGGGCGGATGGTGTTCCAGCCGATCTGGGGGATCTTCAGGGCCGGGTCGTCGGGCGTCATCTCGACGACGTCGCCCGCAATCCAGCCGAGGCCCGGCGTCACCGTCTTCTCCAGGCCGCGCGTCGACATCAGCTGCATGCCGACGCATATGCCCAGGAACGGCGTCCCCTTGGTCTCCACCGCTTCCTTCAGGGCCTCCACCATGCCGGGCACCGCGTCGAGCCCCCGGCGGCAATCGGCATAGGCGCCGACGCCGGGCAGGACGATGCGGTCCGCCGACAGGACGCGTTCGGCCCGGTCGGTCAGCTCGATCTCGGCCTTCGCCCCCGTCTCCCGGGCGGCGCGCTCGAATGCCTTGACGGCGGAGCGCAGATTGCCCGAACCGTAGTCTATGATCGCGACGCGCATTTCGCTCAGCGGTCTCCCTCGTGGTCGAACAGGCCGAGCGCCGGTCCGTCGTCGTCGTCTCGCGGGCGGGGCCGCGCCGCCGGCCATGCCGGCGCCGACGGGGCCCCTGCGGCGTCGCCACGCGCCGCGGCATTGGCGAAATGTATGTCTTCGGCGGCCTGGCGGCCCGGCGCCACGACCACGTCGGCCTCGATCCAGCCGTTGCGCTTCAGGTGGGACACGCGAGCGGTCCCGGCCTCCAGCCCGGCCCAGATGTTCGCCAGGAGCCCGAGGAGCAGGGCGCTCCCCTGCCAGCCCGTCCGGTCGGCCGCCACGGCGAGGACGACGCCGAGGGCCAGGAACCCTGCGGCCCAGAGCCACATGCGGTGAAAGGCGAACCAGAGCACCGGAACCAGGAAGGCGAGGAAGGCGAATCCGTCCCTGACCGCGACGGTGTCCTCGACGCCGTCGACGGTTCGGGCGGGCGGGCTCAGGAAGACGTAGGCTGCCATCGGCGTCGGGCTTCGTCGGGGGCGGGCACGCTAGAGCGTGCCCTTGGTGGAGGGGATGCGGCCGGCCTGGCGCGGATCGATCTCGAGCGCCGTGCGCAGGACCCTGGCGACCGCCTTGAAGCAGGTTTCGGCGACGTGATGGTTGTTGGCGCCGTAGATGGTGTCGACATGCAGGGTGATGCCGCCGTGCTGGGCCAGCGCCTGGAAGAACTCCCGGACGAGTTCGGTGTCGAAGGATCCGATCTTCGGGGCCGAGAAGTGGACGCGCCAGACGAGGAACGGCCGGCCGGACACGTCGACGGCCGCGCGCGTCAGCGTCTCGTCCATGGCCAGGTCCAGCGAGGCGTAGCGGCAGATGCCGCGCCGTTCGCCGAGCGCCTCGGCGATGGCCTGGCCGAGAGCGATGCCGGTATCCTCGACGGTGTGGTGATCGTCGACGTGCAGATCCCCCTTGACCCTGACCGTCATGTCGACGAGCGAATGGCGGGAGAGCTGCTCCAGCATGTGATCGAAGAAGCCGACGCCGGTGTCGATGTCCGAGGCGCCGGTGCCGTCCAGATCGACGGAGACGGCGACGTCCGTCTCCTTCGTCTTGCGCGCAACCTCGGCGGTGCGGGGCTTCAGGGTCTCGGCCATCCGGGCCTCCATCTGGAATTCGCCTGCTCTTTAACAGCCGCCGGGCCAAATATCCAGCGACGGCGGGCGGTTCCCGTCGCGCGCGGCGGCCTCGTTTGCAAATGCCCGCCCGGTGCTTACATATGCGCTTACGGCAGGGCCGGCGCCAGGGCCGGCAGACATGTGACGGGACCGGACGACCGGGCCTTCGGGCGGTCTCCGGCCGCTGAAAGGACCATTGAGGATGAGCGAACACGATCCCTACGGGACCATGCACGCGACGACCATCGTAACGGTGCGCAAGGCCGGGCGGGTCGTCATGGCGGGCGACGGCCAGGTGAGCCTCGGCCAGACGATCATGAAGGGGAACGCACGCAAGGTGCGCCGTCTCGGCAAGGGACAGGTGATCGCCGGCTTCGCCGGGGCGACCGCCGATGCCTTCACCCTGCTCGAGCGGCTCGAAGCCAAGCTCGAGCAGTATCCCGACCAGCTGATGCGCGCCTGCGTCGAACTCGCCAAGGACTGGCGCACGGACCGCTACCTGCGCCGGCTGGAGGCGATGATGCTCGTCGCCGACAAGACGATCACGCTCGCCATCACCGGCACCGGCGACGTCCTCGAACCCGAGCACGGCACGATGGCCATCGGGTCCGGCGGCAACTACGCGCTCGCCGCCGCCCGGGCGCTCATGGACACCGACAAGAGCGCGGAGGAGATCGCCCGCTCCGCGATGGCGATCGCCGCCGACATCTGCGTCTATACGAACGGCAACATCAACGTCGAAACGCTCGACGAGTAGATCAATCCACCGCAAGGCCGGCGCCGCTCGCCGAGGGCGAACGCCCCGCCGGCCGGCCGGTCGAATATCGGACAGGACCCCATGACCACTTTCTCCCCCCGCGAAATCGTGTCCGAACTGGACCGCTTCATCATCGGCCAGAAGGACGCCAAGCGCGCCGTCGCCATCGCGCTCAGGAACCGCTGGCGCCGCCAGCAGCTGCCCGACGACCTGCGCGACGAGGTGATGCCGAAGAACATCCTGATGATCGGGCCCACCGGCGTCGGCAAGACGGAAATCTCGCGGCGCCTGGCGAAGCTCGCCGGCGCGCCGTTCATCAAGGTCGAGGCGACCAAGTTCACCGAAGTCGGCTATGTGGGACGCGACGTCGAGCAGATCGTGCGCGACCTGGTCGAGATCGGCATCGGGATCGTCAAGGACCGCAAGCGCCAGGAGGTCAAGGCCAAGGCCCAGCTCAACGCCGAGGAGCGCGTGCTCGACGCCCTCGTCGGCGCGACCGCCTCGCCGGCGACGCGGGATTCGTTCCGCAAGAAGCTGCGCGAAGGCCAGCTCGACGACAAGGAGATCGAGATCGAGGTCGCCGATACGGGCGGCGGGATGCCGAATTTCGAGATCCCGGGCATGCCGGGCGCCAATATCGGCGTGCTCAACATCAACGAGATGCTCGGCAAGGCGATGGGCGGCCGCACGCGGAAGGTCAAGACGACCGTGCGGGATTCCTACGCCCAGCTCGTCTCCGACGAATCGGACAAGCTGCTGGACGACGAGCAGGTCCAGCGCGAGGCGATGCGCGCCGTCGAGGACGACGGAATCGTCTTCCTCGACGAGATCGACAAGATCGCCAAGGAGGGCGGAGCGGGCGCCGGCGTCTCGCGGGAAGGCGTGCAGCGCGACCTGCTGCCGCTCGTCGAGGGTACGACCGTGGCCACGAAATACGGTCCGGTGAAGACCGACCACATCCTGTTCATCGCCTCGGGGGCCTTCCATGTGGCCAAGCCGTCGGATCTCCTGCCGGAGCTTCAGGGCCGCCTTCCGATCCGCGTCGAGCTGCGGGCGCTGACGAAGGAAGACTTCCGCCGCATCCTCACCGAAACGGAGGCGAGCCTCATCAAGCAGTATATCGCGCTGATGCGGACCGAAGAGCTCGAGCTCGACTTCACCGAAGACGCCATCGAAGAGCTGGCCGAGGTGGCCGTCGGACTGAATGCGAGCGTGGAGAACATCGGTGCGCGGCGTCTCCAGACCGTCATGGAACGCGTGCTCGACGAGATATCCTTCGAGGCGCCGGACCGGGCGAACGCGAAAATCACCATCGATGCCGACTACGTCCGCAAGCATGTCGGGGACATGGCCAAGAATACCGACCTGTCGCGCTACATCCTGTGACCTTTTGGGCACCGCCCGAAGGCAATTTCGCCGGGGCGGTGCCGTCGAAGGGCGGGGCCGCTCGACTTCGCCGAATATTCGTGAATAGGGTAGCCGCGTTCACCGAGGAGTTGAGGATGGGCGCGACCCGTTTCGTGATGGCGTTTCTTTTGGCGCTCGGCGCCGGCCTGTGGGCCGGTCCGTCGGCGGCGGGGACCATCGTCGATCCGCCCGGCAACCGGTCCGCGACCCAGCCGGCGGTCCCGCGCGGTTCGTTCCTGCGCACCTTCGAGACCCGGTCGTCGTTCGGCGCGAAATACGACAAGATCCGCGCCCTCATCGCGCGCGACGGGGCGCTGCGGGCCAAGATCCGCAAGGTCGCCGCGGCCTACGGCATCGATCCCATGCACATCGTCGGCGCGCTGGTCGGCGAGCACACCTACAATGTCGACGTCTACGACCAGCTGCAGGCCTACTACGTCAAGGCCATCTCCTACGCGGACCATCGCTTTCGCTTCGAATACGGGGGCGAGACGGTCAGCCGCTTCGTCGATCGTCCGCAGTTCGCGGCCTGCACCGACCGGCAGGGGTCGTGGGAGCTATGGGGCTGCCGGGACGCGGTCTGGGAGCGCAGCTTCCGCGGCCGCACGGTCGACGGCCAGTCGTTTCCGGACAAGCGCTTCAGCGCCGTCTTCTTCCAGCCCTTCTTCGCCGGGCAGACTTTCGGGCTCGGCCAGATCAATCCGCTGACGGCCCTGAAGCTCAGCGACATGGTGCATCGCGTCTCAGGCTACGAACGGCTCGACGATCGCCACGCCGCCGACGTCTACGACGCCATCATGGATCCGGACAAGTCGCTGGCCTACGTGGCGGCGGCCATCCGCACGTCGATCGACGCCTATCGCACGATCGCCGGCGTCGACATCTCCGGCAACCCGGGGATCACCGCCACGCTCTACAATGTCGGGTCTCCGGACCGCCGCGCCGCGGTCCTTGCGGCGGCCAACCGCCGCCGCGCGGCGAGCGGCAAGCCGCCTTTGCTGCCGAGGGAAAACTACTATGGCTGGCTGGTGAACGACCGGCTCGCCGACCTGCGGGCCGCCTTCGGCGCCGGCTGAGGGGCGCTCAGCCCGGCTTTCGCGGCGGTCGTCGAGGGGTCCCCGGGGTGGAGCCCTCCTGGAGCAGTTCGTCCATGGCCGAAACGGTCCGGTCGTCCAGGGCGCGGATGCGCCGGGCCAGCCGGTTGACGAAGAGGATCGTCTCCACCGGCAGGCCGACGGTGTCGATGAGGACGCGCGGATCGGACAGTTCGGCGAGGGCCTCGAGCTCCTCCGCCTCGTCCCAGATGACGTTGAAATAGCCGATGACGCGCTGGGTGAACTGCCAGCCCGGCCTGCCGCGATGGCCGCGCTCGAGGGACGAGAGATAGGCGGGCGACACGCCGAGCGCGCGCGCCATTTCCTTTTGCGAGACGCCGCGTTCGGCGCGCAGCCGGCGCATCGCCTGTCCGAAGGGCGTCATGCGGCGTCTCCGCGCCGGCGCTTGAGGCGGATGTAGAGCGCACCGTCCCCTCCATGTCCGCGGGCGGCGGTCTCATAGCCGGAGACGAGGGGCCGGAAGTCCGGCGTCGCCAGCCATTGCGGCACGGCCCGCTTCAGGACGCCCTCGCTGCCGCGCGACGATCCCTTGCCGGTGATCACCAGCACATGGCGCAGGCCGCGCCCGTGCGCGCGCACCAGGAAGGCCCTGAGCAGGTCGTGGGCTTCGGCCTGCATCAGCCCGTGCAGGTCGATCCGGGCTTCCAGCGGGAGGCGGCCCTTGGCGATCTTGCGCTTGACCGGCTGTTCGATCGGATCGAGCGGCGGCGCCTTCTGCTGCTGGGCGGCCGACACGCGGGGCCTCGGGGACGGCGCGACGGTCGCTCCGTCGCCGGCGGCCGGCTCCGGCGGCGGGTCGGGTGCGTCGCCGTCGCCTTCCTGCGGAAGGGGCCCGTGGAGGGGCCGCGCCGAGCGGGCCACCATGCCCCAGAGCATCCGCTCCTCGTGGGTCAGCTTGCGGCCCTGCCTCATGACGCCAGACGGTCCGCCGCCGCGAGAGGGAGAAGGAGGAAGAAGTCGGCGGCGTGCTTCACCGATCCAGCGAGCGCACCGGCGGCGGGCCCCGAGCCGGTGAAGATGTCGCCGCGGGCGGCACCGACGATGGCCGAGCCCGTATCCTGGGCAAGCATCAGCCGCGCGAAGGGCGCGCCGCCGTCGAGGTGCGTCAGCGTCGGGGCGGACACGAAGACCGGCGTGCCGAAGGTGTGGAGCAGTCGGTCGACGGCGAGCGACCGCCCGGCCGAGAGCGGCACCTTCGCCGCCGCGATCGGGCCGAGCTCCGGGTCGCCGACCGGCGCTTCGCGAAAGAAGATGAAGGACCGGTTTTGCCAAAGCAGCGCGTCGGCCTCGCCGGGGTGCTCGGCCAGCCAGGCGCGGATCGTGTCCATCGTCACCGCTGCGCGGTCGATCTCTCCGCGTTCGACGAGAATGCGGCCGATCGGCGTGAAGGCGTGGCCCGTCTTCGCGGCGTAGGTGATGCGGCACCGCCGGCCGTCGTCGTAGACGAGGCGCGCGGCGCCCTGGATGTGGACGAAGAACAGGTCCACCCTGCTCTCGGCGAAGGCGATCTCCAGGCCCCTCCCCTCGAGCGCGCCGCGCTCGATCTGCCTCCGGTCGAAATATTCGGCGATGCCGTGCGCGGTGCGCCGCGCGAAGGCGAAACCGGGATCGAGGTGCGGCGGGCGGTTGGCCTCGTCCAGGTCGACGAGGTCGTCGGGACGCCGGTAGACGGGGAAGCGGAAGACGGGTCCGGGCTTTTCGGCGGCCCGGAGCTCGGGTTCGTAATAGCCGGTGACGAAGCCGCGCGGCCCCCCGTCCGGGCGGACCCGGAACGGCCGGAACCGGGTTTCGAAGAACGCGCGCGCCGCATCCGCCGAACATTCGGCGAGTTCGCCGGCGGCGTCCGTCAGGGCCGGCAGGAGATCGGCCGTCTCTATTCCGAGCGCGCCGGTGCGGTAGGGTTTCACGTGAATCACATGCCGGGCGCAGCGCGCCATCGCCCGGATCACCTCGCGCGGGTCGTCCGTCGGCCACGACGGCAGGTCGTCAAAGCCGACAGGTTCGAGCGCGGGCGGCATGCCTACGCCCTCAGTCTTCGGATTCGGTTGCTATGAGCTTCCAGTTGGGGTCGCGCGCCCGGGTATCGCGGGCGAACGTCCACACGTCGACCACCTCGCCGACGTCCTCGGCGTTGCCGTCCACGACGTTGCCGTTGCCGTCATAGGTCGCGGAGATGAGCTGGCTGACCACCCGCGCCGTCACCTGGGCGTCCGTCCCCTTCATCTCGGCATGCACGATCGTCGCCTTGTCGACGCCGACGAAGGACGACTTGACGACCTCGCCCTTGGCCTCGCGTTCGTTGATGACGGAAACGAAGCCGTCATAGACGTCGCGCGACAGGAGATTCTTGAGCGTCTTCCGGTCGCCGTCGGCGAAGGCGGTCACGATCATCTCGTAGGCGAGCTTGGCCCCGTCGACGAATTCCTTCGCGTCGAAGGTCGGATCGGCGGCGATGATGGCGCGCAGTCCCTCGTTCAGCGGCGTGCCCGGCTTGGCATGGGCGTCGGCCGCACCGAGAGCTTCGGCGCTCGGAGCCGTCTGCCCGTCGCGCCGCGGCAGGGTGACGACGTTCCCTTCCGCCTTCTCGGTCGCCTCGCGCCGGCTGGCGTAGGGATCGAACGGCGGGCGCTCGTGGCCGGTCCGCCTCCCGAGCACGTTACGCAACTGCAGGAAGACGATCACCGCCGCGATAAAAAACAGAATCGTGATCAGATCGAAGGAACCCATTGTCACCTGCTGTGTTGCGCGCGTTCGACGCTGCCATATTGTCACATCTCCATATAGTCGGGACAATGGCGTCATTCAAATGGCGCGGGTGGTTCAAATCGATGCGCGGGATACCTAAATTTCGTCTTGAAGCGGCGTTCCAGCGCCTTCCACACAACAGGCACACGGGTTCCGGCATGGCATTTTCTCTCGTTCCATTACTTCTGCTCGCCCTGCCGGTGGCCGAAATCGCCGTCTTCATCGTCGTCGGGCAGTATATCGGACTGTTTCCGACGCTGGCCATGATCCTCGTCACGGCGGTGATCGGCTCGGCCCTGCTGCGCATCCAGGGGTTCGGACTGCTGCAGCGCATCCGGCTGGAGACCGAGCGGGGACGCGTGCCGGGCCGCGAACTCGTCCACGGCGTGATGATCCTCGTCGCCGGCGTCCTCCTCCTCACTCCGGGGTTCATCACCGATACGCTCGGCTTCCTGCTCTTCGTGCCGGCGGTGCGCGATGCCGGCTGGAGGGTGCTGCGCGACCGGATCGTCGTGATGTCCTCCTCCGGGTTCGCCGCGCGCGCCGGGGCCCGCGACCCGCGGGCCGCCCCGGCGGAGCCGGTCATCGACCTGGACGCCGAGGATTTCGAGCGGAATCCCGATCCGTCGTCGCCCTGGGCCGGGCGTGACGGACGGCGCTGAACCGGCGCGATCTCGAAACGACTTGCGGGCTTCCGGGCGAAGTGCTAGCGACCGGCAACACCGACGTCCGGAATCCGAGGAACGACATGTCTGATCCAACGCAATCGAACGACACACCGAGCAATCCGACCGGCACCAACGGCGGTACCGGCAACGACGCTACGCTGAGCGTCCTGGCGCAGTACGTCAAGGACCTGTCCTTCGAGAACCCCGGCGCGCCGCATTCGCTCGGCCAGCGCGAGAAGGCGCCGAGCATCAACATCAACGTCAACGTCAACGCCAATCCGCTGTCGGACACGGATTTCGACGTCCTGCTTTCGCTGGACGCCGAAGCGCGCGACGACAAGAAGGTCGTGTTCAAGGCCGAGCTGGTCTATGGCGGCGTCTTCCGGATCGCCGGCTTTCCCCAGGAGCACATGCTGCCGCTGCTGTTCATCGAATGCCCGCGGCTGCTCTTCCCCTTCGCCCGCCAGGTAATCGCGGACGCGACCCGCAACGGCGGCTTCCCGCCGCTGATGATCGATCCGATCGATTTCGCCTCGATGTTCGCGCAGCGCATGGCGGCCGAGCAGCAGAACCAGCCCGAGGCGAACCCCACCAGCGCGACCTGACCGGCACGTCCCGTCGGGCGCGAAGGAACCGGTCGGGACCGCCTGGCCGGTTTTTTCGTTTCCGCCCGGCGGCACTCCGTTCCCCCTCAGTCGAGGAACGCCCTCCATAGGGCGCTCTCGCCCAGCCTTGCGACAAGGGTCGCGTGGGCGGCGCGTTCCGCCTCGGTCAGTCGCGGCGGCAACGGTTGCGGGCGCTCGCACCGGGAGGCCCGGGTTGCGGCGGAATCCTCCGCGGCCTCGTCGCTGCCGAAGGTGACCAGGCCGAGCGCCGCCTGGCGGCCGCCGTTCATCTCGATGAACACCTCGGCGAGCAGCTCCGCATCGAGGAGGGCGCCGTGCTTGGTGCGGTGGGCGTTGTCGACGCCGTAGCGCCGGCACAGGGCGTCGAGGGAATTCGGCCCCATCGGATGGCGGCGGCGGGCGAGCGCCAGCGAATCGACGACCCGGTCGGGTCCGATGGCCGGCCGGCCGAGCCGGGCGAATTCCGCGTTCAGGAAGCCGATGTCGAAATTGGCGTTGTGGGCGACCAGGTGCGCCCCCTCGAAAAAGATGTCCAGATCCTCGACGATCTCCGCAAAGCCCGGCTTGTCGGCGAGGAAATCGTCGCTGATGCCGTGAACCGCCAGCGCTTCGGGATGCACCTTCCGATCTCCGGGATTGATGTAGACGTGGAAGCTGCGGCCCGTGGGAAAATGATTGTCGAGTTCGACGCCGCCGATCTCGATGACCCTGTCGAGCGCGTTGTCCAGGCCCGTCGTTTCCGTGTCGAAGATGATGTGGCGCATGTCTCTCAAGTCTCTCGATCGGCCATCCGGCGCAAGCGGGCGAGGACGTCGCGAACCTCGGCGCGCGCGGCGTCCAGCCCATCGTCGGTCCCTATGACGAAGTCGGCCCTCGCGCGCTTCTCCGAATCGGGAACCTGCCGTGCGAGTATCGCTTCGAACTTCGCCTCTGTCATGCCCGGCCGGGCGAGAACGCGCCGTCTTTGCAGGTCGGGCGCGCAACTGACCACAACTATCTTGTCCATCTCGGCGGCACGGCCCGTCTCGAAGAGCAGCGGCACGTCGAGAACCGCGATCCGCGCCCCGGCCCGGCGGGCCTCCTCGAGGAAGGCCTGCTGCTCCTCCCGCACCAGCGGGTGAACGATCTCCTCCAGGCGCCGCAGCTTGCGGGCGTCCGCGACAACCATGCCGGACAGGATCGCGCGATCGACGGTTCCGTCCCGGGTGCTGCCGGGGAACGCCGACTCGACGAGCGGCGCGGCGCGGCCTTCGTAGAGGCGATGGACGATGGCGTCGGCATCGGCGACGGGAACGCCCTCGTCGGCGAACATCCGCAGGGTCGTCGACTTGCCCATGCCGATCGATCCGGTCAGGCCGACCGTGATCATGGCGCCGGGCTTCCCGTCCGCCGCGCGCGAAGCCCGGCCGGTCCGCGCTCAGCCATCGATGGCACCGAGTCGCCGGAGCTCGTCGAGCAGCGGGATCATCGGCAGGCCGACGATGGTGAAGTAATCGCCCTCGGTCTTGGCGAAGAGCTGTATCCCCGGCCCTTCGTAGCGATAGGCGCCGACGCTTTCGAGGGCGTCTTGGCCGACCTCGGCGAGATGCCGGCCGATGAAGCCCGGGTCCATGTCCCGCATCGTCATGGAGGCGACGGAGACGTGCCGCCAGATCGCCGATCCGCCCCGGGCGATCACGACGGCGCTGCTCAGCGTATGCGTCCGTCCCGAAAGGGCGAGGAGGTGGGCCCGGGCGGCGGCCATGTCGGCCGGCTTGTGGAATATCTCGTCGCCGAGCGCCAGCGTCTGGTCGGCGCCGACGACAAGGCTTCCCGGCCGACGCTCGGACACGGCGACGGCCTTGGCCTCGGCGAGGACGAGCGCGACGTCGTCCGGCCCGAGGCCGCTGTCGGCGAGAGTCGCCTCGACCGCGCGTTCGTCGACGTCGGACGCCGCGGCCGCGAACGGGATTCCCGCGTCGCGAAGGATCCCTTGCCGGAACGGGCTGGTGGATGCGAGTACGATGTCCTGCGTCATGATCGTCTCCTTTCAAGGAGATTGCGGGAGACGAGTGCTATCGCTGCTTGGGCCTCAGGGCAAGGACGGCCGCGGCGGTCTCCTCGATCGAGCGCCGGGTGACGTCTATCAGGGGCCAGCCATGCCGCGCGCAGAGGGCGCGCGCATATTTCAGCTCCTCCGCGATCATGGACCGGTCGATATACTGCTCGCCCGAATAGCCGGCGGTCGTTCCGAGGATCCGGTGCCGGCGCACCTCGGCGATACGGTCGGCCGTGGCGACGAGGCCGACGACCAGCGGCTTCTGCAGGGCGACGATTTCCGGCGGGAGCGGCACGTCGCACACGACCGGGATGTTCGCTGTCCTTATGCCGCGATTGGCGAGATAGATGCTCGTCGGGGTCTTCGAGGTCCGGCTGATGCCGACCAGGACCACGTCGGCCTCCTCGTAATCGCCGGGGAGCTGTCCGTCGTCGTGGTCCATGGTGAAGTTCAGCGCCTCGATCCGGCGGAAATAGCCTTCGTTCATGACGTGCTGCGCGCCGACGCGCCGCTTCGAGGGCGCTCCGAGATAGGACTGGAACGCTGCCATCACGGGTTCGAGGACGGAAATGCACGGCAGGCCCATCTCCGTGCAGGCTTCGTCGACGATCCGCGAAAGGTCGGGGTCGACGATGGTGTAGAGCACGATGCCGGGCGCGTCGTCGATGGCCTGGACCACCGCCGCCATCTGCCGCGGGGTGCGAATCAGCGGGTAGACGTGCTCCAGCGCCTGTGCGTCCTGGAACTGCGCGGCGGCGGCCCTGCCGGCGGCGATGAGCGTCTCGCCGGTGGAGTCAGATATCATGTGCAGATGGAAGTAGTTTTTGGGCTGGTCCACACGATTCACCGGCGGCTGTTGACAAAGCGGGACAGAATCGTGGTCGCCGCGGGGGCCCTCCCCCGGCGAGGGAAAGAGGGGCGAGTTGTCCACATCCGGCCGCCGCGGCCGACGGTTCGTCCAGTGCCGGCCGGACTTGTGGACATCTTTCGACACTTGGAAGAAATCCACAGCTTGTCCCCAGTCGACGACGGGACGCCGCCGGCCGAACCGGCCGGTTTCCATGAGCTTATCCTGTTTTCCCCGCTTTGGGCAAAGAAGGCGCCTCGTCTTGCCCGCGCGGTGCGTGGCCGGTTCCGGCTGTGGACGGGAGATGGAACGGTCATAATCCTTGAAACCCACCAACTCTTAGAAATAGAAGACATTTAAAAATTACTTTCTTTAAGGATAGGGAAAGCGAGGCAGCGTGTCGTCGAACCGCAAAGTCGTGAAGGTGCTGGACGGGGAAACCGTCTTTCCCCCGCCGGTCTGGCTGATGCGGCAGGCGGGCCGCTACCTGCCGGAGTACCGCAGGCTGCGAAAGCGGGCGAACGGCTTTCTCGATCTCTGCTATTCGCCCGATCTCGCCTGCGAGGTGACGCTGCAGCCGATCCGCCGGTTCGGATTCGATGCGGCGATCCTCTTTTCCGACATCCTCGTCGTGCCCGACGCGCTCGGACGCGGCGTCCGTTTCGTCGAAGGAGAGGGCCCGCGGATGGAGCCGCTCGCGGCGGACGATATCGCCGGCCTCGACGAAAGCCGCGTGGCGAGCCATCTTGAGCCGGTGATCGAGGCCGTGCGGCGGGTCCGTGCCGCGCTTCCGGACGAAACGGCGCTGCTCGGCTTCTGCGGCGCGCCCTGGACCGTCGCGACCTACATGATCGCGGGCCGCGGCACCGTCGACCAGGCGCCGGCGCGGCTGTTCGCCTTCCGCCATCCCGAGGCCTTCGCCGAGCTGCTCCGGATCCTGGCCGACGTCTCGGCCGATTATCTCATTGCCCAGCTCGAGGCGGGGGCGGATGCGGTGCAGATCTTCGATTCGTGGGCCGGGGTTCTCGGCGAGGCGGAATTCGCAGCCTTTGCCGCAGGGCCGGTGCAGCGCATGATTTCGCGGGTGCGGGAACGGGTGCCGGATGCGCGGATCATCGCCTTCGCGAAGGGTGCCGGATTGCTGCTCGAGGACTATCGCCAGAAAACGGGAGCGAATGCGATCGGGCTCGACTGGTCGGTGCCGCTCGGCTTTGCCCGGGAGCTGCAGAGGTACGGCGCCGTGCAGGGCAATCTCGATCCGATGCGGGTGGTCGCGGGCGGACGGGCGCTGGAGGAAGGGGTGGACGCGATCCTCTCCGCACTCGGTCGCGGGCCCCTGATCTTCAATCTCGGACATGGCATAACGCCGCAGGCCGATCCGGAAAACGTGGCGCGCCTCGTCGCCCGCGTGAGGGGTGCGGCGTGACGGGCGAGCCGGCCGGGGAACGCCAGGCCGGGCGCTCGGCCGGACGCCGCGCGGCGCTGCGGGCCGTCGCGGCGCTCGCCGTGCTGGCGCTGGTCGTTCTGGGGCTCCTCTTCGCGAACCCGGCCCGGCTGTTCCTCTGGATCAAGGCCGTGCATGTCGTCGCCGTGATCGCCTGGCTTGCGGGAATGCTCTATCTGCCGCGGCTTTTCATCTATCATTGCGACGCGGCGAAGGGCTCCGTGCAGTCGGAAACGTTCAAGATCATGGAGGAGCGCCTGCTTCGGCTGATCATCAATCCCGCGATGATCGCCAGCTGGGCGCTCGGGCTGTGGATGATCTACGCGCTCTACCCGATCTCCGGCTACTGGATCTGGGTCAAGCTGGCCGCGGTGGTGGCGCTGAGCGCCGTGCACGGCCATTTCGCCAAGGCCGTGCGGCTGTTCGGGGAAGACCGCAACGACAAATCCCCGCGCTACTGGCGGGCGATGAACGAGATCCCGACCCTCCTCATGATCGTCATCGTGGTGATGGTGATCGTCAAGCCGTTCTGAGCTGACCGCAAAATGCGCAATGCCCCCTTGCGGCATTCTGCGCGAGTCGTTATTTAAGGGCCGTCTCCTTCCAGTGGTGAGCGTGTCATTCGAGGAGCCCGCGTCTTTTCAAGCGGTGCAAACATCCGATCGCGCTCGTCCCCCTCGTTTCTTCAAAATCGATACGGTCCCTGAATGCAGGAAATGAAGCTTCAAGAGCTCAAGAACAAGACACCCACCGATCTTCTGGAATTTGCCGAATCGGTGGAGGTGGAAAACGCCAGCGTCATGCGCAAGCAGGAGCTGATGTTCGCCATCCTCAAGCGGCTCGCCCTCCAGGAGGTCGAAATCATCGGCGAGGGCGTGGTCGAGGTCCTGCAGGACGGCTTCGGCTTCCTGCGCTCGGCCAACGCCAACTATCTGCCCGGGCCGGACGATATCTACATCTCGCCGTCGCAGATCCGCCGTTTCTCGCTGAAGACCGGCGATACGGTCGAAGGGCCGATTCGCGGGCCGAAGGAAGGCGAGCGGTATTTCGCGCTTCTCAAGGTCAACACCATCAATTTCGAGGATCCGGAGAAGATCCGGCACAAGGTGCACTTCGACAATCTGACGCCGCTCTATCCGGACGAGCGCTTCAAGATGGAACTCGACGTGCCCACCTCCAAGGACCTGTCGGCGCGCGTGATCGATCTCGTCGCGCCCCTCGGCAAGGGGCAGCGCGGGCTGATCGTCGCGCCCCCGCGCACCGGCAAGACGGTCCTGCTGCAGAACATCGCGCATTCGATCACGGCGAACCATCCGGAGTGCTATCTGATCGTCCTCCTGATCGACGAACGGCCGGAGGAGGTGACCGACATGCAGCGGTCGGTCAAGGGCGAGGTGGTTTCCTCCACCTTCGACGAGCCGGCGTCGCGCCACGTGGCGGTCGCGGAGATGGTGATCGAGAAGGCCAAGCGTCTCGTCGAACACGGACGGGATGTCGTCATCCTGCTCAATTCGATCACGCGTCTCGGCCGTGCCTACAATACGGTGGTTCCGTCTTCCGGCAAGGTCCTGACGGGCGGCGTCGACGCCAACGCGCTGCAGCGTCCGAAGCGCTTCTTCGGCGCGGCGCGAAACATCGAGGAAGGCGGCTCGCTCACGATCATCGCCACCGCCCTGATCGATACGGGCAGCCGCATGGACGAAGTCATCTTCGAGGAATTCAAGGGCACCGGCAACTCGGAGATCGTGCTCGACCGCAAGGTCGCGGACAAGCGCATCTTTCCGTCCATGGACATTCTCAAGTCCGGCACGCGCAAGGAGGATCTCCTCGTTCCGCGCCAGGACCTGCAGAAGATCTTCGTGCTGCGGCGGATCCTGTCGCCGATGGGCACCACGGACGCGATCGAATTCCTCATCGACAAGCTCAAGCAGACGAAGACGAATTCGGATTTCTTCGATTCGATGAACACCTGACCCGTTCAGGGTGCGGCGACCGGTTCCGAGAGCAGCCGGTCGAGGTCGTCGGCGTTCGAGACCGGCGGGAGGCAGACCGGGCCGCGGCACAGATAGGCCGCCGCGCCTGACGGGTCTCCGGCAGCCGGGCCGACGTGGCGCATGAGGGCGTCCTCTTCCGTGAGCCGGAGATCCAGCCGGGCCGGGTCGGGGTGGCGGGAGGCCACCTCCCCCAGCGCCTGGCGGCCTGGGCCGGTCATGACCAGCTTGGGAGCGCGCAGGACGGTATCGGCCGCGTTGACGATCGCGACGGACCCGAACGGATTGTCGCGAATCCGGCCCCACGCGGCGGCGAGCGCCCGATCGGCTCGGCCTGCCAGCCCGGGATCCTGCGCGACGCCGGCGAGGCGGGCCTGCGCTTCGATCACCATGGCGGTGGCGGAGGGCGTCGCGTCGTCCTGCTCGTTGCGCGCCCGGACGATCAGGTCCGATCTCTCCGCCGAAGCGAGGAAATAGCTGCCGTTGCCGTCGGCGTGACGGGCTTCGAGGCGGTCGGCCCAGGCCTTGCCGTCGTCTAGGTATCGCGTGTCGCCGGTCGCAAGGTGCAGCGCGACGGCCGCGGCGATCATCGAGGCGTAGTCGGTGGCGAGCGCAGGCCCCGCGACGCGTCCGTCCCGCCAGGCATGGGCGAGCGCGCCGTCCTCGACGATCGATTCGGTGACGAAATCATAGGCCCGGACGGCGCCTTCGACCCAGTCGCGCCGGCCGAGGGCCGTGCCGGCTTCGGCGAGCGCACGGATCGCCAGGCCGTTCCAGTCCGCGAGCACCTTGTCGTCGGTCGCCGGCGCCGGGCGGGTGCGGCGGACGGAGAGGAGGTCCCGGCGGCAGCCGGCCAGCAGGTCGCTCTGCTCGTCCAGAAGCGCGGGATCGGCCGAGAGAAGGTTGAGGATGGTCTTGCCCTCCCAGTTGCCCTCCGGCGAGACGTCGTAGGCCTTGCGGAAGACGGGCGCGCGGTGGCCGAGGACGGCGTCGATCTCGCTGCGCGACCAGACGTAGTATCGACCCTCCTCGCCTTCGCTGTCGGCGTCGATGCTCGAATGGAAGCCGCCTTCCGGGGCGCGCATGCCCGTCAGCATGAAATCCGCCGTCTCCTCGAGCCGCAGGCGGAAAAGCGGGTCCGACGTGGCGGCCAGGCAGACGGTCAGCGCGCGGACGAACTGCGCGTTGTCGTAGAGCATCTTCTCGAAATGCGGGACGAGCCAGCGGCCGTCGACCGCGTAGCGGTGCAGGCCGCCGCCGAGGTGGTCGTATATGCCGCCGCGGCAGAGCGCCCGGATCCAGGCGATCGCCGCCTCCCGCATGGCGGGATCGCGGTCGCGGACCCAGCCGCGCCAGAGGGCTTCCCACATGGAGGCGCTGGGGAATTTCGGGGCGCCTGCGAGGCCGGCGTTCTCGGCGTCCGTCGCCGAGAGGAGGCGCGTGGCGACGCGGGAGAGATCCTGCAGCTCCGGGCGGCTCGCGGTTCCCGCCGCCTCGAGGCTGCGCTGCAGATGGGCGGAGATCGCCCCGGCGTTCGAGGCGATCTTCGCCGGGTCGCGCACATGGAGGTCGTGGATCGCGCGCAGGACGTCCCTGAAACCGGGGCGGCCGTAGCGGGACTCCGGCGGGAAGTAGGTGCCGCCCCAGAAGGGCGTGCCGTCGGGCGTCAGGAACATCGTCAGCGGCCATCCGCCCTGCTCCCCCATGGCGTGGAGCGCGTTCATGTAGAGCTGGTCGACGTCCGGCCTCTCTTCCCTGTCGACCTTGACGTTGACGAAGTGCCGGTTCATCAGGGCAGCCGTCTCGACATCCTCGAAGCTCTCATGCGCCATGACGTGGCACCAGTGACAGGCCGCGTAGCCGACGGAGAGCAGGATCGGCCGATCCGTCTGCCGGGCTTCGTCGAGGGCGGCATCGCCCCACTCCCGCCAGAAGACGGGGTTTCCGGCGTGTTGCCGCAGGTAGGGGCTGAGCGCGTTTGCAAGGCGGTTGGCTTCGGGATAATGGGTCATCGGCTTCTCCGGAACCTTACGTGGAGCGGTATGTGCAGCCAGGCAAGCAGTATGATGACACGATTTACGCGCTGTCGAGCGGAGCACTCCCCTCGGGGGTCGCCGTCATGCGCATTTCGGGCCCCGGGACTCGATTCGGACTCGAAACATTGTGCGGCGGCGTTCCTGCGGCACGAGAGGCGACGCTGCGTACGATTCGGGACCGGAACGGTCTCGCCCTCGACAGGGGCCTGGTGATCTTTTTCCCGGGGCCGGCTTCGTTTAGCGGTGAGGATTGCGCCGAGCTCCATCTCCACGGAGGCCGCGCCGTGGTCGCCGCGGTCAGCGATGCGCTCGGCGCGCTCGAGGGATTCCGCTACGCCGAGGCGGGGGAGTTCACGCGCCGGGCGTTCGAAAACGGCAAGCTCGACCTGACGAGGGTGGAGGGCCTGGCGGACCTCGTCGCCGCGCAGACCGAGATGCAGCGCCGGATGGCGCTCGACCAGGCCGGCGGCGCGCTCCAGGCGCTCTACGATGGCTGGATGCGGCGGTTGACGCATTGCCGCGCTCTCGTGGAGGCGGGGCTCGACTTCTCGGACGAAGACGACGTTCCCGAGGATGTCTCGGACGGGGTTCGTTCGGACATCGGGGACATAAGGGGCGAGATGGCGGCGCATCTGGATCGGGCGCGGACGGGCGAATTCGTTCGCGACGGCTGCCGCGTGGCGATCGCGGGTGCCCCGAACGCCGGCAAGTCGAGCCTTCTCAACGCGCTGGCGCGGCGCGAGGTGGCGATCGTTTCCGACGAACCCGGGACGACGCGCGATGTGCTGACGGTCACGCTCGATCTCGACGGCTATGCCGTCATCGTCCAGGACACCGCCGGGTTGCGGGAAGCCGTGGAGAAAGTCGAGCAGGAAGGCATTCGCAGGGCACAGGCGGCGATCGATGCCGCCGACATCGTTCTCTTTCTCTGCGATCTGTCCTCGATGGCGTCGGTGCCGGCGGTCGTGCGCGACAAGACGATCCTTGTCGGCACGAAGGCCGATCTGGTGCGCGAGGCCGTGGACTGGCGCCGCGACATCGACATATCGGTGGCGGAGGGCACCGGGCTCGACGCCCTGGTCGCCATGATTGCCGGCAGAGTGCGGGAAACCGCAGCCCATCTCTCGGAGGCGGTGCCGACACGGGCGCGCCACGAGGGGAACCTTCGGCGGGCGCTCGCCTGTCTCGACGCGGCCCTCGAGACGGAGGTGGCCGCGTCGGAGCTCCTGGCGGAGGATATCAGGTCGGCGAGCGAGGCGCTCGGGCGGCTGACGGGCCAAGTGGACGTGGAGGATCTTCTCGACGTCATCTTCTCGAGCTTCTGCGTCGGAAAGTGAGGTGATTCACGTGAAACAGCGCCGCCGGGTTCGGCCGGACGTTCCACGTGAAACAATCCGCCCTTGACAACCGCCGCGCGCCTGCCACACAGCAGTTTGACCAGAGACAGTTTCGCGGGACGCCGGTTTTCAGGCGGTGCGCGCAGACCACGGAATAGGCCGGCGTTCGGTGAGGCCCGGACACACGCCAGGGGGTTCGAGGCGATGCAGATGCAATTCGACGTGATCGTCATAGGCGGGGGCCATGCCGGATGCGAGGCCGCCGCCGCCGCCGCACGGATCGGCGCGCGCGTGGCGCTCGTGACCCATCGGATCGATACGATCGGCACAATGTCCTGCAATCCGGCCATCGGCGGCCTCGGGAAAGGCCATCTCGTGCGCGAGATCGATGCGCTGGACGGCCTGATGGGGCGTGTCGCCGATGCGGCCGGGATACAGTTCCGTCTGTTGAACCGGCGAAAAGGCGCGGCCGTCCGCGGTCCGCGGGCCCAGGCCGACCGCGCCCTCTACCGCGCCGCGATGCAGCGGGAGATCGCCGCGATGGACGCGCTCACGGTCGTCGAAGCCGGCGCGGAAGATCTCGTCATCGGCCCCGGCGGGGTGGAGGGGGTGCTCCTGCAGGACGGGCGGGTGCTGGAAGGCGGCGTGACGGTGCTGACCGCCGGGACCTTCCTGCGCGGTACGATCCACATCGGCGACCGGCGGATCGCGGCAGGCCGGGCCGGCGAGGAACCCGCGGTGGGGCTGGCCGAGAGCCTCGACAGGGCCGGTTTCGCGCTCGGACGTCTCAAGACGGGAACGCCGGCACGGCTCGACGGCCGGACGATCGACTGGCAAGACGTGGCGCGCCAGGAGGCCGACGCGGAACCCGTCCCCTTCTCCTTCATGACGGATCGCATCGCCGTGCCGCAGATCGCGTGCGGCATCACGCGGACCACGCCGCAGACGCACCGTATCATCGAGGACAATCTCAAGCGGTCGGCCATGTACTCCGGCCATATCCAGGGCATCGGCCCCCGCTACTGTCCGTCCATCGAGGACAAGATCGTCCGCTTCGGCGAGCGGGACGGTCATCAGATCTTCCTCGAGCCGGAAGGGCTGCAGGACGACACCGTCTATCCGAACGGCATTTCGACCTCGCTGCCGGAGGAGGTGCAGGCGGCGTTCATCGCGACGATCCCGGGCTTGGAGCGCGCGCGCATCCTGCAGCCGGGCTATGCCATCGAGTATGACTTCGTCGATCCGCGCGGATTGCATCCGACGCTGGAAACCCGTCTCCTGCCGCGTCTCTACCTGGCGGGGCAGATCAACGGCACGACGGGCTACGAGGAGGCGGCGGCGCAGGGGCTCGTGGCCGGGCTCAACGCGGCGCGCGCAGCCGGGGGAGGAGCGCCTGTCGTCTTCAGCCGGACCCAGTCCTATATCGGGGTGATGATCGACGATCTGACGAGCCGCGGCGTGAGCGAACCCTACCGGATGTTCACCTCCCGCGCCGAATATCGGCTGTCGTTGCGGGCCGACAATGCGGACGAGCGCCTGACGCCGGTCGGCCTCGAAATCGGCTGCGTCGGCGCGGCGCGGGCGGCGCGCTTCGATGGTTGGCGGCGTTCGCTCGCCGAGCTGCGCCGGACCCTGCAGTCGCACTCCCTGACGCCGACGGAAGCGGAAAGCCATGGGATCGGCCTGCGGCTGGACGGGGTGCGACGGACGGCCTACGAGCTGCTGGCGCGGCCGGAGCTGTCTCTCTCCCGTCTTGCCGCCATATGGCCCGAACTCGGCGGTGTCGACGGCCGGGTCGCGGAAGCAATGGAGACCGAGTGCCGCTATGCGGTGTATGTCGAGCGCCAGGGACAGGACGTTGCCGTGCAGAAGCGCGAGGAGGAGCGGCTGATCCCCGAGGATTTCGACTATGCCGCCTTGCCGGGCCTCTCCACGGAACTGAAGCAGAAGCTTGCGACCCTCAAGCCGCGCAGCCTCGCCCATGCGGGCCGCATCGACGGGATGACGCCGGCGGCGCTGATGCTCCTGCTTGCGCAGTTGAAGCGGAGAGATCGTCCAGCGGACCGGCAGGCGGCCGTCGGAGGCGCGCGTGGCCGGCACTGACGCGATCGGCTCCGACGTTTCACGTGAAACGCGTGCGCGCCTCGACCGGTTTTCGGCGCTGTTCGAGAAATGGTCGGCCAGGACAAACCTGGTGGCGGCATCGACGCGTCGCGACCTGGCGAACCGTCACATCGCCGACAGCCTGCAGCTGTGGCGGCTCGCGCCGGAGCCCGCCCATTGGATCGACCTCGGCACGGGCGGAGGATTTCCGGGCCTTATCCTCGGTATCGTCTATGCGGAAGGCGGTTCCGGATGGGTCGACCTCGTGGAAAGCAACAGAAAGAAGGCGTCCTTCCTGCGGTCCGCGATCCTCGAAACCGGGGCCCGGGCCCGCGTCCATGCCGCCCGCATCGAGGACGTGTCCGCCGCGATTCCGGAGTGCGACCGGATCTCGTCGCGGGCGCTCGCCGACCTGGACAGGCTGCTGTCGTTGAGCCAGCCATGGTTCCTTGCCCGGCGCGATTGCCAGGCCTGGTTCCATAAAGGGCGGGATTATCGCGCGGAAGTCGACAAAGCGCGTGGTCGCTGGAGATTCGATCTGGTAGAACATCGAAGCAGTCTCGTCCCGGATTCGGTGATTCTGCAGATCGAAAACCTTGAAAGACTCTGACATGTTGAATCGAGGCGATCCGTCGATGCAAGGCAAGGGCACCCGGATCATAACGGTCGCGAACCAAAAGGGCGGCGTCGGCAAGACGACGACCGCGATCAATCTCGCAACGGCCCTCGCAGCGATCGGCGAGCGCGTTCTCATCGTCGACCTGGACCCCCAGGGCAACGCCAGCACCGGGCTGGGGATCGATCGTCGCGACCGCATCCTTTCGTCCTACGACCTGCTGACGGAATCGGCGGACATATCCGAGATCGTCCAGGAGACCGCGGTCCCGAACCTGTCGATCGTTCCGTCGACCATGGACCTGCTCGGCGTGGAAATGGAGATTTCCGGCGCGAAGGACCGGGTTTTCCGGCTCAAGAAGGCCTTGCAGAGCGAGGGCGCCCGCCATTTCGGCTACGTCCTGGTCGATTGCCCGCCGTCGCTCAATCTCCTCACGGTCAACGCGATGGCGGCGGCGCATTCCATCCTCGTGCCGCTGCAATGCGAGTTCTTCGCCCTGGAGGGGCTGAGCCAGCTGCTCGAGACGGTGGGGCAAGTGCAGTCGACGCTCAACCCCAGCCTCGATATCCAGGGAATCGTCCTGACTATGTACGATTCCCGCAACAATCTGGCCCACCAGGTCGTGGAGGACGTGCGCAGCCATCTCGGCAACAAGGTCTATCGGACCTTGATTCCGCGGAACGTCCGCGTGTCCGAGGCGCCGTCCTACGGCAAGCCTGCGATCCTCTACGATTTGAAATGCTCCGGAAGCCAGGCCTACCTGCAGCTCGCCTCGGAAGTCATACAGCGCGAGCGCGAGCGCAGGGCCGCGTGAGATCCCGACCGTAAAGGCGAAATTTCGAGATGGACGACAACATGAACAACGATCAATCGAGGAAGCGCCTCGGACGCGGTCTTGCGGCGCTGATCGGGGAGATGGACCAGCCGGCCGAGGAACGCCGGCAGCCGGCCAACCCGCCGGACGCGCGCCTGCCGATCGAGTTCGTCGGCCGCAATCCGAACAATCCGCGCCGGCACTTCGATCCGGACGACCTCGCCGACCTCGCCAACTCCATCCGGCGCCATGGTATCGTCCAGCCCGTCGTGGTGCGGGCCGTCGAGGGCGGGCGATACGAGATCATCGCCGGCGAACGGCGCTGGCGCGCCGCACAGCTTGCCGGAGTCGCCGAGCTTCCGGTGCTCATCCGCAACGTCGACGACCGAACGGCGCTGGAACTGGCGATCGTGGAGAACGTGCAGCGGGCCGACCTCAACCCGCTCGAAGAGGCGAGCGGCTACGAGCAGCTCATCGCCCAGCACGGCTATACGCAGAACGATCTCGGCGACATCATCGGCAAGAGCCGCAGCCACGTCGCGAACTCCCTGCGCCTGCTGAAGCTTCCGGAACCGGTTCGCGACATGGTGCGCAACGGCGAGCTGTCGGCAGGGCATGCGCGCGCGATCGTCTCGACGAGCGATCCCCTCGCGCTCGCGCGCCACATCGTCTCGGGCGGCCTGTCGGTGCGCGACGCCGAAAAGCTGGCGCAGAAGGATGCGTCGGGCGAATTGCACAAGCGGCGGTCGCCGCCGGAGGAGAAGGGCGCCGACACGCTGGCGCTGGAGCGTCGGCTTTCGGAGGTGCTCGGCCTGAAGGTCGTGGTCAGCCGGAAGGGCAGCGGCGGGCAGGTCCGGATCGATTGCGGGTCGATCGACCAGCTCGAGGATGTGTGCCGGCGTCTCGGGGTCGCGCAGTTCGGCTATTGATCCGGGGACCGTCGGGTCGCGCGTGACGAGCGCAGGGCGACGGCCAGCAGGGCGTGCCGTGCGATATCGGCCTCGATGGCCGGATTGCGGCGCATTTCGAGCACGGCGCGCTGCAGATGGTCCAATGCCTGCGGGATCGCCCCCGGCGACCAGGCGCCGAGCGCCCTTTCCACCGCCGGCTTGCGTCGAAAATGTATCTGCCGTCCGCTGGAGCCGATGACGTCGGAGGCGCTGCGCCGGCGTTCCGCCATCTCGCTTCTCAGGCCATCCAGCATCTGGAACTGCCTCAGGCAGGCGAGGAGGACGGTATAGAGCGCGGCCTTCGAGGCGATGATGCGCTGCAGAGCGGCATCGAGGCCCGGAAGATCGCCGGTCAGGACGGCGTCGACGGCATCGTCGACGGACAGGGCCGAGGCATCGCCGACGCTCGCCAGGACGTCGTCTTCGGTCACCTGTTCGCCGCCGTGACAATAGAGCGCCAGCTTGCGCAGCTCCCCGCGGGAGGCGAGGCGGTCGCCGCCGAGCGCGTCGGCCAGCCGCTCGCGGGCGGCGGGCGTAATGCGCAGGCCGGCCGTCGCCAGCTCGTCGTCGATGAGGGCGTGGATGCTGCGGCCGTCGTCCGCGTAGCACGGCACGGCCAGCGCCGACGGCGCCTCCTCCACCGTACGCCGCAGCGCGGATCCCTTTTTCAGTTCACCAGCCTCGACGATGACGGTGGTGGCCTCCGAAAGGCTGCCGGCCATGTCGGAGACGGCCGTCGTCAACGCCCGGTCGTTGCCCGCCCCGCGCACCCAGATCAGTCGCTTCCCTCCGAAAAGCCCGATGGCGCCGGCCTCGTCGGCGAGGCGGCCGGGATCGCCGCGCAGCGCATCGGCGTCGAGACGGGTAACGGAAAACGGATCGGCCATGTCGACGCCGCTCAGTTCCGCCAATGTCGCGGCCCGTTCGGACACGAGGCCCCTGTCCGGTCCATAGACGAGGAAGAGCCGGAAGGCGGACTTCTTGCCGGAGGCGAAGCGATCGAATTCGTTCGCGCGGATCTGCGCCATGGCTCAGCGGGCCAGGTAGCCGGCCAGGTCGCCGTTGACGAGCTCGGCCGCGGAGATCGCGGCGCGGTTTTCCGCGTCGCGGACGGCGCGCAGCTTGGTGAACTCCTGGGGAGGAAGGTCGAAGGCTGCAACGGCGGTCCGCCTGCCGGTCTTGAGCGGCTTGCCGGTGCCGGCATCCTTGAGGACGTAGGCGACGGTCACCCGTTCCTTGCCGGCCGTCGGCGAGGAGTCGACCGAGGACCCGACGAAGATGCCGATTTCGGACGCCGACACGCTGAGCGAGAGGCTGTAGGCCGGGGCGGCGGGTTCGCCACCGCCGCGATCCATGAGGAAGAGCAGATGGTTGCGCACCTGCTGGCCGACGCGGGTATTCACCGGGTCGACGGCGATCGACGCCGTCGTCCGGTGCGGCGAGGCGTAGGCGGCGTAGAGGGGGCGGACCTGGCAGCCGCCGAGAAACGCCGCGGCAAGGCCGACGCCGCAGGCGGCCATGACCCTGCGGCGACCGCGCAGGCGTTCACAAGACGACATTGACGATCCTCCGAGGAACGACGATCACCTTCCGCGGCGGCTTCCCGGCAAGCGCGGAACGGACGATTTCGAGTTCGAGCACGGCGGACTCGACGGCCGCCTGGTCGGCATCGCGCGCAATGGTCAGGTCGCCCCGCTTCTTGCCGTTGATCTGCACGGGGAGCGTTATCTCGTCGTCGACGACCAGGGCGGGATCGAAGGCCGGCCAGGGGCGCCCGGCGACCAGATCCCCGTGGCCGAGGGCCTCCCAGCATTCCTCCGCGAGATGCGGGGTCATCGGAGCGATGATCTGCGTCAGGATCTCGACGGCCTGCTTGCATGCCGCGGCGACGCTCGGGTCGGCATCGCCGGCGGAGACGCGGCCGAGCGGACCGGCGAGGCCGTTCACCAGCTCGTAGACCCGGGCGACGGCCTTGTTGAATCCGAGACGCTCGAAATCGGAGGCGACCGCCTTGAGGGTCCGGTGCGCCAGCTGCGAAATCGCGAGTGCCTCGCCCTCCGTCCCGGCGGCGGCCTCGACGGGCTGCAGGCGCGGCGCCGCCTCGCCGATCAGGCGCCAGACCCGCTGGATGAAGCGGTGCGCACCCTCCACGCCGGCCTCGGTCCAGATGACGTCCCTGTCCGGCGGGGAATCGGACAGCATGAAGAAGCGCGCCGTGTCGGCGCCGTAGGAGGCGATGATGTCGTCCGGATCGACGACGTTGCGGCGCGACTTCGACATTTTCTCGATCGGGCCGATGGCGAGCTCCTCGCCGGTCCCGGCAAGCAGGGCGACGCGCACGCCGTCCCGATCCTCGAACCGGACTTCGGCGGGGGTCACCCATTCGCCGTTCGCCGCGCCGCCGCGGCGGTAGGTCTCGTGGACCACCATGCCCTGGGTGAACAGGCCCTTGAACGGCTCGTCCAGCGCGACGTGCCCGCAGGCCCGCATCGCGCGGGTGAAGAACCGCGAATAGAGGAGATGCAGGATCGCATGCTCGATCCCGCCGATATACTGGTTGACGGGCAGCCAGGCCGTCGCCGCGGCCGGGTCCGTCGGCTGCGCCTGCCAGGGCGCCGTGAACCGGGCGAAATACCAGGACGAGTCCACGAAGGTGTCCATGGTGTCGGTCTCGCGGCGGGCAGGGCCGCCGCAAGCCGGACAATCGGCATGGCGCCATGTCGGGTGGCGGTCGAGGGGATTGCCGGGCCGGTCGAAGGTCACGTCGTCCGGCAACCTGACCGGCAAATCTTCTTTCGGTACCGGAACGATCCCGCATTTCTCGCAGTGAAGCACCGGAATCGGACAGCCCCAATAGCGTTGGCGCGAAATGCCCCAGTCGCGCAGGCGGAAATTCACCTTGCGCTCGGCCTGCGGGCGTCCGTCCAGCTCGACGCTCTCCAGCCGCCGCGCGACCTCGTCGAACGCCTCGGCGGGCGACAGGCCGTCGAGGAAGCGCGAGTTGATCATGACGCCGTCGCCCGTGAAGGCTTCCTCGGAAATCCGGAAGGTCGCCGGGTCGGCATCCCGCGGCATGACGACGGGGGTCACGGGCAAGCCGTAGCGGTTGGCGAAGTCGAGGTCGCGCTGGTCGCCCGACGGGCAGCCGAAGATCGCGCCGGTTCCGTAGTCCATGAGGACGAAATTCGCGACGTAGACGGGCAGCGTCCAGGTCTCGTCGAAGGGATGGCGGACGCGCAACCCGGTGTCGAAGCCCTTCTTCTCGGCCGTCTCGAGCGCGGCTACGGATGTGCCGGCGCGGCGGCATTCGGCGCAGAACTCCGCCAGCGCCGGGTTCGATTCGGCTGCGTAACGGGCCAGGGGGTGATCGGCGGCGATCGCCATGAAGGAGGCGCCGAAAAGCGTGTCCGGCCGCGTGGTGTAGACCTCGAGCGCGCGCTCGCCCGCGGGCGCGCCGGCGTCCTCGAGGGCGAAGCGCACGAGCAGGCCTTCGGACCGGCCGATCCAGTTGCGCTGCATGACGCGCACCTTCTCCGGCCATTCGTCGAGCGTGTCGAGCGCATCGAGGAGGTCCTGGCTGAAGGCTGTGATGCGGAAGAACCACTGCGTGAGGTCGCGCTGCTCGACGAGCGCGCCCGACCGCCAGCCGCGGCCGTCGATCACCTGTTCGTTGGCGAGGACGGTCTCGTCGACCGGATCCCAGTTGACCTTCGACTGCCGGCGATAGGCGAAGCCCTTCTCGAGGAAGTCGAGGAACAGGCGCTGCTGCTGCTCGTAATAGTCGACGTCGCAGGTGGCGAATTCGCGCGACCAGTCGAGCGAGAGACCCATCGACTTGAGCTGCGTCCGCATGGTCGCGATGTTGGAATAGGTCCATTCGCCGGGGTGGGTCCCGCGTTCCTTCGCGGCGTTCTCGGCGGGAAGGCCGAAGGCGTCCCAGCCCATCGGGTGCAGGACGTTGTTGCCGCGCGCCCGCATGTAGCGCGCCACCACGTCGCCCATGGCGTAGTTGCGCACGTGCCCCATGTGGATGCGGCCCGACGGGTAGGGAAACATTTCCAGCACGTAGTATTTCGGCCTCGGGTCGTCGTTCTTCGTCTCGAAGATCTTCGCCCTGTCCCAGGCCTCCTGCCAGCGCGCCTCGGCGGCGCGCGGATTGTATCGTTCGATCGTCATGTCGTCGCCGGTCCGGAGATGCTCGGAAATGTCCGCGCGGACACTCACCACGAAACCCGCCGACCGTCAACCGCTATGCGTCCCGCGCCGATTGGCAGCCGCGCGGTCATACCCTATCTGTCGTATCAACGGAGCGAAGGAGATCGACCATGAGTGCTGCCGAAGGTCTCGCCGACGTCAGGAGACGCATCGCCTCGGCGGAGCGCAATGCCGGCCGGGCCGCCGGTTCCGTCGCGCTGACGGCCGTCACCAAGACCTTCGACGCCGAGGCGATCCGCCCGGCGATCGCAGCCGGACAGCGCGTTTTCGGCGAAAACCGCGTGCAGGAGGCGCAGGCCAAGTGGCCGGCGCTGAAGGCCGAGGAGCCGTCGGTCGAACTGCACCTGATCGGGCCGCTGCAATCCAACAAGGCGGCGGACGCCGTGGCGCTCTTCGACGTCATCGAGACGGTCGACCGCGAGAAGATCGCCCGCGCCATCGCCCGGGAAATGCGCGACCAGGGGCGAACCCTGCGCCTCTACGTGCAGGTCAACACCGGCTCCGAGCCGCAGAAGGCGGGCGTCGCTCCTGAGGAGACGGCGGAGTTCGTGGCATCCTGCCGGGAGCGCTGGGGCCTTTCCGTCGAGGGGCTGATGTGCATCCCCCCGGCGGACGAGAATCCCGGGCCGCACTTCGCCCTGCTTTCGAAGCTCGCCGACGCCTGCGGGCTGGAGAAGCTGTCGATGGGCATGTCGGGCGACTTCGAGACGGCCGTCGCCTTCGGGGCGACGAGCGTCCGCGTCGGTTCGGCGATATTCGGCGGCCGCCCCCCGGTTCGCTCACCCGGGGACGGCTGAGGGCCCGGGTCTACTCGGCGGCCTGCATGCGGTTTCCGAAGCGGGCTCCGCTCGTCGCCCTGACGACGACGATCAGGAACAAAAGCATGGACAGGAGCACGATGATCGATCCGATCGCGGCGACCGGCTCGCTGCCCTTGAGGATCGCCAGCGCGATCCCGGGAACGAGGACCACGACGCCGATCTCCGCGAGCAGGACCTGAATCCTGGCGATCGTGGATTCGGCGGCGTGCGGCACGAGGGTATAGAAGGCCCCGTAGACGGCGATCGATACCCAGCCGAGCAGGTTGAGGTGGGCGTGGGCCGGCGCCAGAGCATAGTCGCTCGACATGGCCATGCGGATGCCGAGGCTCATGCCGAGCAGTGCGTAGACGGGTGCCGAGATCCAGCAGATGCGTGCAAGCGAATTCATGTCATACCCCTCCAATCCGCGCGAAGCGCTCTTCGGCGGTGCAATACCGGCAAGACGCCGGCAGCCGCGCATGTTACACGATAGTCGACCTTTTTTCGCTGCCGAAGCTTCGCTAACAGTGAAGACCAGGCGTGCGCGCCGCTAAGCCTTTGGGAGGAGGTACCGATGGCCAGCTCTTATCCGGAGACCTACGCCGCATGGAAGTCGGACCCGGTCGGCTTCTGGGCGGACGCTGCCGGCGAAATCGACTGGTTCCGCCCCGCCGACGCGGTCTTCGATCCCGACATGGGCACCTACGGGCGATGGTTCGTCGGCGCGACGACCAATACCTGCCACAACGCCGTCGACCGGCACGTTTCGGCCGGACGCGGGTCGCAGGCGGCCTTCATCCACGACAGCCCGATCACGGGGGCGAAGCGGACGATCAGCTATGGGGAGCTTCTCGGCGAGGTCAAGGCGCTGGCGGCCGTCATGCAGGATCACGGCGTCGGCAAGGGCGACCGCGTCATCATCTACATGCCGATGGTGCCCGAGGCCTGCATCGCGATGCTGGCCTGCGCGCGCCTCGGCGCGATCCATTCGGTGGTGTTCGGCGGGTTCGCCGCGCACGAGCTGGCGACCCGTCTCGACGACTGCAAGCCGAAGCTGATCGTCTCGGCGTCCTGCGGCATCGAGCCGACCCGCGTCGTCGCCTACAAGCCCCTTCTCGACGCGGCCATCAAGCAGGCGGAATCGAAGCCGGAGGCCTGCATCGTCTTCCAGCGCCCGCAGCTCGCCTGCGAACTGACGCCGGGCCGCGACCACGACTACGAGACGCTGATGGCGGCGGCGCGCAAGGAGGCGCGGGACGTGCCGTGCACGCCCGTCGCCGCGACGGATCCGCTCTACGTTCTCTATACGTCCGGTACCACCGGGCAGCCGAAGGGGGTGGTCCGCGACAATGGCGGGCACCTGGTGGCGCTGAAATGGTCGATGGCGAACATGTACGGCGTCGAGCCGGGGGAGACCTTCTGGGCGGCCTCGGACATCGGCTGGGTCGTCGGCCACTCCTATATCGTCTACGGACCGCTGATCAACGGCAACACAAGCATCATCTTCGAGGGCAAGCCGGTCGGGACGCCGGATGCCGGGACGTTCTGGCGCATCATCGCCGAGCACGGCGTCGTGGCGCAGTTCACCGCGCCGACGGCCTTCCGGGCCATCCGCAAGGAGGACCCGGAGGGCAAGGAGATCCGCAAATACGACCTCTCGCGCTTCCGGACACTGTTCCTCGCCGGAGAGCGGGCCGATCCCTCGACCGTCCAGTGGGCGGAGCGGATGCTGAAGGTCCCGGTCGTCGATCATTGGTGGCAGACGGAAACCGGCTGGACCATCGTCGGCAATCCGGCCGGTCTCGGACTGCTCCCGGTAAAGCCGGGGTCGCCGTCGGTGCCCATGCCCGGCTACGACGTGCAGGTGCTCGACGACGAGGGACACCCGGTGCCCGCCGGTACGCTCGGCAACATCGTGGTGAAGCTGCCGCTGCCGCCGGGTAGCCTGCCGACCCTGTGGAACGCCGACGAGCGCTTCCGCGAGGCCTATCTCGCGGAGTTTCCGGGCTTCTACAAGACGGCGGATGCGGGCTACAAGGACGAGGACGGCTACCTCTTCATCATGGCCCGCACCGACGACATCATCAACGTCGCCGGCCATCGCCTGTCGACGGGGGCGATGGAGGAGGCGATCGCCACCCACCGCGACGTGGCCGAATGCGCGGTGGTCGGCATCGCGGACGAGATGAAGGGGCAGGTGCCGGCCGGATTCATCGTCCTGTCGAACGGGGTCGACCGTCCCGCGGCCGAGATCGAACGCGAGGTCGTCGCGATCGTGCGCGAGCGCATCGGCGCGGTCGCGGCCTTCAAGACGGTGATGGCGGTCGACCGTTTGCCGAAGACCCGGTCGGGCAAGGTGCTGCGCGCCACGATCCAGAAGATCGCCGACCGCGAGCCGTGGACCATGCCGGCGACCATCGACGATCCGACGATCCTCGAGGAAATCGAGGCGGTGCTGGCGCGGCGGGGGGTCGTGCGAAAGGCCGATTGACCGGCGCCGCGGGGCGTGATCCCCTGAACCCGGCGGAAACGGGAGCGGCGCATGGCACTGGACGGAAAGACTGCGATCGTGACCGGCGGGGCGAGCGGCGTCGGCAAGGCCATCGCGCGCCGCTTCCTGGTCGACGGGGCGGCCGTGGTGCTCGCCGATCACGACGAGCCCGCCGGCGAGGCCGCCGCGAAGGAACTGGAGCCGCTCGGTGCGGTCTCCTTCGTCGCGTCGGACGTCTCGGAATCGCTCGACGTGCACAATCTCGTGGCTGAAACGCTCGACAGGCACGAGGCGATCGACATCCTCGTGAATGCCGCGGGCGTGCGGCGCGGCACCGCGTTCCTCGATCTCGCCGAAGACGAATTCGACGACGTGCTTCGGGTCAACCTGAAGGGCGTCTTCCTCTGCGGGCAGGCCGCGGCCCGGGCCATGGTGCGCCGCGTCGAGGACGGCGGGCCGCCCGGAACGATCGTCAACCTTGCGTCGGTCCATGCCCGGCTCGCCCTCCCCGACCAGCTGCCGTTCTGCGCATCCATGGCGGGGATCGTCCAGTCGACCGCGGTCATGGCCCTCGCGCTCGCCCCGCATCGGATCCGCGTGAATGCGATCGCCCCCGGGCCGCCGCTGCCCGAGACGTCGCCCCGGACGGGCGCCGACAGGGAGGCCCGCCAGCGGTTCCTCCAGCGCACGCCGCTCGGACGGGCCGGCGAGGCGGAGGAGATCGCCGGCGTGGCCGCGTTCCTGGTGTCGGACGATGCCGGCTTCGTCACGGGCCAGACGATCTATGCCGACGGCGGCCGGCTGCCGCTCGACCAGACGGTGCCCGAGCGGCCGTAGCCTCCTGACAAGATGCTGTCAGGAGGGCGCCGGAGTTGCCGATTGCCCTTCCCCGCGAGGCTGGCCAGAATGCACGCGCCTGGCGCGAGGCGACATGCGCTTCCGGACGGAAAACCGGTTCCCACTTTTCCTGGAAGCGGTTGATTGTTTGCGCGCTTCCGGACGGAAAACCGGTTCCCACTTTTCCTGGAAGCGCTTTTAGGAGAGACGATGCGGCGGGCGGACAGGCTATTCCAGATCGTACAGCACCTGCGCGGCGGCCGCCTGGTGACGGCGGGTCTCCTGGCGGCGCGGCTCGGCGTGTCGGAGAGAACCATCTATCGCGACATCGTCGACCTGAAGGCGACCGGCGTGCCGATCGACGGCGAGGCCGGGGTCGGCTACATCATGCGCGAGGGCTACGACCTGCCGCCGCTGATGTTCAGCCGCGACGAGATCGTCGCGCTCGTCGCCGGTGCCCGCCTGGTGCGGGCCTGGGGCGGCATCTCCACGGCCCGGGCGGCGGAGGAGGCGCTCGTCAAGATCGAGGCGGTGCTCCCGGAAGCCGAACGCCACCGCATCGCGCGCACCGCCATCCATGCCGCCGACGTGCTCATGAGCGACGACCAGAGGCTGTCCTTCGACACGCTGGAGCTCGCGGCCGACCGCTGCGACGTCGTCTCGATCGTCTATCGCGACGAGAAGGGGGCCGATACGGAACGGGCGATCCGCCCGCTCGGGCTGTGGTTCTGGGGCCGGGTGTGGACGCTCGTCGCCTGGTGCGAGCTGCGCGAGGATTTCCGCACCTTCCGGCTCGACCGGATCGGGCGCATCGACGCCGCCGGCCGGAGGTTCCGGCCCGAGCCGGGGAAGACGCTCAAGGACTTCTACCGGCGCATGGAAGTCGCGCCGCCGCCCGTGCACGCCTGGCATTGAAGGCAAGGTGATAGAGAGCGTCCGCGAAGCGCGGACGGGGCTCCAGCTGATTGTCTTCCTACGCGCTTCCTTGGACGGAAAACCGGTTCCCACTTTTCCTGGAAGCGCTTGTTTGCTGCGCGCTTCCGGACGGAAAACCGGGTCCCACTTTTCCTGGAAGCGCTTTAGGCGTCGTCGTCCTGGTCTTCGCTGTCGTCGGCGCGCTTCAGGGATTTGAGCTTGGCGAAGACGGCGTCGGCGTCGATCTCGTCCTCCTCCTCGTCGCGGCCGCCGCGCGACGAGCCGGAGAAGCCTTCCGTCTCGCGGGCGGGAACGAGCGTGTCGGCGGCCTCCTCGACCGGCGCCGCCGGCCGGCCCTTCGACGCGCGTTCGACTTCGAGGTCGAGGTCGATCTGGGTGCAGAGCCCGAGCGTCACCGGATCCATCGGCGCGAGGTTCGCGGAGTTCCAGTGCGTGCGGTTGCGGATCTGCTCGATCGTCGACTTGGTGGTGCCGACGAGCCGCGAGATCTGCGCGTCCTTGAGCTCCGGATGATTGCGCACGAGCCAGAGAATGGCGTTCGGCCGGTCCTGGCGCTTGGAGACGGGCGTATAGCGCGGGCCGCGGCGCTTCGTCTCGGGGACGCGCACCTTGGGCTCCGACAGCTTGAGCTTGTGGTTGATGTCGCTCTCGCCCCTGGCGATCTCGTCGCGGGAGAGCTGCCCCGTCTGGACCGGATCGAGACCCTTGATGCCCTGCGCCGATTCGCCGTCCGCGATCGCCTTGACCTCGAGCGGGTGCAGCTTGCAGAACTGGGCGATCTGATCGAAGCTGAGGGCGGTGTTGTCGACCAGCCAAACGGCGGTCGCCTTGGGCATCAGCAGCTGTTGAGCCATGGGTACAATCCTTCTGTCCGTCCGCGCCGGGGTCGCGGGCCGTGGTCTCACCACAATTTCCGGAATTCGATTGGCTGTATAACCGGCAGGGCTTTCGAATGCAATTGCGCCGGCGCGCCGTGCGGGAATTCGTCCGGCGGCTTCTTGCCCATTGTCTAATTGCCCGCAGGCTGTCACCTGTTATGTATCTGCCCGAGGACAAGCCCGCCGGCCTTGGCTTTTGCCGCGGGTGCAGGCAACGAGGAGGAGACCATGTCCGCCAAGATCCATCCCGTCCGGAAAGATGTCGCCGCGCGCGCGCTGATCGACAACGACACCTATCTCGACTGGTACCGGAAGAGCGTGAAGAATCCGGAGAAGTTCTGGGCCAAGCACGGCAAGCGTATCGAGTGGTTCACGCCCTTCACCAAGGTCAAGGACACCTCCTTCGACGGCAAGGTGCCGATCCGGTGGTTCGAGGACGGCGTCACCAACGTCGCCTACAACTGCATCGACCGCCACCTGAAGAAGCGCGGGGACCAGGCGGCGATCATCTGGGAAGGCGACAATCCCTACGACGACAAGACGATCACCTATCGCGAGCTCCACGAGCACGTCTGCCGGCTGGCGAACGTCATGAAGTCCCACGGCGTCAAGAAGGGCGACCGCGTGACGATCTACATGCCGATGATCCCGGAAGCGGCCTATGCGATGCTCGCCTGCGCGCGCATCGGCGCGATGCACTCCGTCGTCTTCGGCGGCTTCTCGCCCGATGCGCTCGCCGGCCGCATCGTCGACGCGGAATCGACCTTCGTGATCACGGCCGACGAGGGCCTGCGCGGCGGCCGCCGGATACCGCTGAAGGAAAGCACGGACAAGGCGGTCGAGATAGCCGGGAGAAACGGCGTCACGGTCGAGACGGTGCTCGTCGTCAGGCGCACCGCGGCGAAGATCGACTGGTTCTCCGACCGGGACGTCTGGTACCACGAGGCGGCCGCGCAGGCGAAGCCCGACTGTCCGCCGGCGAAGATGAAGGCCGAGGACCCGCTCTTCATCCTCTACACCTCCGGCTCGACCGGAAAGCCGAAGGGCGTGCTGCACACCACGGGCGGCTATCTCGTCTATGCCTCGATGACGCACGAATACGTCTTCGACTACCACGAGGGGGACATCTACTGGTGCGCGGCCGACGTCGGCTGGGTGACCGGGCATTCCTACATCGTCTACGGGCCGCTCGCCAACGGCGCCACGACGCTGATGTTCGAGGGCGTCCCGACGTGGCCGTCGCCGGCGCGCGTCTGGGAGACCGTGGACAAGCACGGGGTGAACATCCTCTACACGGCGCCGACGGCGATCCGCGCCCTGATGGGCGCCGGCGACGAGCACGTCAAGAAGACGTCGCGCAAGACGCTCCGGACCCTCGGGTCCGTCGGCGAGCCGATCAACCCGGAAGCCTGGGAATGGTACTACACCGTCGTCGGCGAGAAGCGCTGCCCGATCGTCGACACCTGGTGGCAGACCGAGACCGGCGGAATCATGATCACGCCGCTGCCGGGGGCGACGGCGCTGAAGGCGGGTTCGGCGACGCGGCCCTTCTTCGGCATCCAACCCGAGCTGGTCGACGCCGAGGGCGGCATCGTCGAGGGGCCGGGCGACGGGAACCTCGTCATCGCGGATTCGTGGCCGGGGCAGATGCGCACCGTCTACGGCGACCACGACCGGTTCATCAAGACCTATTTCTCCGCCTACAAGGGCAAGTACTTCACGGGCGACGGCTGCCGGCGCGACGAGGACGGCTACTACTGGATCACCGGCCGCGTCGACGACGTCATCAACGTCTCGGGCCACCGGATGGGGACGGCCGAGGTCGAATCGGCGCTCGTCAGCCACGACGCCGTTTCCGAAGCGGCGGTCGTCGGGTATCCGCACGACGTCAAGGGCCAGGGCATCTACTGCTACGTCACGCTGATGTCCGGTCACGAATGGTCGGAGGACCTCAGGAAGGACCTCGTCGCCCATGTGCGCAGGGAGATCGGGGCCATCGCCTCGCCGGACAAGATCCAGGTGGCGCCGGGGCTGCCGAAGACACGCTCGGGCAAGATCATGCGCCGGATCCTCAGGAAGATCGCCGAGGACGATTTCGGATCGCTCGGCGACACGTCCACCCTCGCCGATCCGGCGGTCGTGGACGACCTGATCGAGAACCGCCAGAACCGCAAGAGCGCCTAGAGCCTGTCCGCGTTCCGCGGAATCGCGAACTGGCTCTACCTCATTGTTTTTGCGGGCTTCCGGACGGGAAACCGGGTTCCACTTTTCCTGGAAGCGCTTGTTTGTTTCTACGCGCTTCCGGACGGAAAACCGGGTTCCACTTTTCCTGGAAGCGCTCTGGGCCCTTCCGGAAGGCGGGAGTCGGTCCTGGCGTCCCGTGTCAGGCGTAGAGGTCGGCCCGGGTCGGCGGCAGGCCGGACGGGCCCCGGTGGCGCTTCGTCGCCACCGTCTGGTTGATCTGGACGGTGCCGCGTTCGAAGGCGAGCGCGCAGCCGGCGAGATAGAGGAGCCAGAGCCTCGCCTTCGGGGAGCCGACCTCGGCGACGGCCTCGTCCATGCGGGCCTGCAGCCGTTCCGCCCACAGCCGGCAGGTGCGGCCGTAGTGCTCGCGCAGGTTCTCCACGTCGTGGACCTCGAAGCGGTGCGCCTCGAGGCGTTCCA
Source organism: uncultured Alphaproteobacteria bacterium (assembly GCA_963838155.1). Taxonomy (GTDB): domain Bacteria; phylum Pseudomonadota; class Alphaproteobacteria; order Rhizobiales; family Rhizobiaceae; genus Pararhizobium_B. The sequence goes on from CAWIQE010000013.1 coordinate 198,672, forward strand.
GCGTCATGCCGATGTGGTCGAGCTCGCCGCCGGGGAAGATGTACTTGACGAGGGCGCGATGCTCGGGGCTCTTGCGGGCGAAGGCACGCTTCGACCGCTTCATGCGCCGCGTGATGGCATGGTGGAGATAGATGCCGTCCGGCGCGAGAAGGCGGCCGACCGTCGAGAAATAGGCGTCGTGGTTGGCGATGCCGATGTGCTCGAACATGCCGATCGACGCGATCCTGTCGAAGGGGCCCTCGATGGTGTCGTAGGAGGCCACCCTGATGGTCACCCGGTCTTCGAGCCCGGCCGCCCGGATGCGCTCGCGGGCAAGGTCGGTCTGGGCCTGCGAAAGCGAGACGCCGGTCGCCGTCACGCCGTAATGCTTCGCCGCGTGGATCAACAGCGCACCCCAGCCGCAGCCGATGTCGAGGAACCGGTTGCCGGGCTGCAGCCTCAGCTTCCGGCAGATGTGGTCGAGCTTGTCCTTCTGGGCCTGGTCGATGTCGTTCGACCAGTCGGTGAAGTAGCCGCAGCTGTAGACCATGCGCTCGTCGAGAAACATGCGGTAGAAGGCGTTGGACACGTCGTAGTGGTGCGCGATCGCTTCCTTGCTCGAGCCGGAGGCATAGGGGTCCCGTCCCGCCAGCTCGTCTGCGCCGGCCGTCGACCGGCCGGCCAGGAGGACGCCCGGCAGGTCCCGCAGGAGCGCCCATTTCGGCAGGGTCTTCAGCTTCGCCTTGAGCTTGCCCCGGGAGCCGCTTTCGACGAGATCGAAGAGCGTCCCGTCGACGACGTCGATCCGGCCGGAGGCCCAGAGCTTGCCGATGGTCGCGACGCCCGGCCGGACGAGGATCTCGCGCAGGACGCCGGGATCGGCGATGCGCAGGCAGACGCCGCCGGTCTCGGGCCCGATCCGCTCGCCGGACCAGAGCTCCACCGGGAAGTTCGGACCGATGGCGTCCACGATCGTCCTGAGGACGCGGGTCGCCCTTTCGTCGGCTGCCATGCGCAACTCTCCTCTCGTTCTCCACGGATCACGGTCGATCCCGTGTCTACCGCATCGCGGCCCGCGGCGATACGGGCCGGATCGGCGGGGCTCCCTTGCAATGTGCGGCGCGCCGCCCCATCATGAGTCCCGTGTTCAACGAACGAAAGGAGGTGATCCGATGTCGAGTGATTTCGGTTACCGCTGCGGCGGCTTTGCGGATCGACCTGGCGGGGAGCAGCCTTCCCGTTAAGGGCGTGACGTGCGGCGCCTTCGAGGATCCCGGCCCCTGGCCGGAGAGACCCGGCGGCCGACGGCGCTGCAGCGGACGGAATGCACGGGGGCCATCCTCTTCGGAGGATGGCCCTTTTTTCATATTGCCGGTCGGTTCGCTTGCCGGGTTGGCTTGGGGAACCTCACGACACGAGGCGAAGCCTTCGGATCATGGCGGCGATGTCCTGGTAGACGCTGTCGAGTTCGGCGCCCGTCGCGGCGTTGTAGAAATAGGTCACTCCGCCGCTCGCCGGCGAGGCGCAGGCGCGCAGGGTGTCGATGGCGCTCTGCTTCTTGAGATCGAAGCCGATGGTGAAGATCTCGATGCCGTCGGCCTTCATCTTCGTGCAGAGGGACACGGCGTCGTCCGAGGAGGCTCCCGGCTGGCTCGTGACGTTGTTGCCCTTGATCCCGGCATAGGCGGTGTTGAACTCGCCGTCGGTCATGATGATCGCGTATTTGTGGAGCTTCGGATCGGCGGGAGCGGCGCCGGTGCCGTCCGGCAGGAAGCTCGCCCATTTGCTGGAGAGCATGTACCAGGCCCACTGGATGGCGATGTGTCCGGCGGTGGTGCCGCTCGCGGTGAAGCTCTTGATCTCGTTTTCGAGCTTGTCCTGGTCGGCCGTCAGCGGGACGATCCGCGCAGAAGGGCACGGATCCTTCGGGTCGAGCCGTCCGTCCCGATTGATCATTCCCTTGTCCGGGGCGTCGTCGCTGAACTGGTCGGATCCCTTCCTTTCGGTCGCGCAGGTGTCGGACACCTTCTTTTTCGGCGTCGCCGGATTGGCGGGATCGTAGACGGGGGCGACGGTGTCGGGCTTGCCGTCGTCCGCATAGACGAATTTCGCAAGGTCCGGACCGACGTTGACGGCAGCCGCGTAGGGGATCGCGGCGATGCGGATCCTCTCGTCGCCCGGGGTGTTGGCGCCGAGCAGCTTTTCGATTCCGTTCACGGCCGCGGTCTTCAGTTCGGTGAGCTTGGTGCCCTGCATGGATCCGGTCAGGTCGAATGCCATGGCCACTTCGGCGCGGCCGTTGCCGAAGGTCGCCGCGGACTTGGCGACGAGGGGAAAACTTCCGGCGCTTCCGAACACGCCGAAGGAGACCTTGTAGTCGTAGGACACCTTCGCCTTCAGGGTGTTCGTCGCGGCGTCGAAATCCACCGGGCCGACGGCGAATTTCGCCGACGACAGCGAGGTGGAGACGAGGTTGCCCGCGAACATCCGCTGCAGATAGTCCTCCGCCTCGGTCTGGCCGATGCTGGCGTCGGACAGCGCCTTCGCCGTCGAAAGCACGGCGGCGTCGAGCGCGTTCGCCATCTCCGTCCGGTCGGTATAGGCGTGGGTGAGGTCGACGGCCGTGCCTGCGGCCAGAAGGAGGGGAAGCGCCATGAGGGCGAACACGAGGGCGAAATTGCCGTGCCGGTCCCGGCGGAGCTCTCCGAGCGTCTTTGAAAATTGTCTGGTCATGTCAATGGCTCTCCTGCCTGTGATGCACGGCAAGGAGCAGCCGGCGTGCCGTCCCGCGAGAAACGAGGCGCCGGCAGCGCGCATGGCACGTCAAGTCTCTGATTTCATTATATTTACATGAGCGGAAGCGTTAAGGAAGCGTTACCGGTGGGATGCCGGTTCGCGGCCGTGCGGACAAGCCTCGCCGCGCGTGCTCCGCGGACGGAGGAGGATCGGCGTGCCATTTTCGGGATCGTGTGCCGAAACGGGGCGGAGCGTTTCGAAACGGGACGGAGGCCGGCCTCAGAAGTCTATGGCGCGGCCCTTGATCTCCCAGTCGCCGTAGCGGGCGGGATCCTTCCCGCCGCGCCCGCCGATCTCGCGCGGCGGCGGGGGCGCCTGGTCGGCGGCCCTTCGCCGTGCCTCCGCCTCGGCGAGCGCGCGCCGGGCCGCCGGCGGGAGCGCGCGTGCTTCCTTGCGGCCGGCCGGCGGCGGGGACGCCTGGTTCCCTGCGGGTTTCTCCTGCTTCGACGAATCGGTCATTCTCGGTCCCGTTGACGACATTGAACTCGGCAGCGCGCCTCCCCATCATATAGTGGTCCCGGACGGGGCCGCAATCGGGCCGCGCAGTCCGGCTTCGTATGGAGACTTCGCATGAACATCGTGCGGACGGCGATGCTCATCGCCTTTCTGACGGCGCTCTTCATGGGCGTGGGCTATCTCATCGGCGGCACCGGGGGGATGGTCGTCGCGCTGGCGATGGCCGGGGCGATGAACGTCCTGTCCTACTGGAACGCCGACAAGATGGTGCTCCGAATGCATCACGCCGTCGAGGTCGACCGGCGGTCGGCGCCGGACTATTACCGGATCGTGGAGCGGCTGGCCGACCGTGCGGGCCTGCCGATGCCGCGGGTGTTCGTCATCGACAATCCGCAGCCGAACGCCTTCGCCACGGGGCGCAATCCGCAGAACGCGGCCGTTGCGGCGACGACGGGCCTTCTCGGCATGCTCAGCCCGGAGGAGATTTCGGGCGTCATGGCCCACGAGCTCGCCCACGTCCACAATCGCGACACGCTGACCATGACGATCACGGCCACGCTGGCCGGGGCCATCGCGATGCTGGGCAATTTCGCCTTCTTCTTCGGCGGTGGGATCGGCGGACGCAACAACAACAATCCCCTCGGCATCGTCGGCGTGCTGGTCGCCATGCTGGTGGCGCCGCTCGCGGCGATGCTGGTGCAGATGGCGATCAGCCGCACGCGGGAATATTCGGCCGATCGCATGGGCGCCCAGTTCTGCGGCGACCCGATGTCGCTCGCCTCGGCGCTGCGGAAGATCGACCGGGCGGCGCGCGGCATCGTCAACGCGGATGCCGAGCGCAATCCCGCCACGGCGCACATGTTCATCGTCAATCCGCTGAACGGGCGGAACATGGACAACCTCTTCTCCACGCACCCGGCGACCGAAAACCGCGTGGCGGCCCTGATGGCGATGGGCCGCCAGGACCCGCTCCCGCCCATGCCGACGTCGGCGCGGACGGTGCGCCGGTCCTCCATCGTGCCGGATACCGGGCCGGGCCGCCGGGACGATACGCCGCGAGGCCCCTGGTCTTGACCGTCGACGCCCGCGCGAAGCGACGTACCGGCGATCGGGCCGGCGACCGGGCCGGCGACCGGGCCGGCGACCGCGCCGGAGGCGGCCGCCCCGGGCTGGCGACGCGCCAGGTGGCGTCCCGCCTGATGGCCGCGGTCGTCGACCGGCGGGTGTCGCTCGACGGAATGCTCGATCCGCAGGGAGGAAACGGGGCCTATCTGGCACTGGCGCCGGCCGACCGCGCGCTCGCCCGGGCGATCGTCGTCACGAGCCTCAGGCGCAGGCCTGCGATCTCGGCCGCCGTCGACCGGCTCCTCGAGCGTCCCCTGCCGGAGGGCGCCCGCGCGCTGCGCTTCATCCTGGAGACCGGGGCGGCGCAGATTCTCTATCTCGACGTGGCGACGCACGCCGTCGTCGACCTGGCCGTCGAGCAGGCCCATGCGGATCCGCGCTGCCGGCGCTTCGCCAAGCTCGTCAATGCGATCCTGCGGCGGCTGGCCCGCGAGCGGGAGGCGGGGGCGGACGTGCCGTCGCCGTCGTCGGACGTGGTGCCCTCCTGGTTCCGGGAGAGGCTCGACGCCTGCTACGGCCCCGCGGCGCCGGCGATCCTCGCCATGATCGGCGAGCCGCCGACGATCGACCTGACGGTGAAGCGGGATGCGGCCGGGTGGGCGGAGCGTCTCGGCGGCTTCGTGCTGCCGACGGGTACGGTGCGGCTCGTCGATCCGAAGGACGCGATCCCGGACCTGCCCGGATTTCACGAGGGAGCCTGGTGGGTGCAGGACGCCGCTGCGGCGATCCCGGCGCGGCTGTTCGGAGACGTCGCAGGCAAGCGGGTGGCCGATCTCTGCGCCGCGCCCGGGGGCAAGACGGCGCAGCTCGCCCATGCGGGGGCGGAGGTCGTCGCGGTCGACCGTTCGGCCAACCGGCTCGCGCGGCTGCGGGAGAACCTGGAACGGCTCGATCTCACGGTGCGGTGCGTGGAAGCGGACCTGATGCGGTTTTCGCCGGAGGAGCCGTTCGACGCGGTGCTGCTCGACGCCCCCTGCTCGTCGACCGGCACGGTCCGGCGGCACCCCGACGTGCTGTGGACGAAGGGCCCGGAGGAGATCGAGCGGCTCGCCGCCCTGCAGCTGCGCCTCCTCGAACGGGCCGCGGCGCTGGTCCGGCCGGGCGGCCGCATCGTCTTCTCGAACTGTTCGCTCGATCGGCGCGAGGGCGAGGACGTCGTCGCGGCCGTGCTGGCGCGCCATGCCGGGCTGTCGCTGGAGCCCGTTCCGGCGACGCTCTTGCCCGGACTGGCGGAGGCGATCGGTCCGGACGGCTCGGTCCGCACGACGCCGGCCATGCTTCCCATGGAGCCGCGGCGGGCCGGCGGGCTCGACGGATTCTACGCCGCGGTCCTTCGCCGCAGCGACGTCGCATGAGAGCGTTCCCTCAATCCTTTGAATGCGTTCAGGCTTTGTTAACCTTGTGTTAGTGGATTAAGGGAAAACTCTGCCTGATTCACGCGTGGCAAGGTCCGATCTTTGGCGTCTTTTCTAACCACAAGTCGCTGGGCTCCCGGTCCCTATGCCGCGGAGATACGCCGTCGCATCGCCTCGCAGCATGCGATGTCGCGGCTGTCGGCGTGGCGAATCCGCGCGGGCCGCCCCGACCGGCTCGTCGTGGCGCCGACCGACATGCGGGCCGGCGACGCCTTCATCGCGGATGAAATCTATGCCGGCCGCTTCCCGCTGGCGGGACGGGTGCTGATGACGGAGGGCGCCTCGCCCTTCGAGATCCCCCTGCCCTCGAGCGAATTCGCCCGCGAGCTCCACTCCTTCCGCTGGCTGCGCCACCTGCGGGCGGCCGGCCACGAGCTCGCCTTCGCCAACGCCCGCGCGCTGGTGGCGGACTGGATCAGGAATTGCGGGCGCGGCGAGGAAGCCGTGGCGTGGGAGAGCGACGTGGTCGCCCGCCGGGCGATCGCGTGGTTTTCGCATTCGCCGATCGTCCTGCGCAACGCGGATCCGGCGTTCTACCGGAGGTTCCTGAAGAGCCTCGCGATGCAGGTCCGGTTCTTGAAGCAGGTGGCGGCGACCGCTCCGGACGGCGAGACGCGCTTGCGGGTGCGGATCGCGATCGCCTTCGCCAGCATCGTCATTCCGTCGGCGCGGGCGGCCGTGCGCTCGGCGGCGCGGAACCTCGACACCGAGATCGCGCGCCAGATCCTGCCCGACGGCGGACACGTGTCGCGCAACCCGCAGGCGATCCTCGATCTCCTGAGCGACCTCCTGCCTCTCAGGCAGACCTATCTCAATCTCGGTTTCGGCCCCCCTGCCCGGCTCATACCCGCGATCGACCGGATGTTTCCCGCGCTGCGCTTCTTTCGGCACGTCGACGGCGAGCTTGCGCTCTTCAACGGGGCCGGGTCCGCGCCGGCGGAGCGGCTGATCTCGATCCTGCACCACGACGAGACGTCCGGGCTGCCCTTCCGCCACCTGCCGCACAGCCGCTACCAGCGGCTCTCCGCGGGGCCGACCGCCATCATCGCCGACGTCGGACCGCCGCCGCCGGGCGCGATGTCGCGCGACGCGCATGCCGGCTGCCTCTCCTTCGAGATGTCGTCCGGGCGGCACCGCCTCATCGTCAATTCCGGCGTGCCGCTGCACGGGCGGGACGGCTATGCCGAGTTTGCCCGCTCGACCGCGGCCCATTCCACGGTGGTGCTCGACGATGCGTCGTCGTCGCGCCTTTCACGCTCGCGGTTCCTCGGCCCGATCGTCGTGGGCGGCGTTCGCGAGGTCGCCACCCGCATGAACGACGGCGAGGACGGGTCCCGCGGCTTCGCGGCGGTCCACGACGGCTATCTCGACCGATACGGGCTCTACCACGAACGCTCCCTCTGGCTTTCCGGCGACGGCCTCACGGTCAGCGGACGGGACCGGTTTCACGGGCCCGACGGGGTGCCGCCGGACGCCGGAGACGTGCGGCAGGCCGTCGCCCGCTTCCACGTCCATCCGAGGGTTGCGGCGGAGCCGGGAGCCGGCGGGGTCGTCGACCTCGTCCTGCCCGACGGCGAGCGATGGACCTTCGCCTGCCGCGACGCCGCGCCGGAGATCCAGGACGACGTCTTCTTCGCCGAGATTGCCGGTCCCTGCCGGTCGCGCCAGATCGCGGTGGCCTTCGCGGTCGGGGCCACGCCCGAGGTCCGGTGGACCCTCTCGCGGTCCTAGAGCGCTTCCAGGAAAAGTGGGAACCGGTTTTCCGTCCGGAAGCGCGGCAAACAAACAAGCGCTTCCAGGAAAAGTGGGAACCGGTTTTCCGTCCGGAAGCGCGCGAGCAGCCCGGCGCTTGCGTGTTCCCTCTGCGCGGCGTGTGTGCTAGAGCCCGGCTTCCATCGAAGATGCGGGTCCCGTGCCGCGCCGGAAGCGGCGCTCCGGCACATGGTCCGCGCCAGCCAGCCGGGATCCCAGAATGGCCGTCTCCTCCAAGAAAATACCCGCCCCCGATCGCGTCAGGGTTCGCCGAGCGCTTCTGTCCGTCTTCGACAAGGCGGGCCTGGAGGGGCTCGGCCGGCGCCTTGCGGGGCATGGCGTCGAGCTGCTTTCGACCGGCGGATCGGCGGCCCTCCTCAAGGAGGCCGGGCTCGCCTGCTCGGACGTCTCGGAGGTGACGAAGTTTCCCGAAATCATGGACGGCCGCGTCAAGACGCTGCATCCGGCCATCCATGGCGGGCTCCTCGGCATCCGCGACGACGCCGGACACCGGGAGCAGATGGACGCGCACGGCATCGAGGGCATCGACCTGCTCGTGGTCAATCTCTATCCGTTCGAGGCGGTGCGGGCGGCCGGCAGCGACTACGAAACGACGGTCGAGAACATCGACATCGGCGGACCGGCCATGATCCGTGCCGCGGCGAAGAACCATGCCTATGTCGCCGTGGTCGTCGATCCGGAGGACTATGACGAGCTCCTGGCCGAACTCGACGCAAACGACGGCACGATCGGCTTCGACGTGCGCCGGAGGCTGGCCGCCAAGGCCTATGCGCGCACCGCCGCCTACGATGCGGCGATCTCCAACTGGTTCGCCGACGTGCTCAAGACGCCCGATCCGAAATTCCGGGCGATCGGCGGCACGCTGAAGCAGGTGATGCGCTACGGCGAGAACCCGCACCAGACCGCGGGCTTCTACGTCACGGGCGAGCGGCGGCCGGGCGTCGCGACGGCGCGGCAGCTCCAGGGCAAGGTCCTTTCCTACAACAACATCAACGACACGGACGCCGCGTTCGAATGCGTGGCGGAATTCGACCCGGCGGAGGCGCCCGCCTGCGTGATCGTCAAGCACGCCAATCCGTGCGGCGCCGCCACCGGCACCTCGCTGGCGGACGCCTACCGCAAGGCGCTCGCCTGCGACCAGGTCTCGGCCTTCGGCGGGATCGTGGCGCTGAACCGGCCGCTCGACGCGGAGGCGGCGAGCGAGATCGTCAAGGTCTTCACGGAGGTCATCATCGCGCCGGAGGCGAGCGAGGAGGCGGTCGCCATCGTGGCGGCGAAGAAGAACCTGCGCCTGCTGGTGACCGGCGGCCTGCCCGATCCGCGGGCGCCGGGCCTTGCCGCCAAGACGGTCGCCGGCGGGCTGCTCGTGCAGTCGCGGGATGCGGGCGCCGTCGACGATGTCGAGCTGAAGGTGGTGACGAAGGTCGCGCCGGACCCGCAGCAGCTCGCCGACCTGACATTCGCCTTCAAGGTCGCCAAGCACGTCAAGTCGAATGCCATCGTCTATGTGAAGGACGGGGCGACCGTGGGCATCGGCGCCGGCCAGATGAGCCGGGTCGACGCAGCCCGCATCGCGGCCCGCAAGGCCGAGGATGCGGCCGCCGCCCTGGGGCTGGCGGAACCGCTCACCAAGGGGTGCGTCGTCGCGTCGGACGCCTTCTTTCCCTTCCCGGACGGGCTGCTCTCGGCGGTCGAGGCCGGCGGCACGGCCGTCATCCAGCCCGGCGGCTCGGTCAGGGACGACGCGGTGATCGCGGCCGCCGACGCGGCCGGCATCGCCATGGTCTTCACGGGCATGCGCCACTTCCGGCACTAGAGACCGTCCGCGCTTTCGGGAACCGCGGGCTATCTCGTTGTTTTACGCGCTTCCGGGCGGAAAACCGGTTCGCATTCTTCCTGGAAGCGCTTTTAGCCGGCAAAGGACACGGGTCAGAACGATTCGACGCGAACGAGGTCGCTCATCATGCCGGCCGCGACGGCCATCTTGGCCAAGGTGATGTCGCCGCTTTCGGTGAGGCCGGAAATCTGGGCGCGCGCCCGGCCGATGCGGGCGCTCTGCGCCCCGATCCACTCGCCGACGGGATCGCCGGCGTCCGGGTGGCCGGACAGCGCCGCCGTCGTTATCGCCCTGCGGGCGGCGGCGATCTCGTCGACGCTCCGGGCCAGGGCCATCGCCTCGAAACGGTCCGTCGTCCTGATCCGGCCCGCCGCATCGTTGATGCGGGCGACGCGGAAGGTATCGGTGACGCTGAAATAGGCCGAGGCCGCCCGCCTGAGCGTCGCTCCCGTCTCGTCGGAAATCTGCATGATCTCCGGCACGAAGGCCACCGCCTGCAGGTCCGCGACGTCGCGAGCCGTCTTCTCGGGCACGCCCTTGGCGACGAGGGCCTCGCAGTGCGCGGCGGCTTCGTCGACCAGGAAGTCGGGCATCAGCGCCGGCAGGCGCGGGCGCAGGGCCCGGATGGCCCGGCGGAGGCGATCGACGGTCTCGCCGAGGCCGGCCGTGTAGACCGACGACTTGAGCGCCCAGGCCGTCGTCGAACGGAGCGTCCGGGTGAGGGATGCGTACATCTCGTTCTGCACATCGCCGGCGACCGCATTGTCCAGCGCGTCGATGTCGCGATACAAAGCCGGCAAATCAAGTCCGTCGCGAACGAGGACATAGGCCCGCACGACCGCCGCCGGCAGGGCGCCCGTCGCGGTGGCCAGCTGCACGACGAAACCCGGCCGGCCGCGGTTGATCGCGTCGTTGGCGAGCACGGTCGCGATGATCTCGCGGCGCAGGCGGTGGGTCTCGATATCCTCCCGGTGGGCCTTCTGCATCCGCGTCGGGAAATAGTCGAGGAGCGTGGGGAGGAGATAGGGGTCGTCCGGCAGGTCGCTCTCGGTGATCTCGTCGAAGAGCACGATCTTGGAATAGGAGAGAAGCACGCCGATCTCCGGGCGCGTCAGCGGCTTGCCGGCCGCATAGCGTTCGCCCATGGCCTGGTCGTCCGGCAGGAGCTCTAGCTTGCGGTCGAGCCTGTCGTGCGATTCGAGGAAATCCATCAGCCCGGTCAGCTCGTCGCCATTTTCCACGCCGAGGCGCTCGGTCAGCGAGATGGCGAGGGTCTGGTGGTAGTTGTTGGCGAGGACCAGGCGGCCGACCTCGTTCGTCATGCCTGCCAGCAGCCGATCGCGCTTCGGCCGTTCCAGCCGGCCGGCGCGCATGGCGTTCGCCAGGGCGATCTTGATGTTGACCTCGACGTCGGAGCAATTGACGCCGGCGGAGTTGTCGATCGCATCGGAATTGACGCGCCCGCCCTTTGCCGCATAGGCGATGCGGCCGCGCTGCGTCACGCCGAGATTGGCGCCTTCGCCGATCACCCTGGCGCGCACGTCGCCGGCGGCGACGCGGATCGCGTCGTTGGTGCGGTCGCCGACCGCGGCGTCGCTTTCCGCCTCGTCCTTGATGTAGGTGCCGATGCCGCCGAACCAGAGCAGGTCGACCTCCGCCTTGAGGATGGCCGACATGATCTCCGGCGGCGAGGCCTTCGTCCTGTCGAGGCCGATCGCGGCGGCGGCCTGCGGCGACAGGGTCACCGACTTCTGCGAGCGGGAGACGACCATGCCGCCTTCGGACAGGACCGATCGGTCGTAGTCCTGCCAGCTGGAGCGCGCCAGCGCGAACATCCGCTTGCGTTCGGCGAAGCTCGCCGCGCAGTCCGGGTCGGGGTCGATGAAGATGTCGCGGTGGTCGAAGGCGGCGATCAGCCGGATTTGTTCCGACAGGAGCATGCCGTTGCCGAAGACGTCGCCGGACATGTCGCCGACGCCGGCGACGGTGAACGGCGTCGCCTGGATGTCGACGTCCATCTCCCGGAAATGCCGCTTCACCGCTTCCCAGGCGCCGCGGGCGGTGATGCCCATCTTCTTGTGGTCGTAGCCGGCCGAACCGCCCGAGGCGAACGCGTCGTCGAGCCAGAAGTCGTGCGCCTGGCTGATGGCGTTGGCCGTGTCGGAAAAAGTGGCCGTTCCCTTGTCGGCGGCAACCACGAAATAGGGATCGTCGCCGTCGTGGCGCACGGTGTCCTTCGGGGGGACGACGGCGCCGTCCTCGATGTTGTCCGTCACGGAGAGCAGCGTCGAGACGAAGGTCCGGTAAGCGGCCTTGCCGGCTTCGAAGACCGCATCGCGGGAGCCGCCGACGGGCAGTTTCTTCGGATAGAAGCCGCCCTTGGCGCCCACCGGCACGATCACGGCGTTCTTGACCTGCTGCGCCTTCACGAGGCCGAGCACCTCGGTGCGGTAGTCCTGTGCCCGGTCGGACCATCGCAGCCCGCCGCGGGCCACGGGACCGAAGCGCAGGTGGACGCCTTCCACCTCGGCGCCGTAGACGAAGATCTCGCGATAGGGCCGCGGCGCCGGCAGGCCCTCGATGCTGCGGGGATCCAGCTTGACGGCGAATGCGGGGGAGGGAACCCCGTCGCCGGCGGCCTGGAAGTAGTTGGTGCGCAGGCTCGCCGTCACGATGTTGAGATAGCGCCTCAGGATGCGGTCGTCGTCGATGTTGGGCACGTCGGCGAGCGTCTTTTCGAGGTCGCCGGTGATGGCGGCGGCGCGCGCGGCGCGCTTCTTGTCGCCGATCGAGATGTCGAAGCGGTTGTAAAACAGCCTGAAGAGATCGGCCGTCGCCCGCGGATAGCGGTTCAGCGTGTCGGCGATGTAGTTCTGCGAATAGGTGATGCCGGTCTGGCGGAGATAGCGGGCATAGGCGCGCATGACCGCCGCCTCGCGCGCCGTCATGCCGGCGCTGACGACCAGGCGGTTGAAGCGGTCGTCGTCCACGCTCGCGTGCCAGATGCCGAGGAACGCCTCCTCGAGATCGGCGCGGATCGTCGCCAGGTCCAGGTCGAGGGAATCCATGTGGACGAGCTGCATGTCGTGCAGGAAGACCCGCCTGCTGCCGCCGGCCGTCGTCAGGCCGAGTTCGAAGGTGTGCTCGCTGACGACGCCGAAGCCGAGGTTTTCCAGGAGCGGCACCCGGCGGGAGAGCGTCACCGGCCGGTCCGGCTGGAAGATCTTCAGCGAAAGCTCGCAGGCGGTTTCCCCGGCGGAGCGATAGAACTCGATGCGGATGGAATCGCTTTCGGCGCAGGCTTCCATGAGCGGGAGGTCGTTGACCGCCTGCTCGGGCGTGAACCGCTCCCGATAGGCTTCGGTCGCGACGATGTCGAAACCATCGTCCGGGCGGATCGAGGCGAACCGGTCCTCCCATCGGGTGACGATCTCGCGCACCGTCTGCTCCAGGGTTTCCTGGGAGACGCGCGGCGTGCGGCCGGCGGCGCGTCCGATGATGAAATGGACCCGGACCACCGCGCCCTCCGGGAAGGCCGGATAGAAGGCGGAGACGTGGCCGTCGAAAGCCTCGGCGAAATAGCTGCCGATCCGCTCGCGGGCGTCGGAATCGTACTGGTCCCGGGGCACGAACAGCATGATGGAGACGAAGCGGTCGAAGTGATCGATGCGCGGCAGCACGCGGATGCGCGGACGCTCGGTCAGCTCGTTGATCTGTTCGCAGAACGCGGCCAGCTGCTGGGCGCCGATCTGGAAGAGTTCGTCGCGGGGATAGGATTCCAGCGTGTTGATGAGCATCTTGCCGGAATGGCTCTGGGGGTCGAAGCCGAAGCGCTCGATGACCCGGGTCGCCTTCGCCCGCAGCAGCGGTATCTCGTCCACGGGGCGCGTGTAGGCCGTCGACGTGAAGAGGCCGACGACCCGCAGTTCGCCGGTGACGTTGCCGTTCGCGTCGAAGCGCTTGATGCCGATATAGTCCATATAGGCCCTGCGATGGACGAGCGAGCGCACGTTGGCCTTGGTGACGATGAGCAGGTCCGGGCCTTCCAGGAAGGCGAGGATCTCCGGCGTCGTCGTGATGTGGTCCTTGCCGCGCCTCAAGACGCGCACGTCCGGATCCGACAGGATGCCGAGGCCGCTTCCGGAATCGCGTTCGACGCGGCCGCTGTCGCCCTCGGCGACATAGAGATATTCGCGCATGCCGAGGAAGGTGAAATTGTCGCCGCGAAGCCAGTCGAGGAAGGCGAGGGCCTCGCCCTTGTCGTTGCTGCGGCGGGCCGGCGCGTATTCGGCGAGCTCGGAGACGGCCGTGTCGAGGGCGGCGAGCATGGCCGGCCAGTCCTGCACGGCGGCATGGACCTGGCCGAGCACGGAGCCGAGCCGTTCGATGAGGGCCTTCGCCGCGGCGTCGGTCTGGCGGGGCAGGTGGATCTGGATATGGCTGATGCGTTCGGACGGCTCGCCGTGCTTGCGGGGGTCGTGCAGTTCGGCCGGGGCGTCGCTGCGAACGAGCAGGATCGGATGGATGGCGAGGAAGAGATCGCGGACGGTCGAGGTGACCTCGGCCATGACCGAATCGAAGATGAAGGGCATGTTGCGGTCGGTGATGGCCAGGATCGAGACCGGTTCGCCGTCGACCGCGATGCCCTCCCTGGTGCGGACGGTGACGCGCGCGGACTTGCGGTCCCAGCCCTGGAGTTCCTCCTTGGCGTGGATGGCCGCCAGGGCCAGCATCTCGGGGGTGTACCGGGCAAGGTCGTCCTTGCTTGCGCGGTCGAAGAGCGCGTGCGGGTCGAGGAAGGGCTGGCCCATTCGACCGGCGGTCTGCTCGACCTGCGAGATCCTCCTGTTGCGCTTCGGGTCGCTTCCTGCCGCCATGATCGCTTGCCTCCCGCCTGCAATTGGCCGAATGCTAACAGAAGAATTGCATCATGCGACCGATTTCTGAACGCCAACCGCGCGAAACGGAGGAAGACATGCCCGAGAAGGACGAACGCGCCGTTACGGCCCTGGACCTGCCCATCGCCTCGCCGCTCAGCGATGAAACGCGCGATTATTTCGCCAAATGCGAGGAGAAGCTCGGGCTCGTGCCGAACGTGCTCAAGGCCTACGCGTTCGACGAACGGAAGCTGCGGGCGTTCACGGAGTTCTACAACGACCTCATGCTCGGCGAATCGGGCCTCACCAAGCTCGAACGCGAGATGATCGCGGTGGTGGTGTCGTCGGTGAACCACTGCCACTATTGCCTGACGGCGCACGGGGCCGCGGTGCGCTCGCTTTCGGGAGAGCCTGTTCTCGGAGACGAATTGGTGATGAACTACCGGGTGGCCGATCTCAGCGACCGGGAGCGCGCCATGCTCGATTTCGCCGTCAAGCTGACCGAGACGCCGGACAGGATCGAGGACGAGGATCGGGCCGCGCTGGCAAGCGAGGGCTTCAGCGACCGCGATATCTGGGATATCGCGTCGGTGGCGGCCTTCTTCAACATGACGAACCGCGTCGCGACGGCGACGGCGATGCGTCCGAACGACGAATACTACTCGCAGGCGCGCTGACCGCGCGCCGCCGGGACGGAACGGAGACCGATCCTCATGACGGGCAACCGGACGAACGACGACGACCACGACGAGCGGGCCCGGGAAGCGCGCCGCGACCTGGAACGGCTCAAGGACGAGGGCGGGCTCTTCGCCACGCCCCGGATGAAATCCGGCGCGCGGTCCGTAAGCGGCCACTTCGCCGCGGCGGACGCCGACCAGGACGACCGCATCGAGGTCTGGGGCGCCCGGATCGGGCGCGGCCTCGGGGCCGTCGCGTTCCTTCTCCTCGCCGTGTGGCTCGTCTTCCACCTCGCCCGTTGATCGACAGCAGGATTGTCCCACCGATGCCCGATGTCGGCCGACCCCAAGCCGTGATCTCGATCTCGAGCCATGTCGTCAGAGGCGCCGTCGGCAACCGGGCGGTGGTCCCGGCGCTGGAGCGCTTCGGGCACCCGGTCTGGGCGCTGCCGACGGTGACGCTTTCCTGGCATCCCGGCCACGGACCGGCGACGCGGTCGGTGCCGCCGGCGGAGACCTTCGATGCGATGATCGACGATCTCGTCGGGTCGCCGTGGCTCGGCGAGGTCGGGGCCGTGGTTTCCGGCTATCTCGGGGACCGGGGGCAGGCGGAGGCGGTGGCGCGGCTGGTGGGCACCCTGCGCGAGCGGCGCCCGGAGATCCACTATCTGTGCGATCCGGTCATCGGAGACGCCGGCGGCCTCTATGTGCCGGCGGCCACCGCCGAGGCGATCCGGGACCGGCTGCTGCCGCTCGCCTCGATCGCCACGCCCAATCGCTTCGAGCTGGAATGGCTGTCGGGCGCCCCGCTCGGCGACAACGCCGCCCTCGTCGACGCGGCGCTGGCGCTCGGGCCGCGGCGGGTCGTCGTCACCTCGGCGCACGCGGCGGCCAGGGGGGCGACGGGAAACCTCCTCCTGTCGGACCGGCATGCGCTGATGGCCGAGCACCGGCAGGTGGACAATCCCCCCAACGGGCTCGGCGATCTCTTCGGGGCGCTGTTCCTGGCGCGGCTGATGGCCGGCGAGGGGGACGAGCGCGCGCTGCAGCTGGCGACGGCCGGCGTGTTCGACATGCTGGCGCGCAGCGTCCGGCGCGGCGCCGACGAGCTGACGCTGGCCAACGACGCGGACTGCCTCCTGCATCCGGCGGCGATGGTGACGATGCGCCGGCTCGCGCATCCCGGCCGGCGGCGCCCGTGAGCGGCGCGGCCGGACCGGGCCCTCCGGACGGAAAACCGGGTTCCACTTTTCCTGGAAACGCTATAATCAGGCCACATGGACAGTTTTCCGACCTACCTGATCGACGGCTACCGGGGATTCATGAGCGGGCGGTACCGTTCCGAGCGCGACCGGTACCGCCAGCTTGCCGAGAGCGGGCAGAAACCCCAGACGCTGGTGATCGCCTGCTGCGATTCGCGGGCGGCCCCTGAGATCGTGTTCAACAGCGGGCCCGGCGAGATCTTCGTCATCCGCAACGTCGCGAACCTCGTCCCTCCCTACGAGCCGGATGCGAACTTCCACGCCACGTCCTCGGCGCTCGAATTCGCCGTCGAGGCGCTCAAGGTGAAGGACATCGTCGTCATGGGCCACGGCCGCTGCGGCGGCATCCAGGCGGCGCTCGACCCGGACGGCGAGCCGTTGTCGGCCGGCGATTTCATCGGCCGGTGGATGAGCCTTCTGAAGCCCGTCGCCGAGCGGATCGGAAACGACAGCGGCATGACCAAGGGTGAGCGGCAGACGGCGCTGGAGCGCATCTCGATCCGGCATTCGCTGGCGAATTTGAGGACCTTCCCGAACGTCCGGACGCTGGAAAAGGCCGGGAAGCTCAAGCTCCACGGCGCCTGGTTCGACATCTCCACGGGCGAACTGTGGATCATGGACGCGGCAAGCGGCGACTTCCGCCGGCCGGAGGTCTAGAGCGCTACCGGTTTTCCATCTGGAGGGGCGTAGCGACAATGTGCCAGGGCCTGCCCGCGCTTACCCGTCGATCTCGGCGCCCATGATGGCGATCGCCTGCTGGTAGACGCTGGCGTCGTTCCAGGACTGGATGGCGGCGAAGTTGGGCTGGCCCGGCTGATAGCCGGCGCCGCGGCGCCAGCCATGGCCCTTGAGGTAGTTCGCCGTGGAGGCGAGCGCGTCGGCGCTGGAGCGGATGAGGTCGCGGCGGCCGTCGCCATTGCCGTCGACGGCGTAGCGCACGTAGTTCTCGGGCATGAACTGGGTCTGGCCGATCTCGCCATGGGCGGCGCTGCGCATTTCGGACGGCGTGAGCTCGCCGCGCTGGACGATGGTCAGCGCCGCGTAGAGCTGCTTGGTGAAGAGCGCCGAACGGCGGCAATCGTAGGCGAGCGTGGCGAGCGCCGGGATGGCCTGGCGGTCGCCCATGAAGCTGCCGAACCCCGTCTCCATGCCCCAGATCGCGATCAGCGGCCCGGCGGGCACGCCGTATTGCTGCTCTATGCCGGCGAACAGCCGGGCGTTCTGGCGCTTGAGGCGCTTGCCCTGGGCGACGATCGTGGCCGAGCCGCGCTTCTGCATGAACTCCTTCAGCGACAGGTGGAAACTGTGCTGGTGGCGGTCGGCCCAGATCGTCTTGGTCTGGTAGGTGACGCCGTCGAAGGCGCGGTCGACGGTCTGCCGGCTGAAGCCGTTGGCGACGGCCTGGCTGCGGAAGGCGTCGAGCCACTGTTCGAAGCCGGCCGGTCCGTTGCCGCAGGCCGCGGCGGCGGCCGGCAGCACCGACCCGGCGAGGCCGGCGGCGAGGATGCCGGCAAGAAGGCACGATCTGGTACCGTTCATCGATATCCGTCTCCGGTTGCAATGGGCGAAAGTCGTCGGCGGCCCGCCGGTTCCGGAAACCGTCTTCGGCGCCGCCGGCGATAGGAGGCCGGTCGGAGGAAGAGGCCTTCCCGCGAAGGCCTCCGAAAAGGCCCGGTTCAGGCGGTCTTGCGCGGCGTCAGGAGGCCGCGGGAAATCATCAGCTCCGCGATCTGGACGGTATTGAGCGCTGCGCCCTTGCGCAAATTGTCGGAGACGACCCAGATGTTGAGGCCGTTCTCCACCGTCGCGTCCTCGCGGATGCGGGAGATGTAGGTCGCGTCCTCGCCGGCGGATTCATAGGGCGTCATGTAGCCGCCGTCCTCGTGCTTGTCGATCACCTGGCAGCCGGGCGCGTCGCGAAGGATGTCGCGGGCCTCGTCGGCGGTGATCTCCTTCTCGAATTCGATGTTGACCGCCTCTGCGTGCCCGATGAACACGGGCACGCGCACCGCCGTGCAGGTCACCTTTATCTTCGGGTCGAGCATCTTCTTCGTTTCGGCCAGGACCTTCCATTCCTCCTTCGTGTAGCCGTCCTCCATGAAGACGTCGATGTGGGGGATGACGTTGAAAGCGATGCGCTTGGTGAACTTCTTCGGCTCGATCGGATCGGCGACGAAGACGGCGCGCGTCTGGTTGAAGAGCTCGTCCATGGCGTCCTTGCCGCCGCCGGAGACGGACTGGTAGGTCGACACGACGATGCGCCGGATCGTGGCGCGATCGTGCAGCGGCTTCAGCGCGACGACGAGCTGGGCCGTGGAGCAGTTGGGGTTGGCGACGATGTTCTTCCTGCGGAAGCCTTCGATCGCGTCCGGGTTGACCTCGGGCACGATCAGCGGCACGTCGGCGTCGTAGCGCCAGGCGGAGGAGTTGTCGATGACGACGCAGCCCTTCGCGCCGATCTTCGGGGAGAATTTCTTCGACACCTCGCCGCCGGCGGACATGAGGCATATGTCCGTGTCGGAAAAGTCGTAGGTCTCGAGGTTCTTCACCGTCAGCTTGCGGTCGCCGAAGGACACTTCGGTTCCCACGGAGCGGCTCGAGGCCAGCGCCACCACTTCGGAGGCCGGGAAGTTGCGTTCGGCGAGGATGTCGAGCATCTCGCGGCCGACATTGCCGGTCGCGCCTGCGACTGCGATCTTGAATCCGTTGCTCATTTCTTCTCCTGTCTCTCCGCCTGCCGGTGGTCCGCCCCGCCGGCCAATTGGACGCGGGCGACCCTTCGCCCCCGGCTCGGGCCGGGGAGAGATCGGCGGCCGGAGACGTCAGACGGGTTTCGTCGTCGTTTTGGCCGTTATCGTTGAAATTCCCGAGCGCAGGGCGGCGCCGGCGGCAGGTGCCGCGGCGATCGCGCCATAGCTGTCTTCGTCTGCTCGATGCATGTCGCGCTCCGGTTCGCGCGAAGTCATACTATGCCTGTGGAAATAGTCAACTTGGCGGCGGGCGCCGGCCTTTCCCGATGCGCTTGGGAAGCCGCGGGCGATAGCCCGGACGGCGGACGGGCCAGCCGTCGGCGCCGCAGACGAAGAGCACGCCGTGGCGGGCGAAGATCATGGCGCTGAAATAGGAGAACCAGGCTCCCCAGGCGAGGCCCGCGGCGACGTCGCTCGGGTAGTGGGAGCCGACCAGGATGCGGGTCGCGCCGAACCACAGGGCGAGCAGGAGGCACGGCAGGCGCAGGCGCGGGAAGAGAAGCGCCACGGCGGCGAAGAGGCCGCCCACCGTCGTCGCGTGACCGGAGGGGAAGCTCGCGAAGCTCGCGTTGCGGAACGGCTCGAAGGCAAGCGCGCCGAGTTCCCGGAAATGCTCGGGCCTTGCGCGCCCGATGCCGAACTTGAAGAGATCGGCGATCAGGCCGCCGGCGGCGACGGAGAAGAAGACGAAGCCGACGAAGGCCATCCACCGGACGGCGAAGATGCGCCGCCGCGGGCCCATCACCTCCCAGTCCATGCCGTAGCCGACGAGGATCGCCAGCCCGGTCGGGACCAGGATCCAGCCCGACTTGCCGAAATTCGTCATCGCCGCGGCATAGGCGACGAGCCCCGCCGGCCATTCCCCGCGATAGCTCCCGACGGGCAGGTCGAAGACGCTGCCGACGAGCACCACGACGAAGGCCGTCACCAGAAAATAGCGGGCCCAATGGATCCGCGGCCGATGGCTGCGCCTGCCCAGACGGGCCCGGAGGAAGCGATGGCCGGAGCGGACGTTGGCGCCGAAGCGCCTGTGGACCGGGCTGCGTCCGGCGCGCGCGCCGTCGGGCCGTTCCGGAAGATCGTGCGCTCCCTCGTCCATCGGCGTCGTCCCTGCCGCGGGCGTCAGCCGGCGCGGTACCTTGCGATCACGGCGTCGCCCATCGCGCCCGTTCCGACCTCTTGCTTGCCGGGGGACATGATGTCGCCGGTCCTCAGGCCCTCGTCGAGGACCGCGGCGATCGCCGCCTCGAGGCGGTCCGCCTCGGCGATCATGCCGAAGGAATAGCGCAGGCACATGGCGAAGGAGGCGATCATGGCGATCGGGTTGGCCAGGCCCTTGCCGGCGATGTCCGGGGCGGAGCCGTGCACGGGCTCGTAGAGGGCCTTGCGCGTGCCGGTCTTCGCGTCCGGCGCGCCGAGGGAGGCGGAGGGCAGCATGCCGAGCGAGCCGGTCAGCATGGCGGCGACGTCGGAGAGCAGGTCGCCGAACAGATTGTCGGTCACGATGACGTCGAACTGCTTGGGATTGCGCACGAGCTGCATCCCGCCGGCGTCGGCCAGCATGTGCGAGAGCTCCACGTCCGGGTAATGCGCCTTGTGACAGGCGGTCATCACCTCGTTCCACAGCACGCCGGACTTCATGACGTTGCGCTTTTCCATCGAGCAGACGCGATTCTGCCGCGTGCGGGCCAGTTCGAAGGCGACGCCGCCGATGCGCTCGATCTCGTAGGTGTCGTAGACCTGGGTGTCGATGCCGCGCTTCTGGCCGTTGCCGAGATCGACGATCTCCTTGGGCTCGCCGAAATAGGTTCCGCCGGTCAGCTCGCGCACGATCAGGATGTCGAGCCCTTCGACCAGCTCGCGCTTCAGCGAGGAGGAGTCGGCGAGCGCCGGGTAGCAGATCGCCGGCCGCAGGTTGGCGAAGAGTTCCATGTCCTTGCGCAGGCGAAGCAGCCCGGCCTCGGGCCGCACCTCGTAGGGCACCGCGTCCCATTTCGGGCCGCCGACGGCGCCGAAGAGCACGGCATCGGCGGCCATCGCCGTCTTCATGTCGTCTTCGGAGATCGCCTTGCCGTGGGCGTCGTAGGCGGAACCGCCGACGAGGCCTTCCTCGGTCTCGAAGCCCGCGCCCTCATCGGAATTCATGACCGCGATGAGCTTGCGCAGCTCGGCCATCGCCTCGGGGCCGATACCGTCGCCGGGAAGGAGGAAAAGCTTGCGGGCCGCCATGGTCTCGTTGTCCTGCTGGAGCGCTCCCAGGAAAAGTGGAAACCGGTTTTCCGTTCGGATGCGCGTGAAAATAATGGGATAGGGCCTGCCCGCGATTCCGTGAAGCGCGGACTGGCTCCAAGCTCTAACGGCTGCCTCATTAGACCCGGCGGGCCGGCTTTTCAACCGCTACCGCCGGCCGGTGCACGGCGCAGCGGGTTCAGGCCCAGGGCCGGCGCTCGGCGAGACCGGACTCGAAGCCGTCGATCTTCGCGGCCTTTTCGAGGGTGAGGGCGATGTCGTCGAGCCCGTTCAGGAGGCAATGCTTCCTGAAGGGGTCGATCTCGAACGTCACGACGCCGCCGTCCGGCCCGCGAATTTCCTGGGCCTCCAGGTCGACCGTGAGCGTCGCGTTGGAGCCGCGCTCGGCGTCGTCCATCAGCTTGTCGAGGTCCTCCTGGCTGACCGTGACGGGCAGCAGGCCGTTCTTGAAGCAGTTGTTGTAGAAGATGTCGGCGAAGCTCGTCGATATGACGCAGCGGATGCCGAAGTCGGCCAGCGCCCAGGGCGCGTGCTCGCGCGACGAGCCGCAGCCGAAATTACCGCCGGCGACGAGGATCTTCGCGCTGCGGTAGGCGGGCTTGTTCAGGACGAAATCCGGGTTCTCGCTGCCGTCTTCCCGGTAGCGCTGCTCGGCGAAGAGGCCCTTGCCGAGGCCGGTTCGCTTGATCGTCTTCAGATAGTCCTTGGGGATGATCATGTCGGTGTCGATGTTGACCACCGGAAGGGGGGCCGCGACGCCCGTGACCGTTTCGAACTTCTGCATGTTTCGGATCCCGCTTGCTTTCGTCCACGTCCGACAGGCTGTAGCAAAGCCGGCAGCGGAAAAGAAGTGCAAATCGAAAGCGCCGCCGTTGCCGGCGGCGCCGAGGCGGGTCCGTCCCGGCGGGATCAGGCGTCGACGGTCACGCCGCTGCCATCGCTCCAGGCGTGGCCGGAACGCCAGGCCTGCAGGGTCCGCGCGACGCGCTGCGTCTGGCGGGGAAGCTGAAGCCGGTCGAGGCCGATGCGGACAAAGGGCGAGAGCTTCGCGACGGCGATCCCCGCGCATGCCGCGAAGACGACCAGGCCGATGACGGCGAAGCTGAAGGTCGCGGCGACCGCGAAGGCGAAGGCGGTGACCGTCAGGCCGGCGACCGTGGTGAAGGCACGAAAGGAGTGCATGACGATTTCCCTGCTGAAATTTTCTGAAGCTTAAGTGCGGTCCAAACGCGGCGGTTCAACGGCAGGTTCGTTACACGGCATTCACGAATCGGCCCGTTCGATTACATTGTGTTCACGAATCGCTCCGGGGGACGGAATTCGACCGGATTCGGGGCCGGTTCGGGCGTCGGGAGCCGACCCTCGGCGGCCGCCCTCGCGAGCCGATGCGCGGGGTGCGGCGACGGCCCTTGCGTCCCGCGGCCGGGGCGGGCAAGAGTGGGCAAATGTCCAATCTGTGCGATCACCGCCCCATACGGCCGCGCCGCTCGGTCCTCTACGTGCCCGCCGGGAACGGACGGGCGCTCGAGAAATCGCTGGGCCTCGATGCCGACGCGGTGATCTACGACCTGGAGGATTCGACGCCGCCGGAGGGCAAGGCGGAGGCGCGGGAGGCGCTGGCGGCCTTCTTTCGCGCCCACGGCCGGGAGCGGAGGCGGCATCGAGCGGATCATCCGCATCAACGCGCTCTCCTCGCCCTTCGGGACCGAGGACCTGATGACGGCAAGGGGCTGCCGGCCGGACGCGATCCTTTTGCCGAAGGTCTCGCGGGTCGAGGACGTCCGCGAGGTCGAAGCCGCGCTCGGCGAGATGGACGCGCCGGAAAGCCTGCGGCTCTGGGCGATGATCGAGACGCCGCTCGGCGTCCTCGACGCCGGGCGCATCGCGATGGAGGGACGGCGCCCCGACGCCAGGCTCGACGCCTTCGTCGCGGGCACCAACGACCTCGTCAAGGAAACCGGCGTTTCGGCGGGCGCGGGCCGGGTCCATCTCCGGTCCTGGCTGATGCAGATCGTGCTGGCGGCGCGGGCGGGCGGGCTGGACGCGATCGACGGCGTCTACAACGATTTCCGCGATGCCGACGGCTTCCGGCGGGAATGCGAGGCCGGAGCGGCCATGGGCTTCGACGGAAAGTCGCTGATCCACCCGGCGCAGCTCGCGCCGGCGAACGCCGCGTTCGACGTCGACGCCGAAGCGCTCGCGGATGCGAAGGCCGTGGCGGCGGCGTTCGCCCGCCCGGAGAATGCGGCAAAGGGCGTCATCGCGCTTCACGGCCGGATGGTCGAGCGGCTGCATCTCGATTCGGCGCGGCGGCTCATCGCCAGGGCGGAGGCGATCGCGAAACGGCGCGATGGCCCGTGAAGCCGGCCCAATCGAGCGTCCGGTCAGGCCGCGGCGGCTTCGATGCGCTCCATGTCGGCGTCCGAGAGACCGAAATGATGGCCGATCTCGTGGATCAGGACATGGGTGATGATGTCGCCGAGCGTCTCTTCGTTCTCGGCCCAGTAGTCGAGGATCGGCCGGCGGTAGAGCGAGATGGTGTTCGGCAGCTGGCCGGTGCTGACCGTGAACCGCTGGCCGAGGCCCTCGCCCTCGAAGAGGCCGAGCAGGTCGAACGGGGTGTCGAGCGCCATGTCCTCGACGATGTCGTCGGAGGGGAAGTCGCTGATCTGAATGACGACTTCCACGCTCAATGCCCGGAATTCCCCGGGCAGGCGGGCGTAGGCCTCGCGTGCCAGGGACTCGAATTCTTCCAGCGACGGTGCATGACGTCCCGCCCAGTCTGCGGTCTGATCGACTTCCGCCATTCGCGCCTCTTGCAGGTTTCCGAGCGCATATAGGCGCTGCCGGGCCGGAATGCGAGGGCCTGGCGGGGGCCTCAGCCGGACGCGGCTTTCGAGATGCGCGCGAGCTCGCCGATGATGCCGCGGCGGAAGACGAGGACGCAGGCGATGAAGATCAGGCCGATCACCACCTGCACCCAGGAGCCGATGCTGGCCAGCTCGTGCTCCAGCGTGACGACGGTGACGGCTCCGGCGACCGGGCCGAACACCGTTCCCATCCCGCCGAGAAGGGTCATGAGAACGACCGTGCCCGACGTCGTCCAGTGCAGGTCGGTGAGCGAGGCGAACTGGAAGACGATCGCCTTGGTCGCCCCGGCCATGCCGGCGAGGGCGGCGGAAAGGACGAAGGCCGTGAGCTTGAAGCGGTCGACGTTGTAGCCGAGCGACAGGGCCCGCGCCTCGTTCTCCCGGATGGCCTGGAGGACCTGCCCGAAAGGCGAATGGATGGTGCGGTAGACGACCCAGAAGCCGAAGAGGAAGACGGCCGCGACGAAATAGTACATGTCGAGCGACCGGTTCAGGTCGAAGATGCCGAGGAGGTGGCCGCGCGGAATGCCCTGCAGTCCGTTCTCGCCGCCGGTGAAGGGCAGCTGCAGGCCGAGGAAATAGATGATCTGGGCGAGCGCCAGCGTGATCATGGCGAAGTAGATGCCCTGGCGGCGGATGGCGAGGGCGCCGACGAGATAGCCGAGCATGGCGGCGACGAGCGTTCCGCAGGCGATGCCGAGGAGCGGCGGGAAGCCCCATTCCTTGATCGTGTGGCCGGCGACGTAGGCGGCGCTGCCGAAGAAGGCGGCGTGGCCGAAGGACAGCAGGCCCGTATAGCCGAGCAGCAGGTTGAAGGCGCAGGCGAAGAGCGCGAAGCACATCAGCTGCATCGCGAAGACCGGGTAGACGTAGGCCGGGGCGGTGAGGACGGCGGCGAGGAGGACGACCCAGAGTATCCTGTTCATCGGGGCGCCCTCAGCTCTGCCGGCCGAAGAGGCCGGCGGGCCTGACGAGCAGCACGACGACCATCAGCAGGAAGATGACGGTGTTGGCCGCCGGCGCGTAGAACACCTTGGTGATGCCCTCGATCAGGCCCAGGGCCAGCCCGGAGACGATGGCGCCCATGATCGATCCCATGCCGCCGATGACGACGACCGCGAAGACGATGATGATGATGTCGGCCCCCATCAGCGGGCTGACCGAGTAGATCGGCGCGGCGAGGACGCCGGCGAGGCCGGCAAGCGCGGTGCCGAAGCCGAAGGTGATCGTCACCATGCGCGGCACGTTGATGCCGAAGGCCTGGACGAGCTCGGGATTTTCCGTGCCGGCGCGCAGATAGGCGCCGATCCGGGTGCGTTCGATGACGTACCAGGTGGCGAAGCAGACGATCAGCGAGAAGACGATGACGAAGAGGCGGTATTTCGGGAACATCATGAAGCCGAGGTCGACGATCCCGTGCAGCGACGCCGGCATGGCCGGATAGGGCGTGCCGGAAATGTTGAAGAAATTGGAGAAGACGCCCTGCAGCACCAGCGCGATGCCGAATGTCAGGAGCAGGCCGTAGATATGGTCGAGGTCGTAGAGCCAGCGCAGCATGGTGCGCTCGATGGCGATGCCGATCAGCCCGACGACCAGCGGCGCGATGACGAGCGCCGGCCAGAAGCCGAGGTGCAGGGCGTCGAGGCCGATCCACGAGCCGAGGTAGCTGTAGATGATCAGCGCGACGAAGGCGCCGAGCATGTAGAGCGCGCCATGGGCGAAATTGATGACGTTGAGCATGCCGAAGATGACGGCGAGCCCGAGGCTGAGCATGGCGTAGAAGACACCGTTGTTGAGGCCCAGCATGCCCTGGGCGAGGATCAGCCGCATCATGGGGTCGGTCTTCCTTTTGCTGTCATGGCGGTTGCCTCGTCTCCTGTCAGACGCTCAGATACCGGTTGAGCCGATCCATGTTGGCGGGCACGTCGGCCGCCTCGATCTGGTCGATGACCCGCCCGTGCTCGATCACGTAGTGCCGGTCGGCGAGCGGCGCGGCGAAGCGGAAGTTCTGCTCGACCAGGACGACGGTCAAGCCGCGCTCCTTCAGCCGGACGACGATTTCCCCGAGGCGCTTGACGATGACCGGCGCCAGGCCCTCCGTCATCTCGTCGAGCAGCAGCAGCCTCGCCCCCGTCCGCAGGATGCGGGCGATGGCCAGCATCTGCTGTTCGCCGCCGGACAGGCGCGTGCCCATGCGGCGGCGCACCTCCCTCAGGTTGGGGAACATGTCGTAGATCTCGTCGACCTCCATGCCGCCGGGGCCCACGGTGGGCGGCAGGAGCAGGTTCTCCTCCACCGTCAGGGTGGAGAAGATGCCGCGTTCCTCGGGGCAGTAGCCGATGAGGCCGAGATGGGCGATGCGGTGGGTGGGCAGGGAGACGATCTCCGTGCCGCGCACCCGGATCGATCCGGACCGGCGGTCGACGAGGCCGAGAAGCGCCTTCAGCGTCGTCGTGCGCCCGGCGCCGTTGCGCCCGATGAGGGTCGCGACCTCGCCCTCGCGGAGATCGAGGTCGATGCCGTGGAGGATGTGCGATTCGCCGTAATGCGCGTGGAGATCGCGCACGCGGAGCAATTCGCCGGCCGCGGCCTCTCTTGCCGCCTCGGCGGTCATGGCTCGCTCATCTCTTCGGGCGTGGTTCCCATATAGGCCTCCATTACGGCGGGGTCCCTGGATACGGTGTCGTAGGGTCCTTCCGCCAGGATCTCGCCGCGGTTGAGCACGGTGATGGTGTCGGCCAGCGTCGAGACGACGCCGAGATTGTGCTCGACCATGAGTATCGAGCGGCCGGCGGAAACCTCGCGGATGAGGTCGGTGACCCGGCCGACGTCCTCCGTGCCCATGCCCTGCGTCGGCTCGTCGAGGAGCATCAGCTTGGGGTCGAGCGCCAGCGTCGTGGCGATCTCCAGCGCGCGCTTGCGGCCGTAGGCCAGCGAAACGGCGCGATCGTCGGCGAAATCGCGCAGGCCGACGGCGGCGAGCTTGTCCATCGCCTCGTCGTGCAGCTGGTCGAGGACGCGTGCCGACTGCCAGAAGCGGTAGGACACGTCGAGGCGGCGCTGCAGGGCCAGCCGGACGTTCTGCAGCGCCGTCAGGTGCGGGAACACCGCGGAGATCTGAAACGAGCGGATGATGCCGAGGCCGGCGATCTCGGCCGGCTTCCAGCGGGTGATGTCGCGCCCCTCGAAGAGAATGCGGCCGGCCGTCGGCGTGTGGAACTTGGTCAGCAGGTTGAAGACCGTCGTCTTGCCGGCCCCG
Source organism: uncultured Alphaproteobacteria bacterium (assembly GCA_963838155.1). Classification (GTDB taxonomy): domain Bacteria; phylum Pseudomonadota; class Alphaproteobacteria; order Rhizobiales; family Rhizobiaceae; genus Pararhizobium_B. The sequence continues at coordinate 225,998 of CAWIQE010000013.1, forward strand.
TTCGGCCCGATCAGGGCGTGTATCCTGCCCCGTTCGATGTTCAGGTCGACATCGTTCACGGCGACGAACCCGCCGAAGCTCTTCGAAAGGCCGCGCACCTCGAGAATGTGATCCGCCATGTCGTCGTCCCGCCTGGTGGTCTGACCCAAACGGATGGTACCCATCCGTTTGGAAAAGTCAGCCCACAAGCCATTGATCTGGTGGGGCGATTTTTCCCAACAGATGGTACCATCTGTCAGGATCGCACCACTGGTGATGCCGGCATGCCGTTCCGGCCGGGCGCGAAGCCCGGCCCGGCCCGATTGCGTGCAGCCGCCGCCGCCGGGGCGGCAGCGGCCGGTTCGCTTACTGGCTGACGAGCGGGCAGCCGCCCTCCTTCAGCGAGGCGTAGGCCTGGTCGGCCGGGATCGTCTGGGAGACGTTTGCGATGTCCCAGGGGTCCTTGCCGTCCGTCTTGACCGAGAGCAGGTACATCGGGTGCATCAGCAGGCCGTCCTGGCGGATGGTGCCTCCCTTGGCGAAGAAGTCGTCGATCTTCATCTTGCCGAGTTCCGCGCGCACGGCGTCCGCGTCGTCGGTCCCGGCGGCCTTGATGGCGTTCAGGTAGGCGATCGTCAGCGAGTAGTCGGCGGCGTGCGGGAAGGTCGGGGCGGCGCCGTTGGAGAACTTCTCGTATTTCTCCTTCCAGTCGCGGGACTCCTTGTCCATGTTCCAGTACCAGCCGGACGTGAAGCTCAGGCCCTTCGCGACGTCGACGCCGATGCTCTTCACGTCGGAGATCGTGACGAGGAGACCGGCGAGCTGCTGGCCGCCGTCTGTGATGCCGAACTCGTGCGCCTGCTTGATGGAGTTGACCGTGTCCCCGCCGGCATTGGCGAGGCCGATGACCTTGGCGCCGGAGGACTGGGCCTGCAGCAGGTAGGACGAGAAGTCGGTGCTCGCCAGCGGCACGCGCGATTCGCCGAGGACCTTGCCGCCGAGCTTCTTCACCACGTCGGCGGTGTCCTGCTCGAGCTTGTGGCCGAAGGTGTAGTCGGCGGTGAGGAAGTACCAGCTGTCGCCGCCGTTCTTGACGACGGCCGTGCCGGTCCCGACCGAGAGCGCGTGGGTGTCGTAGCCGTAGTGGATGCCGTATTTGGTGCAGGCCTTGCCGGTCAGGTCGGCGCTGGCCGCGCCGGTCGCCATGGTGATCGTGTGCTTGTCGGAGGCGACCTTCTGCACCGCCAGCGCGACGGCGGAGTTCGTCAGGTCGGTGATCATGTCGACGTGGTTCTCGTCGATCCACTGGCGCGCCGTGGCGGAGGCGATGTCCGCCTTGTTCTGGTGGTCGGCCGAGATCACCTCGATCTTCTTGCCGAGGACGGTGCCGCCGAAATCCTTCACCGCCATCTTCACGGCGTCGACGGCACCCTGGCCGCTGAAGCTCGTCGAATAGACGCCGGACATGTCGGCGAGAACGCCGATCTTGACGACGTCGTTCGATACGCCCGCGGCCGATGCCGTGCCGGCGGCCGCGAGAAGGGCGGCGCCGCAGACGCCTGCAAGATAGTTCAGTTTCATGATCGTCCTCCCAGATTCCGTTTTTCGAATGCGCCGGCGTTCCTGTTCGCCGCCGCATTGGCTCAGGCTATAGCATACCAAATCGTCATGTCCCATAAGACGAAGGATTGCAAACGCTCCGGCGCCCTCGGAGGCGCGGGAGGCCGCACGGACGACGATTTCCGCGCCCTTCCACTTGCATACGAAGAAAGCTTTCAAATATGCCGGAGGGAACTCGCCTGCTATGGTGTGGCGAGCGAACCCGAACCATCGAAGGCATGTGCAATGAACGCCAGCAAATCCAGTTCGAGAACCCTGCGGCTCTCCGACGGCGACAATGTCGTGGTCGCGACGGAAAAGATCGAGGCGGGCGAAACCGCGGCTTCGGGCGTGGCGGCCGTCCAGCGGATACCCTTCGGGCACAAGATGGCGGCGGCCGCGATCGGACAGGGCGAGCCGGTCGTCAAGTTCGGCCAGATCATCGGCTTCGCGAAACAGCCGATCGGTCCCGGCGAATGGGTCCACGAGCACAATGTCGAGATGCACGGCTTCGACCGGGACTATCGCTTCGGAGAGGCCGCCGAACCGGTCAACGTGCTGCCGGTCGGCGAACAGGCGACGTTCGAGGGCTACCGCCGGGAAAGCGGCCGGGTCGGCACGCGCAACTACATCGGCATCCTGACCAGCGTCAACTGCTCCGCCTCGGCGGCGCGGTTCATCGCCGAGGCGGCGCAGAAATCCGGCATGCTCGACGACTATCCGGACATCGACGGGGTCGTGTCCTTCACCCACGGCACCGGCTGCGGCATGGCGGGCTCCGGCGAGGGCTTCGATCTCTTGAAGCGGACCGAGTGGGGCTATGCGGCCAATCCGAACCTCGGCGGGGTGATCCTCGTCGGCCTCGGCTGCGAGGTCTTCCAGATCGGCCGCTTCAAGCAGCTCTACGGCATCGAGGAGAGCGACACGTTCCGCACGATGACGATCCAGGACACCGGCGGCACCCGGGCGGCGATCGAGAAGGGCGTCGACTTCATCCGCACCATGCTGCCGTCCGTCGCCGCGGCGAAGCGCGAGACGGTGCCGGCATCGGAGATCGTGCTGGCGCTCCAGTGCGGCGGGTCCGACGGCTATTCCGGCATCACGGCCAATCCGGCGCTGGGGCTGGCCGTCGACCGGCTGGTGCGCAACGGCGGGACCGCCATCCTGTCGGAGACGCCGGAGATCTACGGTGCCGAGCACCTTTTGACCAGGCGGGCGAGGAGCCGGGAGGTGGGCGAGAAGCTCGTCGAGCGGATCCGCTGGTGGGAGGCGTATACGGAGCGCAACGGCGGGGAGATGAACAACAATCCCTCGCCGGGCAACAAGCTCGGCGGGCTGACGACGATCCTGGAAAAGTCGCTCGGAGCGGCCGCCAAGGGCGGCTCGACGCCGCTCAACGCGGTCTACGAATATGCCGAGCCGGTGACGGAGAAGGGCTTCGTCTTCATGGACACGCCCGGCTTCGATCCGGTTTCGGCGACGGGGCAGGTGGCCGGCGGGGCGAACGTCCTCTGCTTCACCACGGGGCGCGGCTCCGCCTATGGCTGCAAGCCGACCCCCTCGATCAAGCTGGCGACGAACACGCCCATGTACCGGCGCATGGAAGAGGACATGGACATCAACTGCGGCGAGGTCATGGAAGGCACGAGCCTCGAGGAGAAGGGCCGCGAGATCTTCGAGGAGGTGCTGGCCGTCGCCTCGGGCAAGCGCACCAAGTCCGAACGGCTCGGCTACGGCGACAGCGAGTTCGTGCCCTGGCAGATCGGCGCGGTGATGTGACGGGCCCCCACGGGCCGCGGCCGCTCGCGGGCCGCCGGCCGGTCCCGTTCAGCCCCGGCCGTCGCGGGCGGCCAGCGTGCGCAGGCGGAGCGCGTTGAGGCGGATGAATCCCGCCGCGTCCTTCTGGTCGTAGGCGCCGCGGTCGTCCTCGAAGGTCACCAGCGCGTCGGAATAGAGCGACTTCTCCGAATCGCGGCCGATGACGATCACGTTGCCCTTGTAGAGCTTGAGGCGGACGCGGCCCTCGACGTGTTCCTGGCTCAAATCGATCGCCGCCTGCAGCATCCGGCGCTCCGGCGAGAACCAGAACCCGTTGTAGATGAGCTCCGCGTAGCGCGGCATCAGCTCGTCCTTGAGATGGGCGGCGCCGCGGTCGAGGGTGATCGATTCGATCGCCCGGTGGGCGGCGAGCAGGATCGTGCCGCCGGGGGTCTCGTAGACGCCGCGCGACTTCATGCCGACGAAGCGGTTCTCGACGAGGTCGATGCGGCCGATGCCGTTGTCGCGGCCGTAGTCGTTGAGCGCCTGGAAGAGGACGGCGGGCGACATGCGCTTGCCGTTGAGGGCGACCGGGTCGCCCTTCTCGAACTCGATCTCGACCAGCGTCGCCTGATCGGGCGCTTCCTCCGGCGAGACGGTGCGCTGGTAGACGTAGGCCGGCGGTTCCTCGGCCGGGTCCTCCAGCACCTTCCCCTCGGAGGAGGAGTGCAGCATGTTCGCGTCGACCGAGAAGGGCGCCTCGCCGCGCTTGTCCTTCGGGATCGGGATCTGATGCGTCTCGGCGAATTCGATGAGGTCGGTGCGCGAGCGGAAGGTCCAGTCGCGCCACGGCGCGATGACGCGGATGTCCGGGTTCAGCGCATAGGCGGAGAGCTCGAAGCGCACCTGGTCGTTGCCCTTGCCCGTGGCGCCGTGGGCGATGGCGTCGGCACCGGTCTCGGCGGCGATCTCGACGAGGCGCTTGGAGATCAGCGGCCGCGCGATCGACGTGCCGAGGAGATAGACGCCTTCGTAGAGGGCGTTGGCGCGGAACATCGGGAAGACGAAGTCGGCGATGAACTCCTCGCGCAGGTCCTCGATGTAGATCTCCCCGATGCCCATCATCTCCGCCTTGCGGCGAGCCGGCTCGAGCTCGTCGCCCTGGCCGAGATCGGCCGTGAAGGTGACGACTTCGGCGCCGAGCTCCGTCTGGAGCCATTTCAGGATGATCGAGGTGTCGAGGCCGCCGGAATAGGCGAGCACCACTTTCTTGACGTCTTTCGCTGCGGACATTTCAGGCTTTCCACCGGGTTTCGCGTTGGCTGCGGCCCGCCGGGCCGGCTCGATGCGGCGGCACTTTAGCCAGAACGCGGCGCGAGTCCAGAGCGGCGGGAACGCGCGGCGGCGGGACGGGTGGAATTGCGGGGCCGGACGCCGTAGACTCCGCTTTTGCGGCAAGCTTCGAGCGTATGATGGCCTTCATCCCGAACATCGCGACGATCCTGGCGTTCTCGCTGGCGTCCCTCGTCCTCGCCCTGACGCCCGGGCCCGACATGACGCTGTTCCTGAGCCGCGCCATCGCCGAGGGACGGCGGGCGGGGCTCGCCTGCGCGCTCGGGGCCTTCACAGGGGTCGCGGTCCATACGATGCTGGTGGCGTTCGGCCTGGCCGCGCTGATCGTGGCGTCGCCCACCGGCTTCCTGGTCCTCAAGGTGTCGGGCGCCTGCTACCTCCTGTGGCTCGCCGTGTCGGCGCTCAGGCACGGCTCGAGCTTCCGGACCGAGGCGCAGGCCGCAGGGCCGCGGACCTTCCGGCAGGACTGGCTCAAGGGCCTCGGCATCAACCTGACGAACCCGAAGATCATCATATTCTTCATGACCTTCCTGCCGCAGTTCGTCTCGCCCGGGGATCCGGACGTGCGCGGCAAGCTGATCTTCCTCGGCATCCTCTTCATCGTCGTCTCGCTGCCCGTGGTCGCCGCCATCGTGCTCGCGGCGGACAGGCTGGCGGGCGTGATGAAGCGAAGCCGCGTGTTCGCACGGGCGATCGATTACCTGACGGGCGGCATCTTCTCGGCCTTCGCGGTGAAGATCCTGCTGACGCAGGTGCGGTAGGGCCGTCAGTCCGCGCTCCCCTCGGCCGGGCGCTGGCTCGGCAGCCAGCGGCCGGCGCCGTGGCCGGCGATCAGCCAGTAGCCGAAGCCGCCGCACAGGCCGCAGACGAGATCGATGGCGAGGTGGCGCGGATCGAGGGAGATGGCGACGCCGGAACGCTGCGCGATCATCACGACGATCCCCGCGACGACCCCGCCGCCGAGCGTGTAGACCAGGGGGCCGCGCAGCCTTGCGAACTCGCCGACGAGGATCAGGACCATCGCCGGCAGGAAGGCCGCGTGGCCGAACAGGCTCGCCAGCCCGACGAGGCCGACGACGAGGCGCAGGTCGACGCCGCGCGCCTCGAGGTGGGCGAGGGCGCCCGGCACGACCATGCTGTTGAGCAGCAGGTTGACGCAGGCCGCGACGGCGCAGGCGACCATGAAGCCGACCGTCAGCGCCAGGAGCCGGACGAGGAAGCCGAAGAAGCGCGTCACGGGGCCGGACCCGCCGGCCTAATCGCCGCCATGGCCGGCGATCATCAGGCTCTCGAGCGCGAGGCGCTCCTTTCGGCGCAGGCGTTCGGATTCCGACTTGAGCTGCCCGCAGGCGGCCAGGATGTCGCGGCCGCGGGGGGTGCGGATCGGCGAGGCGTAGCCGGCCCGGTTGACGAAATCGGCGAAGGCCTCGATCTCGTCCCAGCCGGAACATTCGTAGCGCGAGCCGGGCCAGGGGTTGAAGGGGATCAGGTTGATCTTGGCGGGGATGCCCTTCAGCAGCCGGACGAGGTCGCGGGCGTCGGCCAGGCTGTCGTTGACGCCCTTGAGCATGACGTATTCGAAGGTGATGCGGCGGGCGTTGGACAGGCCCGGATAGGCCCGGCAGGCCTCCATCAGCGCGTCGAGCGGGTATTTCCGGTTGATCGGGACGAGTTCGTCGCGCAGGTCGTCGCGCACGGCATGCAGCGAGATGGCGAGCATGACGCCGATCTCCTCGCCGGTCCTGTAGATTTCCGGGACGACGCCGGAGGTCGACAGCGTGATGCGCCGCTTCGACAGCGACAGGCCCTCGCCGTCGGAGGCGATCAGCAGCGCCGTCTTGACGTTCTCGAAATTGTAGAGCGGTTCGCCCATGCCCATCATGACGACGTTGGACACCTTGCGGCCTTCCGAGGGGACGATGGCGCCGTCGGGCGTGTCGCGGTCGGGGAAGTCGCCGAGCCGGTCGCGGGCCAGCAGGAGCTGCGAGAGGATCTCCTCCGCCGTCAGGTTGCGGACGAGCTTCTGCGTGCCGGTGTGGCAGAAGGTGCAGGTCAGCGTGCATCCGACCTGGCTCGAGACGCAGAGCGTCCCGCGCCCTTCCTCCGGAATATAGACCGTCTCCACCTCGACCGGCCGTCCGGCGCCGCGCGGCGGGAAGCGCAGCAGCCACTTGCGCGTGCCGTCGGTGGACACCTGCTCGTCGACGATCTCCGGGCGCGCGACGGTGAACCGGCTCTTCAGCGCCTCGCGCAGATCCTTCGACACGTTGCGCATGGCGTCGAAGTCGGAGACGCCGCGCACATAGAGCCAGTGCCAGAGCTGGCCGACGCGCATGCGGACCTGCCGCTCCGGGATGCCGCATTCCAGAAGCGCGGCGGAGATCTCCTCGCGGGTCATGCCGATCAGGGAGGGCGGGGTGCGCCCGCTCGCCGGATCGGCGGCGGGGCGCGGCCTTTCGCCGGTGGTCATGTCGATCGTCAGGGGCATCGCCAGGTTCCGTTCAAACTGGTGCCGCGCCGCAAGGCGGGGCCGACAGGCGACCTAGAGCCTGTCCGCGCTTCACGGAATCGCGGACCGGCTCCAGCTCATTGTTTCTACGCGCTTCCGGACGGAAAACCGGTTTCCACTTTTCCTGGAAGCGCTCTAGCATCTCTCGCCGCCTGCGTCATTATCTGGGATTGCCGCCGGCCGGATCAAACGAAAAACCGGCCCCTCGCGGAGCCGGCCTGAAGATCGAGGGTCAGGACGCGAGCTACTTGCAGTCCTTGATCTTGTCCAGCGCCGCGGTGATGCCCGACAGCGAGAAGGTGTACTCGGTGTGGGTGCCGCGGGTCGATTCCGCCTTGACCGTCATCGAATGGCCGGCGCGCATGTCGGAGACCAAAGCGGGTTCCTGCGCGGCGTTCTCCACCCAGGCGCGGTTGCCCTTGGTGAACATCACGAAGGCCTTGCCGTCGACGGAGACGTCGATCTTCGAGCCGTCCTTCAGCTCGTAGCCCATCTGGGCCTCCGGCTGGTAGCTGATGTTCTGGCTCGGCCGCTGGGAGACCAGGAAGTAGACGTCGCCGTGGTCGACGTTCTTCGGCTTCTCGGCGGTCGGCACGGAGAGCACGTAGCAGACCTTGCCGTTGTCGGAACTGTAGGAATACGCACCCCATGCATTGTACTGCTTCATCAGGCTGGGCTTGGGATCGGCCGCCGACGCGGCGAGCGTCATGGCCAGGAGGCCAGCAAGGGTGAATGCATATTTCTTCAGTGCCATCTTTTCCTACCGTTTACCTGTCGACATTCTGTGGCCGCCTTGCCGCCGGCGCAGACGGGCCACGGCGGACGGGGATTTCTCGAATTTTAGGTAAGTTCGGTTACCAAACCATCAAGATCACGCCCGCTGCCCGGTGGTGCGCTCCCGCGAACGAGCACGTCGAGCCGCAGCCCCGTTCGACGGGCGCCGGCACGGCGTCGCAGAGGAAAGCCCACCCCGAGGGTCTCTCGCGGGACCTTGTGTCGAAGAAGAAAACGGCGAGAATTTGACCTCGCGGGCCCGGAGGCGGCGGAACCGTGGCGCCCGGCTCTCAGCCGAAACGGCCGGTGATGTAGTCGCGGGTGCGCTTTTCCCTCGGACGTTCGAACATCTCGTCGGTCTCGGCGGTCTCGACGATCTCGCCCATGTACATGAACACCGTCTTCTGCGAGACGCGGGCGGCCTGCTGCATGTTGTGGGTGACGATGACGATGGTGTAGTCGTCCCGCAAATGGTCGAGCAGGTCCTCGATCTTGGCCGTCGAGATGGGGTCGAGGGCGGATGTCGGCTCGTCGAGCAGCAGGATCTGCGGCTTGAGCGCGATCGTGCGGGCGATGCAGAGGCGCTGCTGCTGGCCGCCGGAGAGGCCCTGGCCGCTCTTGCCGAGCTGGTCCTTGACCTCGTCCCAGAGCGCGGCGCCCCGCAGCGCCGCCTCGACCCGCTCGTCCATCTCGCGGCGCGGCAGCCTTTCGTAGAGGCGGATGCCGTAGGCGATGTTGTCGTAGACCGACATGGGGAAGGGCGTGGGCGCCTGGAACACCATCCCGACCTTGGCGCGGAGCGCCGCGACGTCGATCTTCGGGTCGAGGATGTTGCGGCCCTCTATCGTGACCTCGCCCTCGGCCACCTGGCCGGGATAGAGGGCGTAGATGCGGTTCAGGACCCTCAGTAGCGTCGACTTGCCGCAACCGGACGGGCCGATGATGGCCGTCGTCTCGCGGCGGCCGATGTCGAGATCGACGTTCTTCAGCGCGTGGGCGGTGTCGTAGTAGAAGTTCAGGCCGCGGATCGATATCTCGGTGCGGGCGGCCTGGTCGGCCTGGGGAACGGGTGCGTGCATGGATGTCTCCATTGCGTGCTGTCGAGCCTCCACGTCTAGCGCTCGTTGCCTGCCGAGCGCAGGAACAGGCGCGAGACGATGGAGAGGATGAGAACGGCGAGCGTGATCAGCAGCGCGCCGGCCCAGGCGAGGGCCTGCCAGTCTTCGTAGGGGCTCATGGCGAACTGGAAGATCATTACCGGCAGGTTGGCGATCGACTTGGACATGTCGAGCGACCAGAACTGGTTGTTGAGCGAGGTGAAGAGCAGCGGCGCGGTCTCTCCGGCGATGCGGGCGAGCGCCAGGATGACGCCGGTCGTGATGCCGACGCGGGCGGACCGGTAGCTGACGCTCAGGATGACGCGGGCCCGGCTCGCGCCGAGGGCGTGGGCGGCCTCGCGCATGCGGTTCGGAACGAGGTTCAGCATGTCCTCGGTCGTGCGGACCACGACGGGTATGGCGATGATGGCGAGCGCGGCGGCGCCGGCCCAGCCGGAGAAGCCGCCGGAGGGCGCCACGATGATCTCGTAGACGAAGAGGCCGGCGAGGATCGAGGGCTTGGCGAGCAGCACGTCGTTGACGAAGCGTATGACGGAAGCGAGGACCGTGCCGCGGCCGTATTCGTTGAGGAAGGTGCCGGCGAGGATGCCGAGCGGCGTCGACACCAGCATCGCCGTCCCCACCAGGAGAACGCTGCCGGCGATGGCGTTGGCCAGGCCGCCGGACTCGCCCGGCGGCGGCGTCATCTCTGTGAAGAGGCTCGGCCGGAAGGCCGAGAAGCCCTCGTAGACGAGCACGCCGCAGATCCAGACCAGGAAGGCCAGCACGACGAGCGTCGCGGCGACGATGAGCGCGCGGGCGATCCGGTTCGCGCGGTAGCGGCGCCTGACGACTGCGGTGGCGGGGACGGCCCCGGGGGCGTGCGCGTTCAAGAGGGGTCTCTCCTAGGACGAGATGCGCTTGAGCATCAGCCGCGCGGCGGCGAGCACGGCGAAGGTGATGACGAAGAGCAGCAGGCCGAGCGCGATCAGCGCCGAGGAATGCATCGGCGTATAGGCTTCCTGGAACTCGTTGGCGATGGTGGAGGCGATGGTGTTGCCCGGGGCGAAGACGGCGGCGGTGATGCGGTTGGCGTTGCCGATGATGAAGGTGACGGCCATGGTCTCGCCGAGGGCGCGGCCGAGGCCGAGGAAGACGGCGCCGGCGAGCCCCGTGCGGCAATGGGGGACGATGATGGCGCGCGCCACTTCCCAGTCGGTCGCGCCGATGGCGTAGCCGCTCTCCTTCAGCCGCTTCGGCACGGTGTCGACGACGTCGCGCATGACGGCGGCGATGAAGGGCAGGATCATGATGGCGAGGACGATGCCGGCCGTCGCCATGCCGATGCCGATGGCCGGGCCCTTGAAGATCGTGCCGAGGACCGGCACGTCCTCGAAGAGGTCGACGATCGGGCCCTCGATCCAGTCGGCGAAGACGGGGGCGAAGACGAACAGTCCCCACATTCCGTAGATGATCGACGGGATGGCGGCCAGGAGCTCGATGGCGATGCCGAGCGGATGGCGCAGCCATGCGGGCGCGAGCTGGGTGATGAAGAGGGCGACGGCGAAGGCCAGCGGCACGGCGAGGACGACGGCGATGGCGGAGGTGATCAGCGTGCCGGCGATGGCCGGCAGGGCGCCGAAGGTGCCGGTGACCGGGTTCCAGGTGGTCGTCCAGACGAAGGCGGGCCCGAATTTCTCGAGCGCCGGCCACGCGCCCCAGCTCAGCGAGACGAAGAAGCCGCCGAGGATCATCAGCACGAACACCGCGGAGCCGACCGAGAGCCACTTGAAGACGCCCTCGAAGACGGCGCCGTTCATGAAACGCGTCGACCGCCGGAATTCTCCGGCGGCCTCGCGTTCGGCGTTCGTCCGTCCGTCGACGAGCGTCATGGGCTTAGTTTTCCGCCGTGTAGACCGGCTTGCCGTCGGCCTTCAGGTCGCTCGCCCAGGCCTGGCGGATCAGCGTGACGACGCTCGCCGGGAAGGGAACGTAGTCGAGCTTGGCCGCGGCGTCGCCGCCGTTCTTGTAGGCCCAGTCGAAGAAGTTCAGGACGGTCTTGACCGCGGCCGGCTTCTCGACCTGCTTGTGCAGGAGAATGAAGGTGGCGGCGGTCATCGGCCAGCTGTCCTTTCCGGGCTGGTTGGCGAGGATCAGGTAGAAGCCCTTGGCGTTCTTCCAGTCGGCGCCGGCGGCGGCGGCCTGGAAGGTGTCCTGCGTCGGGGAGACGACGTTGCCGTCCTTGTTCTTCATCTTGGCGTAGGTCAGCTTGTTCTGCAACGCGTAGGCGTACTCAACATAGCCGATCGAGTTTTTCAACCGCGAGACATAGTTGGCGACGCCCTGGTTGCCCTTGCCGCCGGTGCCGGACGGCCACTGGACCGAGGCGTCGACGCCGACGTCCTTCTTCCACTCCGGCGAGACGTCGGCGAGGTAGTAGGTGAAGTTGAAGGTCGTGCCCGAGCCGTCCGAACGGTGGACGACGGCGATGTCCTTGGCGGGGAGCTTCAGGTCCGGGTTGAGGGCCTGGATCTCCTTGTCGTTCCACTTGGAGACCTTGCCCATGAAGATGTCGGCGAGGGTCTTGCCGTCGAGGACGAGCTGGCCCGGCTCGATGCCCTTGACGTTGAGGATCGGCACGATGCCGCCCATGACGGTCGGGAACTGCATCAGGCCGTTCTTTTCGAGCTCCTCGGGCGTCAGCGGCTTGTCGGAGGCGCCGAAATCGACGGTCTTCGCCTCGATCTGCTTGATGCCGCCGCCGGATCCGATGGCCTGGTAGTTGAGCTGGGTCCCGGTCTTCTGCTGGTAGGCCTGGGCCCATTTGGAGTAGACCGGGAAGGGGAAGGTCGCGCCGGCGCCGGTGATCTGATCGGCGGCAAGGGCCGAATTCATCGTCAGGACGGCTGCGGCGGCGCCGATGACGAGGCTCGCGAGCGTGCGGTTCATGAGCGTTCTCTCCTTGTTTCGGCCCGCACCGGATCCCTGGCCGGCGGCGGCGCTCGAAAATTCCGTTTTCGGCTGCCCGAAGTCAGCCGCGCGACGGCCTCGAGCCGGTCGCGGGCGGAAAATGGACCCGTTGTGTGACAGTTGGATGAAGCTTTGCCGGATCTCTGCGAAGGCGGGCGAGGAGAGCGGGGCGGGGCGGGCGGTGGCGGGCCGCGGCCGGCCGGCGGCCGGGAAGGGGGGCGATTGGACGGCGCGCCGGCGGGAAGGCGAAGCGGACCGCCGTTCGGCGATCCGCTTGGGTTCACGGCCGTGCGGTCAGCCCGCGGCCTGGCTCCAATCCAGGTCGTAATGCTTGGTTAGGCAGCCGTCGTTGAAGGCCGGGCCGGTCGCTTCCAGCGTGCCGGAACAGAGGCGCGCCGTGTTTTCCTCCATCGCCTGCCAGGCCCGGTCGCCGAGGGCGCCGTTGCCGACGGAGCCGATCCCGTCGCTCATGATGCAGACCGCAACCCGGCGGCCGCCGAGCTCCTGTCCGACCCGGTCCGGTGCGAAGGCATCGCCGCGATTGCCGACGACGAAACCCTCCAGGTCCTTCGGTATGTCGCCGCCATGGACGTAGATTGCCTTCAGCCCTTTATAGTCGCCATCGGCCCTCGCCTCCCGCGCGGCTTCGTGGACCGCCTGCCAGAAGAGCCCTCTCGCCTTCTTCTGTTCCGATTTCGTCAGCCCCCTGAGGAAGGCGCTCGGCGCCTGCAGGTCGATGTCCTCGCCGTTGGCGCTCGCCACCTTCAATTGCTGGAGGACGATGGACTTGTAGGTGTCCTTGAGCTCGTCGACCTTGTCGCTCCGGATCTTTGCATTTCCGCTGGGGCCCGTCGCAAAATAGCGCTCGGATTCGGTTCCGTTCCTGAGCTCGGGGTAGCAGGCGTGGTAGACGATGTGCTCGCGCGGACTGTCGAGCAGCTCGCCCGTCGGCTTGTGCGTCATGAAGGTCGTCGAACGCATGACCATATTTTCGGCCTTCACCGCAAGATGACGCCTGTAGGCCCGGTGATCCCTGAATTTCGAAGGCACATCGACCTTGTGGTTCGCCTTGAGCGTCAGGATGTCCTTCACTTCCTTGTCGGTCAGTCCGTTCGTCCAGGTCTGCACGTCCTTCTGCGCCTGCACGACCTTCCGGCCGTCGAGCTCCAGGACATCGTTCCGGTTGGGCCGAATCGTCGACATCTTCGTCTCGGACTTGTCGCGCCACATGTAGATCGTCCTGCCCTTCAGCATCTCGTCGAGCGGCGAGCCATTCGTCCTTTTCGCAATGTTGTCGATGTTCGAGTCGCGGCGATCTTGACCGTGGACGGCACGCAGGCACCGGCGCAGCTGGTCCATGCCGCAGAGCCGGTTCGGGTTGTCGGCCGTCCCCGCCTTGGGCGGGGTTGAATCGAGGCGGAAGGCGTATTCGCTGTTGCCGCCCTTGTCGGAGATATCGTCGCTGATGATCTTGCCGAATTCGGCTGGCGTGGGGGCGGCCGGGCGACCGCCGAAACCATTTTTCCGAGAGCGCGCGCGCGAAACTGAAATGTCTGACGGCTCGGATGTATGATTTTCAAAAATACCTCTCGAATTTGCGTCATTTTCCAATAAAAACTTCACACCTTTTCGTAGTTCATTTCTATAATCTAAGTTTTTTTCAGATTTTCCAAAATCGCATGTATGTTTATTTTCTGGCGAGACAACTTTAGTGTTATTTTTGTTATAAAATATATTATTCCCATTTCGGGACTTCGGCGTCTCAGCCCTCTTCATCTTCGAGACGATATGCCCGCCGAGATGCCCGCCGGCCTTGGCTACGGCCTTTCCCAGGCCCACGACTTTCCCGACGGGGACGGTTAGAACTTTCGAGACACCCATTTTTCAATTCCTTTATCCAAACTGACAATGTTCACGTGGCGGTCGGAAGCAGCTGCACAACAATTTGCCACCGTTCGGGCGGAGCCGCCGTGCCGAATGTGACAGTCCTCGGCGAAAGAAGGGGCGAGGAGCGTCAGGTGCGGCCGGCGCAAATGCCGGCCGCGCGTTTGCGACGGCGCTACCTCAGCCGGCCTTCGCCTCGGCGAATTTCCGCCGGTTCTTGTCTTCCGTGCAGTGTTGGTTGAACGCGGGGCCGGAGGCTTCCACGGTCCCGGAGCAGAGGCGCGCGATGTTCTCCTCCATCGCGCGGTTGGCGCGCTTGCCGAGGGCGCCGTTGCCGACCTTGCCGAGGCCGTCGCTCATGATGCAGACGGCGACCCGGCGGCCTTTGTCCTCGTGATGGCTGATCCGGTCGGGAGCGAAGGCGTCGCCGCGGTTCAGGAAGACGAAATCTTCGAGGTCCTTGGGAATGTCCAATTTAGTGCTCAAGGTGGATTTCTTGGACGGGAGCGCTCTCTTGCCGTTGTGAACGTAGATTGCCTTGAGGCCGCCATAGACGTTCGGGTCGGCCTTCGCTTCCTTCGCCGCTTCGAAGAGCGCCTTCTCGAAAAGGAGTTTCGCCAATTCCTGGTCTTCCGGCTTGAGTCCGGACAGAAAGGCATTCGGCATCTGGAGGTCGATGTCCTCGCCGTTGGCGCTCGCGACCTTGAGCTGCTGGAGGATAGTGGCCTTGTAGCGGTCCTGCAGTTCCCCCGTCTTCTCGGACCGCAACTGCGCTTTCCCGGTCCTGCCGGTGGCGAAATAGCGCTGGTCGGGCGAGCCGCCGTTCAGCCGCGGGTAGCAGGCGTGGTAAACGACGTGCTCGCGCGGCTTGTCGAGCAGTTCGCCGTTCGGCTGGTGGGTCATGAAGATCGTCGACCGCACGACGATGTGCTCGGCCTTCTTTTCCAGGTGCTGCCGGTAGGCCCTCGGTGCCCTGAGAGCCAACCTGTTCTTGTAGAACCGATCCGGGACCTTCAGATCTCTCGTGCCGGCCTTGAGGGACATGATATCTTCGACTTCGGCGTCTGATATCTTGCAGTCGTCGACCCAGGTCTGCACGGATTTCTGCGCCGTCTTTACGTCAGCTCCATTGAGGGTGAGGAAGGTCCGTCCGTCTGTCGGTTTGAGGATCGAGCCGTCCGTCTCGGACTTCTCGCGCCAGATGTAGAGATCCTGTCCGTGATCGAGATAGTAGAGCGGCGAGCGAAACTTGCAACCGGCGATGTCCGCCTTCGCGGCATCGCGGTCGTAGCCGTGCGCCGACCTCAACCACCGGCGCAGCTGCTCCATTCCGCCGAGGCCCTTGGGGTTGTCGGTCGTCTTCTTCGCGCTGCGGGGAAAGAGCCTGAACTTGTACCTGCATTCACCGCTGCCCGCAGGATCGACGTCGTTAGCGATCGTCGCGGCGATCAACTTCGGCGGCCTCATTTGGCCCGGTTTCGGCGCCGGTCCCGATGGCCGGACCAAGTTGTCGGCGCCGGCGGCTCGGGAAGCCGGGGATTGCACCGTCCCGCCGGCGGAGTTCGAAGACCGGGTAAGATGATCCTTCAGTTCGTTCATGAACGCTGCTTGCAGGCCGGGGGAACTGCTGACTTTCGAACTCTGAACGGGCTTCTTCCATCCCTTTTTCTGAGCCCACTCCCGGTATTTTGTCGCATGGACTGACGGAACGGCCAGATGATTGTCGACCGTGACGGTGCGGTTGCCGAGGCCGCCCTTCGTGCCGGAGCCGGACTGCGCTCCGGATTGGTCAAAAAGGGGCTGTCGTGAATTGCTTCGATTGATTGGACCGGACACGGGCTTTGCCTCAGAGTTCGTTGAAAAAAAGAATGGAAATGCGGTTCGACTGAAAACTGACGAAAGGGAGAATGCCACCATCGCCGTCCGCCGTGCGTGCCGAATGTGACACGGGAACGTCGAATAATGTCGGGTCGGCCGGCGGCGGAGCGGGCGTTTCGCAACGTTGCCGGCGCGGGGCGCCGAAACGCAGCGTTACAAAAATGTCGTTGCCGGGGCCGATTGCGTCTCCACGGGCCCGCGCCGGGCTTGCTATAAGACGCGTCATGGAGACGCAGCCGCACATCCTCGTCGTCGACGACGATCCGGAAATCCGCCGGCTTCTCGGGCGCTATCTCGACGGGCAGGGCCTCAGGGTGACGCTCGCCGCGAGCCGGCACGAATGCGAGGAGCGGCTGAAGGACAACAACATCGCCCTCGTGGTGCTGGACGTCATGCTGCCGGACGGGTCGGGGCTCGAGATGTGCCGGGCGCTCCGGGAGCAGCGGCCGAACCTTTCGATCATCCTTCTGACCGCGCTCAAGGAGGACGTGGACCGCATCATCGGGCTCGAGATCGGGGCGGACGACTATCTCGGCAAGCCGTTCAACCCGCGCGAGCTCGTCGCCCGCATCCGCGCCGTCCTGCGCCGCGGCCGGAGCGAGCCGGAGGCCGGGCCGGAGAGCCTGCGCTACGCCTTCGCCGATTTCACCGTCGACCCGCAGACGCGCACCGTCATCCGGCCGGACGGCAGCGAGGTGGAGCTGACGGGCGGCGAGTTCGATCTGCTCATGGTGTTCCTCGAACGGCCCGGGCGGATCCTGTCGCGCGATTCGCTGATCGACCTGACGCGCGGGCGGGCGGCCGATCCGCTCGACCGATCGGTCGACGTGCTCCTGAGCCGGCTCAGGCGCAAGCTCGGGGACCAGGGCGTCTACAGGCTCTTCAAGACCGTCCGCAACGGCGGCTACCAGCTCGCCGTCGCCGTCGAGCGGCTCGGCGACTGACATGTTCTCCCTGACCACCCGGCTCGCGCTTCTCCTCGTCGTCTCGCTGATCGGCGTCGTCGCGCTCGCCGCGGCCATCACCACGACGCTGGTGCGCGGCCCCCGGATCAGCGGGCTGGAGCGGTCGCTGGCCGAACGGGCGGCGATCGTCGCGCTCGCCGCGCGCGGCTCGCCGGACGCCGCGCAGCGGCTCGGCGTGGCGGTCGGGCCGATGCCGCCCGGCAGCACCGTCGACGAGCATCTGAGCCGCCATTTCCGCCGGCTCGTGCGGCACCGCGGCGCCGTGTCGCGGGTCGAGATCGTGACGCCGCCGGACGGGCACGGGCGGCGGATCGCGATCCCCGTCTCGCCGGACCGCTACGCCTTCCTGCCGTTCCCGCCGCCGCCGGCCTTTCCCTTGCGCAACCTCGCCTTCTACCTGTCGCTGATCGCCATCGGCGTCACCGCCGTGGCCGTCTATGCGGCAAACCGCATGATGCGGCCGCTTCGCATGCTGGAATCGACCATCGCGACGCTCGGGCCGGACGGCATCATCCCGCACATGCCGGAGACCGGGGCCCCGGAGATCCGCGCGACGGCGCAGATCGTCAACCGGCTGACGGCGCGCCTCAACGCGGTGACCGAAAGCCGCATGCGCCTCGTCGCGGCCGCCGGGCACGACCTCAGGACGCCGATGACGCGGATGCGGCTGCGCACGGAGTTCATCGAGGACGAGGAGGAGCGCGCCGCCTGGCTGAAGGACATCGACGAACTCGACCGGATCGCCGACAGCGCCATCCGGCTGGTGCGCGAGGAGGTGAGCTCCGACCCCAAGGAACCGGTGGCGCTCGACGGGCTCATCCGGGAAATCGCGACCGAACTCGGCGACCTCGGCATGCCGGTTTCCCTCAAGCCGATGGACCGCGCCGAGATCGTCGCGCCGCCCTTCGCCATGAAGCGGGCGCTGAGGAACCTGATCATCAACGCGGCGACCCACGGCGGCGGCGCCGAAGTGGGCCTGCGCTCGGACGCCAAGGGCGTCATCATCGCCATCGAGGACAACGGGCCCGGCATCCCGGGGGCGCTGATCGAGCGGGTGTTCGAACCGTTCTTCCGGGTGGACGAGGCGCGCCGGCAGTTCCACCCCGGGGCGGGGCTCGGCTTCGCCATCGCCCGCGAGATCATCACCCGCAACGGCGGCCGGCTGACGATCGAGAACCGGCTTTCCGGGGGGCTGCGCCAGACCGTCAGCTTCGAGGCGGCCGCGGCGTAGGCGCCAGGAGCCGAAAAAAGAAGCCGCCCGGCCGGGCGGCTCCTTCGTTTCGTGGGGCCCCTTCGGGCCTTGGCAAAGCCTAGAGCCTTTTCGCGTTTCACGGAATGCGAAAAGGCTCTAGCCCATTGTCTCTTGCGCGCTTCCGGACGGAAAACCGGTTTCCACTTTTCCTGGAACCGCCTAGTCCTGCCCGTCGTCCGGGCCGTTGCCGGGACCGCCGCGGTCGTTGCCGCCCCAGCCCTGTCCGCCGTGACGGCCGCGCCACATGTGGTCGCCGTGCCGGCCATGATAGCCGCCGCCGCGCCAGCCGTGGTGGCGGCCGCCCATGCGGGCTTCGCTCCGCATCAGCGTGTGGGCCATCTGGACCTGCTCGGGCGTCAGGACGGATTCCAGCTTCTGCAGGGAGGCCTTGAGCGCCTTGGCGTCCTCGCCGCGCTGGATCGCGCCGTCGAGCATCCGGTCGAGCATGCCGAAGCTCTTGCCGTCGGCGCCGGCCGGCGGGACGTCCGGCGGCGTGGCGTCGCCCTTTGCGTTGCCGGCCTTCATCTGGATGTCGCCGCTGGCGGCACGGTCTGCGGCCGCTCCGCGGTCCCGCTGCCAGGGCGGCGTGGCGAAGGCGATCAGCTTCGAGGTGAAGTCGCGCCAGGCGTCGAGCTGGTCGGAGCGGATGCCGAGCGCCGTTTCGGCCGCGGCGAGCTTGCCGGCGAGCCGCATCTGCATGTTGCCGTCGCGGTGATGGCGATGGTGACGGCCCATGCGGGCGAAGCGATCGCCGTCGGGGCCCATGCCGCGCCCGTCGTGCATCCCGTACATGCCGGGGCCGGGGTGATGGCGGCCGGCTGCTCCGGGCCACTGGTCGCCGCCGGGCGGCGGAGGCGGCGGGCTCGCGGGGTCCGCGGCGGTCTGGGCGTCTGCGGGCCGGGCGAGATAGGCGACGCCCGCACCCATGGGCACGGCCGTCAGCGCGGACAGCAGCGCGATGCCGGCGAGTTTCGATTTCGATCGTTGAAGCGTCATGATCAACCTTCCGTTTCTCGTCGTTCCTTCCCCCAACGCATGTAGCGCAGCGGAGTTGCAGCGGTGCGTCGGCGGATTTCCCGAGATTGCGCCGGGAGGGAAATTTGTTTCCGAAGGTTGCTGCCGCGTCAGAGGGCGGCCCGGCGGGTGCCGGCGAGGTAGGCCTCGCGCAGCCGGCGGGCGACCGGCCCGACCTTGCCGTCGCCCACGGATCGGCCGTCGATGCGGACGACGGCGGTGACGAGGGAGGATGCGGAGGTGATGAAGGCCTCGGCCGCCGATGTCGCCTCGGCGACGGTGAAGCGCCGCTCCTCGACCGCGAGGCCGGCCTCCCGCGCATCGGCAAGCACGGCCCGGCGGGTGATGCCGTGGAGGATCGCGTTGGACAGGTCGCGGGTGACGAGGGTGCCCTCCGGCGTGACGATCCAGGCGTTGTTGGACGTGCCTTCGGTCACGTAGCCGTCCTCGACCAGCCAGGCGTCGTCGGCGCCCTTGGCCTTCGCCTCCATCTTGGCCATCGACGGATAGAGGAGCTGGACCGTCTTGATGTCGCGCCGGCCCCAGCGCAGGTCGGGAAGGGTGACGACGGAAAGGCCGTTGCGGGCGGCCGGGGCGTCGACGACCGCCTTCGCCTGGGTGAAGAGCACCGTGGTCGCCGCCATGCCGGCCGCCGGCCATGCGAAATCGCGGTCGGCGGCGCCGCGGCTGACCTGCAGGTATACGAGGCCCTCGTCCAGGCCGTTCCGGCGCACCAGCTCCCGATGGATCTCGAGAAGCCTGGCCTCGTCGACCGCGGCGGCGATCCGGAGTTCGCCGAGCGAACGCCTCAGCCGAACCATGTGGCCCTCGAAATCGACCAGCCGCCCGTCGATCACCGAGACCACCTCGTAGACGGCGTCGGCGAACAGGAAGCCGCGGTCGAAGATCGAGACGGTGGCCTCGTCCTCCGGCAGGAAGCGGTCGTTGACGTAGACGATGCGTGCGCTCATGGTTCGGATTCCCGTTGGGCGGTCTGGTCTTGCCGGCTCAGCCCCAAAGGGCGGCCTGCGGCGGGTGGAGGCCCTGGCCGTCGTGTTCGAGCGGGGTGTCGCGGTCGCGCGCCAGGAGGAGCGGGCCGTCGAGGTCGGCGAAGTCGGCGCCCTGGGCCAGGAGCACGGCGGGCGCCATCGCCAGCGAAGTGCCGACCATGCAGCCGACCATGATGCGGAAACCCCGGTGCAGCGCTTCCTCGCGCAGCGCCAGCGCCTCGGTCAGGCCGCCGGTCTTGTCGAGCTTGATGTTGACCATGTCGTAGCGCCCCTCCAGTCCCGGCAGGGTGGAGCGGTCGTGGCAGGATTCGTCGGCGCAGACCGGCAGCGGCCGCTCGATGCCGGCAAGGCCGGCGTCCTCGCCGGCCGGCAGCGGCTGCTCGAGAAGCACGACGCCGAGGCGCACGAGCTCGGGCGCGAGCGCCCGGTAGTCGGCGAGCGACCAGCCCTCGTTGGCGTCGACGATGAGCCGGGCCTCGGGGGCGC
Organism: uncultured Alphaproteobacteria bacterium; assembly: GCA_963838155.1. Lineage (GTDB taxonomy): Bacteria > Pseudomonadota > Alphaproteobacteria > Rhizobiales > Rhizobiaceae > Pararhizobium_B. Next base: position 246,526 of record CAWIQE010000013.1, read on the forward strand.
CGGCGCGCACCGCCTCGAGCCGGGCGACGTCCTCGCCGGCATCGCCGCCGAGCTTGATCTTGAGAAGCGGGCGGGCGGCGTTTCTCCGGGCGGCTTCGCCCATCGCCCGCGGCTCGGCGAGCGACAGCGTGAAGGCCGTGACGACCGGCTTCGGCGCCTCGAGGCCGGCGAGCCGGTAGACCGGGCGGACGGCATTCTTGGCTTCGAGGTCCCAGAAGGCGCAGTCGACGGCGTTGCGCGCCGCCCCGGCCGGGAGCCGGTCCTGGAGCGCGGCGCGGTCGAGCCCGTCGGCGATCTCGGTCTTCAGGGACAGGACGGTGTCGACGACGCCCTCCACCGTCTCGCCGTAGCGGGAATAGGGAACGCATTCGCCGTGGCCGACATGGCCCGTCGCGTCGTCGTGCAGGCGGACATGGACGACGGTCGCCGCGGTGCGCGACCCGCGGGAGATGGTGAAGGCCTCCTTCAGGGGGAATTCTTCCCGATCGACTTCGAGCCCGATCATACCTCCAGGCCCTCGACGAGCCGCGCGGCTCCGTCGCGGAACGGATCGACGGCGGGCAGGCCCATGCGTTCCTCCGCCTCGGCGAGGCAGTCGCGGGCCTCCTGCGGGCCGAGGGCGGCGGTGTTGATGGAGATGCCGGTGACGCGGCAGGCGGGATTGACGATCCGTGCCATTGCGAGCGCCGTGTCCCGCAGCGCCTCCAGGGACGGCGGCGCGTAGTCCGGCAGGCCGCGCATGTGGGTGCGGGTCGGCTCGTGGCACAGCACCAGCGCATCGGGCCGGCCGCCATGGATCAGCGCCAGCGTGACGCCGGAAAACGAGGCGTGGTAGAGGCTGCCCTGGCCCTCGATCAGGTCCCAGTGGTCGGGGTCGTTGTCGGGGCTGAGCCATTCGACGGCACCGGCCATGAAGTCGGCGACGACCGCATCGAGCGGCACGCCCTCGCCGGTGATCAGGATGCCGGTCTGGCCGGTGGCGCGGAACGTCGCCTTCATGCCGCGGTCGTGCATGGCCTTTTCCATGGCGAGGGCGGTGTACATCTTTCCGACCGAGCAGTCGGTGCCGACGGCGAGGCAGCGCTTGCCGCTGCGGGGCCTGCCGTTGGCGATGGGGTATTTTTCCCGGGGGAGGCGGACGTCGAACAGCGTCCGGCCGGCGGTCGCGGCCGCCTCGGCGAGCTCGGGCACGTCCTCGAGGAGGTCGTGGAGGCCGGAGGCGACGTCCATGCCGGCCTCGACGGCGCGGCGGAAGACCGCCGTCCAGCTCGGCGCGATGACGCCGCCGCGGTTTGCGGCGCCGACCACCAGCGTGCGGGCGCCGGCGGCGGCGGCCTCCTCGACGCTCATCTCGGGAAGGCCGAGATCGGCCTTGCAGCCGGGCAGGCGGAGCTGGCCGACGCAGTGGTCCGGCCGCCAGTCGCGGATGCCGAAGGCCACCTTGGCGGCGAGCGGGTCCGGCACGTCGCCGAGGAAGAGGAGATAGGGCGTTTCGAGCATCTCGCGGCTCCGGGAGAACGGAAGGACGTTGGCGCAGCCGAAATGGGTAGTCGGGTTGCCGCCCGTCGTCAAATGGGGGGTGCGGGAGGGGGCCTTGCCCCCCGTCCGGCAATCCGCCAAAAGCAGGAGGCGGAACCGGCGGCCCGACATGCAGGGAGGGCCGCCGCGGCGCGGCGCGGCAAGGGAGGCCGGATTGGGCAGCAGGATACATGCCGGCAGGGTGGACTGCATCGTCATCGGCGCCGGCGTCGTCGGCCTCGCGATGGCCCGGCGGCTGGCGCTCGACGGGCGGGAGGTGCTCGTCGTCGAGGCGGCGGACGGGATCGGCACCGGCACGTCGAGCCGCAACAGCGAGGTGATCCATGCCGGGATCTACTATGCCGCGGGCAGCGCCAAGGCGCGGCTCTGCGTGGACGGGAAGGAGCGGCTCTACGCCTATTGCGCCGCGCGGGGTGTGCCGCATCGGCGCATCGGCAAGCTGATCGTCGCGGCCTGCGAGGCGGAGGGATCGCGCCTGGAGGGGATCGCGGCGCGGGCCGCCGCCAACGGCGTCGGCGACCTCCGCCTGCTGTCGAAGGCGGAGATCGGGCGGATGGAGCCGGCGCTCGCCGTGGCCGCGGCGCTCTTTTCGCCCTCGACCGGCATCATCGACAGCCACGCCTTCATGCTGAGCCTCCAGGGGGAAGCGGAAGCCGCCGGCGCGGCCTTCGCCTTCCGCACGCCCGTCGCGGGCGGCACCGCCGGCGCGTCGGGGATCGCGCTGGAGCTCGACGGGCCGGAGCCCTGCATCGTCGAGGCCGATCTCGCGGTCAATTCGGCGGGCCTCCTCGCCACCCGGGTCGCCGGTGCCATCGAGGGCCTGCCGGCAGGGGCCGTCCCGGAGATCCGCTACGCCAAGGGCAATTATTTCGGACTGACGTCGCGGGCCCCCTTCGACCACCTCGTCTATCCGGTCCCGGAACCGGGCGGCCTCGGCGTGCACCTGACGCTCGACATGGCGGGCCGCGCCCGCTTCGGGCCGGACGTCGAATGGACCGACACCCTCGACTTCCGCGTCGACCCGGCGCGGGCCGCCCCGTTCTACGCGGCCATCCGGCGCTACTGGCCGGGCCTGCCGGACGGCGCGCTCCAGCCGGACTATGCGGGCATCCGGGTGAAGGTCGTCGGCGGCGAGCCGGATTTCGAGATCGCCCGCCCGGTGCCTTCGCTGATCAACCTTTTCGGCATCGAATCGCCGGGCCTGACGGCGTCGCTGGCGATCGCGGAGGAGGTGGCGGCCCTCGCCGCGTAAAGGCGGCTTCCGCGATCGCGGGATCGCGGAAGCGCGGTCTCTCATCGCCTCGATCGCATGGCGCCGGCGATGCGTCGAGCGGTCCCCTCGGCGGGCAGGTCGACCTCTTCCGGTTCCCCGTAGTTCAGGTCCATCCAGTCGTTGAGCGCCTCGTACTGCTCCTGGGTTATGCAGGGCGGAAGCGGGTGCGGATACGACGTCCGGTTGCGGACCGGTGCGCCGGCGCACCGCCGGGCTCGACGGCATTCCGGGCGCTTGCACTCCAGGCACCAGATGGCGAAGGCGTCGACGGCCCGCCGGTGGATCGCGAGACCGGCGGACGCCTGCTCGGGGCCCTCGCGGCGGGATTGGCGGACAAAAGCCTTGAGCGCCCTTTCGTTGAGGGGATAGCGTCGTTTCACCAACGGATCTCTCCTTTGTCGTTTGGGTGAATTCATTCCGGACACAGGATTGCGTTCTCTCGCGGGCTTTCGCCGCAGAGGCATGGGGCATCAAGTCGGGTGCGGGGCGGAGGGCCGTGCCGAATTGATTGGTTTGGTAAGGTGGCACGGTCCCCCGCGCCCCGCCGGCGTTCGTCACGACGCCATCCCGTATGGCACCGCTACCAGGCTCCGATTCCGGGCGTTCTGCAGGACGCCGGCCCCCTTTTCGGGGACGATCCGGCTCGCGGTGCATCGCCCGCGCCTTTTCACGCCACTTAGACGAACCGGCCACTCCTTGACGGGTGTCGCGACCGGGGACGCCCTCTTCCGAAGCCTCTCCGGAACCGGACGCACGTTACGCCCGGCGCCGAAGCGCCGTCCCCCACCCGCATCCGAACGTCTCGCGATACTCCCGAGCGGCGGGGACGGGTGTGTTATGCCATGGACTGTATACGGAATAAAGTCCTAGATTTTAAGGTATCCGGTCCTGGGGCGGGGCGGGCCGTTGCGAGGGGCAGGCGCCGGTTCGGGCGGCGGAGGGTCGGTGCCGATCTCGCCCCTTGAGGGAGTGGGCGGCGAAGAGGGGGCTCGGCGTCCGGGGACGCGCACGGCTTTGCCTCGGCGCCCACGACCGCTTTGCGTGATCGCCAGCGTCATGCCGCCGCTCTGCCGCACACCCCCCCTTCTGCCGGACTTCTCCCTCGAGGGAGAGATCGGCTGGGGTTGGCGCTTCGGATGCGGCGCTGGGGGTGGTCGCCTTGCGACTTGCCGAATTCGTTAACAAGGGGTTAATCTCGGTACGTCGATCCACAGGAGATATCTGTGGGAAGTGCGCCGCTACGTCGAAGGTGAGGATTCTCTCCACTCGGCCGGCGGGCTAGGATTTGCGCATGAAGACGCTGACGATCGATGTGAGGCCGGCCGAGCCGGCGGACGCGCTGCAAATCGCGGACGTGCACCGCGCGGCATGGTCCCAGGCCTATGCGGGCATCATTCCCTTCCGCAGCCTGCGCGCCATGATCGAACGGCGCGGCGCGAAGTGGTGGGGTCGTGCGATCCGCGGCTCGACCAGCATCCTTGTGCTCGACGTCGGCGGGACGATCGCCGGCTATGCGACGCTCGGCCTCAACCGGGCGCGGGCCCTGCCGCAGGAAGGCGAGATCTACGAAATCTACCTGCTGCCCGAATATCAGGGCGTGGGTCTGGGGCGGCGCCTTTTCGACGAGGCGCGGCGGTTCCTCGCCTCGCTCGGCTGCCGGGGGCTGGTGGTCTGGTGCCTGGAGGAGAACGACCACGGCGTCGCCTTCTATCGTGCCACGGGCGGCCGCGACGTCGCGGAGGGGTCGGAGACCTTCGACCGCAAGCGGGTGAGGAAGATCGCCTTCACCTGGGCCTGACGGGGCCCGCGAAGGCGGCGCTTCTTGTTGCATTGCGGCACCTTTCGGACTATTCCGCCAGCACGTCTCAAACGGCAGCGTGGAGTTGACATGCGCATCGACGCGATTTCCATCGGCAAGAACCCGCCCCATGACGTCAACGTCATCGTCGAGGTCCCCGTCGGCGGCCAGCCGATCAAGTACGAGATGGACAAGGAGGCCGGCACGCTCGTCGTCGACCGCTTCCTGCACACGCCGATGACCTATCCGGGCAATTACGGCTTCGTGCCGCACACGCTCTCCGACGACGGGGACCCGATCGACGTGCTGATCTGCAACACGCGCCCGCTGGTGCCGGGCTGCGTGATCAACGTCCGGCCGATCGGCGTCTTGGTGATGGAGGACAATTCCGGACAGGACGAGAAGATCGTCGCCGTTCCCTCGACCCACCTGACCAAGCGCTACCAGGCGGTGCAGAACTACGACGACCTGCCCGACATCACGGTGCAGCAGATCGAGCACTTCTTCGAGCACTACAAGGACCTGGAAGCCGGGAAATGGGTCAAGATCGGCGGATGGCAGGACGCCGAGACCGCCCGCCGGCTGATCACCGAGGCGATCGAGCGCTACGGGAAATAGCGCGGCGCCGCGGCGGGCGCTGCCCGGCCCCTCGAGACCTCTCCTTCGGGCCGCTCAGGCCACCATCGGGAAGATGGTGTTCCACATGAAGGACCGCAGGAAGAAGATGAGCAGCAGGAGGACGATCGGGGAAATGTCCAGCCCGCCGAGATCGGGCAGGACGCGCCGGATCGGCCGGAGCGCCGGCTCCGTCGCCTTGTAGAGGAAGTCTCCGATCATGCCGACGAACTGATTTCGCGAATTGACGACATTGAACGCATAGAGCCACGAGAAGATCGCACTGGCGATAATGATCCAGGTATAGATGCTGAGGGCCAGATCGATCGTCTGGAATAAGGCAAGCATGTCCGTCTCCGCGTTTCGACGGGGGACATGTAGCCATTCGGTCCCTTCGCGGCAAGTGCCGCGCGGGCCGGGCGGGGTGGAGATTCCGGTGGCTTTTCGTCGCCGGCGCCGCTATTTGTGCCGCGACCTGCCGAAAGCTCTTCCATGACCCCGCCCAATGCCGGCGCCGCGGACCGTTACGCCGCCTTCCGCCACCGTCCCTTCGCCCTTTATTTCCTCTCGCGGTTCTTCGAGACCTTCGCGATGGAGATCATCAGCGTGTCCGTCGGCTGGCAGGTCTACGACATCACGCGGGAGCCGTTCGACCTCGGCCTGATCGGCCTCACCCAGTTCATGCCGGCGCTCCTGCTGACGCTGGTGACCGGTTCGATCGCCGACCAGTTCGGGCGGCGCGCGATCATGATCGTGTGCGAGGCGGCGTCGCTGGTCTCGGCGCTGGCGCTGGCGCTCTTCACCCTGTCTGGGGCGCCCTCGGTGCTGCCGATCTTCGCGATCCTCGTCGTTCTCGGCATCTCGCGGGCCTTCTTCGGGCCCGCCTCGCAGTCGCTGGGGCCGAATCTCGTGCCGGAAGAGGACCTGCCGAACGCCATCGCCTGGAACTCGACCTCGTGGCAGACGGCCTCGATCGTCGGGCCGGTCGCCGGCGGCCTCCTCTACGGCATCGGCGCCCTGACGCCCTACGCGGTCTCGATCGCGCTCTTCGGGATCGCCCTCGTCGCCATCTCCATGGTGCCGAAGCCGCCGCAGAGGATCGTCCGGCAGAAGCGGAACTGGGAAACGCTGTCGGCCGGCTTCCGCTACATCTGGCGGGAAAAGATCGTGCTCGGCGCGATCTCGCTCGACATGTTCGCCGTGCTGCTCGGCGGGGCCGTGGCGCTGATGCCGGTGTTCGCGCGCGACATCCTGCATCTCGGGCCGTTCGGGCTGGGGATGCTCAGGGCCGGCCCCGGCATCGGGGCGATCGCCATGGCGATCATCCTCACGGCGCGGCCGATCCAGCGCAAGGCCGGCCATGCGATGCTGGTGGCGGTGGCGACCTTCGGCGCGGGGACCATCGCCTTCGGCCTGTCGAAGGCCGCCTGGCTCTCGATCGCCGCGCTCGTCGCGATGGGGGCGGCCGACATGATCTCGGTCTATGTGCGGCAGACGCTGATCCAGCTCTGGACGCCGGACGAGCTGCGCGGGCGGGTCAGCGCCGTCAACCAGGTCTTCGTCGGCGCGTCGAACGAGCTCGGCGAGTTCCGCGCGGGCGGCATGGCGGCGCTCATCGGGACGGTTCCGGCCGTCGTCGTGGGCGGGGTGGGCACGCTCTTCGTCGCGGGCTTGTGGGCCGTCCTCTTCCCGAAGCTGCGCCGCATCGAGGGCCTCGGCCGTCGCCTGGAGGGCGAATAGGGCCTCGGCGGCGGATCCGCCGACCTCAGTCCTCGTCGCCTGCGGAGCGGTCGGCGGCCTCGACGCGTTCGGCCACGCGTTGGCGGGCGAGGACGCGGTCGCGTCCCGAGACGCCGAGCAGTTCGGCGATCCGCCAGACGATGTTGTCTTCCAGTTCGTCCCGGACGCCGTCGGCGTAGACCATTTCCCAGAGCAGGGCGACGAAGTCGACGCGCTGTCGGGCGTCGAAGGCGCGCTTGAGGACGCTGGTGAAATGATAGAGGTCGACCGCCTCGTCGTCGGCCCTCTGCCCGGCCTTGAGCAATGCGCCCAGTTCGGCGTCGTCGAGGTCGAACTCCTGCTTGAGGACGGTCTGCAGCGTGCGGTTCTCGTCGTCGCTGACCACGCCGTCGGCCTCGACGATGTGGTAGAAGAGCGCGGCCATGGCGACGCGCGGGTCCTCGCGCGTGAAGGCGGATCCCGGCTCGTCGTCTCCGGTCACCGAGCGCAGGAATTGCTGGATGCGTTCGAACATTCGGCTCTTCGGTCCCTTGATGGTCTTCGGGGCGGTCGTGGGCAGGATCGTTCCGAGCGTCTCGGGAACTCGCGGAACGGTCCGGGCGGCTTTATCCATGCGGCTCCTGGCGGACGACCGCCGATCAGAACAATCGGAAGCGCTGGCGGGGGCCTTGCGACGCCTCGCCGGCCTCGACGCCGGGGTCGTCCGGGGGCCGCATGTAGCCGGCCTTCTCCGTCCGGGCCCTCGGCGCGTCGCGGCCTGCGGGGCGGGTGGCATCCGGTGTGGCGTTCGGAGCGGCATCCGGGGTTTCGGCGGCCGGCTTCGGGGATGCGGGCCTGCCGGCCTCCGTGCCGGCCGGCCGGTCGGTCGGGCGGGCCTGCTCCCCTCGGTCCTCGGCGGACGCCTCCGGCGCGGCCGGGGGCGCCGTTTCCCGATCCGGTTCGCGTGCGCCCTTCGGCGAGCCGGGAGTGCCGGCGGCGGTTGCCGGGCCGGCCTCGTCTGCGGTCGGAGCGGGGGCGGGCGGAGCGGTGGCGGGCGGAGCGGGCGGTTCGGCCGGGGCGGCGGCGGCGGACACGCCGTCGACGACCTCGGCATCGACGGCCGCGGCCGATCCGTGCGGAGCCTCGGCCGGGGCGCTCGCGGCGATGCGCACCGGCGGCAGCGTCCGGATCGCGATCTCGGCCTGGCTGTCGCCGGCGTCGGCCTGCTCGACCGGGCCGGCCAGCTGCGACAGCGGCACGCGCCAGACGAAGGCGTCGAGCTTGCCGGTGACCGGGGAGACGGCCGCCCACTTCTCCGATACGTAGCCGTCGGCGGTCCAGGCGGGATCGCGGCCGGCGCGCAGCGCCTGGGAGAGCCAGTGCCGGACGCGGCCCTGGTCGCCCGTCTCGGCTTCCTCGATGTCGGCGAGGAGGAGGTAGGTCCCCTCGCGCGATTCCTGCCTGGCGGCGGCCTCGGCCTTGCCGCGCGCGCGTTCGGGCTGGTGGGCGTCGAGCGCCGCCCGGGCGACGACGAGAAGGGACTCGATGTGGTTGGGCTTCAGGGCCTCGAGCTTCTCGGCCCGCTTCAGGCGGTCGAGGACGGAATCGCCGATCCGGGCGCGCACGTAGGTCTCGGCCACTTCGGGATGCGGCTCGGTCTTCCATATCCGTTCGAGGATCTTCGATCCCTTGCGCAGATTGTCCTCCCGGAACAGCGCGCGGGCGGCCGTGACGGCGGCCGGCACCAGGTCGGGCGCCAGGCGCAGGGCCTCCAGCGCATCGTCGCGTGCCCCGGTGGAATCGCCGTCGATGCGGCTCATGGCGCGGGCGGTCAGCAGCACGGCCTTCTTGCGGTCCGCCTCCTCGCGCCTGAGGACGCGGCCCATGCGCTGCTTCTCCAGAAGCCGGAGCGCGCCGTCCCAGTCGGCCTCGCGGCTGCGGAATTCGAGCGACGCCTGCGCCGCCCAGGGCAGCTGCGGGGCGGTTTCCACGGCGCGTTCGGCGAAATGGCGGGCCGCCTCCTCCTCGCCGAGCCGGCGCGCCTCCAGGTAGAGGCCCCTCAGGGCGAGGGCGCGGGTCTCGGGATCGTCGGCCATGCTCTCGAACTTCGCGCGGGCGGCCGCGTGGTCGCCCTCGATCAGGGCCGTCTGCGCCTCCAGAAGGTGGATGAGCGGCTCCTGCCGGGAATCGAGCAGGCCCTTCGTGCGCTTGTTCATGCGGCGGGCCGTGACGGCGTCGCCGGCGCCGGCCGCCAGGAGGCCGGTCGACAGGGCCTGGTAGCCGCGGTCGCGCTTGCGGGCCCTCAGATGCCGGCGGACGATCCTCGGCGAGGTCCAGACGGTGCGCACGAGCCACCACAGGATGAGCACGGCCGCGATCAGCGCGACGATCAGCGCCACGCCGACGAGCAACGACATCTCGATCTGCTGGCCCTGCCAGGTGACGACCATGTCGCCCGGCCTGTCGGCGAGCCAGGCGAAACCGGCACCGAGCGCGAGGATGAAAATGACGAAAATCAGAAGTCGGATCATAGGCTCCTACGCTCTCAGCCCTGTTTGCCTGTCGATGACATGGCGTCCTGCAGCGCGCCGTCGGCGGCCGCGAGTGCGGTCATGCGCTTCCTGACGCGGTCGATGAAGGATTGCGACGCCTTCTGCCCGGCGGCCGGCAGCGCCGACCACTCGTCGACGACGCCCTTCAGGTCGCCGGCCTTCAGCTTGGTCTCCATGCGGGCGACGATCGCCGAGGGCGTCTTGCCCTCGGGATTGCCGGTCGGGCGCACCCGGATCACCGAGCGCGCGCTGTCGACCAGACGGCCGAAGATGCCGCTGTCGCCGGAACCGCCGCGCACGGCGGAGAGGATGGCGTCCGCCACGTCCGGGAACGCCGCGACGAGGGCGTCGTGGGAGGGGACCCCGGCCTTGGCGAGATCGTCGAGCTTCGCCGACGCGCCGTCGCCAGGGGCGACGCGCCGGTACACCTTCAGCTCGGCGTCGAACGGGCCGCCGCGCTCGATCGCCGACTTCAGCGCCGTCGCCGCGACGATGGCGGCGAGGCCGCCCTGTCGGTCGAGGCGGGCGACGTCGGACTTCAGTCCCGCCACGTCCGACTTGATGCCGTCGACGGTCGCCGACAGGTCGTCGAGGCGGGAGCCGGCCTTGCCGAGCGCGTCCTTCATGTCGGAAAGGTCGGATGCGCTCGCCGTTCCCGCCGACCGGGCGCCGGCCTGGAGCTGCGACTGCTTGTCCGCGAGGTCGTTCACCTGGGCCTGGAGCTTCTCGACGGCGTCCGACGGAGCGGCGGCGGCCTGCGGGGCGTTCTTCAGGTCGGCAACCGATTTCTTGAGCGTCTCGACCGAATTTCGCAGGTCCGCGACGTCCGAACTGGCCTTCTCGGCCGCGCTCGTGCCCGGGGCCGGCAGGATGCCGGCCGATTCGAGCGCGAGCACGAGGACAGCCACGATCACGCCACCGAGCAGCCCGGCCACGAAACCGCGTCCGCCGGCGGCTTCGGCGGAGGGCGTCGCCGGGGGCGGCGAACCATGGTCCGGTGCGCGGCCGGGCCGCCGGGCGGCGTCCTTCGCCGCATCGGAGGCGGCCGCGCTCGCGGCGGCACGCTTGCCGGCTTCGGTGGACGGCGAGGCCGCGGCGGAAACCGTCTCCGGCGTCTCGGGCTCCGGCAGTCCCTTCGGATCCGCCTTCGGCGCCGGACCGCCCGTCGGGTCCTTCCCTTCGGTCGCGTCCTTGCCGGGGGCGGGGGAGGCCGAAGCCTCCGGGGGCGATCCGGCAGGGGTCGAATCGTCGCTGCCGGAGGCGGGGCCGGCCGGTTGCCCTCCGCCGGCGGCTTCCCGCGCGGGCGTGGCCGGGGCGTCAGCGGGCGTGCCCGGGGCGTCGGACGGGGGCTTTCCGGCCGCACCGCCTTCGTGCTGCGGCGCCTTGCCGGCGTCGCCGGCGGTGCCCTTGGCGGTCTTGTCCGCCTCGAGGTCGATGGTCGCCGGTTCCGACTTCCGTCTCGATCGGCGGGGTGGCCTGCCGTCAGCCATGAACTCTCCTTTCGCGCCTTGCTGCATCGCAATCGTAGAACAGCTTGGCCCGGAACGGAAACCGTCTCGATCGATTCATCGTCTCATTTCCGCATTGCAGCGAGGATTTCAAGCACTGCTTCTTCCGAAGGGCGGCGCGGTGCCGCAGACAGCGGCCGCAGCTTTTCGGGCAGCCCCGCCGTCACCCCGTCGCTCAGACAGACAATGCGGTCCGGGCGAAAACGATCCATCAGCCCGGCCGCGGACAGCAGGCGAAAGAAGGCGGCGGCGGTCTCGCGCGAGTAGAACAGCGCCGCGGCGAGCGGGACGGCCAGCAGTTCGGCCAGCGCCGCGTCCGGATAGGCCAGCGGCTCCATCCGATAGCACTCGGCGACGGAGAACGGCACCCCGGCCGCCCGCAGCGCCCGCTCCAGCCCATCGGAGCGCGGGCGGCCGGCGCAATAGAGGAGGGGGGCGTCGGCGCGCGGGCCGCCCGCCGCGGCGATGCGCGCGGCGAGGTCGCGGCCGCTTCCACCGCCTTGCTCGGCGCGGGCGAAGCCCGCCTGGCGCGCGAGCCCGGCCGTCCGGGCGCCGACCGCGAAGAGCGGCAGATCCCCCCATGCGGCCACCGCCTCCGGAACGGTTTCGAGGACACGGACCGCATTGGCGCTGGTCACGGCGAGGGCGCCCCAGGACCTGCCGACGGCGTCCCGGACGGTCCCGGGATCGTGGCGCGCCTCCGTCACCGGCAGCCGCACCGGCTCGAGGCCGAGGGCGGCGACCCGGCGGGCCGTGCGGCTGCAGCCGGGTTCGGGGCGGGTCACGAGCACCCGCCCGGCCGTCACGTCCAGCTCTCGAAGAAGCCGGTGCCGGCTTCGGCGCGCAGGGCCTCCCCGGCGGCGCGACCGATGGAAGCAGCGGCGCCTGCCGGGCCTTCGCGGGAGATGCGGTGGACGGTGCGGCCGTCCGGCGTCAGGATCATGCCGGAAAACGCGATGCGGCCGCCATCGACCCGGGCAAGCCCGGCGATCGGCGTGCGGCAGGAGCCGTCGAGCGCGGCGAGGAACGCCCGCTCGCAATCGAGGGCGGAGTGGGTGTCGGGGTGGTCGACGGGCTCGACGAGCGCCGACACGCGGGGATCGCGGCTGCGGCTCTCGATGCAGATGGCGCCCTGGCCGAGCGCGGGCGGAAAGGTTTCCGGGTCCATGATTTCCGTGGCGACGCCGAGCATGTCGAGCCGGCGCAGGCCGGCGGCGGCGAGGAGCGTCGCCTCCGCCTGTTCCTCGTCGAGCTTGCGCAGGCGCGTCTGGACGGAGCCGCGAAACGGGACGACGTGGATGTCGGGGCGCAGGCGAAGGATCAGGGCCTGCCGGCGCAGCGAGGACGAGCCGACGACCGCGCCGGCGTGCAGGTCCGCAAGGGTCGGCGCCGTGCGGCCGATCAGGGCGTCGCGCACGTCGGCCCGCTCCAGGAAAGCGGAGAGGTGAAGCCCATCCGGCAGCACCGTCGGCATGTCCTTGGAGGAATGGACCGCCAGATCGAGCCGGCCGTCGGCCAGGCGCTCCTCCAGTTCCAGCGTGAACAGGCCCTTGCCGCCGATCTCGGCAAGCGGGCGGTCGGTCACCCGGTCGCCGCGGGTGGACAGGACGACGATCTCGAAGGCCTCCTCGGCGAGGCCGTGGGCGGCCATGAGGCGGTCGCGCGCCTCGTGGGCCTGCGCGAGCGCCAGGGGGCTGGCGCGGGTTCCGATCCGGTACGGTTTCGTTTGCATCCGTCGCTCGCCGTTGTTACCGAGACGTTCCAAGTAATCGCCTTTGCAACACATCGCAATCGTCGGGCTGCCATGGAGCACGTGACCGGGCCGGAAGTCGGGCCGCTGAAGGTCCTCGGAATCGAAACGAGCTGCGACGAGACCGCCGCGGCCGTGGTCGTGCGCGGCGGGGACGGCGGCGGCCGGATCCTCTCCGACGTCGTCCGCTCGCAGATCGACGACCACGCGGCCTTCGGCGGCGTGGTGCCGGAGATCGCGGCGCGCGCCCATGTCGAGGTGCTCGACCGGCTCGTCGCCGAAGCGCTGGAACGCAGCGGCTCGGCGCTCGGCGAGGTCGACGCGGTCGCGGCGACCGCCGGCCCCGGGCTCGTCGGCGGGCTGATCGTCGGGCTGATGACGGGCAAGGCGCTGGCGCGCGCCGCGGGGAAGCCCCTCTACGCGATCAACCATCTCGAAGGGCATGCGCTGACGGCGCGCCTTACCGACGGGCTCGCCTTCCCCTACCTGCTGCTCCTCGTTTCCGGCGGGCATACGCAGGTGGTCCTGGTGCGCGGCGTCGGGGACTACGAGCGCTGGGGCACGACCATGGACGACGCGCTCGGCGAGGCCTTCGACAAGACGGCGAAGCTGCTCGGCCTCCCCTATCCCGGCGGACCCGCCGTGGAGCGCGCGGCGGCCTCCGGCGATCCGGCCCGCTTCGCCTTTCCGCGGCCGCTCAAGGGGGAGGCGCGGCTCGACTTCTCCTTCTCCGGGCTGAAGACGGCGGTGCGCCAGGCGGCCGAGGCGATCGCGCCGGTCAGCGCGGCGGACGTCTCGGACATTGCGGCATCCTTCCAGGCGGCGATCGTGGCGACGCTCGAGGATCGGCTGATGCGGGCGCTGGCGCGGTTCCGCGAGGTCCCTTTCAGCCAAGGCGACGGCCGCGACGCGTCTCCGGCCCTCGTCGTGGCCGGCGGCGTGGCGGCCAACGGGGCCATCCGGGCGATGCTCGAACGGATTTGCGGCGAGGCCGGGTTCCGCTTCGTCGCACCGCCGGCGCGGCTCTGCACGGACAATGCGGCGATGATCGCCTGGGCCGGCGCCGAGCGGATGGCGCTCGGGCTGCCGGGCGATCCGCTCACTTTCGCGCCGCGGTCGCGCTGGCCGCTCGACATGCGCTCGGCGGCGCTCGTCGGCTCGGGGCGGCGGGGGGCGAAGGCATGACGGGCGGGATCGCCGTCGTCGGCGCCGGTGCCTTCGGCACGGCCCTTGCCGTCGTGATCGGGCGCATGCCGAGCACGAAGGTGACGCTTCTCGGCCGGGACCCGGAGCAGATCCGCGACCTCGTGACGCGCGGCGAGAACCGCCGCTACCTGCCGGGCGTCCGGCTTCCCGGATCGGTCGAGCCGACCGCCGATCCCCGGGCGGTCGCCGGTGCCGGGATCGTTCTCCTGTCGGTGCCGTCGCAGGCCCAGCGGGAAACCGCGCGACGCCTCCATCCGCTGATCGCGGCCGACGCCTCGGTGATCGTCTGCGCCAAGGGCTTCGAGAAGGCGACCGGCCTCATGCTGACGGAGGTGCTGGGCGAGGAATTGGGGCCGGGCCGGGTGCCGGCGGTGCTTTCGGGACCCGGCTTCGCGGCGGAGATCGCGGCGGGCCTGCCGACGGCGATGACGCTCGCCGCCCGGCCGCCGGGCCTCGCCGAGGCGCTCGCCGCCTCGCTCTCGTCGAAGACGTTCCGGCTCTATGCGAGCGACGACACGACCGGCGTTCAGATCGGCGGGGCGCTGAAGAACGTGCTCGCCATCGCCTGCGGCATCGTCGAGGGTGCGCGGCTCGGCGAATCGGCACGGGCGGCGCTGATCGCCCGCGGGCTCGCCGAACTGACGCGCTTCGCGGTGAGCCAGGGGGCCGCCGCCGCGACGCTCTCCGGCCTCTCCGGGCTCGGCGACCTGGTGCTGACGGCGACGAGCCGGCAATCCCGCAACCTGCGCTTCGGCATCGCGCTCGGCGAGGGCCGGCGGCCGGACGACCTGCTCGGACCCACCGCCATGCTCGCCGAGGGCGCCCATACGGCCGCGGCCGCGGCGAAGCTTGCCGGCGAGCGCGGCATCGCGATGCCGATCACCGACGCCGTATCGCAGATCGTCGAGGGGCGGCTGACCGTCGCCTCGGCCCTCAAGGCGCTCATGGAGCGGCCGCTGACAACGGAAGGACACTGAACGACATGGCGTACTGGCTGTTCAAATCGGAGCCCTTCAAGTGGTCCTGGGCGATGCAGAAGGCCAAGGGCGAGGCGGGCGAGCAGTGGGACGGCGTGCGCAACTACCAGGCGCGCAACAACATGCGGGCCATGCGGCTCGGCGACAAGGGCTTCTTCTACCACTCGAACGAGGGGCTGGAGGTCGTCGGCATCGTCGAGGTCTGCAAGCTCGCGCACCGGGATACGACGACCGAGGACGAGCGCTGGGAATGCGTCGACATCCGCGCCGTCCGCGACATGCCGAAGCCGGTGACGCTGAAGGACGTGAAGGCCAATCCGAAGCTCGAGGACATGGCGCTCGTCACGTCCATGCGGCTTTCCGTGCAGCCGGTGAGCGAAGCGGAATACATCGAGGTCTGCCGGATGGGCGGCCTCGACGATCCGCCGCGCTGAGTGGCGCGGAGAAGGACGCGGGCCGTTCTTTCCGATCATTCGACATGAACGACCGTCCCCGGTCCGGCGTGGGCGGCGATCTGCAGCAACGCGCCGCGGGCGACGGCGACGCAGCCTTCCGTCGGGCGAAAGCCGGGGCCGGCGACGTGGAGGAAGATGGCGCTGCCGGAGTTTTTCCGGCGGCAGCGGAGGTTCCAGTCCATCACCAGGCATATGTCGTAGAGGCCGTCGGCGCGGGCGAGCGTTTCGTGGCTGCTTGCGAAGGGCAGTCGGACCGGCCGGTTGTAGCGCGCGTGGCGCGGGGCGTCGCACCAGCCCATGGAGGGGCGGATCGCAGCGATCGCCAGGCGCGAGGGCGGCCGGAACAGCCGATCGGCGCGATAGAAGCCAGAGAGGAGCCGCATCGCCGCGCGCGGCGTCGCCCCGTCGCCTTCCCGCTTGCGGACGGTCAGGCCGGCGCGTCCCAGGGCGGCCGGAAACACCAGGTTTCCCATCCTCACGATGGCGCGGCTCGGGCCCAGCGGGCTTCGGCGGACGACGACGGGAAGCCGTCTCGCGCGCTTGCCGCTCCGCCTCTTTCCTTGCATGACGCCGCACTCCCCCTTGCCGTGAATTCATGCTAGAGCCTGTCCGCGCTTCACGGAATCGCGGACCGGCTCCAGCTCATTTTTCTTACGCGCTTCCGGACGGAAAACCGGTTTCCACTTTTCCTGGAAGCGCTCCAGCTCATGCAACAGGATCGCAGCTTTGCCGATTCACGAAAACAGTCTAGTGGTGCGATCCTAACAGATGGTACCATCTGTTAGGAAAAATCGCCCCACCAGATCAATAGCTTGTGGGCTGACTTTTCCAAACGGATGGGTACCATCCGTTTGGGTCAGACCACTAGATGGGTAGGAGACGCCCTGCCCCTTTCGTTCCGAGGAGACAGCCGATGGCCGCACGCACAATTCTTCTGGTCGACGACGACGAAGATCTGCGCGCGACGCTGGTCGAACAGCTTTCGCTCTACGAGGAGTTCACGCTGCTGCAGGAATCGTCGGCGGCGAAGGCCATCCAGACGGCGCGGGGCAACCATGTCGACCTCCTGATCATGGATGTGGGCCTGCCCGACATGGACGGGCGGGAGGCGGTCAAGATCCTGCGCAAGGGCGGCTTCAAGGCGCCGATCATCATGCTGACCGGCCACGACACGGACTCCGACACCATCCTCGGGCTCGAGGCCGGCGCCAACGACTACGTCACCAAGCCGTTCCGGTTCGCCGTGCTGCTCGCGCGAATCCGCGCGCAGCTTCGCCAGCACGAGCAGAGCGAGGACGCCACCTTCACCGTCGGCCCGTACACGTTCAAGCCGTCGCAGAAGCTGCTCCTCGACGAGGGCGGCAACAAGATCCGGCTCACGGAAAAGGAGGCGGCGATCATCCGCTATCTCTACCGGGCGGACCAGAAGGTGGTGACCCGGGACGTGCTCCTGGAGGAGGTCTGGGGCTACAATTCCGGCGTGACGACCCATACGCTCGAGACCCATGTCTACCGGCTTCGGCAGAAGATCGAGCGCGACCCGTCCAATGCCGAGATCCTCGTGACCGAGAGCGGCGGCTACAAGATCATACCCTGACCAAGATCTTAATCCTAGACCCTCGGGCCGCGGGACCCCGCCGGCCCACGGCAGTCAGCATCGGGAGAGCAGGCTCCTCATGTCCCTCAAGGACGACATCGCGCTTCTGACCACGGTCCCGCTCTTCCAGGACCTCGACGAGGACAAGCTCCGGCTCGTCGCCTTCGGCACCGAGCGCCGCCGGGTGGCCGACGGGCAGACGCTGTTCCGCGAGGGCACCAACGGGGATTGCGGTTTCGTCGTCGCCGGCGGAAGCTTCCTCCTGTCGCGCAAGGGCCGGCGCGGCCCGATCCCGCTCGGCACCGTCACCAAGGGCGCGCTGCTCGGCGAGATCGCCATGATCTCGGCGGTCGAACGGCGGGTGACGGCGATCGCCGCCGAACCGAGCGAGGTGATGCGCATCAACCGGCCGCTGTTCCACCGGATGCTCGAGGAGTATCCGGAGATCGCCGGCATGGTGCAGGGCCGCATCATGGCGAATTTCAGCCGGTTCCTGGCGGAGCTGGAGAAGGCGGGGCCGGCGTTTCGCGACGCTCCCTGAGGCACGAACCGCCGGGACGGGTCAGAAGCGGAAGTGCGCGACGACGGGAACGTGGTCGGAGGGCCGCTGCCAGCCGCGGGCGTGCTTCAGCACCTCGACGCGGGAAAGATGCGGCGCCAGGTCTCCCGAGCCCCAGACGTGGTCCAGCCTGCGGCCCCGGTCGGAGACCTCCCAGTCGCGGGCGCGGTAGCTCCACCAGGTGAAGATCTTCTCCTCGACGGGAACGTGGCGGCGGACGAGGTCGATCCAGGCTCCGCGGTGCATGATTTCGAGGAGGCCGGCGGTCTCCACCGGCGTGTGGCTGACGACACGGAGCAGCTGCTTGTGGGACCAGACGTCGGTTTCGAGCGGCGCGACGTTGAGGTCGCCGACGAGCACGGACGAGACGCCCTCGGCCGCCTCGGCCTCGGCGTGCAGCGCCTTCATCTCCTCCAGGAAATCGAGCTTGTGGGCGAATTTCGGGTTCACTGTCCGGTCCGGCTCGTCCCCGCCCGCCGGTACGTAGAAATTGTGCAGGCGGATGCGCCGGGCGCCGGCCTCGACGACGGCCGAAACGTGGCGCGAATCGCCGATGCCGCAGTAGTCGCGGCGCTCCGGCCTCTCCAGCGGGAAGCGCGAGAGCGTCGCCACGCCGTGGTAGCCCTTCTGGCCGTGGATCGCCTGGTGGACGTAGCCGAGCTTGCGGAAGGCGGCCGAGGGGAAGGCGCCGTTCGGGCACTTGGTCTCCTGCAGGCACAGGACGTCCGGCCGGTGCTGCCGCAGGAAGTCGACGACGAGCGGCAGCCGCAGCCGCACCGAATTGATGTTCCAGGTCGCGATCGAAAAGTCCAAGGTCCGCCTCCCCGCCCGAGCGAGGCATTTACGGGAAGGCGGCGGGACATGGCAAGGCCGGCGCCGCGTGCGCGCGACCGGCGGCGTCCTCGTCCTACTGGCGGAAGGAGGGCGACTTCGTCGCTCCGGTCGGCAGCTCGAACAGGCTCCGCGCCAGCTGCACGCCGGTCTTGACGTTGTAGATCATCACCGTCGTGTCCTTGCCCTGGGCATCGGTGATCGTCCACTGCTTCAGGTCGAAGCTCGTCGGATCGAACATCATGGTGATCGTCGAATTGCCGAAGAAGTGCTTGTCGCCGAGCACGACGGTGACGATGTCCGGGCCTTCCTTGACCGACTTGACCATGTCGCCGCCGAGGTCGATGCGGCGGGACAGGAGCAGCTTCAGCGGCGTGCTCGACAGGGGATAGAGCTGCCAGGTGTCGAGCTTGGTGTTGCCGATCGCCACAGACGAGCCGTTGGAAATCACCTTGAGGGGGGAGGAGGCGTCGTAGTTGAAGCGGATCCGGCCCGGCCGGTCGATATAGAACTTCCCGCCGGTCTGCTTGCCGGTCGGGCCGATCTGTACGAAATCGCCGGTCATCGTCTTGATCGAGGAGAAATGGTCGGCGATGCGCTGCGCGGCCGACGCGGACGCGGTCTGGGCGCGGGCGGGCGGGCCGGCGAGGACACCGGCGATTGCGAGGGCGGCCGACAGGGCCGCGGCGACGATACCGCGGCGGACCGGGCCCGCGGTCTTCGATCTGTCAGTCATGCTTGCCTCCATGGTTCCGGGCCGGTGTCGACGCAAACTGCGGCGCCAGTATGGCTCGCGGGGCGGGCTGCGGCACGCCGTGCGGGCCGCCGCCGGCCGATCGACCCTTGCGACCTGTCGCGCTTTCGGACGGAAAACCGGTTCCCACTTTTCCTGGAAGCGGTTGTTTGCTTCTCGCGCTTCCGGACGGAAAACCGGTTCCCACTTTTCCTGGAAGCGCTCTAGCGCGGATCGATCTCGTCCTCCGTCGGAACGAGGATCTCGCGCTTGCCGGCGTGATTGGCCGGGCCGATGAGGCCCTCCTT
This sequence comes from uncultured Alphaproteobacteria bacterium, assembly GCA_963838155.1. Lineage (GTDB taxonomy): Bacteria > Pseudomonadota > Alphaproteobacteria > Rhizobiales > Rhizobiaceae > Pararhizobium_B. Next base: position 265,946 of record CAWIQE010000013.1, read on the forward strand.
CTCCATCCGCTCGATGAGCGAGGCGGCGCGGTTGTAGCCGATGCCGAGGCGGCGCTGGATGTAGGAGGTCGACGCCTTGCCGTCGCGCAGCACCACGGCGACCGCCTGGTCGTAGGGATCGTCGGAATCGGCCAGGTTGCCGGTGCCGCCCGAGCCGCCGCCCGCGCCGCCGTCGACGTCGCCGTCCTCGTCGTCCTCGGTGATGGCGTCCAGGTATTCCGGCACGCCCTGCGTCTTGAGATAGGCAACGATCTCCTCGACCTCGTTGTCCGACACGAACGGTCCGTGGACGCGCTGGATGCGCCCGCCGCCGGCCATGTAGAGCATGTCGCCCATGCCGAGCAGCTGTTCGGCGCCCTGCTCGCCCAGGATCGTGCGCGAATCGATCTTCGATGTGACCTGAAACGAAATTCGCGTCGGAAAGTTCGCCTTGATCGTACCGGTGATGACGTCGACCGAGGGACGCTGCGTCGCCATGATCACGTGGATGCCGGCGGCGCGCGCCATCTGGGCGAGGCGCTGGACCGCGCCCTCGATGTCCTTGCCGGCGACCATCATCAGGTCGGCCATCTCGTCGATGATGACGACGATGTAGGGCATCGGCTCCAGGTCGAACTCCTCCGTTTCGTAGACGGCCTCGCCGGTGTCCCGGTCGAACCCGGTCTGCACCGTGCGGGTGATCGCCTCGTTCTTCTTCAGCGCCTGCTCGACGCGGGCGTTGAAGCCGTCGACGTTGCGCACGCCGATCTTCGACATCTTCTTGTAGCGCTCCTCCATCTCGCGCACGGTCCATTTCAGCGCGACGACGGCCTTCTTGGGATCGGTGACGACGGGCGAGAGGAGGTGCGGAATGCCGTCGTAGACCGACAGTTCGAGCATCTTCGGGTCGATCATGATCAGCCGGCACTTCTCCGGCGGGAGCCGGTAGAGCAGCGACAGGATCATGGTGTTGATCGCCACGGACTTGCCCGAGCCGGTGGTCCCGGCGACGAGCAGGTGCGGCATCTTGGCGAGATCGGCGATGACCGGCTCGCCGCCGATGGTCTTGCCGAGCGTCAGCGCGAGGCGGCCCTTCGAATTCTCGAAGTCCCGCGCGCCGACGAGTTCGCGCAGGTAGACCATCTCGCGCGTCTGGTTCGGCAGCTCGATGCCGATGGCGTTGCGGCCGGGCACGACGGCGACGCGCGCCGCGATCGCGCTCATCGACCGGGCGATGTCGTCGGCGAGACCGATGACGCGCGAGGACTTGATGCCCGGCGCCGGTTCCAGCTCGTAGAGGGTGACGACCGGGCCGGGACGCACGTGGATGATCTCGCCCTTGACGCCGAAGTCCTCGAGGACGCCTTCGAGCTGGCGGGCGTTCTCCTCGAGCGCCTCGGCCGAGAGGCTCGGGTCCCGCTTGACGCTCTTGGCCGCTTCCAGGAGGTCGATCGCCGGCAGCTGGAAGCTGCCCGCATGCTGGGCGGGGGCCGGCTGGCTGATGCGGCGGGCCGGTGCGGCCGGCCTCGGCCGGGGGGCGGGGTCTGCCACCCGAACGCGCTGTTCGACCGGTTCGCCCGTCTCCCAGCCGGCATCGTCGCCGCCGTCGTCGTGCCCGTCGAAGGCCGGTTCGCGGCGGCCGCCCTGCGGCCGGGGCCGGTCGTCGCCGAGCGTCACCTCCGGGGCGGCCGCTTCCCGCCGGTCGTCGAAGGAGGGCTCGACGCGCACGCGGCCGTCGCGGGCCGGCGCCGCCGGGCTGCCGAGCGGCAGGAATTCCTCCTCGTTGAGGTCGTAGGGCTCCTCGTATTCGGCGGGCGGGGCGGCGCGGTGGCCGAGCGCTCCGGCGATGCGGCGCAGGTGGGCGCGGCCGGTCAGCCACCAGTGGGTGACCAGCCCGAAGGCGACGGCCGGGTCGTCCTCGTCGTCCTCGTCCTCCGCGTCGGCCGCCGGGTCGTCCTCGTCGGCGACGGCGTCCCACCACTCGCTTTCGCTCATGCGGCCGGTGAGGCCGGCCCCGAAGAGGAGCAGTCCGGTCGCCGGGACGAGGAGCAGCGTTCCGATGATCGCGGCGAGGACGCCGTGCGGCCAGCCGCCGATCACCAAAGCGGGGATCTTCAGCACCATGTCGCCGGTGACGCCGCCGAGGCCGCTCGGCAGGGGCCACGTCGAGGGGACCGGGGCGCAGGCGAGCACCGCGCTGGCGAGCACCGCGCCGGCGAACCAGGCGAGGCCGCGGCGCAGCTTGCGATCGATGAAGCTGCTGCGCACGAGGAAGACGCCCCAGAAGACGCCGGGCACGAGGCCGACGACGCTTCCGATGCCGAAGAACTGCATGACGATGTCGGCAAAGGCGGCGCCCGGGAAGCCGAGCGCGTTCGTCGGCGGGTTGCCGGTGGCCAGGGAGAAGGACGGATCGGCGACGTTCCATGTCGCCAGCGACAGGACGGCGAGACCGAGGGCGGCGAACGCGCCGAGCCCGAGAAGCCCGTTCAGCGGCCGCCTGATGAAAGCCGGTAGTCCCTGTCGGCCGGCGCGGCCGCCAAGCAGTGCCGAGTTACTGATCTGCATGGTCTCAAACTAGCCCGAATCGATTTGCTTCAGCCCCGTGGATGGCGCCTTCGGCGGCGATCCTAGAAGCCCGTCGGTTAAAGCCGCATTAACCATCCGCCATTCCGGCGCACCCCCGGGGCGTCCGCGCCGAAAAAAAAGGCCCGGCGACGCCGGGCCCGGGTATCGCGGTCCCGGAGGACGGCCGCGAGGAGGTTGGCCGCGGGGCGAAGATCGCGCGCCCCGCGTCGCCTCGGTCTATTGCACGACCTCGCCGTGCAGGTTGATGTCGAGACCCTCCACCTCGATGTCCTTGGTGACCCGAAGGCCGATGGTGGCGTCGATCACCTTGAGGATCACGAAGCTCGCGGCCCCCGACCAGACGATGGTGGCGAGCGTGCCGAGGAACTGGATCCAGACCTGGCTGCCCACCGACACGCCGTCGGCGAGGCCGACGCCGCCGAAGGACTTGCTGATGAAGACGCCCGTCAGGATCGCCCCGACGAAGCCGCCGACGCCGTGAACGCCGAAGGCGTCGAGCGAATCGTCGTAGCCGAGCTTCGGCTTGAGCGAGGTCGCCGACCAGCAGCAGACCGCGCCGGCGACGATGCCGATGATCAGCGCGCCGGTCGGGCCGACGTAGCCGGAGGCCGGGGTGATGGCGACGAGGCCGGCGACGGCGCCCGAGATGATGCCGAGGATGCTCGGCTTGCCGTGGCCCATCCATTCGACGAACATCCAGGTCAGGGCGGCGGCCGCGGTGGCGATCTGCGTGACCGCCATGGCCATTCCGGCCACGCCGTCGGCGGCGAGCTCCGAGCCGGCGTTGAAGCCGAACCAGCCGACCCACAAGAGCGAGGCGCCGATCAGCGAGAGGACGAGGTTGTGCGGCGCCATGTTCTCGGTGCCGTAGCCCTGCCGCTTGCCGAGGACCAGCGCGCAGACGAGCCCGGCGACGCCGGCGTTGATGTGGACGACCGTGCCGCCGGCGAAGTCCTTGACGCCGAGGCCGCCGAGGAAGCCGCCGCCCCACACCCAATGGGCGATCGGGCTGTAGACGACGATGCTCCAGATCCCCATGAACCACAGCATCGCGGAGAACTTCATGCGGTCCGCGAAGGCGCCGGCGATCAGGGCCGGCGTGATGATGGCGAAGGTCATCTGGAAGGTCATGAAGACCGTCTCGGGTATGGTGCCGCTCAGGCTGTCGCCGGTCATGCCCCTCAGGAAGAAGCTCTGCAGTCCGCCGACCCAGGCGTTGAGGCCGCCGCCGTCCTTGAAGGCGAGCGAGTAGCCGACGACCATCCAGAGCACCGTCACCAGGCAGCAGATCGCGAAGCTCTGCATGGCGGTCGCGAGCACGTTCTTCTTGCGCACCATGCCGCCGTAGAAGAGCGCCAGGCCCGGAACCGTCATCATCAGCACCAGCGCCGTGGACGTCAGCATCCAGGCCGTGTTGCCGGTGTCCAGCTTGGGCGTCGCGTCCTGCGCGAGAGCCGGCAGGGTCCCCGCCAACGCCGCAAGAGCCGCCAGACCGGCCGTCTTGAGATGTCTCATCTGCATTCCCGAATTCCTTTCGTTGGCCCTGGAGCGCGTCCGCGTTTCTCGCGGACGGGCACCCTCTCCTAGAGCGCGTCCGCGCTTCACGGAATCGCGGACGCTCTCTATCTCTCTGACTTCACGCGCTTCCGGACGGAAAACCGGTTCCCACTTTTCCTGGAAGCGCTCGAGTTCTTGCGCGATTCCGGACGGAAGGCCGGCTTTCACTTTTCCTGGAACGGCTCTAGAGCGCGTCTGCATCGGTTTCGCCGGTGCGGATGCGCACTGCCTGGTCGATCGAGTAGACGAAGATCTTGCCGTCGCCGATCTGGCCGGTCTTGGCCGCCGTCGAGATCGCCTCGACAGCCGTGTCGGCCAGGTCGGTCGAGACGGCGAGTTCGATTTTCAGCTTGGGCAGGAAGCTGACGGCATATTCGGCGCCGCGGTAGATTTCGGTGTGCCCCTTCTGACGCCCGTAACCCTTTACCTCGGTTACGGTCAGCCCCTGGATGCCGACCGCCGTGAGCGCTTCCCGCACCTCGTCCAGCTTGAACGGCTTTATGATGGCCATCACGAGTTTCATCCGGTTCCCATCCTTCGTTTGACGCGGCCCGGTAGCCGCAACGCACCGGTGACAGCCGCACGAAGCGGCCGACCCGACGTTCGAGGTAATCAAGGTCCGTGCCAGTTGGCCTCGGCGCGGGGAACCTGCTGATTTTCCTGGGTTAATAAATCGCGGGCCGGCGGATCAGGCTGCAATCGGCCCGCCGGCTGCAAATAATTTGTTCAAAAATTGCGATTTGCATAGTTATTAGGCATTTGCACGTTTTCGGATCAGCCCCTCCTGGGCGACGCTTGCGACGAGAAGGCCCTCGCGGGTGAACAGGCTTCCCCGGGCGAAGCCGCGTGCGCCGTGGGCATTCGGGCTCTCGGCGGCGTAGAGCAGCCAGTCGTCGAGCGCGCAGGGACGGTGGAACCACATGGCATGATCGAGACTTGCGGCCTGGAGGGCGCGGTCGAAGACCGAGGTTCCATGGGCGAAGAGCGAGGTGTCGAGCAGGGTCATGTCGGAGAGATAGGCCAGGACCGCCGCCTGGAGGTGCCGTTCGTTCGGGACCGGACCCGTGGTGCGCACCCAGACCTTCTGTTCGGGCGAGAGCCTTTCGCGCGATACGTAGTGGGCGAGGGAGACCGGGCGCAGCTCGACCGGGCGTTCGCGCTCCCAGTAGCGCCGGATGTTCTCGGGCGCGTTCCGCAGGAACTGCTCCTTCATTTCCCGTTCGCCGAGAAGGTCCTCCGGCGCCGGCGCGTCCGGCATGGGAAGCTGGTGCTCGAACCCCGGCTCGTCGACCTGGAAGGAGGCGGAGAGCGAGAAGATCGCCCGCCCGTGCTGGATCGCCACGACGCGGCGGGTCGTGAAGCTCGCTCCGTCGCGGATGCGGTCGACCTCGTAGACGATCGGCACCGCCGGATCGCCCGGCCGCATGAAATAGGCATGCAGGGAGTGGACGTAGCGCCCGTCGGCGACGGTCCTCTGGGCGGCCACCAGCGCCTGGCCGATGACCTGGCCGCCGAAGACGCGCTGCCAGCCGACCTGCGGGCTCATCCCGCGATAGAGATCGTGTTCCAGCGGCTCGAGGTCGAGCGTCTCGAGAAGTCGCGTAATTGCGCTGCTCTGGTCGTCGTCGGACATGAAGGGTGGCCCTCGTCGGTGGGAAGGTTTCGTCCTATGCACTATAACGGGCTGAACGGCGTTGTCGCCGTCTCTCGGCGAAAGCGCGGCGGACCTGCCCGGCGCGGGCGGCCGATCGCAATGGCGGAAAGGATCTCACATGGTCGCGAACTCTCATGACGTTCTGGTCGGCGGCGGCGGATATGTCGGCCTGGCGGTCGCCGTGAGCCTCAAGCAGGCTCGTCCCGGCCTGTCGGTCGGACTGGTCGACGCCGCGCCGGCCGGCGTCTGGAAGAAGGACCAGCGCGCCTCGGCGATTGCCGCGGCGGCGACGCGCATGCTCGGGCGCATCGGCGTGTGGCCGACGATCGAGCCGAACGCCCAGCCGATCACGGAGATGATCGTCACCGATTCGCGGACCGCCGACCCGGTGCGGCCGGTCTTCCTCACCTTCGACGGCAACGTGGCGCCGGGCGAACCCTTCGCCCACATGGTCGAGAACGTCCATCTCGTCGGGGCGCTGCGGGCCCGGGCGGAAGAGCTGGGCGTCGACATCCGCCAGTCGATGCGGGTCGAGGGATTTTCGGCGGGCGACGGCGCATCGGCCGAGGTGCGGTTCTCCGACGGGACGCGGGAAGAGGCGCGCCTCGTCGTGGCCGCGGACGGGGTGAAGTCCGCGCTTCGCGGCATGGCGGGCATCCGGACGGTCGAATGGTCCTACGGACAGTCGGGCATCGTGACGACGGTCAGGCACGAGCGGCCGCACAACGGGCGCGCCGAGGAGCATTTCCTTCCCGCCGGGCCGTTCGCGATCCTTCCCCTGACGGGCAACCGGTCCTCGCTGGTGTGGACCGAGCGCACGCGCGAGGCCGAGGCTCTCGTCGGTGAGGACGACCTCGTCTTCGAGGCGGAGCTGGAGCGCCGTTTCGGCCACAAGCTCGGGCAGATCGAGCTTGCGGGGGGGCGGCGCGCCTTCCCGCTCGGCCTGACCCTTGCGCGGGCCTTCGCCGGTCCGCGCATCGCGCTCGCCGGCGATGCGGCCCACGGCATCCACCCGATCGCCGGCCAGGGCCTCAATCTCGGCTTCAAGGACGCGGCCGCGCTGGCGGAGACCGTCGTGGAGGCCGACCGGCTCGGCCTCGACATCGGTTCACTCTCGACGCTGGAGCGCTACCAGACCTGGCGCCGCTTCGACACGTTCCAGATGGGCGTGACCACGGACGTCCTGAACCGGCTCTTCTCCAACGATTTCACCCCGCTGCGAACCGCCCGCGACTTCGGCCTCGGGCTGGTCGACCGGATGCCGTCGCTGAAATCCTTCTTCATCCGGCAGGCCGCCGGACTGACGGGACAGGGCGAGCCGAGGCTGCTGCGCGGCGACGCGATCTAGTGATGCGATCCTAACAGATGGTAATCTGTTAGGAAAAATCGCCCCATCCGTTTGGGTCAGACCACTTGAGCCTGTCCGCGTTTCACGGAATCGCGAACAGGCTCTACCTCATTGTTTTCGCGCGCTTCCGGACGCGTCCGGAAGCGCTCCAGCTAGCGGGCCGGCTTCCAGGTCCAGTCGCGGACCTCGGGGAGGTCTTCGCCGTGCGCGCGGATGTAGCGCTCGTGATCGATCAGCTTGTCGCGGATGGCCTGCTTGGCGTAGACGGCCGCCGCGCCGAGGCGCGGGACGCGGTCGACGATGTCGGCGACGAGGTGGAAGCGGTCGAGCCGGTTGCGCACGACCATGTCGAACGGGGTCGTCGTCGATCCCTCCTCGACATAGCCGCGCACGTGCAGGTTGGGATGGTTCCGGCGCTTGTAGGCCAGCCGGTGGATCAGCCAGGGATAGCCGTGATAGGCGAAGATCACCGGCTTGTCGGTGGTGAACAGCGCGTCGAAATCGTGGTCCGTCAGGCCGTGGGGATGTTCGGTGTTCGGCTGCAGCGTCATCAGGTCGACGACGTTGACGACGCGGACCTTGAGGTCGGGGATCGCCTGCCGGGCGAGGTCGACGGCCGCCAGCGTCTCCAGCGTCGGCACGTCTCCCGCGCAGGCCATCACCACGTCCGGTTCGCCACCGCGGTCGTTGCTGGCCCATTCCCAGACGCCGATGCCGGCGCTGCAGTGCCGGATCGCCGCATCCATGTCCATCCATTGCGGGGAAGGCTGCTTGCCGGCGACGATGACGTTGATGCGGTTCCAGCTCTTCAGGCAGTGATCCGTGACCCACAGCAGCGAATTGGCGTCCGGCGGGAAATAGACGCGGACGATGTCGGCCTTCTTGTTGACGACGTGATCGACGAAGCCCGGATCCTGGTGGCTGAAGCCGTTGTGGTCCTGGCGCCAGACATGCGAGGTCAGCAGGTAGTTGAGCGAGGCGATCGGCCGGCGCCATTCGACGTCCTTGGACGTCTTCAGCCACTTGGCGTGCTGGTTGAACATCGAATCGACGATGTGGATGAAGGCCTCGTAGCAGGAAAAGAAGCCGTGGCGGCCGGTGAGCAGGTAGCCTTCGAGCCAGCCCTGGCAGGTGTGTTCGCTCAGGATCTCCATCACGCGGCCGTCCACGGCCAGATGATCGTCCTTCGCCAGCCTCTCGGCCTGCCAGGCGCGGTCGGTCGCCTCGAAGACGGCCGACAGCCGGTTCGACGCGGTCTCGTCGGGGCCGAAGATGCGGAAATTCCGGGTCTCGGCGTTGTCCCGCAGCACGTCGCGCAGATAGGTGCCGGCGACGCGGGTGGCCTCCGCCCGGCTCCCGCCGGGGGTGGGAACATCCACGGCGTAGCCGGCGAAGTCGGGGAGGCGCAGCGGGCGCATCTCAGCCCCGCCGTTGGCGTGCGGGTTGGCGCTCATCCGGCGGTCGCCGGCGGGTGCCAGGTCGGCGATCTCGGCGACGGGCCGGCCGGTCGCGTCGAACAGCTCTTCCGGGCGGTAGCTCTTCATCCAGCGCTCCAGCAGCTCGAGGTGGCCGGGCTTCTTCATGTCGGAGAACGGCACCTGGTGGGCGCGCCACGTGCCTTCCGACTCGAGGCCGTCGACCGTCTTCGGGCCGGTCCAGCCCTTCGGGCTCCTCAGCACGATCATCGGCCATGTCGGGCGATGGCCCGCGTCCGGCGCCGCGCGTGCGGCGGTCTGGATGCGGTCGATCTCGGCGAAGGCCGCGTCGAGGGCCGCGGCCATCTTGCGGTGCATGTCGTCGGGCTCGTGGCCGGAGACCAGGATCGGCCGGTAGCCGTAGCCCTTGAGCAGCGCCTCCAGCTCCGCGTAGGGAATGCGCGCCAGCACGGTCGGGTTGGCGATCTTGTAGCCGTTCAGGTGGAGGATCGGCAGAACCGCGCCGTCGCGCGCCGGGTTCAGGAACTTGTTGCCGTGCCATGCCGTGGCCAGCGGGCCGGTCTCCGCCTCGCCGTCGCCGACGACGCAGGCAATCGTCAGGTCCGGATTGTCGAAGGCCGCGCCGAATGCGTGCGACAGGGAGTAGCCGAGTTCGCCGCCCTCGTGGATCGAACCGGGCGTCTCGGGGGCGGCGTGGCTCGGGATTCCGCCGGGGAAGGAAAACTGGCGAAACAGCCGGCGCATGCCGTCCTCGTCCGCCGAGACCGCGGGATAGAGTTCGCTGTAGGTGCCTTCGAGCCATGTGTTGGCGACGACGCCCGGCGCGCCGTGGCCCGGACCGGCCATGAAGAGGACGCTTCGGTCCTGCGCCTTGATGATGCGGTTGAGATGCACATAGAGGAAGTTCAGTCCCGGGACCGTCCCCCAGTGCCCGAGAAGGCGCGGCTTGACGTGCCCGATCTCGAGCGGCTCGCGCAGCAGCGGGTTGTCGAGCAGGTAGACCTGGCCGACGGAGAGGTAGTTCGCCGCACGCCACCAGGCGTTCATGCGGCGGAGGTCGTCCTCGCCGAGCGGGGTGTCGGATGCCGTGTTGCTGGCTGTGGTCATGGGCTTTCCTTCGTGCCGTTGCCGCGCCCGGGCGTCGTTTCGGTGCCGGGGCCTTCCGCATCATTCGCGAGACATGCGGCAGGATTGCCGGCGCGCTTCGCGGAGCGGAGCTTCTCCGGCCCTACATCCCAGATCGACGGCCGGCCGGTGTTGATCCATCTCAAGCGCCGGCGGCGCGGCCCGCGGCGATGCGCCACGCATGGCGGGCGATCATCGCCTCCTCGTCCGTCGGCACCACGCGGACGGCCACCCGGGAGCCGGCGCTGCCGATCGGGCCGGAATTTGCGTCGTTGGCCGCCGGATCGATCGCGACCCCGAGCCAGGCCAGGCGCTCGCAGACCGCCGCCCGGACGGCCGGCGCGTTTTCGCCGATGCCGGCGGTGAAGACGAGGCCGTCCAGCCCTCCGAGCGCGGCGGCGAGCGCTCCCGCCTCGCGCGCGACGCGATAGACGAAGAGCGCGACGGCCTCCTTCGCCCGCTCGTCGGTCGAGGCCAGCAGGTCCCGCATGTCGCCCGACAGCCCGCCGGACACGCCGAGCATGCCGGAACGGCGGTAGAGCATGTCGGCGACGGCGGCCGGGCTCATCCCCCGTTCCTGCTGGAGATAGAGGACGACGCCCGGATCGAGGCTGCCGCACCGGGTCGCCATGACGAGGCCGTCGAGCGGGGTGAAGCCCATGGTCGTGTCGACGCTTCGGCCGGCCTGCAGGGCGCACAGGCTGGCGCCGCTTCCCAGATGCGCGACGATCACCCGGCCCCGGGCGAGAGCGGGGTCGATCTCCGAAAGGCGCCCGGCGACATATTCGTAGGAGAGGCCGTGGAACCCGTAGCGATGCACGCCCGCCGCCTCCAGGTCCCGCGGCAGCCCGAATCGCTGCGCGACGGCGGGCATGGTGCGGTGGAAGGCCGTGTCGAAGCAGGCGACCTGCGGAAGGTCCGGGCGCAGGCGCGCGAGCGCGCGCATCGGGGCGACGTTGTGCGGCTCGTGCAGCGGGGCGAGCGGCGCCAGGCCGTCGAGCACGGCGAGAAGGTCCGGGGTAACGCGCTCGGGTCCGGCATGATCGGGCCCGCCATGGACGACGCGGTGGCCGGCCGCGACCAGCCGGTCGTCGCCGCAATGCCGCTCGGCGAGGGCGACGACCTCGCGGAGAAGGCCGTCGAAGTCCAGGGCGTCGTCGAGGTCGCGCTCGCTGCGCAGGTCTCCCGCGGCGTCGCGCACCGCAAGGCGCGGGGACTTGCCGACGGAGTCCACGACGGCGCGAAAGACGAGCGACAGGGTGCCCCCGCCGTCGGCCTCGAAGAGGGCGGCCTTGATGGTCGACGAGCCGGCGTTGATGGTGAGAACGGCATCGGTCATCGCCCGGCGGCCGCCGCGCCGGGAGCCGGGCGGAGCTTGGGACGGACGGCCCCGACCGCCGGAAAAATCGCGACCTTCTCCATTTCGAAGCCCATGAGACGTGCCAAGACCGCGGCATTCTGGACGATCCCGCACCCGGCGTCGAGGCCCGGCGCGAAGGATCCCGGCGGGACGGGGCCGCGGGGAGCGGCCGGGCGGCCTAGGGGCCGCGGGGAGCGGCCGGGCGGCCTAGGGGTCCGGAGGGCCGTGGAGATCGGACCTGCCGCGCTCGTTCCGGCGCCATGTCGCCGGCGGCCGGCGGAACGGGGCCGCGGCCGGGCGGCCCAAGGGTCCAAAGGGCCGTGGAAGTCGGATCTGCCGCGCTCGCTCCGGCGCCATGCAGCCGGCGGCGATCCGACGGTCCGCTTGAACGCGTGACCTGAGAAAGGTCACCGGTAGGCTCGTTCCCCGCAGAACTTGTTCCATGCAACAAGGTCCCGGCTGCCTCGACCGTCGGACAAACCTTTCGATGACGCGTTGCTCTTTGGAGCACGTGCGAGCCGGCGCGGCTCGCATCAGGTTGCTTGTTCGGAGACTCCGGATCTTCTTGCTAAGGTTGCAACTCGGGGACATCGATATACAACTTGAAATTTAAACAATGTCCGATTATGGCGGTGATGATGAAGCCGGAGGCGAGCGCTGGCATCGCAATGAGTTTTGACAAATGGCAAGTCCTTCGGAAAGACCAATCAACAGCTTTTCAGAGACGAATCCGCCGAGCGGCGATGCGATCTGTTGGTGGCGTTCGCTTGGTCGCAGACGCATGGCGACCTTTGAACCCACGAACGACCGGTCTCTCCTCATGGAATGCGGTTCTCCATGAACGTCAGTTCGCCTGCGTCGGCAGATGGGGCCGTACGGGGACATGACAGTGCGCTCGAATGCCTGGCATCTCTGGCGATTCATTATCGCAAACCGGTCGATATTCAGCATTTACGGCATGAACTGGGGTTGTTCGAAAGGAACGCTTCTGCGGAAGAGCTCGTGAAAGCTGCCCGCATTTCCGGATTCCGGGCGCGACATTTCCGGCAGCGCGGCTTTCCGAAACTTCGAGATGCGCCGCGGCCCTGCATTGTCAAACTGCAGGGCGAACGCTTTTGCATTGTTTTGGCGATCGAGGGGAACGAGGTGCGGCTCTTCGATCCGGCGTCGTCAACCTTGAACGTGGTTCCGCCGGCCGACTTTATCACGGCATGGGACGGCGAGTTCGTGCTCGTCGTCCGCCGATACGATCGAATGAGCGACCGCTTTGGGCTGGGATGGTTCGTGGCGACCATCGCGAAGTTCAAACGCGAATTCGCGTTGGTCATCCTCGCGTCGGCATTTGTACAAATCCTCGCGCTTGCAACGCCGCTCTTGTTTCAAATCGTCATCGATAAGGTCCTCGTTCACAAAGGAATGGCGACACTCCTTGCGGTCGTGGCGGGCATGGTCGCCGTGAATACCTTCCAGGCGGCGATTGAATTTCTGCGAACCTACCTGCTGTCTCATACGGCAAGCAGAGTGGATGTCGAACTGGGTGCGGGCGTGTTCAACCATATGCTGAAGCTTCCGGTCGCCTACTTCGAGACCCGTCCCGCCGGCCAGACGGTGGCGCGCGTGCGCGAATTGGAGCAAATCCGTCAGTTTCTCACCGGCCAGGCGTTGACGGCGGGACTGGATTTTCTGTTTGCCTTCATTCTGGTAGCGATCCTCTACGCCTACTCGAAGCTTTTGGCCGTTATCGTCACCCTGTCGATCCCGGTCTACCTTGCGATTGCCGTCATACTTCAACCAATGCTCAGGCGCCTCACCGAGGAACGCTTCAACAAGGGCGCCTACAGCCAGCAATTGCTGGTGGAAGCGGTGTTGGGTGCGCAGACTGTCAAGACATCGGCGGCGGAACCGCAATTGCAGGCGGATTGGGAGGAACGCCTCGCCGATTTCGTTCACACGTCCTTTAGAACGATCGCCTTGTCCGCATTCGGTCAGAACCTGATCCAATGGGTCGTTCGGACCGTGCAGGTTCTGGTTCTCTTCTTCGGCGCCAATGAGGTGATGAGCGGCGCGATGACCGTGGGCGCGCTCATCGCCTTCAACATGATAACGGGCCAGAGAACGGCCCCCATCCTGCGCCTGTCCCAGCTTTGGCAGGATTTCCAGCAGGTGCGTGTCTCCGCGGCGAGGCTTGCCGACATTCTCGACCATCCGCAGGAACCCAGACACAAATCCCTCGGCGCCCTGCCGAGAGCCCGGGGACAGATCGAACTATCCGACGTGACCTTCCGCTATCGCGCCGACCGGGCGCCAGTGATGGAAGGGCTGAACATTGCAATTCCCGCTGGCCAGTCGATCGGCATCATCGGGCCTTCCGGATCGGGCAAATCGACGTTTTCCAAGTTGATCCAGCGGCTATACATACCGGAGCGCGGCCAGGTCTTGATCGACGGCCTGGATATATCGCAGTTGGACCCGACATGGCTCAGGCATCAGGTGGGGGTCGTCCTCCAGGAAAACTTCCTGTTCAATCGCACGATCCACGAAAATATCGCATTTTCGAACCCGGCCTTGACGCGGGCCCAGGTGATGGTCGCAGCGCGCCTCGCGGGGGCCCACGAGTTCATCGGTCAGATGCCCGAGGGCTACGACACGCCCGTTCAGGAGCGTGGCGCCAACCTTTCCGGCGGGCAGCGGCAGCGCATCGCCATTGCCCGCGCACTTGCCACCAACCCGCGCATCCTCATTTTCGACGAGGCGACCAGCGCACTCGACTATGAAAGCGAAGAGGCCATCCAGGCCAATATGCGCGAGATATCGAAGGGCCGCACGGTCATCGTCATTGCCCATCGGCTCGCGGCTGTGACGAAATGCGACAGGATGATCTCGCTCGAAAAGGGAAGGATCACCGAAGACGGCGCTCCGCGTGAGCTTCGGCACGCCGGAGACGGATTTTTCGCCAGGATGCTGGTCCATCAGAACCGGCAGGTGTTCGAATGACCTCGTCGGAAGACGTCGAGGTGCCGGCCACGCGCAGGCGCGCGCTCGACGCAATTCGAAGCGACAGGGCCTATGCGGAGTTTCTTCCTGCCGCAGTGGCGATCTCGGTGCGTCCCGTGCCGCCGGTGGTGCCGATTTTGATCGCCATCGTTATCGCCGCGGTGGGCGCTGCGATTGCCTGGAGCGCCCTTTCGACGCTCGATGTGTTCACCAGCGCCGCCGGCCGCGTCCGCGCCTCGTTGCGGCCGGCGGTGGTGCAGCCGATGGAAGCCGGACGGATAGCGGACATCCGCGTTCACTCGGAATGAACGTCGAGAAGGGCGACGTCCTGATCGTTCTCGACAGCGTCGAGGCCAGGGCCGCACTCGATGCCGCCACTTCGAGCCGGTTATCGTGGCGGGCTGAAATCGAACGGCGCAAATCGGCACTCGAGGCTGTCGCGAACAACGACTTTGCAACGGCGTCGCCGGCGTTTTCCGCGGAGATTCCGCAAAGGGTGGCAGCGCGCGAAACCGCGGCGTTCGATGCGGAATTGCGGACGCTGCGTGACGGCATCGGCTCGCTGGCCGCGCAGATCGAGGAGGCAAAGGCCCGGCACGACCGCTTCGCGGCCGTCGTTGCCGCCGAACGCAGGCTTGACGATATCTTGAAGCAAAAAGCGGGCATGGCCGAGTCCCTGCTTTCCTCCGCCGTCGGCTCCAAGGCCGATGCGCTGACGGCGGAGGAAAATCTCGCCCGCGTCGAAGCGGACCTTGCCGGCAATCTCGCCCAGTTGAAGGAGACGGACGCCGGCATGCTGAGCCTCCGGGAACAGAAGCGCCAGGCCGTGTCGACTTTCGTCGGGCAGCAGGCTCAGGGCATCCAGACTGCCGAACGCCAGGTCGAGCAGCTTGATCAGGAGATCGTCAAACAGAAGGCGCGCCTTGATGACACCTCCCTTGCCGCGCCCGTCGACGGAACGGTCCAGCAGCTTGCCGCAGTCGGACCCGGCCAGGTCGTCAATCCGGGGCAGACCCTTCTCGTCATCGTGCCGAAAGAGACGAAGCTGGTCGTAGAGGCGCTCATTCCGTCCTCCGACATCGGCTTCGTCAAGGTCGGCGACGACGTCGGCATCAAGGCCGACGCGTTTCCCTTTACCCGCTACGGCATGTTCGAGGGCAAGGTCGTTACCGTATCGCGCGAAGCGGTGACGATACGCAATGCGCAGGCGCTGCAGGATCCGATCTCGGTCGCGTCGGGCCGGGCGAATGAAGCGCCGTCCGGCGCGCCCGAGGTGAGCGGCCTGTATTACATAGCCATGGTTGCACTCGACGACCCGTCCCGCACCGACAGCGGCAACCGCCTGCAACTGGAGCCGGGCATGACGGTGAGGGCGGAAATCAAGACCGAAAGTCGACGGGTGATCGACTACATCCTCTCCCCGGTCACCGAAGTGCTGAAGAGCGCCGGCCATGAACGGTAATCTTTATATTTGAATATACTGATATAGGAAAGTGAGGCTTTCTGTCCGGGAAATCCGCGTTTCGGTGGAAGCGAAAAACTGTATTGCAGTCTAAGGTTGATTTCTTTACGAAAGAAATACAACTATCAGTGGGTTCCGCATCGAGACGCACTCGGATGCCGTGGCGGGAAGACATCTTTGGGGTGCAATCGATATGACTATCTCGGAAGGGCCGGCGGCCGCTGTCGCCTTGGATGCGGGGACATCGCAAGACGCGGTTCGAAGCCGGCTTCGCGTGCGACTGTTCGAAGAGCGCGACATCCCCCAGGCCAAGGCGATCCTGCGCCGGCACCTGGCGACGACGGTGTTTCGCAACCAGCCTTTTTCCGATCGGAAAGTCGACCGGCACATCGCCAACGTCCTGTCGCGTCCGCCGCGCATGCTGGCCGTGACGGCGGAGTGGAGCGGCCTGCCCGCCGGCATTGCCTGGGCAGTGGCGGATTTGTTCATGCTGTCCGATGGGCCGCTCTTCGTAAACGTCCATCTGGTGGCCGTCGACGTCGAACTGCCTCCCATTCGCCGTGCCAAGGTCTTCCTGTCCCTGGTCGCCGCGATCCGCAAATGGACGGCTTCCCTCGGCGCCACCCATTCCTTCATCCACGTCACCACCGGCGCGAACATCAACGCGACCAACCGCCTGATGAAGGCCGCGGGCGGGCGGTTCATCGGAGGAGCGTATGTGGTCTAGGAGGTGGACTTAATACAAGACAATATTGGAATTAATCGGATTGATATTTGGTAGATCGATTTTGATAATCATATCGTCATTTTTGATATTTCACTCTAGTGATACAAGAAAAATATTCGTTACACTTATAATATGGTATGTAATAACGTATCTTTGTCAAAGAATATTCATGGAATTAACAAAAGATAC
>CAWIQE010000014.1:0-35343 GCA_963838155.1 uncultured Alphaproteobacteria bacterium
TTGAGGGAAGGCTCGACCTGAGCGGATTGCGGCATTTCGAAAGTCGCATGATACATCGCCTCGGCTGGCTGCGGCGATCCCGCGGCGTTGATCGGGAACGGGTCTTTGGCGCGGACCATGCCGGATTCGAATTTATCCGGGACGATCCTTGCGAAATGGTTCTAGACCATCCATATACCATCCAAAGAGATGGAGAATTTGATGAACGCCCGGATCCACCAGCTTCGCGACAAAAGCGGCGAGACGGAGAAAATCACCATCAATCTCGGATATGTGGATCTCGGACGGATCGATCTTCTCGTCCAGGAAGGCTTCTATTCGAACCGCAGCGATTTTATCCGCACCGCAATTCGCAATCAGATTGCCACCCACGAAGAAACCGTGAACCGCTCGCTTGACCGGCAGACCATGGAACTCGGTCTCAGGGAATATACCCGCGCCGATCTGGAAACGGTCCGGGCGGCCGGTGAACGGCTTCATATCAAGGTCGTCGGCCTGGCCCGGATCGCAAGTGACGTCTCGGCGGAACTGGCCGAGGCGACGATTGCCTCCCTGACCGTGCTCGGCGCGCTGCAAGCCAGCCCCGAGGTCAAGAGCGCACTGGCCGGCCGGATCAAGTAGGCCACGCCCCTCCCAACAAGGATACGACAGATGAGCACTTCCTTCGATGCCGTCATGCGGCAGGCGTTGAATTTGACGCGCGCCTCCGATCCGGCCGCGGCCACCATGGCCATACGACGCGCTCTTGCGGGAGGCCGGCACGATACCTCCTTCCGATCGTCGGAACCGGAAACGACGGCCGAGACGCCAAAGGAGTCGCATCGGGAAAGCGGCTCCCGTCCGGCCATCGTTATCGACCATGATCCGGACGAACACGGGAAACCGGCGCGCGAAGCAAAGGGAGCCGGCGCAGAACGAAAAGCCTCCACCCCGTCGACGTTGCGGTTCCAGCGCAATCCTTTGCGAATGCGAAAGCCTCTCGGCGAAGTGATCCGGCTTCTTGCGGCGAACGCACGTTTGGCCGGTTCTTCCGTGCCGGCGCCGACCGCCACCCCCACGATCCCGTCGGGGGCGAGCTTTGAAAGCCGAACATTCGAGTGTGCGGCGGGTTCGCGGGTTTACAAGATATACATTCCGGCTTCCTGCGCCGTCCGTCCGCGCGGGTTGCTCGTGATGCTGCATGGCTGCAAGCAGAATCCCGACGATTTCGCCACCGGCACCGGCATGAACGCACTTGCCGAGGACCATCGTCTCGCCGTGGTCTATCCCGCCCAGGCCGGATCGGCGAACGCAGCGTCGTGCTGGAACTGGTTCAATCCCCACGACCAGCGCCGGGACGCCGGCGAACCGTCGATCATCGCCGGGATCACGCGTGACGTCGCGGCCGACTTCGGCATTCCGAGAGCGATGACATTCGCCGCCGGTCTGTCCGCCGGCGGTGCGATGGCCGCCGTGCTCGGCTCGACCTATCCCGACGTCTATGCCGCCATCGGCGTCCATTCCGGTCTTCCCTATGCAGCGGCGAACGATGTCCTGTCGGCCTTCGCCGCCATGCGTGGCAACCACGCCGCCTCGCCCAGGGGCGAGGGATCGCAGGCGGCCAATGGCGAATTCGTCAGGACGATCGTCTTTCACGGGAACGCCGACACCACCGTCCACCCATCCAACGGGAGAGCCGTTGCATCGGCGGCCGAGCGTCAAGGCGAGTTCGTCGACGCCGAGGAAACGAGCGGTTCACGCGGCGGCCGCCGGATCCGCATGACTGTCAGCAAAGGGGTCGACGAAACGGCAGGGGTCGAGACGTGGATGGTCGAGGGTGCGGGCCACGCCTGGTTCGGCGGGAACCCGGCCGGCTCCTTTACCGACCCGCTCGGACCCAATGCATCGGAGGAGATGATCCGGTTCTTCCTGCAGGGCCAATGATGCCAGCCGGCGTCCGCAACTGTCAGCGGACGCCGGCCCGCAGCCGTTCATCGACATCATCGTCCCCCCTCAGTGGCACAATCGAGGTTCCCTCCGATCTTCGGACCATTCTGGCGAGATCGGCGTGGGTCGCTGAACCGACGATGTGGGCACGCATCGAGGTGTAAGAAAACCGGCGCGCCACCTGCAAAGGTCGCAAAGTCGCGACGTTCGAGGGTGGCGAAGGATGGTGCGGATGATCGCAAGAGTGCCACCGTCAAAGGTCGCAAGACTGAGACACAAACCCGTATAAGCAACCCGTATAAGAAAATTCCTGAGGGTGAGGGGGACAAGGAAACCGGGCGAAAATGTGCGGCCGGAACCGCCGGATCACCATCCGCGTGAAGTTGGGCCAGTCGTTCCTCGCTATCGCAGACGACGATAACAGCTGAGGAGCGCACAATGAGCCCCGAGGTCGAAAAAGCGATCGACACCCTTTGCTGCCAGTATGGCCGCGATCGGGTGCTCGTTGCCGGCCGGCAACGCGGCTCGATCCGAACAACGAATACGCGCACTGGGCGCTTGGCATCTCCTGCTGGGGTCTTCACCGGCATGAGGAAGTCTTGCCGCGCTGGAACGCGCGGTCGAATTGAACCCGAACTGTTCCGTTGCCCGCGGCAGTCTCGGCACGGCACTTGCGCTCGTCGGGCGCTGGCAACACGCTTATTTCATTCTGGCTGCTGGCCAAGTCGCGCTCGGCCGAACCGAAGCGGCGCGGGCCGCCGTCCGAGCCTGCAGTGAGGTCATGCCGGACATCACCGTCATGGCCGTCGAACGTGTTCCCCTGAAAGAGGAGGCCAAAATGCAGGAGCTTCGCCTACGTTTGCTGGCGGCGGGGTTTTCCTGAACGGCCTATGCCGGCCATTCGTGCCAACTGCAGAGACAGTCCGATTCTCGTCCATTCTGCCCGAAAATCGTCCCGACTGACGCGCGCACGAAGTGCCGCGAAAACGGCATGGCGGACGGTCCGCTCCAGGGTTGCTCGATTTCGGCCGTGAACGATCGCGATGAGGGCGCATTGCGGTCCGGCAGCATTGGGGCCGTAGAACGAACCCGCTGCGCGGGAGGGCGCCCGCGGCTGAGGTCGAGACCATGAACCGATCGTCGCGCCCGCGTTGAGCGCCGTCCGGCAGCGGCAGAGCATTGCAGGCTTCTTCAACAAGGAGCCGGACGATGCCTCATTCAGTCCTCGATGCACCGATCAGTCCACTTCGCCAGCGGCTGATTGACGACATGAACATGCGGCGTTTCTCGCGGGAGACGCAGCGCAACTATCTCCGCGACATCGGACGCCTGGCGTCGTTCCTCGGGCGTTCGCCGGACACCGCGACCGCCGACGACCTGCGCCGGTTTCAGATCGAGCAGCAGGAGGACGGCGTTCCCGTTCCGACGATGAACAGCATCGTGTCGGCGCTGTGCTTCTTCTTCATCCAGACGCTCGACCGCCCTGACCTGGCGCGCAGGCTTGTCCGGCTGTCGCACCCGCGCAAGCTGCCCGTGGTGCTCAGCCGCGACGAGGTTGCCCGGCTGCTCAACGCCACGACCTGCCTCAAGCACCAAGCCGCGCTCTCGGTCGCCTATGGCGCGGGCTTGCGCGTCGCCGAGGTGTCGACGCTGAAGGTCGCCGACTCGACAGCGAGCGCATGTTGATCCGCGTCGAACGTGGAAAGGGCGGACGATATCGTAATGCCATGCTGTCGCAAGACCTGCTCTTGTTGCTGCGCCAGTGGTGGAAGGTCGGACGCCAGCAGGGCGTGTTGCATCGCGACGGCTGGCTGTTTCCGGAGCAGCATGCGATGAAGCCGATCAGCGCGCGACAGCTCTATCGCATGGTCGTCGAGGCAGCGCAGGCGGCCGACATCGCCAAGCGGGTCGGACCGCACACGCTGCGTCACAGCTTCGCTACCCACCTGCTGGAGGACGGTACCGACATCCGGATCATCCAGGTCCTGCTTGGGCACTCCAAGCTCAATAGCACCGCCTTCTACACCAAGGTCGCAACCCGCACGGTGCGCACGGTCACGAGCCCGCTCGACAAGCTCGGCCTCTTCAAGCCGGGAGAGATCTCGCCCGACGGCTGATCCGTGCGCGCCTCGGTCGAGGTCGCAGACAACGGGTCTACGCACGCCCGTGGTGATTGCTGACGCCGACAGGCGCACGTCCGGACCAGCGCCGGGCCGCCAGCGTCGCACGGAATCGCAACGAAGCGTCTGTCCGCATACGTCTCGGCGCTATCCGTTGCCAGCCGCCTCCGCCTCAAGGCAGACCAAAAACTGAAATCCCCATAGCTCACCGCCTGTAGCCCGCGGGTTCCTTCCTCGGGGACTTTCGTACGCCTGCCGGCGCCCGAAACTCTTCACGGCTGCGGACGATCTGCTTCCGGGTAAGGCCTTGCAGATAGCGGTCGTTCGTCTTCCGACCTCATTATCGCCATCCGCTCACGCCGAGGCCTCCGGTGTCGCCCTCCATTCTGCCCGAGCCGGCATCACGTTGACCGCTTCGGGACAAAGAGAGAGCTTGCGATCCGGATGAGAAGGGCCGGCAGAGCGCTCATCGTGACGACGAGGCCCCACATTGCCGCGCTCGGCCTCACCAGCCCGAGGACATCGGCGAGCGGCGGAATGTAGATTGGTGCGGCAAGCAAGCACGAGCACAAGGCGAGGGCAGCCCAGATCCACGGATTGAGGGTGACCTCGTTCTTCAGCATGCTCGTGTCGCGGCCGTTCATGTTGAAGACGTGCCAAAGCTGGCCGAAGGCCAATGTCAGGAAGGTAACCGTCACCGTCTGGCTGTAGTCGAGGCCCAGTTCCAGTCGTGCCAGCGCAAGGGCCGAGAATGCGCCGGCCGCCAGCACCAGTCCATCGACGACGACCCGCGTCCATTGCGCGCGTCCGAGAATGGGCTCGGCTGGAGAACGGGGTGACCTCTTCAGGATTGCGCCATCGCCTTCTCCCATTGCCAGTGCAAAGGCGGGAAAGACGTCGGTGACGAGATTGAGATAGAGGATCTGCAGCGGCAGGATCGGCAGGGGCAGCGTCGCCAGCACGGCCAGTCCCACCACCAGGACCTCGCTGAGGTTGCAGGCGAGCAGATAGGCGACGAAGCGGCGGATGTTGTCGAAGATGACGCGTCCCTCGCGGATCGCCCGCACGATAGTCGGGAAGGCGTCGTCGAGCAGTATCATCGCTGCAGCCTCGCGGGCGACGTCGGTTCCGCGCTTTCCCATGGCCACGCCTATGTCGGCCTGCTTGAGCGCCGGCGCGTCGTTGACGCCGTCGCCGGTCATTGCGACGATGTCACCCGCATCCTGGAAGGCGCGCACAAGGGCAAGCTTCCCTGCCGGGCTGACCCGGGCAAAGATTCCGATCTTGCCGAGACCTTTGCCGCTTCCGTTCAGGAGCAACTGGGAGTCTCCGCCTTCGACCACGGCGGAACCGTCATGGTCGAGCCCGATGGCCCGACCGATGCTGCGGGCGGTCACCGCATGGTCGCCGGTCACCATGACCACACGGATTCCGGCATTCCGGCAGGATTCGATCGCCTCCGGAACGTCGAGCCGGGCAGGGTCCTCCAAGCCGGCCAATCCGAGAAACGTCAGGTCCTTGAACGGTTCGGTGTCGGCAGGACCAGCGGGCCTGGAAGCAAAGGCCAGGACACGCATGCCCTCTTGGGCAAGCGCCTCGACTTTCCCGTCCCATTCCGCGCGGACTTCCGCGTTCATCGGAACGTCGCCTTCGGACGCTGCAAGCCCCGTCGCCGCCTCGAGCACCGCTTCCGGCGCACCCTTCACGGCCCAGAATGCCGTCGCGCCATCGGCGTGCAGCGTCGCCATCATGCGCGCATCCGTGTCGAAGGCGTGCTTGCCGACCATCGGCTTCTTGGCGATCAGGTCGCGACGGACGAGACCGAAAGCGTGACCGGCGATGAGCAGGGCGACTTCCATTGGGTCGCCGGAGGCTTCGCCGTCGCCTCGTCCGAGGGTCGCATCGTTGCACATCACGGCGACCTGCAGAAGGCGTTTCGCCGATTTTCCGGCCTCCTCGCCGGACGCCTCCGCGCCACCGTTCTCGCCGAGCCTCATCTCGCCCGTCGGCGTCAAGAGCCGGCGCACGGTCATGCGGTTCTCGGTAAGGGTTCCCGTCTTGTCGGTGAGGATCAGGGTGGTCGCGCCCAGCGTCTCGACGGCGGACAGGCGCTCGACGAGCGCGTTCCGCCGCGCCATGCGCCACATCCCCCGGGCGAGTGCCAGCGTCGCCACGATCGGAAGGCCTTCGGGAATAGCGGCGACCGCCAGCGCGATCGCCGCCTCGACCATGAGCAGGGGCTCCTTGCCTGACAGGATGCCTGCGGCCGCGACGATGATGGCGATCGCAAGGGTAATCCAGATGAGCTGGCTTGAAAGCCTGGCCAGCTGCTTTTCCAGCGGCGAGCGCCCGGGCTGGGCCTCCTCGATCAGCTTAGATATGCGCCCCAGTTCCGAGGAAAGACCGGTGCCGATCACGACGCCGAGGCCGCTGCCGCTCGTCACGAGAGTGCCCTTGTAGAGCATCGAGTGGCGGTCACCGATCGGCGCATCGGCCGCGGCCGGCTCGGTTCGCTTCTGCGTTGCGACCGATTCTCCGGTCAGGGCCGACTCGTCGGCAGCCAGCCGGGACGCCTCGATCAGGCGCAGGTCCGCCGAGAGGCGGTCGCCTGCTTCCACGAGGACGACGTCGCCAGGTACCAGATCCTCCGCCGGGACGACAAACGTATGCCCGCTGCGGCGCACCCGCGCGCTCCGAGTCCCCAGCCTGCGCAGGCTTTCGACGGAACGCGCGGCTCTGATCTCCGTGATGAAGCCGATCAGGCCGTTGACGACGAGAACGGCCGCAATCGCTGCGGCTTCCTTCCACTCATCGAAAAAGGCGGCGAGGAGGGCGGCCGTGGCGAGCAGATAGACGACCGCGTTCCGGAACTGGTGAAGAGCCACGCGCCAGGACGACGCCTTGCCGCGGAGAGCGGTGGTGTTGGCTCCAAAGAACGAAGCCCGCTTCCTAACTTCGTCGTCGCCAAGGCCGGTCGCAGGCGATACGCAAAGGCTTCCGAGCACGCTTTCCGCCGATGCCGCGTGAGGGTGCCCTGGCACCGACAAGCGGGCAGCGGTGGCAGGCGCGTCATCCGGGTTCGTCATGCCAGTTCCGATGTCACTGGGGGGCCGGCGATCGTGCCGAATATTCCTCGACCGCCGGGCCCGCCGCCGCTCGGCGACCACCGCCGACCGGAGGTCCATTCGCAGTTTACGCCGATCCGGGCCATCCTTCCCCTTCAACTTCGGAATTCGGCCGTACGGCCACTGACGCGAAGTCCTGGCTGCTAATGCACCGTCACGCAGGTAACCGGCGCGAGGTGCGACAGCTTATGCGAAACGCTTCCAAGCAGCACTGCCTGAAGGTCCGAAAGACCACGCGCGCCGCAGACGACGAGGTCCGGCTTCTCCCGGTCGATCAGCGCGAGGATTCGTTCGACCGGCCGGCCATCCAGCAGGTGCTTGCGAACCTTGTCGACGCCATGTGCGCGGACCGAAGCTTCCGCGCTCTCCAGAATCTTCTCGCCGATTGCCTGAAGGATTCGGTACGAGCGGGCTTCGTCGTCGGCGTCGCGGGACCCATATGTGGCCGCCCCGGGTTCTGCGGCTGCTGTAGCGTGCGGAAGCATCGGCTGGCCGCGCTCGTCGGCGAGATGCTCGTCCTCGGCCATCCGCCGCAGGTCTTCCGGCACTTCCTTGCTCAGCAGCACGTGTGCCAGAACCACCTCCGCTCCGTACTTCGCCGCAATGTCAGCGCCTAACTCGACGGCCTTCCTGGCGTTCTCCGATCCATCCGTCGCAACCATAATCTTCCTGAACATCTGCTGTCTCCCGCAGCTCGCTTCGAAACCGCCAAAGGATGGCGACGGATCGGCCGGGCTTCGTTGACCCAGCGCAAGCGAGGAATGCTTTCGACGAGGGCGGCCGACGCAGGCTCCACCGGACGAACAAATCTCCGGTCGCGCATGGAGTTCGTCGGACCGCCGCTGAGGGGCTGAGACGAAAGGAGCAGGAAGAGGGCCGGCGCACTTCGGCCGTTCCTTTTTCCTGCCTGTCGATCGCGGCCTTCGCTAATCCTGCTTTATGTGGCCGACCTCGTCGACCCTTTGCAGAGACAACGAGGGGCAGGTTAACCCCTCCCCGTCGACAGCGAGAGCTCTTGAGGATATCGCGCAGCGCCGGTGACGTCCTGCGGAACGTCGGGAATGCGGGCACTGATCTGCCGCGTGGGCTCCGAGCGATTCAAGGGTAATGCTGAATCCAAGCTGGAAGGCTCGCATCTCAGCAACCGACCCTTCGGACCCACGATGGGACTCGAACACCGACTCAGCCTCCGATCGAAGTGGTCAGACCCGCGCTCATCATCCGTCAGGAAACCAGAAGCGGTATCGCGTCGACCTCCGGGCCGGCTACGACCCCCGGTGCAGCGTCCTCTCTGACGAGGGTCGGCGGCGCGGTCGGGCTGTTCCCTGCTTCTCGACGCCTGCGGCGTAAATGGCTTCACTGAGATGGGAGCATCTGGCCGATCATGGTCATCAAATGCTTGATTTCGGGGTTGTTCTGCGCAATTCTGGCCGTCTTGGACAGGCCGACGGACGATTCCTGCGACAGTGGCCAATTTGGGCAGGGCAGGGTCTGGACAAGCCGCTCATCCGGTCCGCACCTGGCATACCCTGATCTTGCGATTCACTGGACGGAAGTAACAGGCGATGTTGGAAATGGACACGATGTTCGCCGGGTCCATCCCGGAGAACTACGACCGTCACATGGTGCCGTTGATTTTCGAGCCCTATGCCGGAGAACTTGCTGAGCGAGTGGCGGTCCTGACGCCCGGCGCTGTTCTGGAAATCGCGGCGGGCACCGGAGTCGTCACCCGTGCGCTCGCGCCACGCCTAATGCCCGGATGCGAGCTACGTCGTCACGGATCTGAACCAGCCGATGCTCGACTTTGCTGCCTCGCGTCAGGCACCGGACAGCCGCATCACGTGGCGTCAGGCGGATGCCATGGCTCTGCCGTTTGCAGATGCAAGTTTCGATGTCGTCATTTGCCAGTTCGGCGCGATGTTCTTTCCCGATCGCCCGGCCGCCTATCGTGAGGCGAAGCGGGTCTTGAAATCCGGTGGGCATTTTCTGTTCAGCACCTGGGATCGGATCGAGGAGAACGACTTTGCGGACGATGTGACAAATGTTCTCGCGAGGATCTTTCTGAAGGATCCGCCGCGGTTCATGGCGCGGACGCCGCATGGCTACCACGATAAGGCGGTGATCCGCAGCGATCTGGAGTTGGCCGGTTTCTCTCATGTGGCGATTGAAACGATCGCTGCGCAGAGCCGGGCGGCGTCAGCAAGGGTAGCGGCGGTTGCCTATTGCCAGGGAACGCTTCTGCGCACCGAGATCGAGGCCAGGGATCCGGGGAGGCTGCAAGAGGCGACCGAACTTGCCGAGTCCGCGATTGCTCAGCGACATGGCAACGGCGCGATCGCCGGCAAGATCCAGGCGCACGTGATCCGGGCGACGGACTAGTCTACTGCTCGTGGGCTGGCGCTGAGTGGCCCGGGCGGCACGAAAGATGATCTTCCGCGGAGACAGCCGCTTCCTCGCATCGGCCCGGAAATCATCACATTCGACTGCGAACCGACATGAACCTCGAAAAGCAGCCGTTCAGTTCCCACGACCCCGCCAACGCGTGAATTGCCGGGATCGGCGCACTGCGGAAATTGTTTCGTCGCCGCTTCCTGCGTCCGTGCGGCGTCTTCACGTCGCTGCAGGAGCAGCGACGTCTGCATCGTCGCGCGACGAGCAGGCGTGGTCAGGCTTTTCAAGAAGCCAGGTCTAGAAGCTTCCTCCCCTTGGCCCCGACCGGGCCGCGCGCCACCAGGACGGCAGTCGGGCGCGCGTTGCTGTCAAAGTGCACCGGCTGTGCGAATGGACGCTTTCCCGGCCTTGCCTTCCGGAAGCGGTCGGGCTGCCCATCGATACGCTTGCCGGCGTGGTCGGCGTTGCTTCAAGATCGGTCGACAGGAAGGGACCCCATTCTTGCCGTTCAGACCGCCTTCGTCGCATGACCCGGACCCGCCATTCATTCAGGGATTGCCGGATGGCAGTATCGGGCGCGAGCGGACCGTCGGCGACGACGACGGCGGCTACGGAGGCACGTCGAAAGCCCTTGCCCGCAATGAAATAGGCTGGCCTCGGCGTTCCGGTCGAACTCGCAGCGGCCGAACAGCCCCTCCGGATCGAAGGTCGCCGCATCGCCTTCGGCCACTTCGATGCGGCCGTTCCGCCCGCGCCGGGCGATTTCGAACCGGGAATGACGAAGTGTTCCATGTATTCCAGCCGTTTTGCGTGACGGCCGGATGACGACTTGTCCGCGATGTCATCCTGTCGAGCTGCTTCGGCCGGACGAGACCGCAAAGGCTTGTTTATGACAGTAAAAGCTGGAACGATCCGTGGAAACTGTCGCAAGACTGTCATATGAGCGAAATCGAACTGAAATTTGTCGTCGGTGAAGATGCGAGCAGCGCGGTCTGGCGGCGCGCACTCTCGCTCGGCTACTGCGAAAGCACCCCGCGGGCGCGGACCCTCAGAAGCATCTACTTCGATACGAAGGACCATCTTCTTCGGAAGTCGGGCATATCGTTGCGGCTGCGGCAGAACGGGCGGCACTGGATCCAGTCCGTAAAGTGCAGACGCGGGTTGAACGGGGGTTTCTCGCAATCGCAGGAAGTCGAGAACCGCGTGGCCGGCGATGCTGTCGTCCTGGAAAGCATTGCCGACGAAGAACTGCGCCGGACGATTGCAGGCCGGCTCAAGGGGCAGCCCCTGATCCCCGTATGGGAGACGCGGATCAGGCGCGCCGCCGGCGAGCTGCGCCTCGACAGCGGGACGCGGGCGGAGATGGCCGTCGACACGGGCGAAATTGCCGCCGGGGAGCGTGTCGCGGAGTTGCGGGAGGTCGAAATCGAACTGATCGAGGGACCTGCGGAGGACCTGTTCCACCTTGCCAAGACGCTGTTTCCGAGCGGTGGGCTCAGGTTTTCACGCTATTCGAAGGGCGCGAGAGGGTACATGCTGGCGACCGAGGGCCACATAGAGCCGCCGCTTGCTCCGCGAAATGCCGAGGCCGTGGACCTGCGGAAGTCGGAGACGGTGGAGCGTGCCGCGCGCGACATCCTCAGGGAATGCCGCCAGCAGATCGCGACGAACATACGCGTCATCCATGAGATGGACGATCCGGAGGGGCCGCACCAGCTCCGCGTCGGCCTGCGGCGGATGCGCTGCGCCTTTTCCGTCTTCCGGTCCG
This sequence comes from uncultured Alphaproteobacteria bacterium, assembly GCA_963838155.1. GTDB lineage: Bacteria > Pseudomonadota > Alphaproteobacteria > Rhizobiales > Rhizobiaceae > Pararhizobium_B. The sequence goes on from CAWIQE010000014.1 coordinate 11,331, forward strand.
TTCTGTCGAGTGCCGAGGCAGAGCGGCTCAGCGCTGAGGCCCGGTGGCTCGGTGAGGAAGTCGGCCGGCTGCGCGATCTCGATGCCGTCATGGCCGATGTCGTTCGGCCGGAGGCGGAGCGATTTCCCGACGAAGAAGGCTTCGAACCGCTGATCGGTGCCCTTGAGGCCGAAGCCGACCGACGCCGCCAGGCTCTGCGGGAAACGCTCCGGAGCGAGCGTGTCCAGGCCTTCGTTTTCGATCTGGTGGGTTTCATCGAGACGCGCGGCTGGCTTGCCGGCCTCGATATTGGGCAGTCGGAACGTCTGGCGATGCCGGTGCCCGAGTTCGCCCGCGAGGCCCTTGGACGGCGATGGCGGAAGGTGAAGCGACAGGGGCGGCGCATTGACGCGCTGTCCGTCGAGGAGCGGCACCAACTTCGCAAGGAACTGAAGAAGTTGCGCTATCTGACGGAGTTCTTCGCGCCGCTCTGTCCGAAGAAACGCGTTTCGCCATTTCTGAAGCGCTTCAAGAAGTTGCAGCTTGTCTTCGGCGAGTTCAACGATGCGCAGATCGCCAAGCGCGTTCTGGTCGAGGTGCAGCCGGTGCTGTCAGAGAACGGCGCAGCGGTGGAGCGTGCCGCCGGATGCGTCGTCGGCGCGAGCCGGACGCGTGCGGCCAACGACTGGAGCAAGGCGAGCAGGCTTTGGGAAGAGTTCCGTGAGAAGAAGCCCTTCTGGCGCTAGAACTTCTTTCTTCTGCGGTCCGGCGTCATGAGCAGAAGGTTGGCGGGCTTCGCCTCGCGGCGTCTCTTGCCCGTGACGACGATCGGGCGGTTGACCAGGATGGGATGCGCGATCATGGCGTCGAAGATCCGGTCTTCGGTCAGCGACGGATCGTCGAGGCCGAGTTCGTCGTAGGGCGTGCCCTTGCGGCGGAGAAGCTCCCGCGTCGGCGGGTCGGCCAGGTACTCGATGATCCGTGGTTCGACACCCGAGGCCCGGATCATCGCCAGCGTGTTGCGGGACGTGCCGCATTTCGGGTTGTGGTAGCGCTCACTGCGGGAAGCTTTCCTTCGGGGTGCGTGCGCCGACTGCGCTGACCCTCTCATACCAGCCCTTCGATCGGTTGACGACCCACACGACCGACAGCATCACCGGCACCTCGATCAGCATTTGAATGCCTGGACGGCATCCTCGACCGAACGGAAAATGTGGTCCTGGCCGATCGCGTCGAGAAGGCCGGATCTCGAGGCCGCGGATCTCGCTCGATCAGACTCCAGTCGCGCGAAACAGACCTCGGTTCCCTGCTGGCGGAGGCTCCGGATTGTCTGTCCCATCATCTCGGATCCGGTAAAGTCGACTCCGATCACGCCGGTCGCCTCGATGACGACGAGCCCGCAGCGGCCGCGCTGCATCGTGACGGCCTGCATCAGTCGGGTGATCATGTGGTTGCTGTTGATGAAATTGAGCGGGCCGCCGAAGCTGAAGACCAGGACCCCCGGCTCCTTCTCACTGGCTTCGCCGTCTGCAAGGTCCCACCAGACTGTCGTCCCCTTCACGCGAAGGAGTTCGCCGCAGGGGGGGCGGGAAGTCGCGTAGACGCTCTGCAGTACCGAGAGCCCGATACTCAGCGCGACGCCGATGTCGACCGGCAGGAAGATGACCAGACCAGCACTGCCCGCCGCAAGCAACATTTCGGCGGGACTGCGCCTGTAGATCTGCATCATCAGCGAAAGCCGGACCATGCGCATCGCGATGAAGGCGAGCATGCCGCCGAGCGCGGCTTTGGGAAGAAACGCGAAGGCACCGCCGGATACTGCTGCGAGCACAAGGACCAGCATCGCCGCCAGCAGCGCCGACAACTGCGAGCGTGCGTGAGATTCTGCTGCCACGGCCGTGCGCGGCGGGCTTGCATTGACGGGAAAAGCGCCCAGCAAGGCTGCAAGCAGATTGCCCGCGCCGACGGCCCCGAATTCGCGACCCACATCCGCCTGCCAGCTGGGGCGCGAGGGATAGGACTGGACAACGGACGCCGTCTGCATGATGCAAAGCAGAGCCACCATCAGGGCGAGGCCCGCGAGCTGCGCCAGGACGTGCCAGTCCGGAACCGCAAATCCGGCGGCAGGCAAGCTCCAGTGCAAGGGCGTGAAGACCTGCACGCCATCCTTGCGCAGGTCGAATGCCCAGACGGCAAGGCCGCCGAGGCATACGCCGATCAGCGGGCCGGGAATTCTCTTGCCGAAGCGTTCCGACAAGATGCCGGCGACGATGACAGCAGCCCCGATCAACGTGGAATAGGGACTGGCCTGCGGCAATGCCTGGAAGATTGCCGTCACCTGTTGCGGGACCGAGCCGACCGTCGGATCGAGCCCGAGAATCGTCGGCAACTGACCGGCCATGATGTGAACGGCAATTCCTGCCAGGAATCCGGTCGTGACCGGCACGGAAAGAAGATCCGCGATCCAGCCCAGCCGCAGGAGTTGTGAGATTACGAGGGTGATGCCGACACCGATGGCAAGGAGGACGGCGAGACCCAGATATTGGGGCGATCCGACCACGGCCAGGCTTGCCAGGCCTCCGACGACGACCGGGGCAATGGTGGAATCCGCGCCTACCGAGACGTACCGGCTCGCTCCGAACATGGCGAAGCCCAGGCTCCCGGCAGCGAACGCAAGAAACCCCGCAAAGGGTGGAAAGCCGATCAACCTGGCCGTCGCCAGTTGCTCCGGGATGGCAATTGCCGCGAGCGTCAGCGCTGCGAGGAGGTCGGCCCTCAGCCAGGAAAGCCGCGCGCCGCGGACCGACGCGAACAGGAAGGCTGCACGAGGCGGACCAGAAGCTTCCGGAGACTCAGTGCTTTGGCGACTTGCTGGCACCATTGTCCCGTCGCTTTTCCTGCGCCTGCTCGGCATGAAACCGTCTGCGAATGTCGGCAATGTCCACCGACGCGGGCGGCAAGCTCAAGCCCATGCCATCAAGGGTCTGGCTGATGATCTCGGCGACGGCCAGGTTCCGAAACCACTTGTGGTTGGCCGGAATGACATACCAGGGCGCGACTTCGGTACTCGTCTTTGCGAAGACGTCTTCATATGCCTCGATATATCGCGGCCAGAGGTCGCGCTCGGTATAATCACTCTCGCTGATCTTCCAGTGACGGGTCTCGTCGTCGAGCCGATCCTTGAAGCGGGCAAGTTGCTCCCCGGGGCTGATGTGCAGATAGAACTTCAGGATCCTCGTTCCGTTTTCTGCAAGCATCGTCTCGAAGGCGTTGATAAGGTCGTAGCGTCCGGACCACACGTCGTGCGGGACAAGGTCGTGGACCCGGACCACCAGCACATCCTCATAGTATGACCTGTTGAAGATCATCACCTCTCCGCGCCCGGGCGTGCGCCGATGGGCTCGCCAGAGAAAGTCGTGCGTCAGTTCCTCTGGACTTGGCTGCTTGAAGCAAGCGACCGACGTCCCCTGCGGATTCATGCCTGCAAAGACGTGCCGGATGACGCCGTCCTTGCCGGCCGCATCAAGACCCTGCAGCACCACCAGCAGGGACTGCGCTCCATCCGCGTAGAGAAGATATTGCAGCTCTCCCATCCGCGCCATCTGTTGCGCGATCTCCGGCTTCGCCTTCTCGCGCGACTCATGCTCGCCCTTGTACGAGGGATCGATGTCCCCGAGGCGGAGGTCGCTTCCGGGTTTGACGATGAATGCGCTTCGGTAGTCTGCATTCGCGCTCATTGGCGTCCGTCACCATCTTGGTTGCCGCCGGAATATCCTACGTCCGCCCCCGACGCCGATTGACGCGCATCAGGGTTGCGATCTCCCGTCCCCGTCTAGGAGCAGGGGAGGTGGCCTTCAGCACTACAAGGTGCCTGTCACAAAGCCGCCTGCCGCTCCCACAATCTCGCATAGGCTCCCCCTGACGCAAGGAGTTCGATATCAGTACCCTCTTCTGCAATCAGCCCTTCGGAAAGCACGACGATCCTGTCGGGACCGGCGAGGACGGAAACTCGGCGGGAACCGGAGCAACAAGTGAGGGCTCGCCGCGGCCTGCCTCCATCCGTCAGCAGAAAGATGACGCAGTTCGTCGGGCGATTCCGTTCGCCGAACAAATCGCTTGGGAGCGAAAGCGGCTTGATGAACTTCCAGGCGATCCTGCGGCGCCACTTCACTTGGCTTATAGCCCATCCGCTGCCGTCTTCGGAAAATAATAGCACACGCCCGCCCCCTGCAGCCTTGCAAGGGCAGGTGATCATGCCGAACGTTTCGTGATCGGGGCCACCCAATGCCACGAGGCGACCATAATAGGCGAAGCGCGGATGCCAAAATATTCGTCGTCGCCCATCCTCTCCTCCGGCCACCGTGGTTACCATACCAGAAATCTCCCAGAAGGGCCGGTCCCGCTCACCGATCCTGCTCGCCGGCGGCGAACTGGTGCAGCGCGGGCTCCCGATCGCAACGCCGGGCACGTGACGCTCATCGAGCGCGCCGTCGATGCGCTGATCGAGAAGACTGTTGGAGGCGATATCCCCGCGTCCGTTAAGCTGGGGACACCGACCGCTACTTCAGAAGGCAACGTTGTCTATCCGCCCGAAACGCCCCCAAGCCTGACCTTCACGAAGCCTCTTGCAATCACGCTGGAAGGTGAGCCCCTTCCGAAGAGCGATCTCTACCGGAACCCGCTGCTGTTCCGGGTCATCGGACTGGCGGCCAAGAAAATGGAGAAGAAGGCACTCCAGCATGCAATCCTCGTAAATCAGGTTGAGGGCGTGCACTTGGAGAATGGTTTCCACTACATCCCTGAAGCGGAACTGTCGGTGCATGGTGCAGACTCTAACAATGCATGGAAGGCAACTATCTACCTTATCAAGGCCGCGGCGCTGAATGTGGATGTGATTTTCCGTTGGGACACCAAAGAAGGCGCGGCTAATTCCGGGCAGATGACCTACATGCCGGCATGATCAGCACAACACGGCACCGTTGAAGCGGCGCTTCCTCCGGGGGCGACGCTGTTCAAAGTTGGGCCGTCTTCCCTGCAAAATAAGTGATAGCTGCATCGGCAGTTCCTTTCCGGGAAGCAGCCGACGATTCGAACCGGTGCGTGCCATCTTGAAAGAGCGCCGGCCATAAGCACTTCGCCCAGGGGCGAGTTTTTCAAAATCTTAGCGGGGTCAGGCCGGGGGTAGATCGAGTCAAGAAGAGTTTTTTCAACGTCTTCAATAGAATATGGCGGACAGAGAGGTAGTCACCGACAATTCAATTGCCGGTGCATTTGCCAATCTCTCGAATTTCATCCAGCGAATACGGCGTTCCGTCGGTGCAAAGAAGATCATGGAACCAGACGTTTTCGTCTTCCGCGTATTTTGACATCATGGCCGGCCACGGAACATGCGTCTGGGTCCGGCCGTTCACCAGTCCCCATTGCCATGCGCCGACGCGTTCGGAATGAAACAGCGATAACTGATCCTTGATCTGGCTGCCCGCATGTCGCGCCATCCATTCGGTGCAAAGGATCGGCCGGCCGGCCCCACGCAGTTGATCGATGATCTTGGCGACGCGCGCTGCCGAGGTATAGGCGTGAAAGCTGACGACATCGGACAGCGCCAGCGCTGTCCGGTCGCTATCATTATCGTAGAACGTCTCCGGTTCTGCTCCGTAGGAGGGTACCCGCCAAGCTGCAACCGTTAGCGGCTGCGTCGGCGCGATGTCGCGGCACCAGGAGAAGGCCTCCACCAGCAGGCGATGGGAAAAGGCTCCTAGCTCCGTCGCGAAGCTGTGCTCGCCGTCGAGCGCGAAAATCATCAGGTTGCCCGGTTCGTTGTAGATGTCCCAGGCTAGGATGCGCGGATCGGCGGCGAAGCGGCCGACCATATCGCGGACATAGGCCTCGACCTCGTCCCATGCCGACGGCGTCATCACGACGCGGCGTCCGGGGCTTGCGACCGCGCGCGAGTTGTGCACGCCCGGAATCGGGTCGGGCTGGACCCCGAGTGCAGGTCCGTCGCCGGAAAACCCACAATCGTCCATCAGGCACAACATCGTCGAGATGCCATTGGCCTCGGTGATCGCCAGAAAACGGTCGATCCGCTCAACGAGGCCATTCCTGTCGGAGCGCCAGACATCAAATGGCAAGTTGGTCCTCAGCGTGTTGAAACCAATCTCGCGGGCCCAGCCAAGTTCGCGTTCGATCGTTACGACGTCGAACGAGGTGGCCTGCCACATTTCGATGAAATTGACTGCCGTGCTCGGCAGAAAATTGAACCCGCACAGCCACGGCCTGTCTTCATACCAGGCGCGGGCAGCCTCCCCTCTCCATCGACGGCGGCGAAGTTCGTCGATGCGCTCGCCAAGCTCCGAGCTGGCCGAAAGTGTGCTGGGTCGATTCATCAGTATCACCGCTTCGTCCTGAAAAGTTTGGGGCGAACCGCGTCCTGCCACGGTCCGCCCCGGCCCGGCCCTTGGGAGGGAGTTCGAGCCTATTGGTCCAGCTTGTCCTGGATCTCCTGGTTGGCGACCTTCAGCGCATGCTTCGGGTCGGCGCCCGTCAGCCAGATCGACTGGAGCTGACGATTGAGGATGTCCTGGATCGCGTCGTAGTGGGTGGTCTGCGGCATGTCGTGGGCGATCTTCGCCGTGCCGGCATACTCGTTGCGATGCGGCAAATCCTTGTAGTCCTTGCCGCTCAGGATCGACTTGCGAATGGCAAGGTGGCCGGTGTGCGCCCAGTAGAGGTCGTGGTTGAAGATGAAGGCCATGTATTTCAGCCCCGCCTTGAATTTCGCAGGATCCTTCTTCTTCAGTGTCGAGGGCATTGCCCACAAGTGACCGTCGGCCCAGGTCGCCGGCTGCTTGAACAGCTGCGGGAAGTCGGCAACGTAGTAGTGCTTGAGCGCCACGTCCGGCTTCTTCGCCTGCGCCGCATAGGCATCGACGACCCAGGTTCCGTTGACGAGCACCGCGGCCTTGCCGTTGAGGAACGCCTTTTCCGACTCGGCATAGTTCAGCTTCGGATTGGCGTAGCCGGCCTTGAAGAGTTGCGTGATCGCCTTGACCGCCTTGACCGCTTGCGGCGTATCGACGGTTGCCTCGCCGTCCGGGGTGAAGATGTTCGATCCCTGCTGCCAGATCAGCGAGGTCACGAGCCTGACACCGATCGGGAACTGCGCGAAGTCGGCCGCCAGATAGTCCTTGCCGGTCTTTTCCTTGACGATCTTGGCCTGCTCGAGCAGTTCTGCCGGACTGTGCGGCATCACCGGCTTCCCGTCCTTGACGAGGCCCGCCTTCTTCATGATGTCCATGTTGACGTGCCAGAGATTGGCGTGCAGGTCCATCGGCACACCGTAGATGTGGCCTTTGTAGGTGACTCCGGCGAGCGCCTTCGGCACGATGTCGGACGTATCGATGCCGACGCTTTTGAGGTCCTCCGGTGTCAATTCCGCCAGAGCACCGAGTGCGGCGAACTCCGGCAGGTGGCTCTTGTGCATGACGAAGACGTTGGGCGGATTACCGCCCGTATAGGCGGCCTTCAGCTGGTCATAATAGTTGCCCCAATCAGTCGGCAGCGTCTTGATCGTGACGCCGTTGTCCTTCGCCGAGAAGGCGTTGATCAGCGACTGGATGATGCACGCCTCGCCTTCCGCGCTCTTATAGTCGGTCGTGGCCTTCTCGCAGGCCCCGAAGAAGCGCGCGAGCGTGATCGTCGTCGCGTTTGCGGCCACCGGTGCGGCTGCCATTGTGGCAGCCGCCGCGAGGCCTAGAAGCAGTTTCTTCATGCTTTCCTCCCTTTCACAGAGTCTCTTCACAGTTGCTTCGAGCCGCTCGACGCCGTCCCTTCAGCCCTTGCTTCCGCCCAGGGCAACGGCGCGCACGACGTAGCGCTGGAAAATCAGGAACAGGATGACGACAGGCAGCGACGCGATGACACCGGAGGCCATGACGCGACCGAGACCTTCCGACTGGGCGAAGTTCGATTGCAGGCTCGCCAGTCCGATCGTGATGGTGAACATCTCGGGATGCTGGGCCGAGACCAGCGGCCACAGATAATCGTTCCAGGCGTAGAGGAATGTCAGGATCGCCAGCGTCATCATCGCAGGCCGCGCCAGCGGCAGCATGATGTGCCAGAAAATCTGGAACCGGTTGACACCGTCGACGCGAGCCGCCTCCTCGATCTCGTCGGGTACGCCCTTGAAGAACTGCGTCATCAGGAAGACGCCGATCGGCACGGCGACGCGCGGGATGATCAGCCCGCCATAGCTGTTGTGCCAGCCGAAATTGGCGAACATGGTATAGAGCGGAATGAAGACTGCCTGCTCGGGCACCATCAGGCCAAGCATGCAGAAAACGAACGCGATCTTCTTTCCGGGAAAGTCAAGCCGCGCGAACGCGTATCCCGCCGTCGTCGACAGGATCAGCACCGCCGCCGTCATGCCGCCGGCGACAACCAGCGAGTTGAAGAACCAGATCGGCGTCTTGCCGAAGGCGAAGAGCGAAGCGTAGTTGTCGAGCGTGAACGGGATCGGGATCATGCCGAGCGCAGTGCTCGATGTCGTCACCGACAGCACGTCGTTCGGCTGGAACGACAGCGACACCATCCAGAGGATCGGCACGAGCCAGATAAACGCAGGCAATGCAAGGCCCAGGCACAGCCAGTAATATGAGCGTGAGATCCTCATTTGCCGTCCCCTCTGCTCAGAAGGAACTGTGCGGCCGAAAAGCCGGCCATGATGGCGAAGAGAAAGACGGCGATCGCCGATGCGCGGCCGAGTTCGCTGTCGCGGAAGGCGGTCTGGTAGATGTAGCGCACCAGCACCTGAGTCTGTCCGTCCGGTCCGCCGTGAGTCATCAGGTGCGACTGACCGAAAACCTGGAACTGCAGGATGATCTGCAGCACGACGACGAGGCCGATCGTGCGCTTCATGTTCGGCACGGTGATGTGCCAGAAGGTCTGCACCGGGCCGGCGTCGTCGAGCTTCGCGGCCTCGTAGATTTCGGTCGAAATCTCCTGCAGGCCGGCAAGAAACAGGATCATGGCAATGCCGGTCGACCACCAGATCGTCGTGATGGCGATCGCCGCCATGGCGAAGCCCTGATCGGTCAGCCACGATATCGGCGTTCCGCCGAATAGCATGACGATATTGGCGATCAACCCTTCCTGCGGCGAGAACAGGATTTGCCAGATCAGGGTGACGACCGTAACCGACAGCACCTGCGACAGAAAGAAGATCGTCCGGAAGACCGACATTGCACGGGTTTCGCGGTTGAGCACCGCAGCGAGGACAAGCGAGAGAGCTGTCACCGAAGGCGTGACGATCGCCACGAACAGCACGGTATTTCCAACGGTCGGCCAGAACCGGCGATCGTACCAGCGCCCCTCCGGCCCCGGTGCCCAACCGAGCAGGACAAATAGAAAGACAGCGATGACGGCGACTGTCACGCGGGTGCCACGCGTCAGTCGCTTCTTCGAGAAGGCCCATTCAGCGAGGAGGAGGGCGAGAACACAGAGCCCCTGGAGGACTGGCCGCGTTGCAAAGCCCCACTCCATCCCACGCCCCCAGAAGAGATGGACGTAGTTTTTCATCCCGACGAACGATTTTGCGTCGGGGTTCATCGCCACGGCGAGGACGTTCCAGTGATAGAGCGAAATCCAGACACCCTTGAGGAAGGGATAAACGAGAAAGGCGAGATAGACCGCCATGAAGGGCGTGAGAAACAGCCACGCCGTCAGCGCTTCCCGGCGTTTAAGGGCCCTGCTGCTTTCCGCCGCCACGTTTCCCTCCCGTTCCGCCTCTCCCAAGACGCACTAATATTATTAGTAATCTTTATCAAAATTGTTTTACTGTCAAGATGTGTGTAACGAGTCGGGCCACGGGAAAGTCGGAGTTCGGGCAGGATGCCGCGCAAACAGGGAACCGGAAGCCGCGTGACGATGCAGGACGTCGCGCGCGAAGCGGGCGTTTCGCAGTCAACGGTGTCGTTCGTACTCAACGACAGTAGCGATGTGCGCATCGGTGAGGATACCCGGGTCCGCGTGCTCAAGGCGGCCTCGCGTCTCCGTTATCGCCACCGCAGTGCGTTGCGTGCGCGGGGGCGCGAGCAGGGACCGTTCATCGGCTTCATGGTCGATGAAATCGCAACCAGCATATTCGCCTCGATCTCGATCGAGGGCGCGCACGAGGCCGCATGGTCCGCCGGGCATGTTCTCGACATCGCGATGACCGGCGGCGACAGGGACTACGAGGAAACGGTTCTCAAGCGGTGGGTGCACGACGGCGTGACCGGTGTCATCTACGGATCTATTCTCACGCGCCGGGTCACACCGCCTCGGTCGCTTCACGATCTGAACGCCGTTCTGCTGAACTGCCACTCGGATACTCATCCCCTGCCGGCGGTCGTGCCATCCGAGACGCTTGGCGGCTACGCCGCGACAGAGGCCCTGATCCTGGCCGGATACCGTCGCATCGCTCATATTTCAGGCGAGGCGTGGATGGAGGCGGCCGCCGACAGAAGCGAAGGATATCGCAACGCCCTGAGTTCGAACGGATTGAGGATCGATCCCGAATTGATTGTCGAAGGCAACTTCCTGCCGAGCGGCGGATACGCTGCGACAAAGGCATTGCTGGCCTTGCAGCAGCGTCCCGATGCCATCTTCTGCGCAAATGACCTGACAGCGGTGGGCGCCTATCAAGCGATCGCGGAGGCGGGATTGCGCATTCCTGACGATATGGGAGTCATCGGCTACGACGACCAGGAAATTGCGCGTCAACTGACGCCGTCGTTGTCGACAGTGCTGCTGCCGCACCGGGAGATGGGCGAGTGGGCAGTCGACTTTCTTCTGACACGGGAAAAGCAGAAATCGCGCCGAACACAAACGTTCAAACTGGAATGTCCCTTGGTTCGGCGACAATCATTCTAACGTCGAAAAGAAATGCCAGTCGCTATCAAGATCCAACCACGCGCTCAACGGAAAAGCAGCCGACCCATTATCGGGAGATGAGGTGGCTTCGGTTCGGGGACTATCATCGATGAGGCCAAGGAGGGTTACATGGCCATCAACTCGTTGGCCAAAGGACTGCCGGCGTCGGTTTCAATGTCCGGCTGATCCCGCCGTGCCTGCTTTGAAATACCGAGCCCGGGTGGCCGGTTTTCGGCGTTCCTGGCGAGCTATCCCAACGACTGATTTGGCGGCGCATTGCGGAAATCATTTCCGTCAGATCCGGGGCCGGAAGGAGACGGTCGGCTTGTCATGACCTTCATGAAGAAAGCCGTCGTTAGCTCGAAGGTCAAACATTCGACCTCGCCTATGCGACTGGCATCCGATTCAAAGGCGAAGGTGCATATTGCGGGCAAGGTGGCCTGCCGAAAGCTCGACTCGTCTGGCGCCCGGCAGTGGGTCCCAAGGCTACCCGGTGATCCGGCCGTCGCCGACGAGAATCTGCCTTTGGCAGCGCGCTGCGATCTTTTCGTCGTGAGTGGAGATCAGGAAAGTGGTGCCCTCGTGGCGATTGACTTCGCCGATCAGTTCCATCACCTGATTCGCGGAAGCCCGGTCGAGATTGCCGGTCGGCTCATCAGCCAGTACGAGTTCTGGCGTGTTCATAAGTGCGCGCGCCACCGCGACGCGCTGTTTTTGTCCGCCGGACAGACTGGTCGACGGATAGTCGATCCTGTCAGCGAGTCCCATCCGCACGAGCAACTTGCGGCCCCGGTCGAGCGCCGCCGACGTCTCGCGTCCGTCGCGAACGGCGGTCGGAAAGATGACGTTCTCCAGCGCGGTGAAGTCCGGCAGCAGATTGTGGAACTGGAAGACGAATCCGATATGCAGGTTTCGGAAGTCGGTCAGGTCCTTGTCGCTCGCGGCCGTCAGGTTTTCGCCCAGCATCACATGGCTTCCCGACGTCGGCTGCATCAGCGTGCCGAGAATGGTCAGCAGTGTGCTCTTGCCAGACCCAGACGGTCCGAGCAGCGCCGACATCTCTCCCCTCTTCATGATCAGGTCGAGACCCTTGAGCACCTGAGTCTCGGCGTCGCCCTCGCCGAAAATCTTCCAGAGGTCGCGCACCTGGAGAAGCGGTTCCGTCATTGGCCGATTGCCGTGACTGGATCGACGCGCGAGGCCGCGCGTGCTGGCAGGATCGCGGCCAGCGTGGCGCTGACGACGGTGAGCAGGATTGCGACGCCATACGCGCCCTGCGCGATATCGATCGGGAGGTTGCCCGGCTCGAACGCCTCCCTAGATGGAAATGCGAGCAGTACGGCATATCCGATGCCAGCTCCCAGAAGCCCGCCAACGAGGCCGATCATGGCACCCTGCATGACAAAGACGACAATGACGAAGGAGCGCGGCGCACCCATGGCGCGCATGATGCCGATCTCTGGGCGCCGGCGGTAGGTCGACAGCATCAGGGCCGACGCTACCCCGATGACGATGGTGATCAGCGCGAAGGATTTCAGCATCAGCCCGGTCTGTGCCTGAGCCTTGAGCGCATCCAGCAACTGTTGAGCGTTTTCGGTCCAGGAGGTCGCAGGGAGCCCGGTGATCGCCTCGATCCGGGCTGCCGCGGCATTGGCCTGATAGAGATCCGCAAGCTTGATCTCGATTCGCGAGATGCCCTGCGGCATGGCAAATAAGGTTCGCGCTGTGGCGAGGCTGATATAGGCTTGGCGGCGATCCGGCCCGCCGGAGCCGGTTTCATAAATTCCGGAGACAACGAACGACTGGTCGATTCCAGTGTCCGCCTGCAGGCGCACGGTCTGCCCGAGACGGAGGTTCATATCTTCCACCAGCCTCCTGCCAAGCAGAATCTTGCCCGCGCCAAGCTCCACAGTTCCTTCGACGAGATAGCTCTTAAGGTTGATGATGGCTGACACTTTTGCGGGCTCGACTCCGGTGATGCTGAGCTGTGCCGACTGCACGCCGCGACGGAGGAAGCCAGCTCCCGTAATCTGCTGGGATATCGCCGTCACCCCGGGCAGGTTCTCGATGATCGGAATGAACGCATCGGTATTCGCGAGCCGCGCCTCTCGGCTCGTGTCCTTCTCCTGTACCAGCAGAACGATGCCCGGCACATCGCCAAGCAGCATAGGCGGATTGCTGGCTTCGGCCACGATCGTCACATGCGATAGATCACCGGCCGTGCGCGAGAGGATGAACTCGGCCAGTCCGCCGATAAGCGCGCTCATAAAGATGAAGATGAACACGCCGACCGCCACACCGAACACGAGCAGCGACGTCTGGGCCTTGTTGGCCGTCAGATAACGCGTTGCGATCTTGAGGGCGTAGAGCATAGGCTACTGCTGTGCTGTCCTGACGGTCTGCCCGTCAGCGAGGCCCTCGGCATCGGTGATCAAACTGTCGCCAGGCCTCAGGCCATCGGTCACGATCAGCCGGTCGGCAGGCCAGTCGATGACTGTAACGGGCACACGCTTGGCCTTTCCGCCGTCAATCACGAAGACGGATTGCTCGGCTCCAGCAGAGGCGAGCGCGGTGCGCGGCGTGGATATCGCCGCGTCACGCTGGTCGACGATGATGTTGGCGGTAACGGTCAGGCCGATAGGTGCCGATTGCGGCTCGGCGAATGCGATCTTGACCGCCAGCCCGCCCGTATCGGCATCGACGACGGGCGCGACGAAACTTACGTTTCCGTCCCGCTTCCTGTGGTCGCCGGTCAGTTGCAGCACGGCTGGCATGCCGGTCCTGATCTGGGTCGCATAGGATTCGTCGACATTGGTCTCCACGACCAGCTCGTTCAAATCACCGAGCGTGAACAGAATTGTGGTCAGGTCGACAACTTGGCCTGGATCGACGCCGCGCGTCAGTATCGTTCCAGCCATCGGTGCGACGATATTGAACTTCGTCAACTGGAACTGCGCTTGGTCAACGAGCGCACGCAGCCTGCCAACCTCCTGCTCGGCGCGTTCCACGGCGCTGCGCGCATCCTCCAGGGTAACCCTCGAGACATTCCCGCCCAAGGCTGCGGCCCGCTCCAGTGCGGCACGTGCCTGTGTCTGGGCCAGAAGCTGATGATCGAGAGTTGCATTGGCCTGCCGCACCGCCGCCTGCTGGGAGGTATCATCAAGGCGAGCCAGAACGGCCCCTTGTGAAACAGTGTCTCCTTCCTCGGCCAGGGAGGCCCCGAGGGTGCCCGTGACGGTCGACTTCACCGCGACGGAGCGGAGCGCGGCGATCCGTCCGTTCACGGCGAGGACACGCGTGACGGGGCCAAACGCGACGACTTCGACCGAAACCACGGGCACACCGGCCCTCCAGGGTTGGGCATAGAAGAGCCACCCACCGATGCAGCCGGCCGCTGCCAGACCCACCCACAGGCCCCATCGTCGCCATGACAAACGTCTGGACCGATTCGTAGCCTTTCGGGGCGGAGCCACCAAAGCTGTCGTTGCTGAAGAAGCCAGCGCCCTAGAGGTTTCCTCGGCTCGCTCGGGGGTAGCAGTCAGCTCGATCTGCAGGTTGTTTGCCATGCATGCATCAACCACCTTATTCGGAGAACTTGGGTGGCATTGCCGCCCGCACAACCACGGTATCAGAAATGACTTGGCGCGGATCCCGCCGTTCTGCCTTGATCTGCATCATGTCAACGGGTTCCTTTCTCGTCGTTGAAGCAGCGCCTGCCGGGTTTAGGATTCTTCAAACTCACCTCACGTTGTGTCTGCGTACGGGCGGTGGCAAATTCCCGCTCTACGGCCAAGGTGAGGGCGCAAAGCCGCCGCCCCGTCGGCAGGTGCTGGAGCAGCGCTATTAAGCGGCCTTGCGCATTCCAACGCCCTCAAAGCCCGATCTCGTTGCGGTAGTGGCTGGACCAGTTTCCTGGATCGCGCCAAGGCTTGATCACCTCAAGCTTGCCCTCATCCGCGCGCTCCTTGGCCTGCAACAGGATCTCGCTCATCTGCGCAATGGTCGAAGACTCGACATTCAGGATGTGGTGAAGATCGCGGGCCGCGAGATGCGTCTTCGATTGTAAATCGGCGCAGGGTCCCGACGCCGATCGGCACGGCAAGCGATTGAATCCACGCGTAGTAGTGGGTCATTACCGGGCGCCTATTCACATTGCGGACCGATGTCCTTGATCCTGTCAGCGGTGGTGCTCATGATCGATCTCCTCGAGATTGCCGCGACGAACCGTCTAGAACTGATCTGCGCAATGCGGTGCTCATGCGGTGCAATATCGAGGCACGGTCCGGTTGACGGTAGGTTCGGAAAATACCCAGTGCCGGAATGCCAGTTCTGGGGCGCTCGCGAATTCGGCAAAGGCGAGATGAGGCGTGATCCGTATGTCGGAGGCGTTCCAGTAAGTAAAATCCGACGCTTCCCAGCGACCGGAGAGCTTACAACGCCGCTACCCCGCGACTCATCGTGACTGGCCTCCACGCGCCCTTGGGCGCGTAGGCTCTTCGTTTCCCGCAGCCCACGCGACGCGCCTCCAGGAAGTTCGGGAACCAGGAGCCTCCAGAGCTTCGAAACGCGCAGTCCGACGGTGGACGCTTTGCCGAAGCCTCGGAATCTACGCACTCGGGCGCTGCAGGGTTCACGAATATCCTTTGTCCGAGCGGCGAAGCCTCCGAAATTGCGTAGTTTCCGGCGCTGGCACCACGACCGGACGGGAAATATTGTCTGGGAGCTGACGGGCGGCCTCTGCACTTCGTCGGCTACGCTTCGCGATGGCACGGAATCGCCGCGGCGCGCACCCCTCCTAAGTTGAAAACCGCCCGTCGCCGTCCGTATCGGTCATAATCAATGATCTTTGCGGTCGTGCAGCTCCTCGAACAGAAGGTCATTTGCCATGGAAACGCCCCGTCATACCAGCCCGAACCAGCGCTTCTACATCGTAACGCTGGTGGTCGTCGCGGTTGTTGCGACCCTCGTCTGGTACTACTTTGGCCATTACATGAACCCTAGCCCCCCTCTCGTAAAATAGGGCGAACCGCTCGCATGAGCGAGCTTGGGCCGGGAGTGATGTCGCTATTTCCCGATCCCGGGAATTCCTTGAGGCAGGCAGCAATCGTCTGATTTGCAAGCGTCGCCTCGTGCAATGATGCCTTCGTGAACCCGTGGGAGGTCCTTATGTCTGTGATCGTCTGGATACTCCTCGGCGTTGGGCTTGGCCTGCTCGCGAGCAAAATCGTCATGACAACCGGAGAAGGAACTGTCGTCGACATCCTGCTTGGCTGCGCGGGAGCCATTGTCGGCGGAGGCGTCTACATCCTTTTCGGCGGCACCGGCGTCACGGGTATCGCGATGGCCAGTCTCTACAGCATCGTGGCGGCCCTGATCGGCGGAACCGGTTTGCTTGCGGCTTATCACGCATTTTTGCGCCGTCGAATGTTGTGAGCGTACGGCAAACCCGGGCGGATAGCGCAATGCTCGGCGGCTGTTCAATGCGAGCTGGACGACGAAGCTGCAATCGAATGACCGAGATCAAAATCGATCGCCGGAATTCTGCGAGATTGAATGGGACGTCCTCTCTTGCCTGCATCAAGAGCTGCATGGCGCGAATGAGGAACTGAGCTCGACAACACGGGAGAAAAGAATGGCCGCCACTGAAGTCCTTTGCGACCTCATGATCGTCAAAGCCCAATATGACGCCCGGAAAACGAATGAGGGCGACATGGCGCACTTCTTCGAAATTCAGATCGTGTCGGAGCACAAGCAGGTTCATTTCGACATACCGGCGCGATCCGGTGAGCTGTTCGCGGCGGAACTCGACGTGCTTGCATCCATCATCCGTGCACGGGTGACGAAGGCGCGCCTCACCGGCGAGGAATCCACCTGAGACTGCACTTCCCCGACTTGGTCGTTACCCGGATCGGCGCATTGCGGCGCTGAACATTCCTCCCGCCTTGGGTAAACGCCGCCCTGCCGCCGGTCGGGGAGAACCGCCTGCTGAAGCGAGTTCCGCCTTTGCTATCGGGATGGCAACATGCCGATGCCTGCTCGGTAAATTCCGACTCTGATGGTCTTGCCGGCGGCTCCTCATATGAAGTCCAGGACGACTGAACACTGACGGCTGGCGAGGCCAGTCGCGAACCAGGTCGACCCGGAGAAATACAATGAAATCCCTCATCAGAACCGTTGCGCTCGCCACCGCGTTGGCGACCGTCGTGCTTGTTCCCGTCGCTGGCGCACAGTCCAACAACTGGCAGCGCCACAACGGTTACCAGCATCACGACAACAATCGGGCCAACAATAGCTATCGCGGCGACCGCTACTACCGAGGCTATCGCGGCGATCGCTACTACCACCACAACGACAACGGCGCGGCGCTCGGCCTTCTCGGAGGGCTCGCAGCCGGTGCCGTCATCGGAGGCGTGATCGGCGGCCAACAGCGAACGCAGGGCTGGTACGACTACTGCGCGCGCACTTATCGCAGCTTCAATCCGCAGACCGGAACCTATCGCGGCTACGACGGGCGCGACCACGCGTGCGTTGCTCGCTGAGCAGTCGCCAACAACGGGAGGCCATCATGAGAGATTTCCTGTCACGACAGTTCTACACCTTTGATTACGGCAAACTCCTCGCCGTGTCTCTGGTCACAGCGGTCGTCGCCATCATCGTCTATTCGATGCTCTTCGGGCTGCTTTGGTAGCCCGCATTCTTGTCCAAGGAACTGCGGCCGGCTCGGACCGCAACGACCCGACGGAGGGGACGTGCCGGCCGGCGAAATGGAAGACGTCAATGACAACTCGCACAAGCGACCGGTCAGGAAAATCCAGTGTGCCGGCTGCCCTCAGTTCATGGGAGAATGAAGGTGGCGCACCGCGGTCCGAGCGTGTCGAAGTTCGCTTTGGTTGCCGCATGGAGCCTGACGGCTCATGGACAGTTTACGACCGCCTTTCCGGGGGCGCTGCCGACACCGACGGCCGCCCGTCGAGCGGGCTCGACAAGTCGGAGGCGTCCCGCCTCGCGAGCTTGCTCAATGCCAACGCACAGGAGCGCGAAGCCATTCCGGATGCGGCGCCATCGAGATGAGCCCGCACACAAAGGACACTTCAACAGATCCGTTCATCAGCCCCGCCGCGTGGTCAGTACTTGAGCCCGAATCCGCCGGCAGTTCCCAAGGACAGTTTCTTTGACCAGACGAACCCGACAATCGATCTTTCGCTTCCCGGCCCCGTTTGCCGTGAGCGACATCGAGGAAATGCAGCCACCGGGCGACTACGCCGTCGAAGAGGACGACGAACTCATCGAGGGCTTGTCATGGCTGGCCTACAGGCGAGTGGCGACCTTCATCCTCTTGCCCGCCCTCGGAAAAAGACGAGGCACCATCCGTGCCGTCCGGATCGAGCCCGGCGAAATTGCAGGCGCGGAGAAGATCGATCCCGAAACATCACCCGGCCCATCGGAGGGCACCGGCAGACAAAGGTAGGCAGGAGATGCGCCTTCACCGTTTCCGGCTCGGTCAAGCAGTCCGCTTAAGAAGCCGAACAGGGATATATCCCGCCGCCGCGGACTCCTACCGCGTCATCAGGCTCCTGCCGCTTCGTGACAACAACTCCCCGCAGTATCGCCTCCGCAACGAAGAAATGAGACAGGAACGTGTGGCAGAGGAAGACAGCCTCGAAGCCGCAACGCCGTGAAAACGGTCAGTGCACGGCGAAAAGAAGAGAGAGACCCAAACCAATGTCCAAGGGACAACGTCGCTCCAACCGAGAAATCCGCAAACCGAAAAAGGAAAAGGTGGAGCAGAAGCCGGAAACTTCCTTCGCAAGCCAGGTCAAGGATGCCCGGCAGCCTGACGAAACCAAGGCTCGGGCCAAGCCAAGGCGCTAGGTTCGCCGACCGGTGTGCGGGGTCCCCCGCACACGACGGGTCCGATATCTCCACACCGGTTCTACCGCTCCTCGAAACGGTTCGGTTCGGCGGCGAGGGCCAGCCTTGCGAGCGCCGGCAGGGACCTGGCGCCGGTCTTCTTCATGATCGAGGCGCGGTGCGTCTCGACGGTGCGCTGGCTGATGCCGAGATCGGCGGCGATGTTCTTGCTCGGATGCCCGGCAAGCACGAGGTCCATGATCTGTCGCTGCCTCGGCGTCAGTTCGGCCACCTGACTCGCTGCGAACTCCCGCCGCGCGACGAGTGTTCCGGCGTCATCTGCAAGCTCCAATGCATGCCGGATGCTGACGCGAAGCTCCCTTTCGGCAATCGGCTTCTCGATGAAGTCGGACACCCCCGCCTTCATCGCACGCACCGCCATCGCAACATCGCTTTTTCCGGTAATCATGATTGAAGGGAGCGGGTTACCCTTTTCGTGGAGCTGCCGAAGCAACTCGAATCCGTCCGTTCCGGGCAGATAGGCGTCGACCAGAAGGCAACCTCGCCGTTCCGGTCGGTAGGCTTCGAGGAACGCCTCGCAGCTCCCGTAGGTCTCGACCTGCCAGTCGTCGCCCTGCAATGCCTCGACGAGCAACTCGCGTATCGTCCGATCGTCATCGACGACAAAGATCGTCGACCCCGTCGCCAGGCTGGCCGGTCTGTCAACTGGCGCGATCGAAGCTTGCCGTGGGCCCGGCGAACCGGCAAGCAACAGATCGATGCGCCGGTCGAGCTCCTCGACCTTCACCGGCTTGTGCAGATAGGCGCAATCCTGCGAGGCGATCTCTCTCAGGGCTTTCGTCGATATATCACCTGTCAGGATGATGGCCGGCACCTGCCTGCCAAGGTGGGCGCGCACCCTCTTTGCCAATTCCAGGCCATCGACGCCGTCAGGCAGATTGTAGTCCGCAACGATGATCTCTGGTGGAGAGGAGGCCCTGCCGACCACATCGAGTGCGGAAGACGCGTCGGCCGCTGACGTCACAAGATGCCCCTCTGCGGCAAGCGCGCTCGAGAGGATCTCTCGAAGATCCTGATCGTCCTCGACGAGAAGAATGCTGGCTGTCCGCCGACCCTTTCCTCCTGCGCGTCGCTCCTCGACACGGCTCGGATGTTCGGCGACGGACGCCGGCTGCATTGCGATAAGGGGCACCTCGATGGCAAAGGCCGATCCCTTGCCGGGCCGCGAGTGCACCTCGATACGGTGGCCGAGCAGATCGGCAAGCCTCCTGACGATGGAAAGCCCAAGCCCGAGGCCGCGCGATCTTTCCCGCGCCGCATTGTCGACCTGGTGGTATTCGTCGAAGATCGACCGAATATCGGATTCGGGAATGCCGATGCCGGTATCCCAGACTTCGATGCGGAGTACGGCCCCGCGGCGGCGGCAGCCAACCAACACCTTGCCATGGGATGTGTATTTTATGGCGTTGGAGACGAGGTTGCGGATCATCTGCGCAAGCAGGTCCGGATCGCTGCGAATGACCGACCGAGAGCCGACTGTCCGCAACGCAAGATGCTTTGCCTCGACGTGATCGCCGAACTCGGCGGCAATCCCGGCGAGAACGTCGTTGACCGGAAAGTCGGCAACCTTGACGGACACGACGCCGGCCTCGATCTGGTTGATGTCGAGAAGCGTGTCGAGCATGCCCGACATCGCATCCAGTGTCTGCCCGAGCCTTGCCACAAGCTGCTGCTGCTTCTCGGGTTCCGGCGTCCGGGCGAGAAGGCCCTGAAGCAGAACGAGCGTCTGGAGAGGCTGGCGCAGGTCATGGCTGGCCGCGGCCAGAAACCGCGATTTCGCGAGGTTCGCCCGGTCCGCGTCGCGCTTGGCGGCCGCGAGTGCGTCGGCAGCCTGCCGGCGGCCGGTGATGTCGTTGAAGGTTATGACAACGCCATCGACTCCGCTCTCCCCCGTCCGGTATGGCAGAACGCGCCGGATGTACCAGTGGCCGTCGGCCGTCTTCACCTCATTTTCCCGGAAACCCGAGCCTTCCAGAACAGCGCGGGCATCGGGAAGCAGCGCGTCGTCCTTTGCTGCGTCCTTCAGGTCGTCAAGCGGCCGGCCGACATCGGTCGCGATGACGTGAAACAGCGACTTCGTCGCGGGCGTGAAGAATCGAATGTTGAGCTGGGCGTCCAGGAAGATGGTGGCGACGTCGGTGCTGTAGAGGACGTTTTGAAGATCGTTCGAGGTCGTTCGCTGGCGATCCAGCGTTTCCTGCAACTGTCCGTTCAGCGCGGTCAGCTCCTCGTTGAGGGACTGAAGCTCCTCCTTGGACGTGAGCAGTTCCTCGTTCGTCGACTGGAATTCCTCGTTGACCGAAAGTGCCTCTTCGTTGATCGCCTTCTGTTCCTCCGTCGAGATCTCCAGCTCGCGGATGGCGCTCTCGAGTTCGGTGCGCGTTGCCTGCAGTTCACCTTCGAGCTCGGCGACCCTCGGGTCGCCGGCGGCATTGGCCGTGCCCTTCGGGGCCTGCTGACCTGCGGGTTCGTCGACGAAGCAAACGAGGAACATGTCCTCTCCAGCTTTCGAAGTCGGAACGACATCGATTGCAAACGAACCGTCCGAGCCGTTCTTCCGGCGGGGATTGCCGGCAACGGTGACGCGTTCATTCGTCTGCTTTGCCTGCCGAATTGCCGCCCGCAACCGGATCTTCGTGCCCCCTCGCAACATCGAAAGCAGCTCGTGCGAGGGACGCCCGGAAGCAACCGTGAGATAGCGCTCCACCGGTCCGAGCGAATAGAGGATCTCATGCTTCATGTTGATCAGCACGGCAGCAGGCGCAAGGGTATCAATGACCAGGTTGCTGCAGAGTTCGGCCAGAGCCGATTCCCGTGACAAGATCCGGGCCTTGTCGGGGATACGGATCGCATCGATGGCCCCGGCAAGGACATTGGCATCGAACTGACTGTGGCCGATGCGCCGGTAAACCCGGTTGGTCTTTGAGACTGCCTTGAAACGGCTGTCGATATCACCGGGCGTCTCCGAATTGCCAAGAAGCAGGATACCGCCCTCCCGAAGCGAAAAATGCACCAGGGAAATTGCCCGCTCCTGTGCTTCCGGCCCGAGATAGATCAGGAGGTTGCGGCAGGAGACCAGGTCGATCCGCGAGAACGGCGGGTCTTCAAGCAGGTTCTGCACGGTGAAGACGACGGCCGAACGCATTTCCGGAGAAATCCTGTAACCGCGATCTTCCTTCGAGAAAAACCGGGCAAGACGCTTCTCCGAAACCTCGGCGGCAATCGCTTCCGGGTAGAGACCCTCACGCGCCAGCGCGACGGCATCCCGGTCGATATCGGAGGCGAAGACCTGCAGCTTGACGATCTTGCCGGTGGCAACGATTTCTTCGAGAAACAACATCACCAGCGAATAGGCTTCCTCGCCGGTACTGCATCCGGGAACCCACACACGCAGGCCCCGGCCCTCCGGGGCGCCTCGCACCAGGTCCGGTATCACGCTCTCCGCCAGATATTCGAAGACGGATCGGTCCCGGAAGAAGCTGGTGACATGGATCAGAAGATCTTCCGCAAGCCGGTTGAGTTCGTCCTTGTCCTTTCGGAGCCTGTCGAGATAGCCGGCCATGTCGGACGCGGGAATCTCCGCGAGCGCCATGCGCCGTTCGATCCTGCGCGTCAGGGTGCCTGTCTTGTAGAGCGTGAAATCGCGGCCCGCGCGCGTCCGCAGCAGCGCAATGATCTGCCCGAGCACCGCCTCGCCACCGGTCGAAGGCCACGTTTGGTTCCCCCTTCGCGTGGAGATTGCGCTGCGGCGCCTTCCCTCGAGCGCTTCCGGCATCCTTGCGACCGGCAGGACGGCGTCGACGAGCCCGGTCGCAATCGCGCTCCTCGGCATGCCGTCATATCCGGCCTCTTCGGGGTCTTGTGCGATGACGAATCCGGAGCCTTGCCTGATCTCCCGCACGCCCCGACTGCCATCGCCTCCGGTTCCGGAGAGGACGACGCAATAAGCGAGCGACCCGTACTCCTCGGCAAGTGAGTGAAGAAGGAAATCGAACGGAAGGCGCGTTCCGTGTCGTTCGGCAGGTTGGGAAAGATGCAGCCGGCCATTGTCGATCGACAGATAGGTTCCGGGCGGAATGGTGTAGAGGTGCTCGGCTTCCACGGCCATACCGTCCGATGCCTGAAGAACCTTCATCCTCGTGTGGGTGGCGAGCAGATCCGCCATCATGCTTTCGTGGGTCGGATCGAGGTGCTGGACGAGAACGAACGCCATTCCGGTCTTGTCCGCCGGCATCGCATCCAGGAACTTCCGGCAGGCATCCAGCCCGCCGGCGGATGCACCAATTCCCACGACGGGAAACCGCGCACGACCTGCGTTCTTGGCTGGCGGCGCACCGCCCTTCGGATGCGGCCGAGCCGCGCCCGTATCACAGTTCTTCTCGTCTGACATTGAGCCTGTCCCTTGATCTGCCCTGTGCGGATCAAGATCAGTATAGCACAACCCGGCCCTGAAACCGCGGGCGGGCTGCACCTGCGTCTGCCGCGCCCGGAAATGCCGCTGCTGGCGGGCAGGCAGCGGCATTCCGGATATTTTGAGTAGTTTCCGAGTTTGTGCCAGCCGGGTCGGGCATGCCTAGATGTCTTTGAGAAACGGGTTGCAGCCCTTCGAACGCTGACAGGGTCGAACGATCGAGGGCACCCCAGAGGGAGATGATGCGCAACACTGTAAGTCAAACGGTCCAGGATGCTGTCGAGGTCTCGAGGTCCGGATCTCGTATCCTGAACACCGGCGCCGTGGCGAAGCAGATCGCCTGGCGACACGGCATCGGCTGTGAAGGAACATGGCTTGTCGAACAGGCCCTGACGATGGTCGGCGCGCGTGCCGGAGTTGCGATGAAGATCGGCGCAGACGCGGCCGATCCGACGGTTCTCTCGCAAAACGAGGTTCCGCCGCTGCCGCCGCAGGTCTTCCGGGACGACAATGAGAATCGGCTCATCCCCGGGACAAGGCATCGGCACATGATGCTCGTGGATTTCCACCGCAGCCCTCATTGCCCCCATGACGGCTGCGCCCCGTCCCTTGACCGACCGGCTCAAGCGCTCCCCGCACTTGCCTTGTTGGCCGCTCACGGGACGCCAAGTCTCCCGCCGGCGTCGTTGGCCGAACCGCGTCGAGGTTGCATTTCAGGACAGGCAGAGCTGCCGCCTCGCTCCGGCGCACGCCACACGTCGAGACCCACGGACAGATACA
>CAWIQE010000015.1:0-28268 GCA_963838155.1 uncultured Alphaproteobacteria bacterium
CCGGATACGAAAAAACCCCGTGAAAACGGGGCTTTGCGGCTTTGGAAAAATGGAGCGGGCGATGAGATTCGAACTCACGACCCCAACCTTGGCAAGGTTGTGCTCTACCCCTGAGCTACGCCCGCTCGTGCTCCGCGCCATGGGTGGCGGCCCGAAGGCCGGGAGGCTTTGCTCCCGGACGGGCCGGGTTATGGCGCATGCCGATCGCAATTGCAACAGGGAACTGTCCGTGCCCTCCGCAAAATTTCCCGTGCGAGGATTCGCGGACGGCGGCGAGGTGGACGTGCTTGCCGGCGCCTGCGCCATCCATTGCCCGCGGCGGTGGGGTGGACGCGCTTGCCGGCGCCCGCGCCATTGCTTGCGCGCGGCGCCGGGCAAGCCTATCAATGCGGCGGCACTGGAAAGGACGACGACATGGAACGCCCGGTCGAGGCACCTGCAGAACCCGCACCCGATCTCGAGCCCGCCCGCAGGCGGCTGTTCGAATTCCTCGACGGTCTCGGCATCGCCCATCGCACCCGTCACCACGCCCCCGTCTTCACGGTGGCCGAAGCCAAGGCGCTGCGCGACGACATTCCCGGCGGGCATACCAAGAACCTCTTCCTGAAGGACAAGAAGGACACCTATTTCCTCGTTTCGCTCGATGAGGACGCCGAAATCGACCTTAAGACCGTCCATGGCGCCATCGGTGCGCGGGGCCGGGTGTCCTTCGGCAAGCCGGAGAGGCTGATGGAGTTCCTCGGCGTGCTGCCCGGATCGGTCACCCTGCTCGGCGCCCTCAACGACAGCGGGCACCGCGTCCGGGTCGTCATCGACGCCCCGTTGCTGGACCACGAGGTCGTCAACATGCATCCTCTCGGCAACGACGCGACGACATCGATGGCGACCGCCGACCTCCTGCGGTTCCTCGATGCGACCGGCCATCCGCCGACCGTCTTGAAACTGAGTGCCTGAAACACGATTTTGCCATCAAGCGGCCGACGCGCCGAAGGACGATCTGAAAGCGGAGCATGCGATGAACGAGCGCGACAACCCCTACGCATCGGCCACGGGCCAGATGAACGTCACCGCGCAGCTCGGCGACGCGCCGGCCGGCCGGCCCGCGTCCGCCGCACCGTCCCGCCCCGGCGCGGACGGGCTGATCGGCGGGGGCGCCGGCGCCGATGCCGGCGATCTCGTCCGGGAGACGACGACCGCGGCCTTTACGGCCGACGTGATCCAGGAATCGCGCAAGCAACCCGTGCTGGTCGATTTCTGGGCGCCGTGGTGCGGCCCCTGCAAGCAGCTCACGCCGGTCCTGGAAAGGGCCGTCCGGGCCGCCGGCGGGCGCGTGAAGCTCGTCAAGCTCAACATCGACGACCACCCGTCCATTCCGGGCCAGATGGGCATCCAGTCGATCCCCGCCGTCATCGCCTTCGTCGACGGCCGGCCGGCGGACGGGTTCATGGGCGCCGTGCCCGAGAGCCAGGTCAAGCAATTCATCGACAAGATCGCCGGCGCCGGCGGCAACGACCGCGCCGCCGCCATCGAAGCCGTGCTCCAGGACGCGCGTGCCGCGCTCGCCGGCGGCGACGCCGATGCCGCCGCCGAGGGGTTCGCAACCGTCCTCAGGGCCGATCCCGACAATCTCGGGGCCCTCGCCGGCATGGCCGAGTGCCTTCTTGCGAGCGGCCGGCAGGACGAGGTTCGCCAGCTGCTGGAGGAGCTCACCGAGGAACAGCGCAAGGATCCGGAGATCGCCAGCCTCCTCGCCCGCCTGGCGCAGGCGGACGAGGTCGCCCGGCTCGGCGACCCGGCGGCGCTCGAGGCGCGGCTGGCCGCCGATCCCGACGATCACGCCGCCCGGCGCGACCTGGCCAAGATCCTGAGCGTCAGGGGCGACCGCGCCGCCGCCGCCGACCATTTGCTGCAGATCATGCGCAAGGACCGCGCGTGGGAGGACGACGGCGCCCGCAAGGCGCTGCTCGAGTTCTTCGAGGCCTGGGGCCCGAGCGACCCTGCCACGCTTGCCGCCCGGCGCAAGCTCTCCTCGATTCTCTTCGCGTGACGCGCCGGCGGGAAACCGCGAAGACCCGATTTTCCCTTGAGGTTCCGCGCCCGCGCTCCATCTAGGTGTCTGGATGGTATTCGACAGGCAGACACTCATGCAGGCGGGAAACGTCCACTACAGAAAAGCGGAAGACCTGCCCGGAACGGTTCCGATCTTTCCCCTGTGCGGAGCGTTGCTCCTTCCGGGCGGGCATCTTCCGCTCAACATCTTCGAGCCGCGTTATCTGCAGATGTTCGACGATGCGCTGGCGACCGACCGGATCGTCGGCATCATCCAGCCGGAATTCGACCGGCAGGGCAATGTCAGGAAGGACACCGTGCCGGCGCTGAGCGCGGTCGGCTGCATGGGGCGGATCTGCTCCTATTCGGAGACGGGCGACGGCCGCTACATCGTCTCGCTGACCGGCATCTGCCGCTTCCGCGTGGCGACGGAGATCGCCTGCGCCAAGCCCTACCGCACCGCCCGCACCACTCCGTTCCTCGCCGACCTTTCGCCCGAGGAAGCGTCCAGGCAGATCGACCGGGGGGCGCTGATCAAGAGCTTCAAGGCCTATCTCGACGCCAACGAGCTCGAGGCGGACTGGTCGAGCATCGAACGGGCGAGCAACACCACGCTCGTCAACTGCCTCGCGATGATGTCGCCCTTCGGGCCCGCCGAGAAGCAGGCGCTGCTGGAGGCGCCCGACCTGCGCACCCGCGCCGAGACGCTGATCGCCATCACCGAGATTGCCTTGGCGCGCGACAAGGACGATTATCCCGGCAAGATACAGTAGTCACTCAGGGGAAGGTCCGAGCGATGGCAAGGCCGGGTGAAGCTTCGAAACCGATCGATCCGCTGCTCCTCGAACTGCTCGTCTGTCCGCTGACCAAGGGGACGCTGACCTACGACCGCGAGGCCGGAGAGCTCGTTTCCGAAAGCGCCGCTCTCGCCTTTCCCATCCGCGACGGGATACCGATCATGCTGGTCTCGGAGGCGCGGCAGATCGAGGACTGACCCGCCGGCGCCGGGGACGGCACGGCGGGGCATCCATCTGTGTCGGCGGCGCAATCCCGGACGGAAGACCGGTGCCTGGAATTGCTTCAGGACATCCCGTCCGGGGCGGTCGCATCGGTCGGGCGGCGTCGGCTTGCGAGGAGGAAGGACAGCAGGGACGCGCCCCAGATCAGCAGCGTCAGGATGCCGAGGCCGGCGGCGATCGGGCGTTCGAAGAAGGCGAGGAAGCTGCCGTCCGACTTGATCATCGACGTGACGAAGGTCCGCTCGAGCATCGGCCCGAGGACGATGCCGAGGATGCAGGGCGCGATGGGGACGTCGTTCTCCTCCATGATGAAGCCGAGCACCCCGAAGCAGAGCATGACCGAGACGTCGAAGGTGGTGTTGTTGTTGGCGAAGGCACCGACGATGCAGAAGGACAGGATGACCGGCATCAGGATCTTCGGCGGGACGCGCAGGATCTGCTTAGCCAGCTTGATCGCGCCCCAGCCAAAGGGAACCATGATCAGGTTCGCCAGGATGAAGAGGAAGAAGACGGCGTAGATCGTCTGGGGGTTGGTGAGGAAGAGCGTCGGGCCGGGGTTGAGGCCCTTGACGTAGAGGACGCCGATGACGATGGCGGTGATGGAGTCGCCCGGGATGCCGAAGACCAGCGCCGGCACCCAGGCACCGCCGAGGGCGGCGTTGTTGGCCGACGTCGCCTCGACGATCCCTTCCAGATGCCCGGTCCCGAACTTCTCCGGCGTCCTGGAAAACCGCTTGCTGATCGCATAGGCCACCCAGGCGGCGATGTCGGCGCCCGATCCCGGCAGGGCGCCGATCAGCGTGCCGAGCACGTTGCCGCGCAGCTGCTGGGGCCAGTATTTCAGGAAGAGCCGGCCCCAGCCCTTGAAGAGGTTGCCGATCGAGGCCTGGGGCGGGGAGACGCCGCGCGCGCCGCTCGCGGCGGCGCGCAGCACCTCCGAGACGGCGAACAGGCCGATCATCGCGGAGATGAAGTTGATGCCGCCCATCAGGTCGACGCTGCCGAAGGTGAAGCGCGACACGCCGGCCGGGTTGTTGAGGCCGATGGTGGCCACGAACAGGCCGATGAGGAGGCTGACGAGCCCCTTCGTCGGCGCGCTCGCGCCGATGAAGGTCGCGCAGGTCAGGCCGAGCAGCGCCATCCAGAAGTACTCGAAGGAGGAGAACTTGAGCGCGACTTCGGCGAGCCAGGGCGCCGTGAACATGAGAACGACGGTGCCGAAGAGGCCGCCGATGGCCGAAAACATCAGGTTGGCGCCGAGCGCGCGCTCCGCCTCTCCCTTCTGCGTCATGCGGAAGGCCTCGTTCGCGTAGGCGGCCGAGGCGGGTGTGCCGGGAATGCGCAGCAGGGTGCCGGGAATGTCGCCGGCGAAGATCGCCATGGCGGAGCAGGTGACCATCGCCCCGACGGCCGGCACCGGATCCATGAAGAAGGTGAGGGGGACGAGCAAGGCGATGGCCATGGTCGCCGTCAGGCCCGGGACCGCGCCGACGAACAGTCCGAAGGCCGCGGAAAGCGCGACGGTGACCAGGACCTGCCATTGAAGGACAAGGGCCAGGGCGTTTTCGAGAACGTGCATCGGCTCAGAACCTGTAGGCGGAGAGAACGCCCCAGGGCAGGGGCACGTGCAGCAGATCGCCGAAGGACCATTGCAGCAGGAACGACATCGCGACCGCCACGGCGATCGTCGTCAGCCAGCGCACGCCGAGCAGGCGAAGGTCGAGAACGAGGACGAGCGTCATCGTCGGGATGAATCCGAGCGGATCGACGGCGAGGACGAAGAAGACGACGGAGGCCAGGACGAGGACGACCCTCGCCGGGCCGGCGAGGCTCTCGGCCCATTCGTCCCGCAGGACCAGCGCGCCGCCCTGCCTCAGCCCAGAGACGATCAGCACGAGCGAGCAGCCGCCGAGCGCCACCGCCACGAGAGTCGGGAAGACCGCCGCACCGTACTGCTGGCCCGGGATCGCCGGGAAGCTCTGGGACCACCAGCCGACCAGAACGGAAAAGGCCAGGAGGACGGTTCCGAGCACGGCATCGTTGAAACGCATTTCAGAATGCTCCGAGGGACCCCGGCCCGCGAACCGCCGGCCCGCGGGGCGGGCGGCGGTTCGGGGCAGGGCGGGGGCCGGACTACTTGGCCAGCCCGACCTTCTTCATGACCTGGCCGAGCTGCTCGTTGCTCGTCTTCATGAACTGGCCGAAATCGTCGCCCGAGGCCCAGCGCATGCCGAAGCCCTGCTTCGACATGAAGGACTTGTAGTCCTTGCTGTCGTAGACTTTCTTCAGGGCCGCGGCGAGGACCTTCGTGTCCTCGTCGGGAATGCCCTTGGGGGCGACGATGCCGCGCCATGCGCCGATCGTCCAGCTCACCCCGACCGCTTCCTTGGTCGTGGGCACGTCGGGAAAGGCGGGGTTGCGGTCCTCGGACATCACGGCGAGCGAACGCACCCGTTTCGCCTCGAGAAGCGAGCGGGCCTCCGGTATGGAGCACGGAACGATCGAGACGCCGCCGGCGATGAGGTCCTGCAGGCCCGGCGCGGCGCCCTGGCTCGGCACCCACGGCACGCTCTTGGGGTCGATGTTCAACTTGGAGAGCAGGCCGTAGATGGCCAGTTCCCAGATGCCGCCTTCGCCGGTGCCGGAGGCCTTGTACTTGCCGGGGTTCTCCTTGATGGACTTGATGAGCGAGGGAAGGTCCTTCCAGGGCGAGTCCGCGGCGACCTGCACCGCGCCCGGGTCCTCGTTCATCAGCGCGATCGGCGTATAGTCGGCGGAGGTCAGCTTGGTCAGCCCCATCCAGTGCATCATGCCGATCTCGACGGTCGCCATGCCGATTGTGTATCCGTCGGGCTTGGCGTTGGCTATGGCGCTGTGTCCGACGACGCCCGACCCGCCCGTGCGGTTGACCACGTTCACCGGCTGTCCCAGATCCTTCTCGAGAAGGGATGCGATGATGCGGGCCGTCGAATCGGTTCCGCCGCCTGCGCCCCAAGGGACGATCAAGGTTATCGGACGGTCGGGAAATGCCGCAAGGGCCATCGTCGCGGGCAGGATGACGGCAGCGACGCCGCCCAGCGCCACGCGGCGCAAGAGCCTTTTGAAATTCATGAATTTGTCTCCTCCACTGGGAACGTATACGTTCCGGGAGCAAGCTAGTCACAGGCCGGATGAGGTGTCAACATCGGCGACCCGCCGACGTCGGAGGCTCCGCTTGCGGCCGGGACCGCGACGCCCCAATCCGGAGGGCAGCCTGGGAGGACCCACTTTTGCGTATCGTCTTTCGCTGCGATTCCAAGCTGCGTCCCAGTCTTCCCGTACCGCAGCCGGCGAGGGCCTGCCTGCCGGACTGGCTGCGGGACATGCCGGCGAAGGCATTCTCGGAGATGCACGGGCGGCCGATCCGGACGGTCAAGCAATGCCCGCCCTTCGTCGACGCGATGACCTACGGCTTCATGATCCTGCTGCCCTGCGACGTCACGGTGGAGAACGGGACCTTTTCCTGGGACTGGGACATCGCCACGCCGGCCGCGAAGCGGCATCCGAGGGCGCCTCTCAGCTTTCATGTCGCGGAGCAGACCGCCGGGGCGCCGCTTTCGAACGGGCGCGCGGCCGTCAAGTTCAACAGCTTCTGGACGGTCGAGCTGGAGGAGGGCTGGTCGCTGTTCGCGATCCATCCGGCGAACCGGGAGGACCTGCCGTTCCGGACCGTCAGCGGCATGGTCGACTGCGATCGCTTCCACGACGCGGGCATCAATTTCCCGGCCATCTGGACGGATGCGCGGTTCGAGGGGGTGCTGCCGGCCGGAACGCCGGTGGCGCAATGCTTTCCGGTGCGCAGGACCGCGTTCGACATGGTCGTCGAGAGCTTCGACGAAGCGGCGACGCGGCAATATGACGAGACGGTCGGAGCGGTGCTGGAGGAACCCGGCGTCTACCGGAAGCGGTTCCGCGACAAGCGCACGCGTTCATCCGCGAAGGAAGGTTTTCAGGGCTGACCTGTCGAGGAACATCCGGCCCGCGGGGGCCGACGCCAGGGCGTTGGCGATCATGCCCAGGGTCGCCTGGGAGAGGCCGTAGGCCCTGCGATAGGCATCGATCGCCTCGGCGAGCCGTCCCGTCTCCTGGAGCGCGACCGCCAGATTGAACGCCGCCTCGGCGTCCTCCGGCTTCCGGTGGAGCGCTTCGGCATAGGCTCTCGCCGCGCCGTCCATGTCGCCCGCGTCCTGCCGGGCGAGGCCGAGGTCGAACCATGCGGATGCGGGCGCCTCGCCGCCGACCGCGAATTCGAGCAGGCCGCGGGCCTCCTCGAACCGGCCGTCCTCCCACATCAGGCGGCCGAGCCGCGCCGCCGCTTCCCGCGAGCCCGGATCGGCCGTCCGTACGGCGGCCCATGCGGTGCGCGCCTGCGTCCTCTCCCCGGCCATGTCGAGCGTGCGCGCCAGCTCGAGCCGGGCCTCGGGCATCGCGTGCGCGATCGCCCGGAAGTGGCCGGCGGCCTCCGCGAACCGGCCGAGCGCGCGGGCGGCCCTTCCGGCAACGAGGCGGAGCGGCACGTTCGCGGGCTGGCGTTCGAGGCTGCGCCCGGCGGCCTGGAGCGCGGCCGCATGGTCCCCGGCCGCAAAGAGGAGATGCGCCTCCAGATGGGCGAGGGCCGGGTCGTCGGGGCTCGCCTCGAGCGCGGCCGCGCAGAGCCGACGGGCCCGCGTGCGATCGCCGCGATTGTGGGCGGCGACGACCTGCCGGATAATCTCTTCAACACCGTTTCGAGCCATGTCCATTTCCCGGACGGAACGCCCCCGCCGCCCTGCGGGCGGTGCATGATGACGGCATGCCTGCCGGTTTGGCAAGTTTCGTCGATCTGCGCGAGTCGCCGATACGCAGCATCCCTGAGGCGAAGAAATCTTCGTTTGACATTCGTTTTGTTTTGTTTATCGTTGCTATGGTTTCGTTTCACGGTGCCGACAGGCGCCGAAGCGAAATTAGGGGAGGAGACGATCGCTTGACGGGACGCCAGGTCGACATTTTCGTCATCGGGGGCGGGATCAACGGGTGCGGCATCGCGCGGGACGCGGCCGGCCGCGGCTACTCCGTCTTTCTGGCGGAG
Source organism: uncultured Alphaproteobacteria bacterium (assembly GCA_963838155.1). Taxonomy (GTDB): domain Bacteria; phylum Pseudomonadota; class Alphaproteobacteria; order Rhizobiales; family Rhizobiaceae; genus Pararhizobium_B. The sequence goes on from CAWIQE010000015.1 coordinate 8,176, forward strand.
ATGAACGACTTCGCCTCCGGGACGTCCTCGGCCTCCACCAAGCTGATCCATGGCGGCCTGCGCTATCTCGAATATTACGAGTTCCGCCTCGTCCGCGAAGCGCTTTTGGAGCGCGAGGTGCTCTGGTCGATCGCGCCGCACGTCATCTGGCCGCTGCGCTTCGTCCTGCCCTATCAAAAGGGCCTGAGGCCGGCCTGGCTTCTGCGCCTCGGCCTCTTCCTCTACGACCATCTCGGCGGGCGCCGGGCGCTGCCTGGAACGCGGACGCTCGACATGCGGACGGACCCGGCGGCCGAACCGCTGAAACCCCTCTTCGACAAGGCCTTCGAATACTCCGACTGCTGGGTGGACGACGCGCGCCTCGTCGTGCTCAACGCCCGCGACGCCGCCGACCGGGGCGCCGCCATCCGCACCCGCACGCGCGTCGTCTCGGCCCGGCGGGAAGACGGCGCCTGGACCGTGGTGGTCGAGGACACCCCGAGCGGCAAGCGCGAGGCGATCCGCGCAAGGCTCGCCGTCAATGCGGCCGGCCCGTGGATCGACAAGGTGCTCGCCGGCTCTTTCGGGCAGAACGCGGCGCACAACGTCCGGCTCGTGAAGGGCAGCCATATCGTCGTGCCGCGCAAGTTCGACGGCGCGCGCGCCTATTTCTTCCAGAACGCCGACGGACGCATCTTCTTCGCCATTCCCTACGAGGACGACTTCACGCTGATCGGCACCACCGACCAGGATTTCGACGGGGACCCGCACGACGTGCGCATCTCCGACGACGAGATCGACTATCTGTGCGGGGCCGCCAGCGGCTACTTCAAGGAGCCGGTCCGCCGCGAGGACGTCGTGTGGACCTATTCCGGCGTGCGGCCGCTCTTCGACGACGGCGCCTCGAAGGCGCAGGAAGCGACCCGCGACTACGTGATCCGCATGGAGGGCGACGGCAACGAGGCGCGCCTCATCAACGTCTTCGGCGGCAAGATAACGACCTACCGCCGGCTCGCCGACAACGTCATGGCGAAGGTGGCGGAGGCCCTCGGGGACCGCGGAAAACCCTGGACGGGCAGCGCCGGCCTGCCGGGCGGCGACTTTGCCCGCACGGGGCGCGAGGAGCAGGTGACGGCGCTGCGCAAGGCCTACGGCTTTCTTCCGCTGGACATCGCCCGACGGTACGTGCGTCTATACGGAACGACCGCGGGACGGATGCTCGAAGGGGCGCGGGCAATGGAGGATCTCGGCGAGCATTTCGGCGCCGGACTGCATGCCGCGGAGCTGCTGCACCTCAGGGACAGGGAGTGGGCGATGACCAGCGAGGACGTGCTGTGGCGGCGCACCAAGCTCGGCCTTCGGATCAAGGATCCTTCGGCGATCGAGGCGATCGACCGGTTCCTGGGAACGGCCGGCGGCCTCTCGACGACGGCATCGGCTTCCGCCCGCCGCACCGGCGACGCTTGAGGAGGACGAAGAATGCTCGAACTCAGGAACGTCACCAAGGTCTCCGGCCCCGAGACGCACATCCACGAGACGACCCTCACGCTGCAGAACGGCACCCTCAACGTCCTTCTCGGTCCGACGCTGTCCGGAAAGACGTCGCTGATGCGCCTGATGGCGGGCCTCGACCGGCCGACCGCGGGGTCGGTGCACTTCAACGGAGAGGACGTGACCGGCGTACCGGTGCAGAAGCGCAAGGTCGCCATGGTCTACCAGCAGTTCATCAACTATCCGGCGATGAGCGTCTACGACAACATCGCCTCGCCGATGCGCCTGTCGGGCGCCGACAAGGCGACGGTCGACAGGGAAGTGCGCAAGGCGGCGGAGCTGCTCCGGCTGACGCCCTTCCTCGACCGCCTGCCGCTCAACCTCTCCGGCGGACAGCAGCAGCGGACGGCGCTCGCCCGCGCCATCGTCAAGCGGGCGGACCTCGTTCTTCTCGACGAGCCGCTCGCCAATCTCGACTACAAGCTGCGCGAAGAGCTTCGCGAGGAACTGCCGCGCATCTTCTCGGAGTCCGGGGCCATCTTCGTCTATGCCACGACGGAGCCGTCGGAGGCGCTCCTGCTCGGCGGCAACACCGCGACGCTGTCGGAAGGCCGGATCACGCAGTTCGGGCAGACGATCGACGTCTTTCGCAGGCCGAAGGACCTCCTCACGGCGCGCACCTTCTCCGATCCGCCGCTCAACACCATCGAGCTGGAGAAAAAGGGGAACGCGTTCCTGATCGACGAGGGCGTGCGGCTGCCCGTTCCCGCCGGTCTCGAAGGCGAGCCGGACGGCACCTACACGATCGGCTTCAAGGCCAACCATCTGTCGCTGGAGCCGCAGACGCCGGATGCCCAGGCGCTCGACGTGAAGGTGTCGGTCACGGAGATCACCGGCTCGGAGAGCTTCGTGCACCTCGATTTCGCCGACGTGCGCTGGGTCATGCTGAGCCCGGGCATCCACGAGATCGACTCCGACGACAAGATCTCGGTCTACATCGACCCTCGCCACATCATGATCTTCGGCGCGGACGGCCGGTCCGTCGCGCCGGACATCCAACAGGCTGCCTGAGGACAGGGACCATGGCCCGCATCGATCTCGAGCATATCCGGCACGCCTACATGGCGAACCCGACGTCGGAGGCCGACTATGCGCTGAAGGAAGTGCACAACAGCTGGCGCGACGGCGGCGCCTATGCGCTGCTCGGGCCGTCCGGATGCGGCAAGACCACCCTGCTCAACATCATTTCCGGCCTGCTCAAGGCATCCGAAGGCCGGATCCTCTTCGACGGTCGCGACGTCACCGACCTGTCGACCCAGGAGCGCAACATCGCGCAGGTGTTCCAGTTCCCGGTGGTCTACGACACGATGACGGTCTTCGAGAACCTCGCCTTTCCGCTGCGCAACCGCGGCATCGACGAGGGCGAGGTGACGCGCAAGGTCAACGAAATCGTCGAGATGATCGATCTCGGCGACCGGGCGCACAAGAAGGCGCGCGGGCTGACGGCCGACCAGAAGCAGAAGATCTCCCTCGGCCGGGGCCTGGTCCGGTCCGACGTCAACGCGATCCTATTCGACGAGCCGCTGACGGTGATCGACCCCCACATGAAATGGGTACTGCGCTCGCAGCTCAAGCTGCTGCACAAGCGCTTCGGCCACACAATGGTCTACGTCACGCACGACCAGACCGAGGCGCTGACCTTCGCCGACACGGTGGTCGTCATGTACGAGGGCGAGATCGTCCAGATCGGGACGCCGGCGGAACTGTTCCAGCGGCCGCATCACACCTTCGTCGGCTATTTCATCGGCTCGCCGGGAATGAACGTCGTGCCGGTCGCGCTCGACGGAGCGACGGCGACGCTCGGCAGCCAGAGGATCGCCCTTCCCGGAGCGCCGGCGCGCAAGCTCGAGGGCAAGACCGAAATCGGCATCCGTCCGGAATTCGTCAGGATCGGCGGCGAGGGCATGCCGGCGTCGATCAGCAAGGTCGAGGATCTGGGGCGCCACAAGGTCGTCCGCGCCAATGTCGAGGGGTTCGACATCGCCGCGATCGTGGCGGAGGACGGCGACCTGCCGGCAGAGCCGCGCGTCAGCTTCGATCCCGCCGGAATCAACGTCTACGCCGATTCCTGGCGCGTCGAGATGGGGGCCTGACCATGGAAAAGCCGTGGAACAACAAGGCCTGGTTCATGCTGGTCCCCGTCCTGGTGCTGGTCGGCTTTTCCGCGATCATCCCGCTGATGACGGTGGTGAACTATTCTGTCCAGGACACCTTCGGGAACAACGTCTTCTTCTGGTCCGGCACGTCGTGGTTCGACCAGATCCTCCATTCCGGCCGCTTCTGGCATGCGATGGGCCGCAATCTCGTCTTTTCGCTGATCATCCTGGCGATCGAGGTGCCGCTCGGAATCTTCATCGCCCTCAACATGCCGCGCAAGGGGATCGGCGTGCCGATCTGCCTGGTCCTGATGGCGTTGCCGCTGCTCATTCCGTGGAACGTCGTCGGCACGATCTGGCAGGTGTTCGGCCGCAGCGACATCGGGCTCCTCGGCTACACGGTCGACGCCCTCGGCATCGACTACAACTACGTCGCCCATCCGTTCGACGCCTGGGTCACCGTCGTCGTCATGGACGTCTGGCACTGGACGAGCCTGATCGTGCTGCTCTGCTATGCCGGGCTCGTGTCCATCCCCGACGCCTTCTACCAGGCGGCGCGCATCGACGGCGCCTCCCGCTGGTCGGTCTTCCGCTACATCCAGTTGCCGAAGATGCACCGGGTGCTGCTGATCGCGGTGCTGCTCAGGTTCATGGACTCCTTCATGATCTATACCGAACCCTTCGTCGTCACCGGCGGCGGCCCGGGCAACTCGACGACCTTCCTGTCGATCGACCTCGTCAAGCTGGCGCTCGGGCAGTTCGACCTCGGCCCGGCGGCGGCGATGTCGCTGATCTACTTCCTGATCATCCTGCTTCTGTCGTGGATCTTCTACACCGTGATGACGAGCTACGAGGCGGGGCGCTGATGAGCGGATCGAGAAAAGACGGAACCGAAGCGATGATGCGCGAGACGGCAGCGGACAACCCGGCGAAGGCCGGCGTCTCCTCCGAGGAGATCGCCCGGCGCATGCGAAAGCGCGGCGGCGAGGCGCGCTGGTCTTGGGTGGTGCCGACGCTCTACATCGTCTTCCTGCTCCTGCCGATCTACTGGCTCGTCAACATGAGCTTCAAGACGAACGGGGAGATCGTTTCCGGGCTGACGCTGTTCCCGCACAATCCGACGCTGAAGAACTACATCACCATCTTCACCGACCGGTCCTGGTATTCGGGCTACATCAACTCCATCATCTACGTGGTCGAGAACATGGTGATCTCGGTGGCCTGCGCGCTGCCGGCCGCCTATGCCTTCTCGCGCTACCGGTTCCTGGGCGACAAGCACGTCTTCTTCTGGCTGCTCACCAACAGGATGGCGCCGCCGGCGGTCTTCGCCCTGCCGTTCTTCCAGCTCTATTCCGCCTTCGGCCTGATCGACACGCACATCGCCGTCGCGCTGGCGCACTGCCTCTTCAACGTGCCCCTGGCGGTCTGGATCCTCGAGGGCTTCATGTCGGGCGTGCCGAGGGAAATCGACGAGACCGCCTATATCGACGGCTATTCGTTCCCGCGCTTCTTCATCAAGATCTTCATTCCGCTGATCGCCAGCGGCATCGGCGTGGCGGCGTTCTTCTGCTTCATGTTCTCGTGGGTGGAACTGCTGATCGCGCGCACGCTGACGACGGTCGACGCCAAGCCGATCGCCGCGGTCATGACCCGGACCGTGTCGGCGGCCGGGGTCGACTGGGGACTGCTTGCGGCGGCCGGCGTGCTGACGCTCGTCCCGGGCGCCGTGGTCATCTACTTCGTCCGAAACTACATCGCCAAGGGCTTTGCCCTGGGCCGCGTCTGAGGAGTCGTCATGAACCTCAATTTCTCCTGGATGGCATGGACCTGGCCGACCGCCGCGTTCTTCGTCGTCATCGCGGTCCTGCTCGTCGGCATGGGGGTCTGGGAATATGCCTCGCCCGGCGGCAATCCGCGGGTCGGGATCCTGCGCTTCGAGACGACGCGCGGCGACCGGCTGTTCGTCACGCTGCTCGGCAGCGCGTTCATCAACCTGTTATGGCTGGGGCTCGTCGGGCCCGGGCTGTGGTGGTCTCTTGCCTTGTCGGTCGTCTACGCCGTCGGCGTCTTCCGGTTCGTCTAGGCAAGCGAAAGACGGTGGCATCCGGGTCGGTTGCCGCCGCAGTGCATGCACTCGCAATTTTCCAAGGGAGGACATCATGCGAAGGCAATTACTGACAGCGACTACGGCGATCGCGCTCATCGCCTCGGCGAGCCAGGCGTTCGCCGGAATGGACGAGGCGAAACAGTTCCTCGACCAGGAGATCAACGGCATGTCGTCGCTCTCGCGCGCCGACCAGGAAAAGGAGATGCAGTGGTTCGTCGACGCGGCCAAGCCCTATCAGGGCATGGAAATCCACGTCGTTTCGGAATCGCTGACGACTCACTCCTACGAATCCAAGACGCTGGCGTCCTGGTTCTCCAAGATCACCGGCATCAAGGTCATTCACGACGTCATCCAGGAGGGCGACGTCGTCGAGAAGATCCAGACGCAGATGCAGACGGGCCAGAACCTCTACGACGCCTATGTCAACGATTCCGACTTCATCGGCACGCACTGGCGCTACGGGCAGGTGCGGGACCTGACCGACTGGATGGCGGGCGAAGGCAAGGACGTCACGAATCCCATGCTCGACCTGAAGGACTTCATCGGCCTGTCCTTCACCACGGGGCCGGACGGCAAGCTCTACCAGCTTCCCGACCAGCAGTTCGCCAACCTCTACTGGTTCCGCTACGACTGGTTCAACGACGAGAAGACCAAGGCCGACTTCAAGAAGGAGTTCGGATACGATCTCGGCGTGCCGGTCAACTGGTCGGCCTACGAGGACATCGCCAAGTTCTTCACCGGCCGCGACATGTCCTATGCGGGCGGCCCGAAGAAGGTCTTCGGCAACATGGACTACGGCAAGAAGGATCCGTCGCTCGGCTGGCGCTTCACCGATGCGTGGCTGTCGATGGCCGGCGAAGGCGACAAGGGCCTGCCCAACGGCAAGCCGGTCGACGAGTGGGGCATCCGCGTCAACGACAAGGACCAGCCGACCGGCTCCTGCGTGGACCGTGGGGGCGGAACCAACAGTCCCGCGGCCGTCTATTCGGTCGAGAAGTACCTGAAGTGGCTGAAGGACTATTCGCCGCCCGAAGCGCAGGGCATGACCTTCTCCGAAGCCGGGCCGGTTCCTGCCCAGGGCAACATCGCCCAGCAGATGTTCTGGTACACGGCCTTCACCGCGGACATGGCCAAGCCGGGGCTTCCGGTCGTCAATGACGACGGAACGCCGAAATGGCGCGTCGCTCCGTCGCCGCACGGCGCGTACTGGCACGAGGGACAGAAGCTCGGCTATCAGGACGTCGGGTCCTGGACGCTGATGAAATCGACGCCGACGAAGCGGGCCCAGGCGGCCTGGCTCTACGCGCAGTTCGTCACCTCCAAGACCGTGGACGTGAAGAAGAGCCAGGTGGGCCTCACCTTCATCCGGGATTCCACCATCCACGACAAGAGCTTCACCGAGCGGGCGCCCAAGCTCGGCGGCCTGATCGAGTTCTACCGCTCCCCGGCGCGGGTGCAGTGGACCCCGACCGGCACCAACGTTCCGGACTATCCGAAGCTCGCGCAGCTGTGGTGGCAGAACATCGGCGACGCGGCATCGGGCGCCAAGACCGCGCAAGAGGCGATGGACGCGCTCTGCGCGGCCCAGGAGGGGATCCTCGAGCGTCTCCAGCGGGCCGGCGTGCAGGGCGAGAAGGGCCCTCACCTCAACGACAAGCACGACGCCGCCTACTGGCACAAATACGCCAAGGAACACGGCAACCTGGCGCCCCAGCCCAAGCTCGAAAACGAGAACGACAAGCCTCAGACGATCAGCTACGACGAGCTGGTCAAGAGCTGGAACGAAAAGGCCCAATAGGCCGATACGCCAGAAACGGAATGCCGGGACCCATGCGGGTCCCGGCATTTTTTTTTGGCGTTCCGGAGGTGGTTCGGACGGTCGCGAACGACGGAAGACCGTCAGGCCCTTGCCGGACGGCGGGGCGCCGCGACGAGAGCGTGTCCGCGCTTCACGGAATCGCGGACACGCTCTATCTCTTTGTTTTTACGCGCTTCCGGACGGAAAACCGGTTTCCACTTTTCCTGGAAGCGCTCGAGCGGTGGCCGGTCTTCCCCTGCGGGGGCGGCGTTCGGCGTAAAGACGGCGACCTGCACTGGTTTTCCGGTCATGGGGCTTTTTTCCCGGACATGTCCAGTGCAGGCCGCCGCGAGCCTCGCGGCCACGAAAACAGATGACGGAACGCCGTGCGCCATCGGATCTGCGGAGGGCCGAGATCGGTCCCTCATTCCTTCGAATCGGTCGAGAGCGGGACCACGCGGCGGTTGGACAGCGCGGCGCGCGTGACGACGACGATCTCGTCCTCGCCGGCCCGGCCCGGCATCGAGCCCTCCTCCCACAGGCTGATGAGGACATGGAACCGGCCGATTTCCTCGACGATCGATGCGGTCGCCGTCCGGCCGGACGGAAGATGCGCATCGTAGACCACGGCGGTCCGACCGTCGAAACGGCGCTTGGCCGTCCCGTGCGGGACGACGGTTTCCGGTCCGGCGCCACGGTTGGCGGGCGTGCTGTAGGGATCGTCCCCGACCTGCATTCGATCCATTCTCCCCTTCGCTTCCTCGGCCGTCCCGCGGCCGATCTTCCTCACTTGCTCTCTTCTCGCTTCGGCGCGGTTTCCGACGGAAAACCGGTTCCCACTTTTCCTGGAATCGGGTCTTTGTTTCTCGCAATTCCTGACGGAAAACCGGTTCCCACTTTTCCTGAAATTGCTTTAGTGCCAACTCCCGTTATTGCCGGCGGAGCGCAGCTTCTCGTTGATGCTGTCCAGCGCCATGCCGATGCAGTATTCGACGAAGGCGGCGTCGAGCTCGCCCGCGGTCCTGCGGGCGTAGGTCAGAAGCCGGGCAAGCGCAGCCAGCTCGGCGAACGCGTCCGGCCCGTTGCCGGCATCGGTCGAAATGTCGGATTTGAGCCCGTCGGGAAATCGTTCCATCTTGCAAGCCTCAGACAGTTGAACCTCGCCCCTGTGACGAACAATACTCCAGGCTTCGTCGATTTTGGCGTGACGTCGGCGTGACACAATCACCAAGGGCATTTCGCGGCGCTACACCTCAACCGTCGTCGAGGAGGCGCTTCCATTGGCTGGTGACGTTGAGCTGCCAGGCGCGGGCGGTGTCGGGGCGCACGGCCGGGCACGAGCGCATGACATCGATGAGGTCGAGGGCGTCGGCTCTCTTCTGGTCGACGGCATGGGCGCAGAGCAGGTCCTCGATGTCCTTCCGGCGCGTTTCCCGCGGCAGTCGGGCGGCCGCGGCGACCGAGCCGAACGTCCGGTCCTTGAAGTGGATCGCCTTGCCCGCCGCTTCGAGCGCGTCGGCTTCCTGCACGTCGATGCGGCCGGCTCGGAGGAGGGCGCGAAGCGTTGCAAGGAGGTTCGCCTGCGGGACCGAGAGGCCGGGATAGTGCAGTTCGGCGGGGCCGTGGATCTGGGCGACGTCGGCATCGTCGTCGAGCAGGCCCTGCCGGTACCACTCGACGATCCGGCCGATCGCGACCATCCCGAAGGCTTCGCATTCCAGGGCGCGGAGGGCGCCCATGCTCGCTGCACCGTAGACGGTCACGCCGGCGCCGAGGGCAAAGAGCAGCTCCTTGTGCCACACGGGGGCGACGTGCTCGAAGTTTCCGTCGACGAGGCCGATGGCCGTCGCGCCGTCCTGCGCCGCCCGGTAGACGTCGCCGCGCACGGCGGGCGGGCGGACGAGGAAGCCGGGGCCGGCGAGCACCTCGGCGTCCGGAAGGCTCGGGCCGACGAAAAGCACCTTCATCCGGCGATCAGGCTCCGCGACATCGCCCGCGGCCCGAAACGGCGGCGGCGCGGCCCGTCCGGATGCTCGAGCCCGGGCGTGAAGACCTTCACCACTTCGAACGGAAAGGCACCCTCGACCGTCAGCGGGACGACCAAAAGGCGCTCGCAGCCGGCTTGCCGCAGGGCCTCGAGCAGGTGCGGCAGGCGTTCGGCGGCGGTCGGCGGCGATTTCCCGGCGGTCGGTCCGTCCGGCAGGGGGTTGGCTTGAAGCAGTGCACGCGTGTCGTCGGGGAGATCCCGCCGGAAATCTTCGGAAAAAATGTCGTCCCGCGCGCCGCTGATATAGGTGAGCCGGGACTGGGCGGCCTCCAGAACGGCGCGTATCGCGGCGCGCGCGCGGTCGAAATCGGCGGCGTTGCCCTGGGTCACGTCGGCGAACCGGACGGGCACGCGGTCGCCCAGGGACTGCGGTCCGACGAGGGAGGCGAAGGCCGGTATGCCGGTGTCGGCGGTAATCTCGAACAGACGCAGCCGGAGGCCGGCACGCCGGATCATCGATGCGAGCCCGTCGAGCACCCCGTCGCCGAAGACCGCCGGATCGCGGCAGCAGGCGCATCGATGCGGCAGGGAGCAGACCCTCCAGAGCGCCATGGCGTCGCGTTCCACGCGCTCCAGCACGGCATGCACGGTCGCTTCCGCCGCCGAGCTGCCGGCCGCCAGGCCGTCGGAGGATTGCCAGTAGCGGGAGCCGGGGCCCGTACGGTCCAGCGAGACGGCGGCCAGGGGGACCCAGACGCTCTGCCGGGCGAGAAGGTCCTCGCCGGGGATCCACGCGGTCACCTCGTCGGGATCGGGATCGGCATGGCCGGCCGCGACCAGATCGAGCAGCGGCTCCGTTTCGACGCCGCGTTCGGCCAGCTCGCGCCGACTGGCGCGGACGGCCTTCGCTTGCGGCTCGCAGGCGACCGCCCGCTCGACCGCCTCCATCGCGGCGGAGAGGCGCGCCTCGCAGTCGTCCAGCCCCTTGCCCTGATTGATGACGATGGATCGGGAATTCGGAACCACGGCGTTCCACACCGGTATCCCGATCCTGTCGAGCCCAGTGACCCTGGCGAGGCGCGTTACGCCGAAATCGGGCAGGCATGGCGCCAACGCGCGCCACATCTCCCCGGCCGCACGCTCCCTTTCGGCGGGAAAGGGAGCGTGGCCGGCGAGCGGATTGCCGTTTTGCGAAAGACCCATCGACGGGGACGTCGGACGGGCTAGCTGTCCATGAAGCCCGATGCCACGGAGGCGGCGGAATCGACCGCCACCGCGAGATCGACGCCCTTGACGATCGCCGCGCCGGACTGCCTCAGCTTGTCGGCGTCGCCGAGCGCGCCCGTTCCGGGGGATTTGGTTCTCGTGACCGTGCCGGCCCCGAGGTCGACGAGCCAGAGGTCGCTCTCGCCGGCGATTCCCAATACAACTGCCTTTGCCATTCTTCAGTCCCTTTCCTTGCTGCGGTCGATCAATAGCCGGCCTTGACCAGGCCTTCGCGATAGTGGTCCTTCTGCCACCGTTCCTTGAACGGCACGATCTCGAGCCACTTGTCCACGTCGAACTCGGGCAGGGTCGCCCGTGTCCTGCGGACGAAATGGCGCGCCTTCGTCAGGTCTCCCAGCATCGCCCAGCTCGCGGCGGACAGGCGGTCGGCGGGCGTGCGGTCCTTCATCCTGCCGATATAGTGAAGCGCGAGCTCGTACCGGCCGCTGGAGTAGCCCGCGCCGGCCGCCGTCCACAGATAGTCGTCCGGGCACAGCGGGTTGAGTTCGATCCCGCGCTCGATCTTCTCCAGTCCCTCCAGCGGCCGGGACGACTGGACGAGCGTGTCCGCATGGCTCGCGATGACGTTCGCATGCTGCGGCCCGCGCTTCTCGGCCTCCCGCAGCGCTTCGAGGCTCTCGTCGAAGGCCCATCGGTAGAGCCGGATGACGCCCAGCTCGCGATAGCCCGCGGCCAGGGTGGCCCCGGCCTCGATCCCGAGCCTCGCCTGCCGTTCGGCCTCGCGCAGGAGCTCGTCGTCGCCTCTCGCGGTGAGGAGCCATTCCATGAACAGCGAGCGCGCCATGCCGCAGAGCGCGGGGGCGTACATCGATTGCTCGCGCAGGGCGTCGCGAAAGAACTTCCGGGCGCGGCGGGCCCGCGGAAGGTCCATGTGCTTCAGGTTGCTCTGGCCGAGCAGGAAGTGCCGGTAGGCGTTCGGATCGGCCGTGAACCGTTCCCTTGCGAACTCGTTCCGTTCGATCTCCTCGGCAATGCTCGAAGCCAGATGCTCGACGATCTCGCGACGCCCCTCGACGAGGCCCACTGCACCGAGCGAGAAGCGTTCGGCCCAGATCACCTCGTCGTTCGCGAAACGGATGAGCTGTCCGAACATGGACCGGCCGGAAGCCGTCGAGGAAATCCGGCAGTCGAAGATATAGTCGATCCCGTAGCGGTCGAAGGCGGCGACCTTGTCGTCCTCGCGGCTGATCTGGGACGCCGAATAGGGGGCCACGACCGATACGCTTCTCAACGCGCACAGCACGATCGTCGCGTCTTCGATCAGGCCGTGCGAAATGTCCGCCATCCGTTCCGAGCCGGTGGCCACGACCGGCGGGAGCAGCACGATCCTCGGCAGGCGCCGGCCCCGGCGCCCTTCGCCGTCTCCGGCCGCCGACACGGAAGCGGATTCCTTCGCCGCGGGAACCGCGGGCAGGCGAGGCGGAGGAGGGGACGGTCTCGCCATAGGGCGGGCCGTCGCCGCGCTCCCGGGCCCGGATCAGCGCGGCGCGGACGACGTCGTCATGCGGGTCCTTTTCCAGGAGGCCGAAAGCAAACCGGGTGATCAGCTCGTACCGGCCGTCGGCCTCGGCGCGGGCGAGATCGTCGAGGAAGATGTCGCGCAGGACGTCGCGCCGGTTCAGCCGCCTTTCCGCTATCCACTTTTCCGCGGCGGGGCTGCCGGGCGACACGCCCTCCAGGAATTCCTCCGAGATCTGCCGCGCGGCCAGGCGCATGCGCTCGAGCCAATCGAGCGAGGACTGCGCCGCGATGTCCCGGAAATCGCTTTGGATCGCCTCGGGATGGAGGACGGCGCGCGTCTCGTCGAATTCGAAAAGGCGGACGCCGAGCGCCTCCTGGCATTGCCGGATGCGGGAAATCATCTTGCGAAGGTTCACGCGTGCCGCCGCCGCCGATTCCTCGCCCCACAGGAACCTTGCCAGCTGCGACCGGCTGCGCTCGAAATTCGGAGAGTCCAGCAGCAGGCAGATCGCCAGCAGTCCCTTGCCGGGAAACGCGACGTCGCGCCCCTCACGGTCGACGAGCCGCAGTCCTCCGGCCGTCACGAGTCTGAGTCTTTCCATCATTGCGGATCCTCCCGCGTCACGTTCCGGATACGCAAGCCCATGGGGTCAAACGAACACTTCCCGCAAGACAAGACGCAAGCGGGTCGGCTATCGGCATTCGGGGTTCTTCGGCATGCAGAAAAGGCGCGGGGTGCGCCTGCAAGGCCTCGCGGCAACCGGGCGGCGCTCATCCATCCCGCGTTTCGGTCCACCGGCCCGTCCGGCCGCGGCGACGGCTGTCCGTCGCCGAAATGGGACCGACCTCTTCCAAACCGTTCGGCACCCCCTTCAATGTCCCAAAGCTCAGTCAGAAGATTGCACGCATATCGCCAATTTTACAACCAAAAGCTTTGACGTCGGAAAAAATCCCTGAATCGTTGTCCCGTAGCGGGACCGGCGCCGCCGGTTGCCCTTTTTCGGCCGATCCCGGACCTTCACGATCGCTGGAGGAAGACGATCGCGTCGGCGATCGCAGTGACCAGGAGGGCGCAGAGCGCGCACAGGGCGGCCGCCAGGACGATCGCCGCAAGCCGCCGGGGCGCCGGCGGCCCGGAACCGCCATTGCGGGCGAGAAGGCGATCGACGACGACGGCATAGATCGGAAGAGCGCCGACGAGCGTCGCGTAGAGGTAGACGCCTTCGAGGTTTTCGAAGCGCGCGGACCGGGCGAGCGTCGGGCCGACCACCCGCAAGGCCAGCCAGTGGTCGCCGGCGAAGGAGCCGAACAAATCGGCGGAATTGAAGTAGATCAGCGCGTGCAGACCGACGAACAGCGCCGCCCTCAACGGAGGATCGACGACCAGGACCGGCCATCGGCGAGCGCCCCGGCGGCGCGGCGCGGCCGATGCGGCGTAGACGAGGAAGCCGAAATAATTGACGATGTAGACCACCAGCAGGCCGTCCGTCAGGACCTGCCTCGCGAAGAGCCGCAGGCCGAGACCGCCGCCCAGCAGCATCGGGGTGAAGCCGGGCGTCAGGCCGACATAGACCGCAAGAAGCGGGCCGATGCCCAGGCAGCTGATCGCGAGGACGGCAAGGGGAAACTGCGGAAACGGCGCGTCGAGGGCAAAGTATCTGTCGATCATTGCACGGTCGTACGCCGTCCCGGCGAGCGCGTCGACCGGGGCCGGGCCCGGCGGCAAGGTTTGGGGCGCCGAATTCCCGGAGGGGCTGGAGCCCGAGGAGGGGGAGGCGGCCGTCGACACGTTCCGCCCGGATGCCATGACGGTCGCGCTACCGCTCGTTCTGGATGCGTTCGGCTGTCCGGTGTATACTGTCCGGCGACGGACGAATTGCCGTCCCGATCGCGTGCGGATTTTCCAGGAAGACCTTTGTTTTGATTGATGCGCCACCCCCTTCGCTTTCGCCCGTCGGGCGGATCGACGTGCCCCTTGCGGCGCTGGAGGAGGTTCGATGACGGCTGGGCCGCAGGTCCGGGGTTTCTTCGATCCCCGCAGCTCCTCGATCCAGTACGTCGTCGCCTGCCCGGCGACCAAGCGCTGCGCGATCGTCGATCCGGTGCTCGACTTCGACGAGAAGTCCGGCGCGGTCGGCACGCGGAACGCCGATGCCATTCTCGCCTTCGTCAAGGACCGGGACCTGACGGTCGAGTGGATCCTGGACTTCCATCCGCATGCCGATCACTTTTCCGCCGCCCGGTACCTGAGGGCAGCCACCGGTGCCTCCACCGCCATCGGCGAGAGGGTCGTCGATGTTCAGGCGCTGTGGAAGGGCATCTACAACTGGCCGGATTTCCCCGCCGACGGCTCGCAGTGGGACAGGCTCTTTGCCGGGGGCGACACGTTCGCGGTGGGCGACCTTCAGGGGCGCGTCCTGTTCTCCCCGGGCCACACGCTCGCCTCGATCACCTACGTCATCGGTGATGCCGCCTTCGTCCACGACACGCTGTTCATGCCCGATGGCGGGACGGCGCGGGCGGACTTTCCCGGCGGAAGCGCCGCCCGGCTGTGGCGTTCGATCCAGGAGATCGTCGCCCTTCCCGGTAAAACGCGGCTCTTCACGGGTCACGATTATCAGCCCGGCGGGCGCGAACCGAAATGGGAATCGACCGTCGCCGAACAGATCGAGGCCAACATCCACCTGAGGAAGGCGAAGGACGAAGCCGCCTTCGTCGCGCTGCGCGAGGCCCGCGACCGAACCTTGCCCATGCCGAAGCTCATCCTCCACGCCCTGCAGGTCAACATCAATGGCGGGCGGCTTCCCGAGCCGGAGGCCAACGGCAGGCGCTACCTGAAATTCCCGCTCGACGCGCTCCGGAACGCCGTCTGGGAAGAGACCTGACGGCAGCGCGGCTGCCGTCGTCCAGCGTTCCGTCGGCGGCCCTCTTCGATCCCCTGTCGATTTGCGGCGCGAGGTCCCTTGCCGGGTCGCGTCGCCGCGCCGACGGAATTCTGGACTTGCCGGATCATGAAGCGTAATGTTATGACATTACGCAGTCCCGAACTTTCCGCCCATCAGGAGAACGCCATGCGACCGGCCCGCCTAGTGGTGCGATCCTGACAGATGGTACCACCTGTTAGGAAGAATCGCCCCACCAGATCAATAGCGTGTGGGCTGACTTTTCCAAACGGATGGGTACCATCCGTTTGGGTCAGACCACTAGCCGCAGCCCTCTTCACGGCGCTCGCGCTTGTGGCCTCCGCCTCCGCCGGAGCGTCGGCCGCGCCGCTCGTCGTCGTCGCCGCGGAGACCGTCTACGGAGATCTGGCCCTGCAAATCGGCGGTTCGCACGTGGCGGTCGCCAGCATATTGTCCCAGCCCGACGCCGACCCGCATCTGTTCGAGACGAGCCCGTCGACGGCGCGGACGATCTCGGAGGCGGCCATCGTCGTCTATAACGGGGCGGGCTACGATCCCTGGATGGGCAAGCTGCTGGCGGCGTCGCCGAGCGGCGGACGGGCGGCCATCGACGTGGCGGCCGTCTCCGGCCACGAGAACAGCAAGAACCCGCATATCTGGTACGATCCGAAGGTCCTTCCCGCCCTTGCCGCGCGTCTCGCCGTCGTGCTGGAACGCAAGGATCCCGATCACGGCGGCGACTACAGGAGAAACCTCGAGACCTTCCTGGCGTCGCTGAAGCCGATCGAGGCCCAGATGGCGCAGATCAGGGCCGCCCATGGCGGGACGAAGGTCACGGCGACCGAGCCGGTCTTCGGCTACATGGCGGAGGCGCTCGGCTTCGAGATGCTGAACGTGCCGTTCCAGTTCGCCATGATGAACGGAACGGAACCGACGCCCTCGGAGGTCGCCGGCTTCGAGAGAAGCCTGAGGGAGGGCGCGGCCAGGATATTGTTCTACAATTCGCAGGTGACGGGCCCTTCGACGCAACGCCTGCTGGCGATCGCGAAGGAGGCCGGCGTTCCGGTCGTCGGCGTGAGCGAGACCGAACCGAAGGACAAGACGATCCAGAGCTGGTTCGCCGGGCAGATCGACGCGATCCGGTCGGCGCTCGCGCGCGGCGACGGCGGATGACGCCGGTCCGGGCAACGCGCCCGCAGGTTTACGCGGGAGCGGCAAATCGAATATCCATGGTTCATCTGCGATCGAATGAAGGGAACGCCAGCATGACGAAGATTGGACTGATCGGCGTCGGCCTGATGGGGCACGGCATCGGCAAGAACATCATCAAAAAGGGCTGGGACCTTCATTTCCTGGATCACCCGGGAAACCAGCCGACGACGGACCTGGTCGGACTCGGCGCCCGACGCCACGACAGGGCGCAGGACGTGGCGGCGATCTCCGACGTTCTCATACTCTGCGTGACCGGAAGCCCGCAGGTCGAGGACGTTCTCGTCGGGTCGGGTGCGGTGCTGGAGGCTCTCAAGCCCGGTTCTATCGTCGTCGATTGCTCGACCGCACTGCCAAGCTCCACCCGCGCCCTCGCCGCAAAGGTGCGCGAAAGGGGCGGCGATTTCGTCGACGCCGCGATGACGCGAAGCACGAAGGAAGCCGAGGACGGTCGCCTCAACCTCCTTGTGGGCGGCGAGGCCGCGTCGATCGACCGCGTTCGGCCCGTCCTGGAGAGCTTCGCCGAAAACATTTTCGTGGCCGGCGGCGTCGGCAGCGGGCACCAGCTGAAGCTGATCCACAACATCGTCTCCCTGGGCACCGCGACCCTGATCGCCGAGGTCGCGGCCTTCGCCTTGAAGGACGGGATGGACGCCGCCGCGATGGTCGATTGCCTTCGCAAAGGCGGGGCGGGCGGCGTCGCCCTGGACCGCGTGGCTCCCTACATCCTCGAGGGAAACCCCGATTCCCTGCGCTTCACCATCAGCAATGCCTACAAGGATGCCGGATACTATACGGAGATGGCCGAAGAGCGCGGCGCAGCCCGGCTGATGGCCGAGGCCGTCCGTCGAACCCTGGCGGACCTGGTCGAACGGGGCGAGGGCGATGCCTTCCTGCCCGAACAGGTGCGGTTGCTCCAGTCGCCCCGCTGCTGAGAGGACGGCCGCAACCGCCTGGGTCCGGCCTTCCCCGAGCTCCGGTGCCACGACCGACGACCGGCCCGGAGCCGGCCATGGCCGACTCCCCTGCTCGCGGCCGTGCATGTCGCTGGCGGGAAACGGGTATGCTATGGGAACGAAACGGACGGTTTGCGCGTGCCATCGTCGCGCCGTCGCGAATGAAGGCGCCTGCGGCATCGAACGAAGGGAAATGACATGAAAGACGTCCTGACCGGCATCCTCCCCGTCGCCCCGACCCCGTTCCACGAGGACGGACAGGTCGACGGCGAGGGCATGAAGCGCGTTATCGACTGCATGATCGACCAGGGCGTCGACGCGATCTGCATCCTCGCCAACTACTCCGAGCAGTTCCTGCTGTCGGACGAGGAGCGGGCGCGACTCACTCGCCTCAGCCTGGAGCATGCGGCCGGCCGCGTGCCGATGATCGTCACGATCAGCCATTTCAGCACCGACATCGTCCGGAGCCGGGCGAAGGAGGCCGAGGCCCTCGGCGCCTCGATGGTGATGATGATGCCGCCCTATCACGGCTCCGGCCTGTATCCGGCCGCGGAGGGCATCTTCGAGCACTTCGCCGAAGCGAACGCGGCCGTCTCGATTCCGATCATGGTGCAGGACGCGCCGCTGTCGGGCATCAACCTGCCGGTCGACCTGATGGCGCGGATGGCGCGCGAGCTGGAGAACGTCTCCTATTTCAAGATCGAATGCCCCTTCGCCGCCGACAAGCTGGCGGCGCTCATCGAGGCGGCGGGCGACCGCATCGCCGGGCCCTTCGACGGCGAGGAGGCCGTCACCCTGCTTGCCGATCTCGATGCGGGGGCGACCGGGACGATGACGTCGGCGATGTTTCCGGACAAGATCCGGCCGATCGTCGCGGAATACCGGGCGGGCAACAAGGATGCGGCGCTCGCCCATTGGACCGCATGCCTGCCGTTGATCAACCACGAGAACCGCCAATGCGGACTTCGCGCGACCAAGGCCGTCTTCAAGGAGGGCGGCGTCATCCGCAGCGACCACGTCCGCCATCCGCTGAAGCCCCTGTCGGCGCGCACGCGCTCGCGGCTGCTTCAACTGGCGCGAGACCTCGATATCATGGCCCTGCATTGGGGCAAGTGAGGCCCGCGCGCGCCGCGCGCCGGGCCGCTCAGCATACCGCGAGCACGGTGCCCGTGTCGTACCGGTGCACGAAGTCCACGCGCGACCCGTTCCAGTGGTAGCAGTAGTGCCGTCCCTGCTTCGGGATGCCGACGGCATCCGGCCAGAAGGCCCCGACACAGCTTCCGCCCGGCATCCGGACGCTTTTCCAGGCCAGCCCGTCGCTTCCCGCCGCCCGCAGCCTGCGCCCTTCGGCCTGGGAAGGGGCATAGTCGTCCGGGTCCAGGACGCCCGGAACGGCGTTGACGTCGTCGAGGTCGCGATCCACGCTTCCGACGAGGACCCTGAAATCCGACGTCCAGCCGGCATCCTCCCCGGTGGCGTCCATGAACCTCTCGTGATGATGGATGGTCTCGGCGAGAGCCACCTCCTCGCTGTCGCCGGCGTAGTAGATGCCGTAGGTCCCGTCCGCGAACCGACCGGGCCGCAGCGGCGAACAGTGCACGAAGGGAGCCATGACGTAGCTCGCGCCCGATCCCGCGACGCGCCGGTGAGCGGGGACCTTGCCGAGGTCGCCGATTTCGAACCTGACGCGCGGATTGGTCTTTGCCTCGACGGATGCGAGCGCCTCCCAGTCCCTGGGATCGGCGACGTCCTCGAAAAGGTCGATCGGAGGGTGGATGGAGCGGATGATGCGGAAGGTTTGCGGCCATCGGACCCGGCGGCGCACCGCCAGTCCGCTCACCACGCTCCGCGCTCGGCGTCGAGCCACTCGCGGAGCGCCGCGAGGTCCGAGATCTCGCCGCGCAGCATCAGCTGTAGTGCCGACAGGCCCCCGAAGGCCGCGTTCGGCTTCCTGATCCAGGCATAGCCGCGGGCGGGCGACCTGAAGAGGTAGCGAAGCCCCTTGTGGATGCCCATCAGGTGGGCCATGCGCGTCCGCAGGTCGCGGTCGATCCTGCCGTGCGCGCCATCCTTCCAGCGGGCCCATGTGCGGGCGGACATGCCGCCGAGCAGGCCGCATGCTTCCGCGTCGGTCAGGCCCCACGCCTTGAACAGGTTGACCGTGGTGCGCGCCAGGGCATCGGCCTCGTCATCGGAGATGGCGGGGCTTGCGGCGTCGGCGGGAGTGACGGCTATCGGCTGCAGCGGCATGGGGCCTCCATTTGGCATAGATATAGCATATCGTTGCCATTTGGCAAATGGGGCGACGACGAGGCCCGCAGAGAGACGCGCGACAAGGCGCTGAGTCGGCCCTGACATGAACGGCCGGTCGGAAATTTGTTCGGCAACCGCCGGACGCAGTCGTTCGCCCAGTGGCCTCGCTGGAGCGACCTCGATTCTTCGGCGCGCGACGTCACTTGTCTGACCCGATGCGCGTCCTCGCGACCTTGCGCCTACCTTCAAACTGGTATAATGATGACGTCAAGTTGAATGTATGTCAGTTTGGGGCGATAGGATGTGTCAGCCGTCGGGCGTTAGCGGGAGAGGCGCGTTTTCACGCCCGGCTCCGGATGCACGACAAGAGCTTGGCGACTGGCGATGTGACGTCGCCGGGGCGGGGTTGCGAGATATCCGATGGTGCGGCATCGAAGTGGATCGTGGACTATCCGCCGCGCTCCAGCCCTCCGGGCCCAACAATCTGGACAAACCAGCACTGTGGC
>CAWIQE010000016.1:0-21176 GCA_963838155.1 uncultured Alphaproteobacteria bacterium
ATCGGCACGGCCCCATGCGCCTCGCGGTGCTCGTCGATGAACGCGATCATCGTTTGGATGGGCGATCGAACTCCGCCCGGGCAGAAACGAAGCGCTCGCCTTGCGCAGGATCTTATTGGCCTGCCGAAGCTCCCGGTTCTCCCGCTCCAGAGCTTTCAGGCTGGCCGCCACGTCCGGGGCGCCGGGCCATAAGTTGTCGACCCGCCAACGCAAGCACCAAAATGACCACGGTGCCCTGCACCATGTCCTGGGTGCCTGGAGGCAACCCCATGATCTGCATCGTCGTCACGATCAGGACGAGCAGCACGCTTGCCAGCATGGTCCCGACGGCGGTAGCGGACCCGCCGAAAATCAAGGTCCCTCCAACTACGACTGCCGCAATGGATTGCAGGAGGTAGGCATGGCCCATCTCGAGGAAGGCACCCCCGACATAGGCGCCGAGCAGGACGCCGATGAGCGACGCCAATACGGAAGAGACGATGAAGGCCATCGATATGACCAGACCGGTATGCACGCCGGCAAGTTTCGCGGCGGCCCGGTTCTGCCCGACCGCCGACAAAGCATGCCCGTATGCGGTTCGACGCAGCACGAAAGAGGAGGCCACGACAAAGATCACTGCAACGATTGCCATGATCGGCACGCCGAGCAGGCGGCCGCTCGCGACATATTTCAGAATCGGGGAGATCATGAACCCGGGGATGGCGCGGTTGGCGAGCAGAGTAGCCGTTGCGAAAACGTAACCAGTGGCCAAAGTCGCTATGATTGCGGGGACCCGCAGCGTCACGACCAGCAGGGCGTTGATGGCGCCAACCGTCATGCCGAGGGCGACCGCAATCGGAAGTCCGAAAAGCAAATTGGCGTCCGCACCTCGGATTGTCAGCAACGCAATATAGGCGTTCAACGTAATGACGGAGGGGATCGACAGATCAATGTTGCCTCGGCCGGTGGTCACTACGAACATCTGGCCTATCCCTATGATCGTCAGGAACGAGGCGGACAGAACGATGCCGGAAAGGCTGGCCAAGCTGAACCGGTTTGTGACGACCGACAAAGTGAGCCACAGGATCATCACGGCCACGCCCGACCAAATCCATCTGTTGGCCTGGATCCACCTTTCGAATCTTGCGATGTTCATTGCTCGCTCCTGTCGTTGCGGACAATCGATCGCATGGCAAGCAGCGCAATAAGGACCATTCCCTGGGCGGCGGCGTTGAAATCGCTACTCACGTTGAGGACGCCGAGCAGAGCGCCGATGAGCGACAGCGTTACCGCTCCCACCACCGCCCCCAGCGGCGAAATGATGCCGCCCAGCAGCGTGCACCCTCCCATCACGACGGCCGCGACACTCAGCAAGGTATAGGAATTACCGGAATTGATGTCGCTGGCGGTGTTGATCGCCGTCAGCGACAGGCCGGCAGCGGCAGCGAAGAGCCCTGCAATCAGATATCTTATCGCGGCAAATTTGGCCGCAGACCATCCGGAAACGACCATGGCGGCTGCATTGTTGCCGAAACCCCGCAGGATGACGCCAAGCGGCATCCGGTCGATCAGGAGAGAAAGGGCCGCAACCGCGGCGATCAAGATAATGGACGTTGGGAGGAACCCTACCGACCAGTTGACCAGTGCGGTGAGCCAACCGGGAGCCGAACCGCCCGGCGCGGGCTGGATGGTATAGCCGATGCCGCCCCATATGAAGGATGCGCCGAGCGTCACCACGATCGCCGGTATTCGGCGGGCCTGAACGAACCAGCCAAGCCCGGAATAGCCGGCAATAACCAGCGCGATTGCGAAAACGCCCAGCGTTGGCTGGTCGTTGAGCGATGTTGCGGCCAGGACGCTTACGAGTCCGACGAACGCGCCTACGCCCAGATCGATCTCGCTGCCCCCCACCACGTACATCTGAGCGACTGTGATGAGCACCAGTGAAAGCGCCGGCATCAGCAACAGGTCCAACCCGAACACCGACGCCGTTAGCGGATTTGCCGTGAACATGATGGCCAGAACCATCGCGAGCCCGATATAGGGGGCAGCGTTCACCAGATGCCGCAGGACCCGGCTGATCGGAGCCTTGGCGTTGGCCTGTTGGCTGCGCTGCTGGGCAGTGTGGGCAAACGAAGCGCCGACGATGGCCTCCTCGGTGAGCCCCGCGCCGCTCAACTCGCTGACGATCTCGCCGCCCGAGAAGACCAGAACCCTGTCGGATGCGAGGAGTTCAGCTTCCTCGGTCGTGTACCAGACGAGAGTGTGGCCCTCCCGGGCAGCCTCGTTGCACAGACGGTAAAAATCTTGTTTGGTCGAAATGTCGACGCCACGTGTGGGGTCATCGAGAACGATGGTCGGGGTGTCGGCGACCAGAGCCCGGGCGACCAAGGCTTTTTGCTGGTTGCCGCCGCTCAGTTCCAGGATGTTGGACTGGAATCGATTCTCGTCGAGCTGAAGTTGACGGGCGCGCTTGGCGGCGGCCGCGAATTCCTCCTCGTGCGAGATCAGCCCCAGCCAGCGGCGCTGGGCGATTCGACCGATGCTGATGTTGGAGAGCACGCTCCAGAGAGGGAAAACACCTTCCTTCTGCCTGTCGCCGGCGATGAAGCTGACGGAACCTTTTCGCTTCACATCCGAGTTCGACTGTGTCGCGTCGAAAATGGCGTGGAGCAATTCCTTCTGCCCCGAACCCTCGAGGCCCGCGAGGCCGACGATCTCGCCGCGCCGCAATTCGAGGTCGTGGCCGAGACCGCTGGTGAAGGCGCCACCGACCCTGATGACGATCTCACCGTCGGCGGCCGCGGTCTGCACCTGGTGCCGATGCATTATGCCGGCATCGCCGCCCATTAGCTGGACCAATTTGTCGACCGACGCATCGGCAACCGCTCCATGCCACGCCAGACGACCGTTTCGCAAAACCACGACCTGAGAGGCGATCTCGATCACTTCCTGCAGCTTGTGGCTGATAAAAATGAAGGCAAGTCCTCGGCTGGATTCTTTCCGGATATAGGCGCGCAACTGGCGCGAACGCTCCTGATCGAGGGACGACGTCGGTTCATCGAGCACGATGAGCTTGACGCCGGGAGCCGCTGCGGCTCGGGCGATTTCCACCATCTGACGCTCGCCGATCGTCAGGTGCCCGACCCTGGCGTCCACATCGATTCCACTATTCGGAAACAGAGCTTCCAGAGCCTGTCGCGCCCGCGCCTTGTAGACGTTGCGCCAGCCCGGCAGAATGCGTGCATCCGCCGGAGCTTCGATGAAGAAATTTTCCGCGACGGTCAGATTGGTACAAAGGGAAAGTTCCTGATGCACCATGCGGATACCGCGCCGATGTGCCTCCGCGGTGTCATATTGCCCAATCGGCAGTTGCTCATTGCCAAAGGCAATTGTTCCCAATGTAGGTGAAAGAGCTCCGCTGAGGATGCGCATGAGCGTGGATTTGCCGGCACCGTTCCCTCCGACGAGGCCGATGATGCCGCCGGCGGATACGACGAGATCGATTTCGGCATTCGCAAGCGTTGCGCCGAATGCCTTGGTGATCTTGCTCATGCAAACGACTGGCGGGGTCGCGAGCGCGCTCACGGGCATGGTGTCGCAAGTGTGGTCGGAGGAGGAGATTACAGACAAGGCGTCCCTGCGCGGCTTGAGTGCCAGGTGCCAGGCGCAGCCCGGCGCCTGGCATTCTCTACGAGGCGAGAGAACGTAGCTCCCTACTTCTTCAGCAAGTTCTTCTGCACCCAATCGAGCGAATAGCTAGGACTGACGATTTGCCCAGCCGGCAGCTTGGCATATTCGGCCAGGTTGCTCTGATCCACCACCGCGACCGGCATGATCATGTACTTGGGTGGCTTGGCGCCCTTCAGCATCGCAACACCCAACCACAAGGCTGCGCCGCCGATACCCGGCGTAGTGTTCATGGACAACGTCTGGTAGCCGTTTTTGGCGTTCTCTTCCGCCCACCATTTGATGAAGTCGGTTCCGCCGCCGCCCTCGATTACCGGCATGTGGTCCTTGTATTCGCCGCCATACTGGACAAACGCTTGCGCGATGCCCACGTCGTCGCTTCCACCCTGGGCGAGCACCGCATCCACATGCGGCAAGCTCGGCAACACGTTCGCGATCGCTGCCTGGGCGACCGAGGCGGTAGCCATGCCGTAGACAGTAGCGACAACCTTGATGCCGGGATGTTTGGCGATAACCGACATTTGCGAGTCGAACATCACCTTTTCCGGCGCGGACCCCTTCACGCCGCGGACTTGGATGATGTTGCCCTTGTCGCCGATCATCTTGAAGACGGCTGCCGCTTGGGTCGCCTTATACCCTTTGAAATCATAGTCGAGCTGGTAGTTGCAGGGGGCGGTCGCTATGGAATCGAACGAAATGACGATGATCCCGGCGTTGCACGCCTTCTGAATGACCCCGTTGACCGCCGTCCCCGATGCCGCGTCCACCAGAATGACGTCGACCCGCTTCAGGATGAGCTCGGCGATCTGGCTATTCTGCTGGGCGACCGAGCCGTCGCCGTTCATTGTGATGAAGTCGGCGATCTGTCCGTTCGCCTTTGCTTCCTTGGCGGCCGCCTCGAACGCATCGACCATCTGATGCCGCCAGGTGTTTCCGTAGTACGCATTTGACAACGCGATGACCGGCGCATCGGGAGATGCGGCCGCCTGAAAGGTGCCAAGCGCAAGCATGGCGGCAGTGCCCAATGCGACTGCAAGTGCTCGTCTCATTCCAAAGTCCTCCCAAATTTCCCGCTGGCCCTCACGATGTCGTGGACAGCACCTGAGATAGATATTATACCAGCTATCCAATGGCAAGTGTTTTGACGTTGACGGGGTGACGCATGGACGTGGGACAGAGGTTTGGCGCGCTAGAAGGGTCCAGATACGAGATAATCGACAGCCGCTTTGCGGATTTGGTCGCTTCTCACATACATGTCGAACGCCTTTGGACGGGCGCTCGCTGGTCCGAGGGGCCAGCTTGGTTTGCCGCGGGCCGCTACCTGGTTTGGTCCGATATTCCCAACAACCGCATCTTGCGTTGGGACGAAACAGATGGGTCGGTTTCGACCTTCAGGGAACCTTCGAACAATACCAACGGCAATACCGTGGACATGCAGGGCCGATTGGTAAGTTGCGAGCAGCTGACGCGGCGGGTCACGCGTACCGAACATGACGGCAAGATCATGGTGCTGGCCGACAGCTACCAAGGTAAACGGCTCAATTCTCCAAACGACGTCGTGGTGAGTTCAGACGGCGCCATCTGGTTCACCGACCCAACCTACGGGATTACGGGAGACTATGAAGGGGACGACGCCGAGTCGGAGATTGGCGGCTCGCACGTTTATCGCATCGATCCAGACAGCGGCAATGTCACCAAGGTTGCCGACGATTTCGTGCAACCAAACGGGTTGGCGTTCTCGGCGAACGAATCTGAACTATACATAGCCGATAGCGGCGTGACGCACGCGCCGAACGGCCCGGCGCATATTCGACGCTTCAAGGTGAGCGAGGACGGCAAGCTCTCGAGCGATGCGATATTTGCGACGTGCACCTGCGGGTTCTTCGACGGACTTCGGGTGGATCGTCTCGGCCGAGTGTGGACCAGCGCGTTTGACGGAATTCACTGCTATGCTCCGGACGGCACCCTGCTTGGCAAGATACACCTGCCGGAGAGAGTAGGTAATCTCACGTTCGGTGGGGCAAAGCGCAACCGGATTTTCGTCTGCGGAACGACCTCGCTCTATTCGGTCTTCGTGATGGCAAACGGATCGACACGAGGCTGAGCAAAGACGCTGGCGCCGGCAGGCCTGCGCGTGGAGATGAGCACCTCCGTCACTTCGTCGCACGCGCAGTGTTGCTGGATCTGTAGAGGGCATTGGCCCGTTCGAGGTGCTCTTTCATTCGCGTTGCGGCTCTCTCGGCGTTTCCGTCCGCGATCTCCGCGAGAATCGTTCGGTGTTCTTTCACAGTCAGATGCTCGAGGCCGGGCTTGCGTACGAGATGCGCATGGAAATTCGACAGCCATTCGAAGATGGCACGGCTCAGTGAGACGAAGATCGGGTTGCGGCTCGTTTCGGCGATCGCAGCGTGGAACTGGCCGTCGAGCCGGAGGAACTCGGCATGGCTTTCAATTGCCTTTTCTTGCTCTTCAAGCACCTTGGTGATCCGCTCGATGTCCGCGCTTGTCCGACTCCGAGACGCGATTCGGGTCATCTCCATCTCGAACACCAGACGCGCACTCTTGAGGTAGTCGAGGCTCGCCTCCGAATGCGTCAGCAAGTGGCGCATCGTTTCGCCAAGATCGGAAACGGCCCTGTCGAGGGAAGGTCTGGCTACCCGTGGGCGTTCGCCATGTCGGATATCGATCAAGCCCAGCCGCTGAAGGTTCTGCATGGCCTCGCGAATGGCCGGGCGGCCGACATGGAAGCGCGCCATCAATTCGCGCTCCGAGGGCAGAACGTCGCCGGGCGCCATATCACGCGCGCTAATCTCGTCCAGCAGCCGTTCTTCGATGAGGTCGGAAAGCTTTCGTCGAGCAAGCGGTTCGTCAGTAGTCATTGAGCACGTCTCCGTCGGGTGCCGAGCACACGCCACTATCCCTTGCAATTGGAGAACGGCATGCAGTTTGGAACTTGCCCAACATAGACCGAGATTGCTCGTCCAGGCAAACTGATGTGATGACACAATGTCTTGGTTCCGGTGCGCCGGTCCTCGCGTCAAGTGTGGAAACCTCGTAGATAGTCGGACCGCGCGACGAGGCTCGACCGACTGCAAGCCGGCCTTCTCGTTCCTGTTTGTCGAAGCGCAAAGAAGGCCGAAGCATCCGGGCCTAAGGTTTCTTCATCCACTGGGGCGACAGAGCCAAGGAGAGAGAAAATGCTTACGAGACGCGAAGCGCTGATGGGGGCCGCGATGGGTGCGGCCGTGACGGGCGTCCTGGCCGCGATGCCGGCCGCGACGGCGGAGGCCGCAGGATACGAGGCCGCGCACTTGCAGCGCGTGAAGGCGAAACTGGTCGCGCCCCCCTTCGTCCACGCCCACGACCAAGTCGCGGCCGGCGGTCCGAAGATCGTCGAGTTCACGCTGACGGTCGAGGAGAAGCCGGTCGTCATCGACGACGAGGGCACGACCATGCAGGGCATGACGTTCAACGGCTCGATCCCCGGGCCGCTGATGGTGCTCCACGAAGGCGACTACCTCGAACTGACCCTGGTCAATCCGGCCACCAACACGATGGCCCACAACATCGACTTCCATGCATCGACCGGCGGCCTCGGCGGCGGCGCGCTGACGCTGGTCAATCCCGGCGAGCAGACGAAGCTGCGCTTCAAGGCCACGCGGGCCGGAGCCTTCGTCTACCATTGCGCTCCGGGCGGCCCGATGATCCCCTGGCACGTCGTTTCCGGCATGAACGGAGCCGTGCTCGTGCTGCCGCGCGAAGGGTTGAAGGACGACCTCGGGCAGCCGCTGCGCTACGACAGCATCTTCTATATCGGCGAGAGCGATTTCTACGTTCCGCGCGATGCCAGCGGCAAGTTCAAGGCCTACGATTCGCCGGGCGACGCCTACATCGACACGGCCGCGGTCATGCGCGGCCTCGTGCCGACCCACGTCGTCTTCAACGGCCGGAAGGGCGCGTTGACGGGGGACAACGCCATGAAGGCCAAGGTCGGCGAGAAGGTCCTCATCGTCCATTCGCAGGCAAACCGCGACACGCGTCCGCATCTCATCGGCGGTCACGGCGATTATGTCTGGGAGCTCGGCAAGTTCGCGAATCCGCCGGCGAAGAACCTGGAGACCTGGTTCGTGCGCGGCGGGTCGGCCGGCGTGGCATTCTACACTTTCCGTCAGCCCGGCACCTACGCCTATGTGAACCACAACCTGATCGAGGCCGTGGAACTCGGCGCGCTCGCCCACTTCAAGGTCGACGGCGAGTGGAACGACGATCTCATGACACAGGTCGAGGCTCCTCACGGCATCAATGCGTAGTCCTGGTACATGGAGGATGCAGCCGGCCGGTTCATTCCGGTCGGCTGCATTCTCCCCTCCGGATCACGCGTCGTGGCCAACCCGAAGGAGCGATCCATGAGCACGAGGGAGCGACGGACGCGTGACGAGGGGGGCCGATCGGCGGCCGGGACGCAATCCGGCACGACCAGCGAACCGGGACGCGACGGGCGGGGACGGGTGCGTGCGGCACCTGCGATCCTGCATTATGGATTCCGGCCCTTCTTCTTTCTCGGCGCGCTCTACGCGGGCATCGCGATACCGGCGTGGCTTGCGATCTTCGCCGGCGGCTTGCGGTTGCCGGGCGTCTTCGACGGGCTGGCGCTGCACGTTCACGAGATGCTGTTCGGCTTTCTTTCAGCCGTCGTCGCAGGATTCGTGCTGACCGCCGTTCCGAACTGGACCGGTCGCCTGCCGTTGAGCGGCCTGCCGCTCGCCGGATTGGTCGCCTTGTGGGCGATCGGCAGGGTGGGGGCGGTCTTCGTGGGCTCCCCCATCGGTTCGGCCCTGCTGGACTTGGCCTTTCCGACCGCACTCGCTGCCTCGGTCTGGCGGGAGGTGATTGCCGGGCACAACTGGCGCAATGGGCCGGTGGCGACGTTGCTGAGCCTTTTCGGCGTCGCAAACCTGCTGCAGCACCTCGAGGCTGCACAGCTTCTTCCATGGGGAACCGGCTACCGGCTGGCGCTTGCCGCTGCCGTCATGATGATCTCGTTGATCGGCGGGCGCATTGTGCCGAGTTTCTCGCGCAACTGGCTCGCAAAGCGCGGGCAGGCGCGTCTCCCGGCAAGCTTCGGGGCGATCGACAAGTTCGCGCTCGCGACGACGGGCGCTTCCGTCGCTCTATGGGTTGTCCTTCCGGCCTCTGCCGTGACCGCCTGGCTTCTGCTCGCCGCGGGAACGCTCCTGCTTCTCCGGCTGTCGCGTTGGCGCGGTCTGGCGGCGATGGCCGAGCCGATCGTCTTCGTCCTCCACGTCGGATATCTATGGCTCGCCGTGTCCCTGGTGCTCGTCGGGGGCTCGATCCTCGTTCCGGGGTCCGTGCCGTCGTCCGCCGCGATCCACGCCCTGACGGCAGGCGCGATCGGGACGATGACGCTTGCCGTCATGACGCGGGCCTCGCTCGGGCATACCCGGCGTGCAATCCGGGCGGATGCAGCAACGCTCGCCGTTTACACCGCCGTCACGCTCGGTGCCTTCCTGCGGGTCGCGGCTCCCCTTGCGCCGGCAGTCTACCTGCCGCTGCTGATGGCCGGCGGTTCCTTGTGGAGCCTTGCTTTCCTCCTCTTCGCCGCGCGCTACGCTCCCATACTTTGGGGAGCGTTGCCGATGACGAAGGATTCACGCCCGTGAACGCGCTCCCGGAGGAGGTCAGGATCCTCGCCGCCAATCTCGGAGCCGACATCGCGCATGCGCCCCGGAACGCACGGCTGACGCAGTCGGGCAGGATGCGGCAGGGGCCGTCGTCCCGCTGGATGCGCTTCCGCGCGAAGGAGGTCGTCTCGATTTCCGAATGCCGTTTCGACTGGCGTGCATGGACGGGGCCCGCAGGGGTCGTCCGTGTCCGGGACCGTCTCGAAGCGGGCAAGGGCAGCATCGAAGTGGATGCGTTCGGGCTCCTTCCGCTTGCGCGCTATCGGGGAAATCCCGAGATAACGCGTGGCGAGGCAATGCGCTACCTGGCCGAGCTTCCGTGGGCTCCGGATGCCATCCTGCACAATCCGTTCCTGCGCTGGCAGGTCGAGGCGGTTGGCCGGTTTGTCGTACGGGTCGATCTTGGCGGCGTGGCCGTTGCGGTCGTGCTGAGCACGGACGAGGAAGGACGGATATCGGAAGCCTATGCTCCGGATCGCCCGCGCGCGGTCGGGAAGTCCTTCGTCCCCACGCCTTGGAGGGGTCGCTTCGGGGACTACCGAACCCACGAGGGGCGCCGGATTCCCTTCTCCGGGGAGGTGGCCTGGCTCATCGACGGAGAGGAAGTCGTATGCTGGCAGGGCGAACTGCAAGGCTGGAGCGCGGCTACCGGGAGCTAGGACGTGCCGCATCCGGCAAGACTGTCACGGCAGGAGCGTCGCCCGGTCCCGTGTCGTCCACGAAGCCGGGCGGCAGGTCGTGTCATTTGGCGGCGACTTCCTTGGCGAACAGGTCGCCGAACACCTTCTTCGCGCGTCCCACCTGCGGCACGGCCTCGGCCTGCTGGAGGTTCACCGGCTTGCCGACGACGATCAGCGCGACCATGCCCATGCCGTAGTGCGGTGCGCACTTGACGCCGTAGACGCCCTCCTTCGTCAGGGTCACGGTCAGGTCGTGGCCCATCTGGCCCTTGAAGGGCTCGGCCCCGTCGGGGATCATGCCCTTGATCGACTCGGCGTTGTGGATCTTGTCGACTGCGACGAAGTGGATGGTGTCGCCGGGCTCCGCCTTCATGAGGTCGGGCTGGAACACCATGATGCCGTTGTCGCCCTTGTTGAGCATCTTGATCTCATGGTCGGCCGCCCGGGCGGTTCCGGCAATTGCCAGCATTGCACCGGCGGCAAGAATTGCGATTGTCTTTCTCATGGTCTTTCCTTTCGGTCTCGGTATCTCCGGCTTGCCGGCTTGTTCGACCATAGGCGTGTTGCGTCCGGCGCTGTTTGCGGAAGCGCAAACAAAAGGTAGAACAGGCTGCTGGAAATACGTTGTTTCCGGATGCAACCTGGAGGGCGCGTCGTGCCGGCCTTGGACAGATCGTTGATAGCAACCTTGCCGGTCTTCAAAGGCGCAACGGACGAGGGGCTCGCGTCCCTGCTCAAAGCCGCACGCTCACTCCGATATCCGAGAGAAGCGGCGATCTTCGAACAGGAAGAGGACGCCAGGACCTTTTTTCTGCTGCTCGACGGGCATATCCGGGTCGTCAAGACCAAGCCGGACGGCGAGCAGATGATCGCCCGCTACATCAACGCCGGGGAACTGTTCGGCATTGCCGTCGCAATGGGACTGGCGGTTTATCCGGCAAGCGCTGTCGCCGCAGCCGACTGCGTGACTCTCTCCTGGCCGAGCGACCTCTGGCCGCAACTCATTGCCGAATGCCCGGCTCTCGGCGCCGGCGCATACCAGACCATCGGTGCGAGGCTCACGGAAACGCAGGAGCGCGTTCTCGAAATGTCGACGGAGCAGACCAGCCAGCGGGTAGCCCATGCGGTTCTGCGGCTGGTCCATCAATCGGGACGAAAGACGGACGCAGGCATCGAGACCGACTTTCCGATCACGCGACAGGATCTCGCCGAGATGACGGGAACCACGCTGCATACGGTCAGCCGCCTCATCAGTGCCTGGGAAGGGGACGGAATTCTGGTCGGTGGACGTCAGAAGGTCACGGTCTTGGATCCCCATCGTCTGATGCTTGTCGCCGAGAACCTTCCTCGGAAATAGCGCCTTCGCCTATCTCGATCGCCTGCAGCAGGTCTGACCGGAAGACCTCCTCGTCCGTGCCATGCGCCGCGCAGGCGTCCGACACCGTGTGGAACGGCCCGATCGGACAGCCGACGCAATGGAAACGATGCCGCATCATCACGCGGATGGTCGCCGGCCACCGGCGCATGATCTCGTCGACCGGGATGTCGGAACCGGGAAAGTCTTCTTCGTTCATGATCGCTCCGTCTGCTGCTGCATTCATCTTGGGCCGAATGCGATCCTTGTCTTTGTGCTTGCGCAAAGAAGGACGTGGTCCTGTCGATCGGCGTCTTGGAGCGACCTCTGGTCAAACCATTCAGATAAACGGGTTGCGACGCGTATCGGTTTCGCGGGCCCGGGCCGCTTCACGCACAGCGCTCCGACCACCCGAATGGCTGCTTCCCGCCTTTGCAATCCTGAAGCGGTCAGAAGTAATCCACCCCTTGAGGACGGCCAGGGCGTGACTGCGGAGACTATTGAAGCAGCCGCCCAAAACTGCTGGAACGACCGCTCCGGGGATCAGATCTCGGTTCGCTCTGCGTCAGACTTTATCGCATTCCAAGGCCCGACGCTCACGCGTCGCAACTAGCCCGAGAGGGCGCTCAATCCGACGAGGTGCTCCCGTGAAATCGTTTGAGCGTCGCAGCGGCCTGATCGAACGTCTTCCAGACATGCTTTGCTAGGCTGCCGCCTATGCTGCACCGGCGTACGCCGAGATCGGCAAGTGTCAGGATGGTCTCGTCGTAATCGTGAACAACGACGTTAACCGCCTTGGGTGCCACGGCCGCGACGAGCTCGGCGATCGCGCCGGGATCAAGAATGAACGGAACGAAGAGGCAATCGGCCCCGGCATCGGCATACGCGACTGCTCGCTTGATGCTCTCTCCGGCTGGCATACCGGCCACGCGGAAATTTTCGTTCCGGCCGATCAGCATGATATTGGGATCAACGTCATCAATCGCTACTCGCGCCGCTGTAATGCGGTCGACAGCGAGTTCTTGCTCGTACATGGCCGTACCAGACCAGTCCTCAATGGAAATGCCCGCGACGCCCGTCCTGGCGGCCATTGCGACGTTGGTCGCCACAGCGGATGGTTCATCGGCGAAGCCGTTTTCGAAGTCTGCGTTTATTGGCAGCGTGGTGGCGCCGGTCAGCATCCGCAGATGCGCCAGGGTCTCATCGCGGCTGAGCTCTCCATCTTCCTTGCCTAAAGCCCAAGCTGCGCCGGCACTGGTCGAGGCTATCGCCTTGAAGCCAAGCCTTGTAAGGCGCACAGCGCTGCCTGTGTCCCAGGCATTCGGGATAATGAAAAAGCCGCTCTCGTGCAATTTGCGGAATTGAGCGCGCTTCGCGGCCGAAGTTGCCATGTCAGTTTCCCTTCTGCCGAATAGCCCCGAGCTTCGTGGACGCCCGCGGGTTACATTTTCTGCTGCCGTTCGAAGGGTGACAGCATCCCGTTCCTGACGTGCTTGCGCTTCGGATTGTAGACCATCTCGATGTAGTCGAACACGTCCTGCCTCGCCTCCTCGCGTGTTCGGCAGGTCCTGCGCCTGTGGTTCGGCGTGGGGCGAATTCATGTCGCCACGCCGGACCGGGACGATGAAGATCAAGTCCATGTGCAGGAGGATATCCTCCCCGAGGACATCGACAAGTTCGTCTCGATAGGAATCGAGCAGGGTGGAGAGTGACCCATCCTCTTGCGTCAAGCGCAGCCGCTCAACCGCGGCCGACGCTTCGATCGACCACCTCGCAAAGGCGCACCAGGCGCGGAACCGCGTCCTCCTCGAGCCCCCGGACGACATCGGGAGCGTCGATGGCACCGCGCCAGACGGCCCGCCCGGCGAGAAAGCCTGAAGCGCCCTCCCTGCAGGCCCATTCGACCGCCTGGGGAAAGTGGTCGGGAGCGACGCCGGACGAAAGGACGACCCAGGGGCTGTCGATCGCATCGGTCAGCCGGGCACACTGCTCGCGGACGTCCTTCTCCTCACCCCTCCCATGAAGGGGGACCTCGGCCTTGTAGAGGTCCGCCCCCCTTTTTCCCAGTTCCCTGGCGGCCGCGAGGATGCCGTTCGTCACAACCCAGCGACGACCGTCGCGCGGAGCGCGTGCCACCGGCTCGATGATGCTCAGCAGGCCGCTGGCCTTGCAGATGCCGACGAACCGGTCGACCATTGCAATCCGCTTGTCGGGGTTCTCGTCCGGGCGCCAGGTGACCAGCAATTTAAGCGCGACGGCTCCGTCCCTCTTCACGGCAGCAGGGTCGAGGGCGCCGTCGATTTCGACATCCGCGACTATTTCGGTCTCGCTTGCCGTAAAGCGGTCTGCGGCTGCGATGAGTGCGCATCCCGCATCCACCGCGCGGGTTTCGACCGCGGGCCGCCAGCCGAATTCCCTGTCGATCAGGACCGCCGACGCGTAAGGCGTGAGGGCTTTCAGCGCGTCCAGCTTGAACCGGACGAGAACATCGTCCGGAACGGGCGCGCCGTGCTTTTCCGCAAACATCGCCCGCATGGATTCGCGCTGGTCGATGGCCAGCATGGCGAATCCGCCCGACGGCCGTTGAAGACGGGATGTTGGCCTCGCTTTGTCCATGATGTGCGCCTCGCTTCCTCGAAAATGCCCGGCTGTCCGGCAATTCCATTCCCGGACGATCAAATGTAAACGTTGACATGCCCGATGTACACGATTACACGGAGATATCAATGTGCCAGGGAGCAATCGGTGGGAAACAGGCCAACTGTGCGTGATGTCGCGCTTTCGTCGGGCGTTTCGACCGCGACGGTGTCTCGGGTCTTCGCCGGCAAGGCCGAGGTCGTCGCTCCCGAAACCCGCGAGAAGGTCCGTAGCGTCGCGAAGGCCCTGGGCTACACGCCATCCGAAATCGGACGGTCTCTGCGGCTTTCCCGCTCTCGCGTCGTGGTGCTTCTCGTCCCCGATGCGACCAACGACTTCTGCGCCGACGTCGCCATCTCGCTCGAACGCTCGCTCAGCGACGTGGGCCTGTCGATGGTCCTCGCCAACACGTCGGAGGATGCCTCGCAGCAGGACAGGCTACTTGACGAGGCCGAGGCGCTGAGACCGCACGCCATCGTCCTGCTCGGCGCCATCGACACGCCGAAGCTCCGCGACACGGTCGATCGTCTCCAGAATGTCGTCTTCGTGAACCGTCGTCCGCCCGCCCATATCGATGCACCCTATGTAGGCATCGACAACGAAGCCGCGGGCCTTGCGGTCGGCCGGTACTTTGCGGGTCACGGCTATGGCCATTGCGCGGTCATACACGGTCCGCTTCGCTACTCCGCGAGCCGCGGCCGCCTGGAGGGCTTTCTCCGTGGCCTGGAAGAGGCCGGGCCGGCCGATCGCGTCCTGAGGATCGAAAGTTCGCTCACAATGGAGGCCGGCTATTCGCATGGCAAGGCGCTCATGGCCAGGAAGAATCCCGTGCGTGCGGTCTTCTGCGGCAACGACATGATCGCCTACGGCATCCACCGCGCAGCGCAGGAGAAGGGAGTGAACGTCCCGGACGACCTGGCGATTTTCGGCTTCGACGACAACCGTATCAACGAATGGCTCGCGCCGTGGCTCTCGACCGTCAGGGTCCCGGCACTCGATTTCGGACCGGCGGTCGCCTCGATGCTGGACCCGGAAAGAAGCCGGGGCAAGACCGTAGAGGACATCGTCCTGCCTTTCGAGCTGACCGTCCGGACATCGGCATGATCTCCTGCTCTGCCGGCGTTCTGCCTTGAATGTAATCGTTGTCATTTCTCATCAGGGAGGAGAATGGAATGAATCGACTTTTACTGACGACAGCAATGGTTCTTTCGGCCTTTGCGGCGCACGCCACCGACATCACGGTGGCCACCGTCAATAACCCGGACATGGTGCTCATGCAGAAGCTGGCACCGGAATTCACCAAGGCCCATCCGGACATCAACGTCAAATTCGTCGTCCTGCCCGACAATGTTCTTCGGCAGAACGTGACGCAGGACGTGGCGGTCAAGGGCGGGCGCTACGACATCGCGACGATCAGCCCGTTCGAGGTTCAGTCCGGCTGGGCCAAGAACGACTGGCTGGTCCCGCTGACCCCGCGCTTCGACAAGCTGCCGGAAGCGCAGCGCAAGACGTACGACGTCGGCGACATCATCCCGACCATCCGCAAGGCGCTGACGGTCGACGACGTGCTGTATGCCCTGCCCTTCTACGGGGAGAGCTCCTTCACGATGTACCGGAAGGACCTCTTCAAGACGGCCGGCCTGACGATGCCGCACGCCCCGACCTGGGACGATATCCGCAAGTTCGCCTGCAAGCTCAACGACCCGAAGAAGGGCATCTACGGCATCGTCATGAAGGGCGTGCCCGACTACGGCCAGCTTGCGCCCTTCATCACCTTCATGCACTCCTACGGCGCCAAGTGGTTCAACGAGAAGTGGGAACCGCAGATCGACAGCCCTGCCTTCAAGAAGGCTTTCGTTGCCTATGTCGACCTTCTCAAGAAATGCGGCGAGCCTGGTGCCACGAGCGTCGGCTTCAACGAGGCCCTGACCCTCATGGCGCAGGGCCGCGCGGCGATCTGGGTGGACGCGACGGTCGCTGCCGGCCTTCTCGCCGATCCGAAGACGTCGAAGGTCGCCGGCAAGATCGGTTATGCGCTCGCCCCGACGGAAGGATCGAAGAACGGCTCGGCGTGGCTCTACACCTGGGCGCTCGGCATCCTGTCGTCCTCGAAGAACAAGGACGCCGCGTTCGAGTTCATCCGGTGGGCGACGTCGAAGCAATACGCCGATCTCGTCGCCAAGCGTGACGGCCCGCTCCACATCCCCTCGGGCACGCGCATCTCGACCTACAAGCGCGCCGACTACCGCAAGGCGGCACCGTTCGCGCCGATCGTCCTGAAGGCGATCGAGAGTGCCGACCTGACCAAGCCGGCGAAAGACCCCGTCCCCTACACCGGCACGGCACAGGTGAACATCCCCGAATACGCGTCCTGGGCGGCGGAATTCGGTCAGAACTTCTCCGCCGTCATCGCCGGCAAGATGTCGGTCGACGAGGCGCTCAAGCGCTCCCAGGCGACCGCGGTGCGCGTCATGACCGACGCCGGCTACATCAAGAAGTAGACCGGGTTCGATGCGACCCGGACGTGAGACATCGAGCGCGGCCCGTCTGGGCCGCCTCGCACCCGGTCGCTGGGCCACCTGGCCGGCCGTCCTCTACCTCGTGGTGACGACGCAGGTTCCGCTGGTCGCAACGCTCTATTTCAGCCTGCATGCGTGGAACCTGATGTATCCGCAGCGGCCGTTCCGCTTCGTGGGACTCGACAACTACGCCTACGTGTTCACCGATCCGGTGTTCCGCACGGCGATCGGCAACACCGTTCTCTTCACTGTCCTCTCGGCGATCGCCACGACGGCGATCGGCCTGGGGCTCGCGCTTCTCGTCAACAACCTGCGTTACGGCCGCGGGCTCGCCTATTCGCTTCTGTTCGCCCCCTTCCTGATCATGGAGACGGTGAATCCGATCATCTGGAAGAACCTCATACTCAACCCGATCTACGGTCTCCTGAACTTCGCCTTGACCTCTTTGGGCCTCGCTCCGGTCGACCTCATCACCAGCATGCCGCGCGCCGCCGTCCTGCTGATGATCGTCTGGCAGTGGTCGCCGTTCATGATGCTGATCCTGCTCGCGGGCATGCAGTCGGTGGACGAGGAAACGATCGAAGCGGCGAAGATCGACGGTGCCAATGCCCGGGAGCAGTTCCTGTACATCACCCTTCCCCACATCGTCCCCTATCTGAGCGTCGGCATGCTGATCGAGGCGATCCTCATTCTTCCCGTCTTCGGCCCGATCTATGTCGGTACATATGGCGGCCCCGGCAACGCGACGGCCAACCTGATGTTCGCGGTCTACCGCATGCTGACCCAGCAATACGAAATCGGCCGGGCGGCCGCCGGGGGGATAATCACCGCGGTCATGACGTCGATCGTCGCCCTGGCCCTCCTCGCCTATGTCCGTCCCTACATGGAGCGTCGGTAGATGCGTTCTCCGATCAGGGATATCGCCCTTGCGTTTGCGACGTTCGCCGCCGCGCTCCTGTTGTGCTTCCCCATCATCTGGACGGTCTTCACGGGGTTCAAGCACGAGACCGACGCCATATCGGTTCCTCCCACGGTGCTTGTTCCGCTGACCTGGTCGCACTACCTCGGGGCGCTGGCGGGAGACTACCCGCACTACCTCGAAAACACCCTCGTCGCCGTAACCGGGTCGATGGCGGCGGCCTTCGCCCTCGCGGTGCCCGCAGCCTACAAGCTCGCCTTCTTCCCCGGCCGCAAATCGAACGACCTCCTGTTCTTTGCCCTGTCCACGCGCTTCATGCCCGGCGTGGCGGTAATCGTGCCGATCTTCCTCCTGTTCACGAAGCTCGGGCTCATCGACTCGCTGGTCGGGCTCGTCGTCATCTATACGTCGCTGAACATCCCGATCGTCCTCTGGCTGATGCGATCGTTCTTCAAGGACGTTCCCTACGAACTCGTGGAATCGGCCCTGCTCGAGGGCGCGCCGCATCGCGTGATCGTCTGGAAGATCATCCTCCCGCTTTCCCGGGCCGGCCTCGCCACGACGGCGTTCCTGGTGATCATCATGACCTGGAACGAGTTCTTCTTCGCCGTGAACCTCACCGGGCAGACCGCCGCGACCCTGCCCGTCTACATGGCGTCCTTCTTCACGACCGAGGGACAGAGCTGGGCCCGCATGTCCGCGGCCGCGATCCTTGCGGTCCTTCCGGTCCTGCTGCTCGGCTGGATCGCGTCACGCGCCCTGGCGCGCGGAAGCCTGTCGGGAGCGCTCAAGTGACGAAGATCGTCTCGTGCCTCGGGGGAGCGGTGCTCGACCTCATCTACGAAGTCGGGCGCCTGCCCGGCAGCGACGGAAAGCAGGAATGCCTGTCCTACCGCGAACAGGGGGGCGGAATGGCGGCAAACGCCGCCGTCGGCGTCAGTCGGCTGGGCGGGCGCGCCTTGTGGTGCGGCTTCGTCGGCAGCGACGACAAGGGCCACCGGATCCTGGAGGGCCTCAGGGAAGAAGGGGTCGACGTGCGCCTCGCGCTTTCCGTCGCCGGCTCGACTTCGGCCCATTCGGTCGTTCTGAGCGAGCCTGGCGGAAGCCGCGCGATCGTCCTCTACCGGCCGGACGATTTCGACGTCGCACCGGGCTGGCTGCCTGTCGACGACCTTGCGGCAGCCGATGTCGTTTTGGCCGACAACCGTTGGGTCGAAGGCGCCTGCGCCGT
The DNA here is from genome assembly GCA_963838155.1 of uncultured Alphaproteobacteria bacterium. Classification (GTDB taxonomy): domain Bacteria; phylum Pseudomonadota; class Alphaproteobacteria; order Rhizobiales; family Rhizobiaceae; genus Pararhizobium_B. The sequence goes on from CAWIQE010000016.1 coordinate 18,712, forward strand.
GTTCTCCGCCGCACGCGAGCGCGGCAAGCCTGCGGTCCTCGATGCCGACAGCGCCGCCGACCGGGACACGAGGAGAGCGGTCCGGCTGGCGACGCATGCGATATTCTCCGCGCCTGGACTGGAAAGCCTGTACGGGACCGCGGAACCGGTCGAGGGCCTTCGCCTGGCGGCGCGCGACTGCCGCTTCGTCGCGGTGACCCTGGGAGCGGCAGGCGTGATGTGGCTGGACGCATCGTCGAAGCTCGGGACGTTGCCGGCCTTCCCGGTGCGGCCGGTCGAAACCGTCGGGGCGGGAGACCTCTTTCACGGCGCCTTCGCCCTGTCGCTCGCCGAGACGGAAGACCCCGTCGGGTCCCTGCGCTTCGCTTCGGCGGCGGCCGCCATCAAGTGCCGGGCGACCGGCGGGCGGCGGAGCTATCCGACACGCCCCGAAGTGGAGGCGCTCCTCGGCGGAACGGCGGGATGAAGCCGGTGGAAGCGCGTTTCGAACAGACCTGCAGGAGGAGACGATGTCACAGGATCAGGTGAACCAACTGACGGCACTCGTTCGCGGAATGCGTTCCGTCGACCTCGCTCCGAAGCTCGAACGGGGGATCCCGAAATTTCCCACCCACCCCCACATGGTCATCGATCCGACCGTGACCCACGCCCGCGACGGATATTATTGCCAGACGCTTTCCATGGCCGAGCACACGGGATGCCACTGCGACGCGCCCGCGCACATCCACGCCGACCGCATGAGCGAGACCATCGAGACGATCCCGGCCGACCGGCTGATCGCCACGGCGCGCGTCTACGATTTTTCGGATCGCGACTGGCAGCCAGGCACGGTGCTCACTTCCGACGACTTCCTCGAATACGAGGCGAAGCATGGCCAGCCGGTTGGCGAAGACGAGATCGCCCTGGTGAATTTCGGCTGGCTGAAGAAGTTCTGGTTCACCGACGAGCGGGCCCACTTCTATGCCCGGAATCAGCCAGGCATGGACAATTCCGCGGCCGAACTGCTGAGGGACCGCAAGGTCCGGGCCGTCGGCGCCGACACCGTCGCCTGTGAGATCGCAACCGTGGACGGGGTTCTCGGCGACGATCCCGGCCATTCCCGCCACTGGCTGCCGAACGGCATCCTGATCCTCGAATGCGTGGCGCGGATGGAACTGCTGCCGCGCAGCTGCTTCCTGTTCGCCGCTCCCCTGCCGATCCAGAGCGGTTCCGGTTCCCCGCTGCGGCCGATCGCGTTCTTCTAGGTTCGGCCAGCAGCCATGGTCCTGCGCGATCCCCTATCCTGAAGGAAATGCAATGACACGAGATCCGAGTTTCAGCATCGAGGGAATGACCGTCCTGATTTCCGGCGGCAGCGGCGGAATAGGAAGCGAGTTCGCCAAGGCCTTTCTTGCACATGGTGCAAAGGTCGTTGTCGCGGACATCGCCGATCCGAAACCCGGCACGGATCCCCGCATTCGGTACGAGCGTCTGGATGTGACCCAGGATGCCGCCGTCGCCGAATTGGCGGAGCGGATCGACACCCTCGACGTGCTGATCCATTGCGCCGGCAAGCTCGCCCGCTGGGAAGAATACGAGACAGAAGTGTTCAAGAACATCCTCGACATTCATCTCGTCGGCAACCTGCGGCTCGCCAATGCGTTTCGGCCCCATCTCCGGCAAACGCGCGGATGCCTGATCAACATCGGTTCGATGTACTCCTTCTTCGGCGCGCCGCAGGTTCCGGCCTATGCCGCGGCGAAGACGGCGATCGTCTCCCTCACCAAGTCGCTGGCGATCTCCTTCGCGTCAGACGGGATACGGGTCAACGCCATCGCACCCGGCTGGATCAAGACCGAAATCAGCCGCGGGGGACGGGAAAATCCCGAGTTCAACGCAAAGGTCGTCGCAAGAATACCGGGCGGCGAATGGGCCGAGCCCTCCGACCTCGCCGGTACGGCCATTTTTCTCGCCTCTCCGGCCGCTCGTCTGGTCAATGGAGTGACGATCCCGGTCGACGGCGGATATTCGGCCTCCTAGAGCCTGTCCGCGTTTCACGGAATCGCGAACAGGCTCTACCTCATTGTTTTTGCGCGCTTCCGGACGGAAAACCGGTGTCCACTTTTCCTGGAAGCGCTCTATGTCAGCCGTCGCAAGACATGGCATGATCAAGCCGCCATCGATGTTGATGGTCCGGCCCGTGACATAGGCCGCGTCGTCCGAGGCCAGGAACGCCACAACTCCGACGTTTCGACTTCGGCTACGCGGTCGGTCGCGGATGACGTCGCCGTCAATCTCTACGACCACACGGGCGTCCAGAAGTTGAAGGCAACAGGTTCGATGCTCGCGAATGGTTGGCGGTTTGGCGCTATCGTTGCCGATGGGACGGCGAGGCGCTTTCAAGTGTTCCGGATTGTCGCGTCAAAATTCCGGTTTTTCGCGTCCGGCTACAGTCGGACAAGAAAAAAATGGCGGAGAGGGGGGGA
>CAWIQE010000017.1:0-127620 GCA_963838155.1 uncultured Alphaproteobacteria bacterium
TTCACCGATGTTCCGCTACTGGCTGCAGGGCGGGCGCGTCACGACCACGAGGGCGGCGCAAAGGCGGGCCGTTCATGACCGAGGCATTCATCTGCGACTATGTCCGCACCCCCATCGGCCGTTTCGGCGGCGCGCTGTCGGCCGTGCGGGCCGACGACCTCGCGGCCGTGCCGATCCGCGCGCTCATGGAGCGCAACCGGGCCGTCGACTGGGAGGCCGGCGAGGACAACCGCAATGTCGGCCGCATGGCGCTCCTGCTCGCGGGCCTGCCGGCGAGCGTTCCGGGCAACACGATCAACCGCCTGTGCGGTTCCGGCATGGACGCCGTCCTGCAGGCGGCGCGCGCGATCCGGACGGGGGAAGCCGAGCTGACGATCGCGGGCGGTTCGATCGCCCTGGAACGGGTCTGAGATGGCGGTCTCGGTCTTCGACCACGCCTTGCTCGGCGGCCTGTTCGGCGACGAGACGATCGCCGCCCGGTTCTCGGCCGACGCGGAGATCGCCGCCATGGTCTCCTTCGAGGCAGCGCTGGCACGCGCCGAAGCCGCGGAAGGGGTCGTGTCGCCGGAAGCCGCCGCGGCGGTCGAGGCCGCCTGCGGAGCGTTCTCGGCGGACAAGGCGGCCATCAGGGCGGCGACGGCGCGCGACGGCGTCGTCGTGCCGGAACTCGTCCGGCAACTGCGGGCCGCCGTCGGCTCGCCGCATGGCGAAAGCGTCCACTTCGGGGCGACCAGCCAGGACGTGGTCGACACGGCGCTGGCGCTTCGCCTGGTTTCGGCCATGGAGGAGATCGAGCGCCGTCTCGCGGCGGCGGTGGCTGCCTTCGACGGGCTGGAAGCCAGCTTCGGCGGGAACGTGCTGACGGGCCGGACGCGCATGCAGGCGGCGATCGACATGACCGTCGCGGACCGCGTCCGCAGCTGGCGACTGCCATTGTCGAGGCGGCTCGAAGACCTGGAGACGGTGCGCCGCGCGGTCGGGCGGCTGCAGTTTTCGGGTGCGGTCGGTACGCTCGACAAGCTGGGCGCGGCCGGGCCGGCAGTCCGTTCGCGCCTTGCCGGCCTCCTCGGGCTCTCCGCCGACGAGAACCGGCATTCCGCACGGGACGGCGTGGTACAGCTCGCCGACTGGCTGTCCCTTTCGACGGGCAGCCTCGGCAAGTTCGGGCAGGACATAGCGCTGATGGCCCAGACCGGCATCGACGAGATCGTCCTCGCCGGCGGCGGCGGGTCCTCGGCAATGCCGCACAAGCGCAATCCGGTAGCGGCCGAGATCCTGGTCGCGCTTGCGCGGTTCAATGCCGTGCAGGTTTCGGGCATGCACCAGGCGATGGTGCACGAGCAGGAGCGGTCCGGCGCGGCCTGGTCGCTCGAATGGATGATCCTGCCGCAGATGGTCGTGGCCGCGGGCGCGGCGTTGCGGATCGCCGGCGAACTGGCGGGCTCCGTTCAGCGGATCGGTGCGGCTTCCGGCTGACGCGTGGCCGGTTTCGGCGCGGCCGAGGTCAAGAGCGACGAGGGAGGGCCGGAGATCAGGCGATTGACGTCGAGGAGCACCTGCGGGATCGCCAGGCCGCGCGGACAGGCGAGATATTGAGGGGTCCAGACCGGATCGAACTTCTGCTTGAAGGCGCGTAGTCCCTCGAAATGGTAGAAGTTCTCGCCGTGCCGGAAGATATAGGTGCCGAGCCTTGCCCAGGTCGAGGCGAGCGGATGGTCGGCAAGGCCTGCGAGGGGTGCTGCGCCGAGGTTGAAATAGGCGTAGCCCTGCGAGCGGCCGTAAAGCATCATGTGGACGAACAGGCCGTCCATCAGCACCTTCGAGACATTGGCGTCGAAGCGCATCAGGTCGGCGGAAAGCTCTTCCTGCCGGGCGGTGCGCCAGAGGTTGGCGAAGGCGACGATGCGGCCGTCCTTGCGCAGTACGGCCGTGTCGAACCGGCCCAGATAGTCCCGGTTGAAATTTCCGAGCGAGAAGCCCTTCTCGTGGCCCTTCTTCGTCCTCAGCCACTTGGCGGAGACCTCGGCCAGTTCGTTGGCGATCTCGCCGAACCTTGCCGCCTCGACGACGTCGAAGACGATGCCCTCGCGCTCCAGCCGGTTGACGGCGTAGCGGTGCTCCTGATGCGCCGGGCCGTCGAGCGAGAAGGTGGCTAGGGGGACGCGGGCGACCTCGCCGAGCTTGAGAATGGCGAATCCCATGTCCAGGTAGAGGGGCAGGTTGCGCGGCCTGACGGCGTAGAACACGGCGCGCAGCGCCTGCCGGTCGGCGATCTCGCGCATCTGCCAGACCAGTTCCTCGAAGGCCTGCGGATCGCCCACCGGATCGCCCATGCTGACGAGAGACTGGCCGGAGCGGCGGTACATGAGGAAGGCCGACGAATCCTGCGTGACGAGGAAGGTCTTGTCGCCGAGCCAGGCGATGTTCGCCTGGGCGTCGGGCGCCGCCTGGATCAGATGCCTGACGGCGTCGGGCACTTCCGTCGAAACCGGCACCATGCGCGCGATCGGCCGGCGGATGAGGGACGCGAGGCCCACGAAGAAGGCCACCGCCGCCAGCCCGACCGACGTGCGAAGGAAGCGCGACGCCTCTCCCTTCCAGGTGAACTGCCACCACAACTCGCTCGAGTAGGGCACGTGGCGATAGGAGAAGAAGCCGAGCCAGAGGACGGCGGCGACCGAGACGGCCAGCAGCGCCAGCCAACTCGGCGACAGCACCGTCAGGGGTTCCGGGCGGCGGCGGTAGAAGGCACCGCGAAAGATGAAGAGGGCCGCGAGCGCGGCCAGGGCGACGAGGGTCTCGTCCCAGTCGAGGCCCTTCGAAACGGTGAGGATGCAAGCGCAGGCAAGCACCGCCATCGCCGCAGCCCAGGCCGTATAGAGCCGTCGGCGGAGACCGGAGGCGACGACCAGCAGGGCGATGCCGGCGATGCTTGAGAGGAAATGCGACAGCTCGACGACGGGCAGGGGAATCCACCGGCGCAGCTCGGCGAGTTCGATGGGCGGATTGGGTATGGCGGCCGAGAAGAGGAGGACCAGACCGGACAGCGAAACGATGATCGCGGCCACCGGCGGGACGAGCGGTCGCATGAATCGCGACGCCGTGCCGAAGTCGGATCCGAGACGCTGCTTGAGCCAGCCGGCCTCGGTCGTGGCCAGCAGGATCGCGGCGACGATGAAGGGCGTCACGTAATAGACGATCCGGTAGGCGAGCAGCGCCGCCAGGATGTCCGCCCGTCCGGCCGCTCCGAGCGCGGCCATCATCGTCACCTCGAAGATCCCGACGCCGCCCGGCACGTGGCTGACGACGGCAATCAGCACGGCGGAGAGATAGATGACCAGGAAGGCCGGGAAGCCCGGCTGGAGGTCCGGCGGAACGAGCACGTAGAGGGCGTAGGTCGCACCGGCGATATCGATGAGCCCTGCCACGAGCTGCAGGAAGAGGGGCCCACGGCCCGGAAGCGACAATTGCCAGCCGAAGAGCCGGAACTCCCGCCCGTGGAGACCCGCATAGAAGAACAGCCAGACGATGCCGAGGAGCGTCGCCGCTCCGGCGATGCGGTCGACGAGGGGGTTGATCAGATGGACGAAGGGGATGCCGTAGGGCGTCACGATGACGGCGGTGGCGATCAGTCCGGTGATCGCCAGCCACAGGCCCGACCACGTCAGGAGGATGATCTTGGCGATGTCCGCGCCGTCGAGGCCGAGCCTGGCGTAGATGCGGTAGCGCACGGCGCCGCCGGTCAGCAGATGGAAACCCAGGAAGTTGGAAAAGGCGAAGCCGGCCATGCCCGAGACGGCGGCGACGATCCACTTGACGCGTCCCGGCACGGAGATACGCGTCGCCATGATGTCGTAGGTCGCGAGCGCACAGTAGCTCAGCATCGTCGCGGCGAACGACCAGAGCATGGCCGACGAGGGGATGGCCCCGAAGGCCTGCTTGAGATCGACGATCCTGAGCTTGCTCGTCATCGCGTGCAGCATCCAGAACGCGATGGCTGTCACGAGAATGGCGATGGCGGGGCCTATGAACCGCGTGGGCATGCGCTGCCACAGCCGCCGGATCCAGTCGAATCGGGATCGGTCGAAACTCATTTTCGCCGCGATCCCGAGATCTCGTCGAACAGTTCGAGCTGCATTTCCTGAAGTTCGGACAATCTCTCCCACTGGCTGCCGAGGTGCTGCTCGATGATTTCGTGCAGATGACGAATCTCGAGTTCCGCCTTCAGGTTGACGCGGTAGTCGTTTTCCGAACGCAACCTGTCCTTCGCTTCCTGCCGCCCCTGGCTCATCATGATAAGCGGCGCCTGCAGAGCCGCAACGCAGGAGAGCACGAGATTGAGGAGAATGAAGGGATAGGGATCGAAGGGACGGACGAGAACCGTCAGCAGGTTGACCGCCATCCAGGCCGCCATGACGGCGAGGAAGAGGATGATGAAGGTCCAGGAGCCCGCGAAACCCGCCATCCGGTCGGCCAGGCGGTCGCCGACGGAGAGGTGCCGCTCGTAGCTGTCCTCGACGTTGGTGGCGAGGATTTCACCGTCGGATACGCTTTCGACCACGTCGCGGTCGAGCTGCGTCAGCTTTCCGCGCTCCCTGCCGAGCATCTTTTCCATCGCCTGCCGCCGGAAGTCGCGCAGGTCCTGGCGGCAGATCCAGCCCGCCTCGCGCCAGGCGGGGCGTTCCGCGTCGAGAAGCCGGGCCACGGAAGGCGCGACACGCTCGGCAGGCGTGCAATCCTTCCTCGCTTTCGTCCGGCGACAGACGCCGCATTCGACTGTGGCGGTCCGGTTTGCGCGTGTTCGCGGCATTGGTACCCGTCCTGGCCGGCTCCTTGGTTCGACAAGACAGCGAGGCCGAGCGTCGTTCCTTCCCGACGATACGATCTCGACGGCCTTTCGCAAAAGCCGATAGCCGATAAACCGTCGCGATGGAATGGCCACGCCGCGCATTTCGTCGTCGGAGAGGCAATCGGGCGGTCAAAAAGAAGACGCCCGGCGAAAGCCGGGCGTCCGATCCTTCACGGGCCTGCTCGGTCCGGTGTCAGGCGCTGCCGAAGGGCAGAGCGACGAAGGACTGCTTGCCGTTGCGCTCGATGAGGAGCAGGACGGACTTGCGGCCGTTCTTCTCCGCGTCCTTGATGGCCTTGTCGGCCTCGCTGGCGGAGGTCACCTTCTGCTGGTTGACGGAGACGATGACGTCGCCTTCCTGCAGCCCGTGGTCGGCGGCCGTCTTGTTCGGCGCGACCTTGTCGACGACGGCACCCTTCTGGGAGCTGGACAGCGAGTAGTTCTGGCGCGCTTCCGGCGTGACGTCGGAAAGGCTGAAGCCGAGCTTCGGCACCTCCATGTCCTGCTGGGCGCCGTTGTCGCCGTTCGTGTCGTTGCCGCTCTTGCCGAAGTTCTCGGCGGTCACGTCGTTCTTGAACTTGCCGACCTCGATGGTGAGCGTCTTGCTCTCGTTGTTGCGCCAGACGGTGATGGACGACTTGCTGCCGGGCGTCACGTCGGCGACCTTGCGGGCGAGATCGCGCGGCCCGCTGACGTCCTTGCCGTCGAAGGAGGTGATGACGTCGCCGGTCTGGATCCCGGCCTGCGCGGCGGGCGAATCCTTGCCGACGGAAGCGACGAGGGCGCCCTTTTCCTGCTTGAGCCCGAGCGCGCCGGCGACGTCGCTTGTGACCGGCTGGATCTCGACGCCGATGAAGCCGCGTTCGATGGAGCCGCTCTGGATCAGCTTGGCGACGATCTGGGACGCCTGGTTCGACGGGATGGCGAAGCCGACGCCGACATTGCCGCCGTTCGGCGAGTAGATGGCGGAGTTGATGCCGACGACCTTGCCATGCATGTCGACGAGCGGACCGCCGGAATTGCCGTGGTTGATCGCCGCGTCGACCTGGATGAAGTCGTCATAGGGGCCGTTGTGAAGGTCGCGGCCGCGGGCGGAGACGATGCCGGAGGTCACCGTGGTGCCGATGCCGAACGGGTTGCCGATCGCGAGCACCGGGTCGCCGAGCTTGAGATCGTCCGAGTTGTCCCAGTTGACGGTGGGAAGCGGCTTGCCCGCGTCGATCTTGAGGACGGCGAGGTCCGTCTTCGCGTCGCGGCCGATCAGCTTCGCATCGAATTTTTGGCCGTCGTCGAGCGTGACCTTGATCGAGCTGGCGTGTTCCACGACGTGGTTGTTGGTGACGATGGTGCCGTTGGACTTGATGATGAAGCCGGAGCCCAGCGCTTCTTCCTGGCGTTGCGGCATGTGCGGCATCATGTGGTTCGGGCCGTTCTCGCCGAAGAACTGGCGGAAGAACTGGTCCATCGGGGAACCGGGCTGGAACGGGGTCATTCCGCCCTGCTGGTCTCCCTTGGCGGAGGCGTTCTCGCCGTTGATCCGCGTGGTGACGGTGACCACCGCCGGCTTGACGGCCGCAACGATCGGCGCAAAGGAGCCGACCGGCGCCTGGAAGTTCTGCGGCAGCTTCTGTTCGGCCGACGTGGCCGGCTGGGCGGACGATTCGGCGTTCGCATGGCCGGAACTGAGGATCGGCGTCAGTGCGAGCGGGGCAGCGATGACGGCTGCACCGGCGAGGGCGATGATCTTGCGGCGGCGGGTCAGTCTTTCAGGTTGCATGGTGTCACTCCGATCAGCGTTGCTCAAGAAAATCATTCGGGGGCGGTCAAGCCCGAAACGGACGCCGAGAGCCATCTGCCCATCTCCATCGTCCGTTCGATGTGCCGTACTTAAGGCACTTCCATGGAATATGTTAGTGCTTAAAATGCGTATTACGAAAATTTAATTCCTCAAAACGCGGCTTTGATACAGGGAAATAGAAAATAATGACAATATCGTAATGTAACGCCCTCTGCCGCTGCTTGTTCCGCAAAGTCCGGAGGTCCCGTTCGATCCAGGTTTGCTTGTCGAGGTCTTCGATCGGAGGCGGGGCCCCGGAGGGCGGCATATTGCATGGCGGCATCGCCCGCGGCAAGGAGCGACCCGTTTGCGCCATTCCCACGGGAACGCAAGCCCGGAAGGCCCGTTCCCGATTCACGGCCGGGTCATAGTCCTTCACGCTATGTGTGTGGCTTTTGGGCCTGTCGCTCTATAGTGCTGCCGCCTCAAAAACTCTAGCATGGAGCCGTAACCCTCTCTACGGCCGGTGATTCATGAGCGTTCAGGACAAGATCGAAGGCCCGGTTCAGGGCGCCAGACCCGCTTCCGACGAGGCGAACGACGCCATCCGGGCCTCGTATCTTTCCGAGGAGGACCTCAGGGCGACCGGCTCCCGGCTGGGCAGCGCCCGGTCGGTCGACCTGCCGGGGTTCTCGCCGTTCGACTTCGCGTTGCGCCAGCGCGACAACGAGCGCGAGATCCTCGTCGCCTACCGTTCCACGGTGGCGGCGGCCGATGCCGGGGAACTCATCACCCCGGCGGCCGAATGGCTCGCCGACAATCACTACATCGTCGAGAAGAACATCAGGGAGGTCGAACGCGACCTGCCGATCCGCTTCTACCGGCAGCTGCCGGCGATCGACGTGGCCGGCGGCGGATCGATCCCCTCGGTCATGGCGCTGGCATGGCTCTGCGTCGCGCATACGCACAGCACCATCTCGCTCGGCAGCCTCGGCGCCCTCGTGGACGGCTACCAGTCGGCCAGGACCTTGAGGATCGGCGAACTCTGGGCCTTGCCGTCGATCCTGCGTTTCGTGCTGATCGAGAACCTCAGGCGGATATCGCACCGCGTCGAGCGCGCCCGCAAGATGCGCCGGGGGGCGAACGAGGTCGCCGACCGGCTGCTCAAGCTCGAGCCGGGCGAAAGCGCCGCTGCGATCCTCGCCGAGATCGCGGACACGACGGAGGACAATCCGTTCGCCGCCCAGCTCCTCTACCGGCTCCGCGACGGATCGCAGACGTCCAAGGAAGCGCTCGTCTGGCTGGAACAACGCCTGGAGGCGCGCGGAACCGACGCCGAGGAGGTGCTCGTGAGCGAGCACAACAGGCTGGCCTCGGGCAATGTGACGATCGGCAACATCATCCGCAGCCTGCGCAAGATCGACGACGTCGACTGGGCCGTCTGGTTCGAGGGGATGAGCGAGGTCGACCGGGCGCTGCGGGAGGCTACGGATTTCGGGACTCTCGATTTCGCGTCGCGGGATCTCTACCGCAAGTCCATCGAAAAGCTCGCCGAGCGTTCGGGCAAGAGCGAGATGGAGGTGGCGCGCGTCGCCATATCGATGGCGTCGAGCGAAGGCCGGCAGTCGCGGGAGTCCGACATCGGCTTCTATCTGGTCGGCCGCAGGCGCACGGACCTCGAAGCGCGGATCGGCTACCCGCCGCGCATCAGGGAGCGCGCCAAGCGGCGCTACGAACGCCTCGGCTGGCTGGGAATCGCCGGCCCGGTGGCGCTTTCCGGCGTCGTCATTCTGGCGCTCGTCGCCTGGTTCCTCGGCAGCATTGGCCTGTCGGGGCTGTCGATCGTCGTTCTTCTCGCGCTCTTTGCCCTGCCGGCCTCGGAGGCCGCGAGCGGGCTCTTCAACGCCGTCGCAACGCTCGTCCTGTCGCCGACGCGCCTCATCGGCTACGAATACGAAACCGGCATTCCGGCCGAATCGCGCACGCTCGTCGCCATTCCCTGCCTCATCGGCTCGCGGGACACGGTGGACGAGCTCGTCCGCCACCTCGAGGTCCATTATCTGGCGACCACGCATGGCGAGGTCTATTTCGCGCTCGTCAGCGACTGGCCCGACAGCCGCAACGAGGAGACGAAGTCCGATTCGGAGATTTTCCGCTACGCCCGGAGCGAGATCGACAAGCTGAACGCGCGGCATACCGGGGAGGGCGGAAAGCGCTTCTTCCTGCTCCACCGCCGCCGGCTCCACAACGCCTCCGAGGGCGTGTGGATGGGCTGGGAGCGCAAGCGCGGCAAGCTGCACGAGCTGAACCGGCTGCTGCGCGGCGACCCCGACACCACCTTCCTCGACGACGACGGCTTGCCCGAGGGCTTCCAGTACGTCATGACGCTCGACGCCGATACGCGGCTGACCCGCGATGCGGTGACCCAGCTCGTCGGCAAGTTGGCCCATCCGACCAACGAGCCGGTGATCGACCCGGCGACGTCGACGGTGGTTTCCGGACACGGCATCCTGCAGCCGCGCGTCACCCCGTCGCTGACGACCGGGGAGGAGGCGTCGGCCTTCCAGCGCATATTCTCCATCAACCGCGGCCTCGACCCCTATGTCTTCACGGTCTCCGACGTCTACCAGGATCTCCTGGGAGAAGGGTCGTTCACCGGCAAGGGGCTCTATCACATCGACGCCTTCGAGGCCGTCCTCAAGGGACGCGTCGGCGAGAACGAGGTGCTCAGCCACGACCTCCTGGAGGGGACGCTCGCCAGATGCGGCCTGGCGACCGACGTCGAGCTCGTCGAGGATTTCCCGATCCGCTACGACGTGGAGGTCTCGCGCCAGCATCGCTGGGCGCGGGGCGACTGGCAGCTCCTGCCGTTCATCTTCGGCCTGTCGGGCCATGTCCCGATGCTCGGCCGCTGGAAGATGTTCGACAATCTTCGCCGTTCCTCCACGCCGGTCGCCTGGCTCGCCGCCTCCGTGCTCGGCTGGTGCCTCATGCCGGTCGGGCCGGCGGTGATCTGGCAGGCGATCCTCATCTTCAGCCTGTTCGTGGCGCCGACGATGTCGCTGATATCGGGAGCCCTGCCGCGACGCTCGGACATCGTCGCGCTGGCGCATCTCCACACGGTCCTCTCGGAGGTCAACTCGGCCAACGCCCAGGTCGCCCTCAGGATCGTTTTCATCGGCCACACCGCCTGCGTCATGGCCGACGCCATCCTGCGCACGCTCTACCGCATGTTCGTCAGCCGCCGCCACCTGCTCGAGTGGCGCACCGCCGCGCAGGCGCACAGCAGCGGGAAAGGAGCCATCGCCAACAATTTCCGCGACATGTGGGAGGCGCCCGTCGTCGCGGTGGTCGCCCTGGCGCTTGCGGCGCTCTCGGGCCGGTCGGGCTTTTTCGTCGCCGTGCCCTTCGTGGCGCTCTGGGCGCTCTCGCCGGCCGTCGCATGGTTCGTCAGCCAGTCGGCGGAGACGGAAGACCGCCTGAAACTGTCCGCCAGGAGCGGGACGAGGCTCCGGCAATATGCGCGCCGCACGTGGAGGTTCTTCGAGGAATTCGCCAACGCGGAAAACAACGACATCCCGCCCGACAACTTCCAGGCGGACCCCGTTCCACTGGTCGCACACCGGACCTCGCCGACCAATATCGGCGTCTACCTGCTGTCGACCGTCTCGGCCCGGGATTTCGGCTGGATCGGCCTTGCGGAGACGATCGACCGCCTCGAGAAGACGGTGGCCACGATCGACCGCATGGCGAAGTTCCGCGGGCACCTGTTCAATTGGTACGACACGCGGACGCTGGAGCCGCTGATGCCGCGCTACGTCTCGGCGGTGGACAGCGGCAATCTCGCGGGCCACCTGGTCTGCGTGTCCTCCGCCTGTGCGGAGTGGGCGCAAACGCTCTCGGCGCATCTGGACGCCGGGGTCGACGGCATCGCCGACACGGCCGGAATCCTGTCGATCGAGCTTGCCGCCCTGCCGGACGACCGCAAGACGCTGCGTCCCCTGCGCCGGCGGATCGAGGAGCGGCTGAACGGTTTCCACAGCTCCGTCGAAACCCTGCGCAAGCAGCCGGAATTCGTGTCGATCCGGTCCATCAACCTGACCGTCCTGGCCCGCGAGATCCACCGGCTCACCGTCAACCTGGACCACGAGACCCAGACGGGCGAGAGCGCCTCGCTGGTCGAGTGGGCGACGGCGCTTTCCAAGACCTGCGAGGCCCATGTCGCCGACTCGATGGCGGATCCGAAAGAGATCGAGGAATACCGGGGGCGGCTCCTGGCGCTGCGCGAGCGCACACACAGCCTCGCCTTCGGCATGGATTTCGGCTTCCTGCTCCGGAAGGACCGCAGGCTCCTGTCGATCGGCTACCGCGTCGAAGACGGCGAGCTCGACGAGGGGTGCTACGACCTGTTGGCCTCCGAGGCGCGCCTCACGAGCCTCTTCGGCATCGCCAAGGGCGACCTGCCGACGGAGCACTGGTTCCGGCTGGGGCGGCCGGTGGTGCCCGTCGGCTCGCTGGCGGCGCTCGTGTCCTGGTCGGGCTCGATGTTCGAATATTTGATGCCGCCGCTGGTGATGGAGGAGCGCCAGGGCGGGCTTTTGAACCAGTCGGGCGTGCTGGCGATCCGCCGTCAGATCGCCTATGGGCGGCATCTCGGGACGCCGTGGGGTATTTCGGAATCGGCTTTCAACGCCCGCGATCACGACCTGAACTACCAGTATTCGAACTTCGGCGTGCCCTCGCTCGGCCTGAAGCGAGGGCTCGGCCAGAACGCGGTCATCGCGCCATACGCCTCGCTCCTGGCGACGCAATACGCGCCGGAGGAGGCGCTCCAGAACCTGACGAAGCTCGAAAAGCTCGGTGCGCTCGGCCGCTACGGCTTCCACGATGCCGTCGACTTCACGCCGACCCGCGTTCCCGACGGGGAGACCTGCGCGGTGGTGTTCAACTACATGGCGCACCACCAGGGCATGTCGATCGCGGCGGTGGCCAACGTGATCTTCAACGGCAGGCTGCGCGCGCGCTTCCATTCCGATCCGGTGATCGAAGCGGCGGAGCTGCTGCTGCAGGAAAAGGCGCCGAGGGAAATCCCGATCCTGACGGTGAAGCGCGAGCCCGAGGAGAGCAAGCCCGCCGAAGTGAAGCAGCTGGACCGGCCGGAGGTCCGCTCGATCGTCGATCCGCTGGTTTCCGACCGGGCGACGCTCCTTCTGTCCAACGGGCATTATTCGATCATGCTGACGGCGACGGGCGCCGGCTATTCGCGATGGAACGGCCAGGCGGTGACCCGCTGGACGCCGGACCCCGCGGAAGACCGGTCGGGCAGCTTCGTCTTCCTGCGCGACATTGACTCGAACGAGTGGTGGTCGGCGACGGCGGAACCGCGACGGGCGCCGAGCGAGAAGGTGCAGGTCTTTTTCTCCGACGACAAGGCGGTGTTCCACAAGAGGGTCGGCGACATCCGGAGCGAGCTCGACTGCATCGTCGCGACGGAGAACGATGCGGAGGCACGCCGGGTCACCATCTTCAACGACGGCGGCACGGACCGTTTCATCGAAGTGACGTCCTATGCCGAGGTGGTGGTCGCGCCGGAGGAGGCCGACGCCGCGCACCCGGCCTTTTCGAAGATGTTCGTGAAGACCGAGATCGGCGCGAAGCGGGACGTCATATTCGCCGAGCGACGGAAGCGCAGCCCCTCCGATCCGGACATGAGCGTGGCGCACCTGATGGTGGCCGGCAGCGGAAGCGGATCGGGCCGCGAGACGCAGGCGGAGACGGACCGCCGCGCGTTTCTCGGGCGCGGGCGGCGCCTTTGGGAAGCGGCGGCCTTCGACGCCGGCGCCCGTCTGAGCGGCAGCGCCGGGTTTACCCTCGATCCGGTCTTCGCGCTTCGCCGCGTGGTCAGGGTCCCGGCCGGCAAGAAGGCGAGCCTCATATTCTGGACGATCGCCGCGCCGACGCGCCGGGAGGTGGAGGCGGCCGTGGAGCGCTATCGCTATGCGGAGAGCTTCCAGCACGAGACGACGCACGCGTGGACGCGCTCGCAGGTGCAGCTGCGCTATGTCGGGATCTCGTCGCAGGAGGCGGCGACCTTCCAGATGCTCGCCCGCTACCTGATCTATCCGGACCTCCGGCTGAGGCCCGAAGGGGAGAGCGTCAGGAACGGGCTCGCGCCGCAATCAGCGCTGTGGCCGCTGGCCATCTCCGGCGACTATCCGATCTTTGCGCTGAGGATCAACGACGAGGTCGATCTCGAGATCGTCGGCAGGGCGCTCAGGGCCCAGGAATATTTGCGCGGAAGGGGATTGCTGGCCGACCTGGTCATCGTGAACGAGAAGCCGTCCTCCTACATCCAGGACCTGCAGAACGCCATCGACTCCATGTGCGAGAACTCGCGGCTGCGCGGGCAGGCGCTCGGGCCGCGCCAGCACATCTTCGCCGTCCGGCGGGACCTGATGGAGCCGCATACCTATACGGCGCTGCTGGCGGCGGCCCGCGTCGTGCTGCACGTCCGTAACGGCAAGCTGTCCGACCAGCTGGTGCGCGCGGAGGACCTTTCCGGCGCCTGGCAGCGCGTCGACTCGGACGCCGATGCCGGGGAAGAAGCCGAGCGCGCGGGCTCGCGGCCGGTGGCGCTTCGCAGGTGGCCCGCCCGCCGCGGCGACGCCCCGCGGGTCGACGGCGAGGGCCTGCGGCACTGGAACGGCTATGGCGGCTTCTCCGAGGACGGCAGGAGCTACGTCGTTCGCCTGCACGGCGGCGAGGCGACCCCGCATCCGTGGATCAACGTCATCGCCAATGCCCATTTCGGCTTCCATGTCTCCGCCGAAGGGGCCGGCTTCTCGTGGAGCCGGAATTCGCGGGACTTCCAGCTCACCCCTTGGAGCAACGATCCCGTCGTCAACCGGCCCGGGGAAGCCATCTACGTCGCGGACCTCGACAGCGGGGACGTCGCCAGCCCTTTCGCCGCCTTCTCCAATGATGCGAACAGCACGTTCGAGGCGCGTCACGGGCTAGGGTTTTCGACCTTCGTCACCGAGGCGGGCGACCTTCGCCTGGCGGCCACCCAGACAGTCGATCCGGACGATCCCGTGAAGCTGACGCATCTCGAGGTGACCAACACGGGCGACCGTCCGAAACGGCTGCGGATCTACGGCTACGCCGAGTGGGTGCTGGGGACGGATCGCTCGAAGTCCGCGCCCTTCATCGCCTCGGCGATGAGTGCGGACGGCGTCCTCACCGCCCGCAACCGCTACAGCATCGACTATTCGGACCGGCGCGCCTTCCTGGCGTGCAGCCGGCCGATGTCCTCGTTCACCGCGGACCGCCGCGCCTTCATCGGTGCGAGCGGGGACGTGCTGACACCGGAGACGGTGTTCTCGGGCGAAGCGCTTTCCGGCTCGACCGCGATCGACGGCGACCCCTGCGCGGCGCTCGCCGTCGACGTGACCGTGGCGCCAGGGGAGAGCGAGGAGATCCTCTTCCTGCTCGGGGACGCGAGTTCGGAGGCCGAGGCCGATGCGCTCGCAAGCAAACACAGGGGCGCCCGCCGCGCGGATGCGGTGGAGGCCGCGCAGGAGCGCTGGAGCGCGTTCACCGGAGCCCTCCAGGTGGAGACGCCGGACGAGAAGCTCGATCATCTCGTCAATGCGTGGCTGCCCTACCAGAGCCTGTCCTGCCGGCTGCTCGCGCGCAGCGGCTTCTACCAGGCGAGCGGGGCGTTCGGGTTCCGCGACCAGCTGCAGGACACGTTGGCCTATCTGGTGCACGACCCGGACCTGGCGCGGCGGCAGATCCTCAACGCCGCGGCGCGCCAGTTCGAGGCCGGCGACGTGCAACACTGGTGGCTTCCGGGCAGCGGCGCGGGCGTGCGCACGACGATCGCGGACGACGTCGTCTGGCTCGCCTATGCGCTCGACGAATATTGCCGGACCACGGGTGACGCGAGCATCCTCGACGAGGACGTCCCGTTCATCTCGGGACCGTCGCTCGATGCCGGCCAGCACGATGCCTTCTTCCGGCCGGATCCGTCGAACGAGACGGCAACGGTCTACGAACACGCGGCGCGGGCCCTCGACCTCGCCATCGGGCGGACGGGTCCGAACGGGCTGCCGCTCTTCCTCGGCGGCGACTGGAACGACGGGATGAACCGCGTCGGCGAGGGCGGGAAGGGCGAAAGCGTCTGGCTCGGATGGTTCCTCCTCCACGCGCTGAAGACCTTCGCGGCTCACGCGGAGGAGCGGGGCGACGACGCGCGTATGGCGGCGTGGGGCACGCATGCGGACAGGCTGAAGGCCGCGCTCGAGGGGCCGGGCTGGGACGGCAGCTACTATCGGCGCGGCTTTTTCGACGACGGCACGGCGCTCGGGTCGGCCTCGGCAGCGGAGTGCCGCATCGATTCGATCGCGCAGTCCTGGTGCGTGCTGTCGGGCGCCTACGACGGCGTGCGTGCGAACGCCGCCATGGATGCGGTGCTCGGCGAACTCGTCGACCCGGATGCCGGTATCGTCCGCCTGTTCACGCCGCCGTTCGACAAGACCGGCAAGGATCCCGGCTACATCAAGGCCTACCCGGCCGGCGTGCGGGAGAACGGCGGCCAGTATACGCATGCGGCGACCTGGGTCGTCTGCGCGCTGGCCGCGCTCGGCCGGGCGGACGACGCCTATGCCTGCTTCGGCAGGCTGAACCCGATCGTGCATGCGGCCGACCGGCGTGCTGCCGAGCACTATCGTGTCGAGCCCTATGTGGTGGCCGCGGACATTTATGCTGGAGGCTCCTATGGCGGGCGGGGCGGCTGGACCTGGTACACGGGGTCGGCCGGCTGGCTCTATCGGGCCGCGGTCGAGGGCATTCTCGGAATACGCCTCCGCGGCGAGCGGCTGGTGGTGGACCCGGCCCTGCCGACCGATTGGCCGGGCTTCAAGGCGACGTTGCGGCATCTCGGCAGGATCTACGCGATCGAGGTCGAACGCGCTGCGGACGGCAGGATCCGCGTCACGGTCGACGGACGGGAGATCGAGGATGCGACCGCAGGCGCGCTCCTCGAGGCCGAGCCCGACGCGGAAAGAGAGGCGGGGCGCGCGCGGATCGTCTAGATCCGATTCCCGAGACAGGTGGAGACCGGTCTTCCGCGCGGGTTTGCGCGGTAGCCGGGGCCCCGTTCGCGACTGACCGACCGCGGGCGGGCCGCGGCGTCCCGAACCATGCGGCAACGAACGGCCGGAGCGTGGCGCGGCTTGGGATCGGCGTTGCAGGCCGGAAGGCCGATCACCGGAGCCCCCCGAAACGGAAACGGCCGCCGCCCTCAGGGCAGCGGCCGACTGTTCTCAGCGTGCGGATGCCCGCTTCAGAGGTTGTTGAAGCGGCCGCTGGCGTGGGCGAGCATGGTGTAGACCTTGCCGGTGTCCGAGGTGAGATAGGTCTGCGTCATGACGTTGTCGCGGTCGCCGCGTCGGACGTCTGCGAGCAGCTTCTCGAAATCGGCGATGTAGCGGTCGACGGCCGTCTTGAACTCCGGCTCGCGTTCGTACTTGCTCTTGATGTCCTCGAAGGTCTGCTGGCCCTTCAGCGTGTAGAGCCGGCGGGTGAAGACGTCCCGCTCGCCGCGCTGGTAGCGGCGCCAGAGGTCGACCGAGGCGTCGTGGTCGATGGCGCGCGCGATGTCCACCGACAGCGAATTCAGCGATTCCACGACGTGGCGGGGGTTCCGGCCATCGGACGCAGCAGGCGCGGACGGCGTCGGGCGTGCCCTGGCCGCGGCGGCTTCCTCGTTGGCCTCCTGCTGGGCTGCGCCGCGCAGCAGGTCGCTGACCCAGCCGCTGCCCTGGGGCCGCGGGCCCTGAAGCGGCGCGCTCGCGGCCGGCGCGGCGGGACCGGCCCGCTCCGGCCGTTCGCCCTGGGCTTCGAAGCCGCCGCGCAGACGCGGCGCCTCGACGTGCTGGCGCGCCGGGCGCACCGGGGTCGCAGGCGCGACCTCCAGCCCCCGGGTCGATTGCTCGACGATCTGCGAGAGATCCTGCAGGGCCTGGATCTGGTCGGCGACCGCGCGGCGCATGGCGGCTGCGCTTTCGCGCGTCTCCTCGGGCAGGTCGAAGGCACCCCGCTTGAGCTCGGCGCGGGTGTCGCCGAGTTCCTTGCGGATCTCCGCGGCCGACCGGCGAATCTCGTCGGTGGCGCCGGAGAAGCGTTCCACGGCCTCGTCGACGGCGATCTTCAGGGCATCGCGCATCCGGCCTGTCGTCTGGCCGGAGGTCTTGTCGGCGGAAGCCAGCATGGCCTCGAACTCGGCGACGGCCGACTGCATGGTGTCGCGAAGCCGGCCGGCGCTCGTCGTCGACAGGGCTTCGGTGCTCTCGAGGATCTCGCCGATTTCGGCCGATGCGGCACGGATGGCGCCGCGCACCCGGGTGGCGGATGTGGAGGACGTCTTCTCCGCCTCTTCCAGCGACGAACGCATGTCGTCGATGACGCCCTGCAGCGCATCGCGCATGGAATTGGCCGAAGTGACGCAGCGGTCCTCGGTGCCGGCCAGGCCCTCGCCGAACTCGTCGACGGCGGCGTTCAGCGCATCGCGGATGCGTGCGGCGGTGGTCATCGAACGGCGCTCCGTCGCCGACAGGCCGGTTCCCGCCTCGTCGATGGCGCCGTTGAGGGCGTTGCGGATCTCGCCGGCCACGCCCTGCGACCGCTCGCCGGCGCCGTCGAGGGCGCTGGAGAAATCGCCGATCGCGCCATTGAGGGCGTTGCGGATTTCTGCGGCCACGGTCCTGGACTGGCCTCCGGCCTCGGAAAGAGCGCCGGTGAAGTCTGCGATGGCGTCGCCGAGTATCCGGCGCAGGTCCTCGGCCGCGTGGGCGGATCGATCGGTCGTCGAGGACAGGGTGTCGCCGATTTCCTCGAGCGCACTGTCGAGCGCCTCACGCATGCGCGAGGCCGCGGTCTGGGCACGCCGCTCGGTGACCGAGATGGCCTGTGCGATCTCGTCGATGGTGGCGGCGAAGGCTTCCCGCATCTGCCCCGCGGAGGCGGCGGAGCGCGTCTCGGTCCCCTCGAACGCCGTCGAAATGTCGTCGACGGCCTTGCGGAAGTTGTCGCGGACGCGATCGGCGGATACGGACGACTGGTCGACGGTGCCCGCGAAGGCAGCGGTGATCTCGTCGACCGCGGCGCGGAACTTCTGCCGCATTTCCTCCGCGGCGCTCTCCGAACGCGCCTCGGCCGCAACGAGGGTCTCGACAATTCGCCCGACGGAGCTGTCGAGGGTTTCGCGCATCCTGTCGGCCGCGGCCTCGGAGCGCTTCTCGGTCTCGGCGACGAGGCGCTCGGCGTCCTGCAGTCCGAGGCGCATGTTCTCGCGCAGACGCCCGGCAGCCCGGTCGGAGTAGGTATCCGCGTCGGCAAAGGCCTGCTCGACGATGGTTTCGAGCGAGCGCATCGTCCGTTCGACGTCCTCGGAACGGGCCAGGAGGCCGTTCGAGAGGCGCTCCAGCGCCTCCCGGCGGTCATCGAGCGTGGAGGCCAGGCCCGACTGCGCCGTGCCGAGCAGGTCGGATGCGGCGGCAAGGACGTGGGCATGGTCGTCGAAGCGCTCGGCCAGCACCGAAACCTGGGACAGGGTCCCGCTCGAGATGTCGGAGAGCCGGTCCACCTTGCCTTCGAGAAGGGCGGTGGTGTCGGCGACGCGGCCGGCGGCGTCGGCGGCCGTCCTGGCGAAGCCTTCCGTGGTGGACGTCAGCTTTTCCTCGACATTTCCGAGGCCTTCGGCAACCTCCGCCACGACGGAGGTGATCGAAGCGTTCGAAGCGCCGAGGCGGTCGATCAGATCGGTCACCCGGACTCTGAGGTCGGCTTCGGCCTCCTGGATCGAGGCGAGCGTCTCGTTCGTCCGCGCGGCGATGGCGTTGACGAGGGCGGCGTTCTCCGCGCGCAGCCGGTCGGCGCTCGTCTGCGTGGCTTCCTCGATCTGGCGGGCGGCCTCGGAGCCGTGGTCGCCGAAACGCTCGACGAGCGGACGCGCCTGGTCGTCGATGAGGCGGGACAGTTCGCTGGACCGGCTGGCCAGCATCGAATTGAGTTCTCGCGTGCGCTCGTCGAGCGTGCTGCGGATGGACTCGTTGCGCGTCTGAAGCGCCTTGTCGGCGCGATCCAGGTTCTCGGCGATCGACCGCGCCTGCTCGGACAGGCGGGCCTCGGTGCCGGCGATCGTCGAGGAGAGTTCGTCGGCGTGACTGGAGAAGGCGGCCTGGCTTTCCGACAGGCGGTCGGCGAGCATGTCCACCCTGCCGGTGATGTCGGCGCTGCGCTCGGCCAGCCGCTCGTCGAGCCTGCGGGCGAATTGCTCGCCCGTATCGCCCATCCTCTCGGCGAAGGCCGAACCCACTCCGGCAAGGACCTCGCCGGCTCTTTCGGCCTCGACGCTGAACTCGCCGGCGGTGCGGGTGACGGCGTCGCGCAGTCGTGCCGACAGGTCGTCCGTTCCGCCTTCGATGGCGGAGCGGATGGCGTTCAAATTGGTCTCCAGCGAGGTGCTCATCGCGGCGAAGCGGTCGCCGACGAGCGATGTGCGCTCGTCGAGCGTGGCGACGATGCGATCCGCAGCGCCGGCGCTCGAGGTCTCGAAGTCGGCGGCACGGCTGGCGAGCGTCTGGTCGATCCGTTCGCTGCCGCCGCGCAGCGCGGCAGCGATGTCTTCGGCCGCTCCGCCGACCTTCTCGCCGATGCTCGACGCACCGGAGGCGATGAGGCCCGAAAGCGCGGTTTCCCGGGCCGCCAGCGTCGCGGCCAGTTCGCCCGCACGGCGTTCGAGCGTGGCGTCGATGGTTCCCGCGCGCTCGCCGAGGAGGCCGTCGAGCGTCTCGGTCCCTGTGGAAAGTGCCGTGCGGATGGCATCGAGGCGCTCGGCGAGCGCGGAGTCGATCCTGGTATGGCCGTCGCTCACGGCCTTGTCGAAGGCCTCGGCGTGGCCGCCCACGGCGGCTTCGAGGGACTGCTGCCCGCTGGCGAGAACCGCGGAGATCGCGGCCGCCTTTTCGCCCAGCGTCGCGTCGAGTCGCTTCTCAGTGTCCTCGATCGAGCCGAAGAGGGCGCTCGAGCGCTCGGCAAGTGCGAGATCGATGCGGCTGTGTCCGTCGGCGAGCACCCGGGCGATCGCTTCCGATTTGCCGCCGAGGGTGGCTTCGAGGGCGCTGTGCCCGGCCTCGAACGACGTCGAGATGCCGCTGGCGTGGCGGGCGAGGGTCTCCTGCAGCCGCCCTTCGGCGGTTTCCATGGCGGAGGCGATGGCGCCGTGGCCCTGTTCGAGGCTTCCGGAGATCGATGCGGCGTGGTCGCGAAGGCTCGTCTCGAACCGTGTGCCGTTGTCCCCGAGCGTCTCGGCGAGCCGGTCGTGGCCTTCCTGCAGCGACGCGGAAATGCCGCTGGCATGGCCGGCGAGGCTGTCGCGCAGACGTCCTTCCGCCGCCTCGACGGTGGAGGCGATGGCGCCGTGGCCCTCTTCGATGCTGCCGGAAATCGACGTCGCGTGAGCGCGCATGCTCGTCTCGAAGCGCGTGCTGCTGCTCCCGAGCAGTTCCGACAGGCGGTCGTGGCCCTCGCGCAGCGACGCGGACAGGTCGCCGGCGTGCCTGGAAAGGGCCTCGTTCATCTGCCCCTGGACGTCGCCGACGGTCTCGGCGATCGCGCGGTGTCCGTCCTCGACGCTGCCGGAGATCGACGCCGCGTGCTCGCGCAGGCTCGTCTCGAACTTCCGGCTGCCCGTTTCGAGGCTATCCGACAGCGACTTGTGCCCGGCTTCCAGCGTTCCGGCAATGGCGCCTGCGCGCTCGCTGATCGTCGAACCGATGCGCTCCAGGCTGGTGGACATGATTCCGTCGATGGCGCTGGTGCCGCCCGACAGGCTCTCGTCGATCCGGGCCATGCTTTCGGCGAGCTTGGCGGCGAGGCTTCCGGCGCGCCGGTCGAAGGCCGAGGTCAGCTCCCCGACGTGCTCGTCGAAGATCGAGGATACGCCGCGCACCGAGGCCTCCAGGCGCTCCTCGAAGAAGCCGGAGCGCAGGTCCAGGTCGGTCACGATGTCGTCGGCGCTCGTCTTGAGGGCCTGGTGGAACCGGGCGCCCTTGTCGTCGAGCGCGGCGTTCATGGTCGCCAGGACGTCGTCGAGGCCGCCGGTGATGGCCTGCTGGCCGACCGACAGGCTTTCGCTGATCTCGCGGGTGCGGGCGATCAGCGTTTCGTTGAGCTGGCGGGCCCGCTGGTTCAGCGCGTCGTTGAGCTTCTCGGTGTTGGCGTCGAGGGACGAGGCGCGGGTCTCGAATTCGGCGAGCAGGGCCTCGCCGCGCTTGCCGAACTGGCTCGTGAGAGTCTCGAACTTCGTATCGAAGATGTCGTTCAGCGTGTCGGCGGATTCCGAGAGCGACTGGCGCAGCGTTTCGGTTCGGCGCTGCAGCACGTCTTCCATGGACTGGGAGAGGCCGTTCGTCGTGTCCATGAGGGCGGTCGCCCGGGTTTCCATCATGGTGGCGAAGGCCTGCCCGGAGGTCTCGATGCGCTTGGAAATGTCGTCGCCGGCGATCGCCAGCTGATCCTTGAGCTGCTCGTGGGCGCCGGATATGGAGGCGCGCACCCGCTCCGCGTGGCCGACGATGGCGTCGCGCTCGGTTCCCAGGCTCTCCACGAGACTGCGCATGCGTATTTCGTTGTCGGCGTAGCTGCGCTCCAGCGCGCTCACCTCGGAATGCACCATCGTCTCGATCTCGGAGGCGCGCGCGATGGTGCGCTCGATGCCCTCGTTCATGGCCGACACTTCGCGGCGAACAGCCTGGCCGACCGTCGCAATGCGATCGGTGCCGACGCTTTCGGGCTCGGCGAGGCGCAGCGCGATTTCCGTCATCGACCGTGCGGCGGAGCGCAGCTCCGATGCGCGCGAGACCATCGCAGCGAAGCCGAAGAAGAGGAGTATCGGCAGGACGATGCCGACGGCGAAGGCGATCGCGACCGGCATCGCGACCAGGTCGGCGAGCGAGCGTATCTGCCAGATCTGCGGCCCGTAGAGCAGGTCGGCCAGGAAAAGGCCTGCGACGATCCAGAGCGCGGAGACGATGAAGGCGTTGCGGTAGGCGGCGCGGCCCGACCGGCCGTCGAGCGATCTCAGCAGCTGCGGGGGCGCTGCCCGGGCATCGTCGTTGGCTGCGGCGAAGGGCGGAACCGGCTGGGCGGGTTCGCGCAGCGGGGCCGAAGGGCGAAGCGGCGGTCCCTGGACGGAAGACGGGTCGGCCGGCGCCTCCGATCTGCCGGGCGCAACCGGCTCGGCCGGCGCGTCCTGCTCGGCGCGGTCGGCTTCGGCGAGCTCGCGGGCGGCGTTCGAGACCTGAGCCTCCAGGTCGTCGAAGGAGAGGTCCCCGACGCCGTCGTCTCCATCCTGATATCCCGAGTCGATCCTGAGCGCGTCCTCCAGTGCCTGGTAGGCCTGCTCGTCGACGGAGGTTGCGGTCTTCTTGGCCATCCGGTTCTACGCCTCGTTACCCTTCGCTCATCTGCTAGAACGCGCTCGGGGCCTTATTGTGATCGTTCGCTCCCGCGCTTTTGGAACGGGATCCCCGGGCGCGCCCGCAGTGCCCGGGGAGCTGACGGCCGGGGCACTGCAAGCCCGTATCGTACTGACACAGAAGTGTCCGGGACACAATTAAACGAATAAGTCGCTGGCCGCATGCTTTTTGCTTTATGAACGACTTTCGGAGGAGCGCCCCCGGGAAAAGGCCGACGCGGCACGGTGTTGAGGGTTCATTAACCATAAAGTCATGTTTCTGTGCCAAATTTGGGCACGTTCGGATTCCGTTCAGGTTCGTCCCATATGCTTAACGGCGACGTGTGCACCTTGACCCGGATCGAGACGATGGCAGCAGTGACGATCGCGTTCGAACCTCCAGAGAACGGCGGAGGGGGAACCTTCCCCGCGGGGCGTCCCATCGACTTCGCGCATCTTCGGCGGCAGACGATGGGCGACAAGGACCTGGAGGCCGAAATCCTTTCGCTCTTCGCGCGCGAGGCAAGGCAGCTCGTGGACCGCCTGGCGCACGAGCCGGCCTCGGCAAGGCCCGGGATCGCCCACCGGCTGAAGGGAGCCGCACGCGGCGTCGGCGCCTTTCGCGTGGCTGCGGCCGCCGAGGCCCTGGAAGCGCTTCCGGACGAGAGCGCGACGATGTCCGCACTTCTGCGGTCGGTGACCGAGGCCGCCGATTTCATCTGCGGGCTCTCGCGCTGAAACGCGGCCGGAACGGACACAGGCCGTAGCCGTCGTCGCCGTTTTGGCGCAAACCCTTGTCTGACCCTCGCGAGTGTGTATTTAAGGCCCGGAGTTCAAGCCCGGCCCTGCCGGACGAGGTATTTCGATGACAAAGATCACGATCGTGGCCTTCGACGGCACCCGCCACGAGATCGAGGCGGAGAACGGCTCGACCGTCATGGAGAACGCCATCCGCAACGGCGTGCCGGGCATCGAGGCCGAATGCGGGGGCGCGTGCGCCTGCGCGACCTGCCACGTCTATGTCGACGAGGCGTGGATCGAGACCGTCGGGGAGCCGGAGCCGATGGAGGAGGACATGCTGGATTTCGCCTACGACGTCCGGCCGACCTCGCGGCTGTCCTGCCAGATCAAGGTCACCGATGAGCTCGACGGGCTCGTCGTAGAGGTTCCCGAACGCCAGGCCTGAGCCGCCCGGCGTCCGTTTCCAGATGAAAGCACGATGATGGCTGATGCAATCGAAACCGATGTCGTGATCGTTGGCGCCGGGCCCGTCGGCCTTTTCGCGGTGTTCGAGCTGGGTCTCTACGACCTGAAGTGCCACCTGATCGACATCCTGGATCGGCCGGGCGGGCAGTGCGCGGAGCTCTATCCCGAAAAGCCGATCTACGACATCCCGGCGTGGCCCGAGATCAGCGGCGCGGGCCTGGTCGACAAGCTGATGGAGCAGATCGCCCCGTTCGAGCCGCAGTTTCACCTCAACCGGATGGTGACGGCGCTCAGGAAGCGCGACGACGGGTCGTTCGAGGTCGAGACCGACGAGGGCCAGCTGTTCCGCTCGAAGGTCGTGGTGATCGCGGCCGGAGGCGGGTCGTTCCAGCCGAAGCGCCCGCCGATCCCCGGGATCGAGGCCTATGAGGGCAAGTCGGTCTTCTATTCGGTGCGTCGCATGGAGGAGTTCAGGGACCACGACGTGCTTATCGTCGGCGGCGGGGATTCGGCACTCGACTGGACGCTGAACCTGCAGCCCGTCGCCCGGTCGCTCGCGCTCGTCCACCGGCGGCCGGAATTCCGGGCCGCGCCCGACAGCGTCAACAAGATGTTCGCCCTGCAGGAGAGCGGCCGGCTGACCTTCCAGGTCGGCCAGGTCGCCGGCCTCAAGGGGGAGGACGGAATGCTGGCGGCGGCGACGATCAAGACCAAGGACGGGCTCGTCGACCTGCCATGCACCCGGATGCTGCCGTTCTTCGGCCTCACAATGAAGCTCGGCCCGGTCGCCGAATGGGGACTGAACCTCCACGAGAACCTCATCGCGGTGGATACCGAGAAGTTCCAAACCTCGGTCCCCGGCATCTTCGCCATCGGCGACATCAACCACTATCCGGGCAAGCTCAAGTTGATCCTGTCGGGCTTCCACGAAGCGGCGCTGATGACGCAGGCGGCCAAGCGGATCGTCAGCCCGAACGAGCGGGTGGTCTTCCAGTACACGACGTCGTCCACCAGCCTGCAGAAGAAGCTCGGCGTTCAGTAGTTCCGACCCGGGAGAAACGCGGCCGGGCGGCGGATGCCGGAAGGGGAGACCAAAAAAGGCCCCGCGGTGCTGCTGGGCACGGCGGGGCCCAAGAGGGCGCATCGAAACCGGATATGGGAGGTCTATCCGTCAAACCGGATGCGCCGGGAGAGCAACATGTTCGATGTGTTAGAAATACCTGACGGATCGCTTCTACGCTACGCCCAATAATAGGGGGTTTGTTTCGAGGGGTAAGCTCGGCCTTGGCGGTTCCTTGCGGGCGTTGCTTGGAAAATGCTTGCGGTTCCATGGTTTCGCGGATCGATGCCGGCCCGTCGACGGTCGGGGCGACGGGCCGTGGGCACACGCTCATAACTGTGGATAATGTCGCGCGGTCTCGTCGACCCGGATTTCCGGAAGGCGTTGCAGCCGGCCGTGCGATGCGTCATATCCGCCACATGGACGAGAATGACCGATGGACGACGGCGTGACGATCGACCCGGACCCCTTCGCCCCGCGCGAATGGCGGCTGGCGCGCGGCCGCTCGCTGACGCTCGGTCCAAGGGCGGTCGTCATGGCGGTCGTCAACGTCACGCCGGACTCCTTTTCGGACGGAGGGCAGTTCGCGTCGGTGGACGCGGCCGTCGCGGCGGCGCTCGCCATGGAGAAGGACGGTGCGGACATCCTCGACATCGGCGGCGAATCCACCCGTCCCGGCGGCGAACCGGTCGAAGCGGACGAGGAGCAGGCCCGCGTGCTGCCCGTCATCGAAGCGCTGGCGGGGCGTGCTTCGGCCGCGATCTCGGTCGACACCTACCGTGCGGAGACGGCGCGGCTCGCGCTCGCCGCCGGCGCGCACATCGTCAACGACGTGTGGGGGTTCCAGCGCGAGCCTTCGATCGCCGCGGTGGTAGCGGAGGCGGGCGCCGGCGCGGTCGTCATGCATACGGGCCGCGGGCGCCGGCGCCTCGCCGACGTCGTCGCCGACCAGCGCGCCTTTCTGGGTCCGTCGCTCGAGATCGCGCGCAGCGCCGGGCTCGCGGACGACGCGCTGGTGCTCGATCCGGGCTTCGGCTTCGCCAAGGACGTCGACGAGAACCTCGACCTGATGGCGCGGTTCGGCGAGCTCCATCGCTTCGGCCTTCCGCTCCTGGCCGGCACGTCGCGCAAGCGGTTCGTCGGTGCGATCAGCGGACGAAGCGAGGCCGGCGGGCGGGATGCCGCGACGGCGGCGACCTCGGTTGTGCTGAGATTGGCCGGCGCCGCCATTTTCAGGGTGCACGATGTCGCAATCAACAAGGATGCGCTGGCGGTCGCGGATGCTATGGTATCCCGCATGCATGTCGCGAGACCCGAAGGCCGGTGATGCCGCTCTACACGATCAACCTGACCAATTGCGCGTTCTTCGCGCGTCACGGCGTGCATGACGAGGAGGAGTTTCTCGGGCAGCGCTTCTTCGTCGACGCCGAACTCGACGTCGACCCCGGCGGGGCGCTGCTCGACGATTCGATCTCGGCCACCGTCGACTACGGCGTCGTCTTCGCCGAGATCGAGCAGATCGTGACCGGCAAGCGGCGCTACCTGATAGAGGCGCTCGCCTTCGAGGTGGCGAGGGCGCTGTGCGACCGGTTCGCGCAGGTGAAGCGGGCGAAGATCACCATCCGCAAGCCGAATGCCCCGGTGCCGGGCGTGCTCGACCACGTCTCCGTCACCGTCGAGCATTTCGCCTGAGGTCGGCGGTGTCTCCGGCGAGGGCCGCGCTCGGTCTGGGCGGCAACATCGGCGATCCGCCGGCAACCATGGCGCGGGCGCTTCGCCTGCTCGACGCGCGGGCCGACACGGGCGTGAGGACGGTGTCCCGGCTCTACCGCACGCCGCCCTGGGGCAAGACGGACCAGGCGTGGTTCTACAATGCCTGCACCCTGGTCGAGACGACTTTGGAACCCGAGGCCCTGCTCAACGCCTGCCTCGACATCGAGCGCCGGCTCAAGCGCGTTCGCGAGGAACGATGGGGACCGCGCACGATCGATATCGACGTTCTCACCCATGGCGACTTCTCCAGCCGCGAACCGGTGCTCACGGTGCCGCATCCGCGGATGACGGAGCGCGGATTCGTCATGGTGCCGCTGGCAGAGATCGCACGCGACCTCGTCGTGGAGGGCCGGACGGTGGGGAGTTGGGCCGAAGCCGCAGAGACGTCGGGAATCGAGCCGGCGAGCGACGACGGAACGTGGTGGCTGCAGTCCTGAACCCGGCGAGGACGCCGTTCTACTCGACCGACCCCACCGTGCGCTCGTCCTTCGACCGCGTGAGCGTCATGCCGATCACCGGGACGTAGTGGTCCTGCACCTTCACCGAGATCGTCACGTTCATCGTGTCGGGGCTGAGGAGATTGGCGACCATGGCGCCGAAGAGCTGCTTGCGGTTGATGCCGACGACAGCCTTGTGCGAGCCGACCTCGCCGGAGATCACGTCGAGGCCCTTGCCCTCGGCGCCGTCCTGGAAGCGGCCCTCGTAGCCGGTGCCGGCGCGGGTTATGACCGCCGACATGTCCTGGCTGAAGACGCCGACGCGGCAATGGCCGCCCATGGCGATGCCCGTGCGGCCCGGCTTCAGCGGGTCGCCGGTCAGGTCGCAGACGAAGCGCGTCCCCTTGTACTTGCCGGCGACGACGCGTCCGGGACCTTTCCAGGTGCCGACGATCGAATCGAAGAATGCCTGGTCGCGCGCCATTGCGGGTGCGGCGGTGCAGCCGATGGCGGCGAGGGCGACGGCGCCGAGGACAGCACCCGCCAGACGTCTGATTTGCGGCACCATGAGTCGTTCCAACCCCTTCCATTGTCGCCGGACAATCGCGCGATAATGGTTAACAGCCCGTTGATGGGCGGTCGGAAAGAGCGGATTCTGGCCGGTCAGCCCGGGGGCCTTGAGGCGGCGCGCCGGTCCGCCATGCCGGAGAGGTCGCCGGCGAAGTCGCCGATGCGCGGCCGCTTCAGGGCTGCGAACGGCATCGGCCTGCACAGGTCCATGGCGGCGATGCCGATGCGGGCCGTCATCATCCCGTTGATCACGCCTTCGCCGAGCCGCGAGGAGAGCCGGGCGGCGACGCCATGGCCGAGTACCTGCTGAACGAGGCCGTCCCCGACGGCGATCGAGCCCGTGACGGCCAGGTGGGCGATGGTGTCCCGCAGGAGCCGCATCATGCCGAACGCGCCCGGGCGTCCTCCGTAGAGGGTCGCCATGGCGCGCACCAGCCGGACGGCCTCGTAGGCGACGTAGGCGAGGTCGACGACCGCGCGCGGGCTGACGGCGGTGACGACGGAGACGCGCTTGGAGGCGTCGAGGATGAGGCGGCGCGCCTCCCGGTCGAGAGGCTTGAGGAGTTCGGTTTCGGCGAGCCGCACGAGCTCCGGGCCGTCGACGATCTCCCCCTCCAGGGAAGCGAGCGCGGCGCGCCCGGCTGCCGTTTCCGGGCGGTGGGAGAGCAGGGCGGCGACACCGGCCGTGGCTGCGCGGGCCTTCCCGGCGTTGCGCTCGCCCGCCGCTTCCTCCACGGAGCGCTTCAGCGCCTGCACGGCCCTCAGCCGGTAGATGCCGATGATTTCGCGCGCCAGCGCGACGGCGAGAGCCAGCACCCCGACGGCGACCAGGGCGAGCGTCGCCCAGCCGAGCCAGGGCGCACGCTCGAAGAGGGCACGCACGAGGTCGTCGATCCACAGACCGACGGCGATCGAAAACACGATCCCGAAGGCGCCGGCGGCGAGGCGGGCGAAGGAGAAGCGGCGCCGCCGCGGCCGGGCGAGCGGCGGCGTCAGCGCATCGATGTCTGAGGCGGCGGCGTCGTCGGCGCCGGCCAGGAAATGATCCTCTTCGTCCGGGACGACGGTCACCTTGGCGGGGACCGCCGCCGGACGCCGCTGGGGAGCCGGCCCGGGTTCCGGCCGGCGTTCGGCGGGCGAATCCTCGATGCGGAAGGAGGCCGGTCGCCTCGTCCGGCGGATCTTCGGGTCTTCGCTCATCAGGCGAGCCGGTCTCCAAGGAGGAATTCGAGGGCCCGGTCGAGGCGGATATGCGGCAGCGAGAGCGTGACGCCCTCGGCCGTGCGCTCGAGCGCGGGCGGGCGGAAGCGGACGAAGTTCAGGTCCGGCACGAGCGGTTCGGCGACGCCGGCCGGCGGGATCTCGAAGAGAAACCGGGGGTCTTCCGGGAGGTCGCCGGGAAAGATGCCGGTCTTGGTTTCGCCGTCGAAGGTCTCGCCCTCGATCGTCTCGCCGGCAAGCGGCGTGCCGACGATCACCGGCAACGTCTCGCCGTCCTGCTCGACGGTCGCCTCGCGCGTGGCGCGGACGGCCGCCAGGGCGAGCACGTCGAGCCGGGCGCCGGAGAAGTCGATGCGTTCGGCGGCGCGGTCGACGAGGCGGCGCACGATGCGTTCCAGGCGGTCGTGGCTTTCGTGATGCAGGTGATCGGCCTTCGTGGCGGCGACGAGCACCCGGTCTATGCGCCGGCTGACGAGCGCCGAGAGCCAGTGGTTCCGGCCCGGACGGAAGCAGGACAGGATGTCGGCCAGGGCGCGCTCCAGGTCGACCACCGCGTCGTGGCCGGCGTTCATCGCCTGGAGCGCATCGACGAGGACGATCTGCCGGTCGAGCCGAGCGAAATGATTGCGGAAGAACGGCTTGACCACCGCGGTCTTGTAGCTTTCGTAGCGGCGCTCCATCATCGCCCACAGCGACCGCCTGGGAGCGCTTCCCTCGGGCAGGTCCGGCAGGGGCGCGAAGGTCAGGGCGGGCGAGCCTTCGAGGTCGCCCGGCATCAGGAAACGCCCCGGCGGCAGCGTCGACAGGGCGCGCTCGTCGGCCTTGCAGTCGCGCAGATAGCCGGCAAACGCGTCCGCGATCCGACGGGCGTCGGCCTCCTCGGCGGCTTGAGTCGGATCGACCGCGGCGGACAGGGCGAGCCATTGCGCCGAAAGGTCGGCGCGTGCTGACGATCGGGCGAGGGCCACGGCCTGTTCCGAGAACTCGCGATAATTCAGCCGGAGCAGCGGCAGGTCGAGCAGCCATTCGCCCGGATAGTCCACGATGTCGACGGATAGGCGGCCCCGGGAAAACATGCGCGTCCAGGCACTTGCGGATTCGTATTCGATCGTCAGGCGAAGCTGCGAGATGGCGCGCGTGGACTGGGGCCAGCGGCGCTCGTCGACGAGAGCCCGGATGTGGTCCTCGTACTGGAAGCGCGGGACGGCGTCGTCGGGCTGGGGCTCCAGGTAGGTCCGCGCGATGCGCCCGGACTGCTGGGCGCCGAACATCGGGAGCCGCCCGCCCGAGAGAAGATTGTGGACGAACGCGCCGATGAAGACGGTCTTGCCGGCGCGCGAAAGCCCGGTCACGCCGAGACGCAGCGTCGGCTCGACGAGCCCCGTGGTCCGATCGGCGAGATTGTCCAGCGCGATGCGGGCTTCGTCGGTGAGGCTCGTGAGGGATGACGGCAAGGCGGGTTCCGGCGGAGGATGACGGTTGCGGCCCATATAGGTCGCCGGAGGGGGCAATGAAAGGCTCGGCAAAGGCCGAACGCCGGTGTTCAGCAGTCCCCTGGGGCGAGGAAGGCGACGAGGCGGCCCATTCCCGAGGCCGCCGAGGCCATCGGGCCGGGGAGGTCGACGATCGCCAGTCCACCCGTCGGGTAGCCACCGGCGAGCGGGCCGTCGAACGTCGCGCCGCTCCGGCAGACGAGGGCGCGCGCGGTGTCGTCCATCATCGGGTTGTGGCCGATGACCATCACCGACGGACCGGCGGCGGAGGCGATCAGGTCCACGTAGTCCTCGTGATCCTTCGCGTAGAGTTCGACACTGAAGCGCACGGGGATGCGGAGCGCGAACCGCTTTTCGACGATCTCCCACGTTTCGACGCATCGCCGGGCCGGCGAGCAGAGCACCTGCGCCGGGATGAACCCGTTGACGACCATGATGCCGGCGATCTTCTCGGCCTCCTGCCTGCCGTCTCCGTCGAGCGCGCGGCCGAGGTCGCGTTCGCCGGGCAGTGCCCACGCCGAGCGCGCATGCCGCAGAAGATAGATGCGAGATGATGGCGACCCTACCGACATTCAGAATGGGTATGTCCCATCCCGCCGGCGTGCAATTGGCCATATGGCCTAGAACCGGGGAGCGGCCGGCGGGAAAGGCCGCCGGCGGCCCGCCGCGACGAACCGGCAGGTTGCATCCGTCGGATGTATGCCGGCCTGCCGCCGCACCGTCGGGCCAAAAGGCGCCGGACCGGCCGGTCGAGACATGCATTTTTTAAGGAAAAATAGGTAGATAAGCTGGGAAAGATGAACCATTAAAAGTGATTGATGGTTCTCTTTTCAGCTTGTATGCGTCGCAAGCTGTGATTATACAGCGGCCCAAAAAGTTGTGCCGTTCGGGAGAATCACATTGGCCGACGAAATTGACATCAATGCGTATGTCCCTTCCGAGGACGAAGAGTTCATGAACGCCAACCAGCGCGCTTACTTCCGGGCGAAGCTCAACGCCTGGAAGAACGACATTCTCCGCGAAGCGCGCGAGACCCTCGGACACCTGGCCGAGGAAAGTGCCAACCATCCGGACGTCGCCGACCGCGCGTCGTCGGAGACGGATCGCGCGATCGAGCTGCGTGCCCGGGACCGCCAGCGCAAGCTGATCTCGAAGATCGACGCGGCGCTGCAGCGGATCGACGAGGGAACCTACGGCTACTGCGAGGAGACCGGCGAGCCGATCAGCCTCAAGCGTCTCGACGCCCGTCCGATCGCGACGCTTTCGCTGGAGGCGCAGGAACGGCACGAGCGCCGGGAAAAGGTCTATCGCGACGATTAGAGCGCTTCCAGGAAAAGTGGAAACCGGTTTTCCGTCCGGAAGCGCGCAAGAACAATGAGGTAGAGCCTGTCCGCGATTCCGTGAAGCGCGGACAGGCTCTAGCGCCTCTCAGCGATTCACGCGCTCCGGACGGTCCGATCGACCTGACTGCACTCCGGAGGGCGCGGTTCGACGGCGAAGGGTTCGAAGGCCGGAGGCGGACAGCCTCCGGCCTTCGCGTTTCAGCGCTTGTGGGACAATTGCTGGAGAAGGCGCGACATCTCCTCGTCCAGCGTCGCGGAGCGGGCGTCGGTTTCGGGCGCGGGCGCTTCGCGGGGCTTCGGGCGCTCGGGCGCGTTGCGTCCCCGATCGATCCCGGACAACTCGCCGGCGACTTCCGTGTCGAGGAAGTCGTCGAAGCGGAGGACGGCGGAGGACGGGGTGCCGCGCTCCGCCGCCGGCTTCGGCGGCGCCTCGTCTTCCTCGTCCAGATAGGCGCGCTCGTACGGGCTGGGTTCGCCCTGCGGCGCATGCTCGACGGGGTCGGCGCGGCCGAAGACGCGCTGCCTCTGGCTTTCCAGGATACCGGCAATGTCGGAGGTGGGCTCCGGTTCTTCCTCTGGCCGGTCGTCCCCGGCGGACGGGCGCGGTTCCGGCTCGTGTCTCTCGGCCCTGACGTCCGGCGGAGGCGCCTTCGGCAGGTCCGCGGGGTTCGGTTCGATGCTTGCCGAGGGATGCGGGTCGCGCTCCCCGGCGGGCTCGGACGAGGCCGCGGCGACGGGGCGGGTTGCCGCGGGCGTCGCTCCGGCGAGGAACGGTGCCTCCTTCGCCAGGCTCGCGGTTTCGGCCGACGGCAGCTCCGATTTCGCGTCCTGAGCAGGCAGGGCGCCGATGCCGCTTTCCACGACCACGTCGGAAGGACCGCCGATCAGGATCAGATGCTCGACGTCGTCGCGGCGAACGAGCACGAGGCGACGCCTGGGATCGACGGCGGTCGCGTCGAGGACCGCTAGGCGGGGACGGCTCTTGCCGCCGCGAAGGAAAGAGTGGGAGCCGCGCCGCCTCCAGGCCCGCAACAGCATGTAGAAGAGCATCAGCGCGATCGCGACGGCGGCGAGCGCCATGGCAAGTTTCGCACCGCTTTCGCCACCTATATCCGGAAGCATGACTCGTCCTCTCGATCTCGTTCCGTTCGGGGATAAGCGGGGTTTCCCGACCGCTCCAACCTCTTGTTTCCACGCGTCTTCGGGTGGAGAACCGCTGTCCGTACCTCCTGGAAACGCTCCCAGCGCCGGTTTTGCAGGCGCGGGCCTTCGCTCCCTACATAAAACCCTTTTAGGCTGTTTTTGGGCGCTGTTGCACAGTTTTCCGTATGCTGGCAGTGGGAAACCGGGCTTGAAAATGGGAAGAAGGGCAAGGCGGCCGGGGTGGTACGAATCGTCCGCGCGACGCACCCTTCCCGCGTTCGGGGAAGGGTGCGAGAGGTTCGGCGGGCCCGGATCGCCGGATCTGATGCATCATCATATCCGATGCGCACGCCTCGAGGCGCGCGCGAAGAGCGAGGAAACCGATGGCGGAGCGAGATAGAACCGGCGCGAACCCCGCCCCGATCATCGATCGCGGCACGCAGCCGAAGACGGTGCTGCGGCTGGTCCTGCTTGCGGCCGTTCTCATCGGGTCGGCCGCGCTCTTCGTCTTCTACAAGGACCGGCTCGACAACCAGGCCGTGCTCGGCCTGCTCGGCATCCTTGCGATGATGGGCATCTTCTTCCTGGTCTCGGCGGTCATCGGCTTCATCCAGGTGATGCCGGGCTCGCACACCGACCCGCTCGCCCGCGCCTTTCTCGACGGCCACCAGGAAGGCATCCTCATCACCGACAGCAAGGACCGGGTCATATACGCCAACCGCGCCTACGGACGGCTGACCGGCACGACCGACGCCAAGGACGTGCAGGCCATCGAGGCGATGCTGTCGCAGTTCAAGGAATCCACCGAGGCGGTCTACCGGCTGACGAACGTGCTCAGGCAGGGCGGGGAAGGGCAGGAGGAGTTCCGCCTCCTGCGGCCGCTCAGCGTTTCGTCGCCGGACGCGGGCGCGCGCTGGTACCGGCTCAGGGCCCGGCCGCTGCCGATCGAGGGAGCCGGCCGCGGGAACCTCCAGGCCTGGCAACTGTCCGACATCACCTCGGAGCGGGAGGACCAGGAGCGCTTCTTCAAGGAACTCCAGCACGCGATCGACTATCTCGACCATGCGCCCGCGGGCTTCTTCTCGGCGGGGCGGCGCGGCGAGATCTTCTACGTCAACGCCACGCTGGCGGACTGGCTCGGCATCGACCTGACGCAGTTCCGGCCGGGCTCGGTGGCCATCCGGGACCTGGTCGCCGGCGAGGGCATGGCGCTGATCGACAGCGTTCAGGCCGGACCGGGACTGAACCGGACCGCGTCGCTCGACCTCGACATGCTGAAGAAGAACGGCCAGAGCCTGCCGGTGACGCTTCTCCACCGGGTGTCGGCGACGCGCGACGGGGCTCCGGGCGAAAGCCGGACCATCGTGCTGGCGCGCGAGGGCGCGGAGGCGGGCGCTCCCTCGGCCGCTGCGGCGGCGGTGGCGGCGGAGATGCGGTTCACGCGCTTCTTCAACAACACGCCGATGGCGATCGCGTCCGTCGATGCCAAGGGCCGCATCCTGAGGACGAACGCACCTTTCCTGAAGATGTTCTCCGGCATCGTGTCGCGCGACGACATGGAGCGCGGCGCCCTCTTCGAGACGGTCATCCACGAGCAGGACGTGGCGTCGTTCCAGGAAGCGCTCGACAAGGCGGTGGACCAGCAGGGCGACATCGCCCACGTCGATTCGCGCCATCCGGCCGACGAAAGTCGCTATTTCCGCTTCTACGTCAACGCCGTGATCGACCGGGCGGGCAGCGAGCCGGAGGAAGCGGCCATCATCTACGCCGTCGAGACGACGGAGCAGAAGGCGCTGGAAAGCCAGATGGCCCAGACGCAGAAGATGAACGCGGTCGGGACGCTCGCCGGCGGAATCGCTCACGACTTCAACAACGTCCTGACGGCGATCCTCCTGTCCGCCGACCACCTGCTCCTGTCGTTGCGGCCGTCGGACGCCAGTTTCGCCGACCTGATGGAGATCAAGCGCAACGCCAACCGCGCCGCCGTGCTCGTGCGCCAGCTCCTGGCCTTTTCCCGGAAGCAGACGATGCGGCCGACCGTCCTGCAGATGACGGACGTCATCGGCGACCTGCGCATGCTGGTCGATCGCCTGGTCGGCACAAACGTGAAGCTGGAGGTGGACTACGGGCGCGACCTCTGGCCGGTGAAGACCGATCTCGGCCAGTTCGAGCAGGTGGTCATCAACCTCGCCGTCAACGCGCGGGACGCGATGCCGAACGGCGGCACGATCACCGTGCGGTCGCGCAACGTGCACGCCCGGGAGGTCGAGGCGCTGGGGCATCGCGGGATGCAGCCGGCAGACTACGTGCTGATCGCGGTGTCCGACGAGGGCACCGGAATTCCGCCCGAGGTGATGGACAAGATCTTCGAGCCCTTCTTCACGACCAAGGACGTCGGCAAGGGGACCGGGCTCGGCCTGTCGATGGTCTACGGCATCGTCAAGCAGTCGGGCGGCTACATCTATTGCGAATCCGAACTGGACAAGGGCACGACGTTCCTCCTCTACCTGCCGCGGCACGTCGAGGGCGAGGTGATCGAGCACGAGGGAACCACCGGAGCCGGAACCGGGGAGGGCGCGGAGGCAGCGAAAGCGCCGCCGGCCAAGGAGAAGAGTGCGAGCGAGGAGCCGGCCGACCTGACCGGCGGTTCGGCGGTGGTCCTCCTGGTGGAGGACGAGGAGGCCGTCAGGCGCGGCGGCAAGCGCATGCTGGAAACGCGCGGCTACACGGTCCACGAGGCGTCCTCGGGCGTGGAGGCGCTGGAGGTAATGCGCGAGTTGGACGGCGCGGTCGACATCGTCGTCTCGGACGTGGTGATGCCGGAGATGGACGGGCCGACCCTGCTGCGCGAACTGCGGAAGGACTATCCCGACCTGAAGTTCATATTCGTTTCCGGCTATGCGGAGGACGCCTTCGCCAAGAACCTGCCGGCAGAGGCGCAGTTCGGCTTTCTTCCGAAGCCCTTCTCGCTGAAGCAGCTTGCCATGGCCGTGCGCGAGATGCTCGATTGACCGGCCGGCGCGCGGGTGCTGGCGGCCGCTCCATGAAGATGCCGCAATTGGCGGCAACACGCGATAAATTATCAACGCGGGGGAAACCGACATGATGAAACAGATCGTCGCTGCCGCAGTCGCGGGAGCCTTGCTCACCGCCTGCACGACCGATCCCTATACCGGACAGCAGAAGGTGTCGAACACGATGGGCGGCGCGGCGCTGGGCGCGGCGGCGGGCGCCGGGCTCGGGCTTCTCGCCGGCGGCAACGACCGGCGCAACGCCCTCATCGGGGCCGGCATCGGAGCGCTGGCGGGCGGCATGGCCGGCGGCTACATGGACCGGCAGGAGGCCGAACTCAGGGCGCAGTTGCAGGGCACCGGCGTCTCCGTGTCGCGCAACGGCGACCGGATCCTCCTCAACATGCCGTCGAACATCACCTTCGACACCGACCAGGCGGCGGTGAAGCCGCAGTTCTATTCGACGCTCAATTCTGTCGTTCTGGTGCTGCGGAAATACAACCGTTCGCTCGTCGACGTGTTCGGATTCACCGATTCGACCGGATCGCCGCAGCACAACGAGGCGCTGTCGCAGGATCGCGCCCGGTCCGTTGCGGACTACCTGACCAGCCAGGGGCTCGATCCGCGGCGCTTCTACGTCCAGGGCTTCGGCGAAAGCCGACCCATCGCCAGCAACGACACGGCCGAAGGCCGGGCCGCGAACCGGCGCGTGGAAATCCAGATATCGCCGCTCAGCTGAGCCGCGCGGACGGGTGGGGGTGCCGGCCCGGGCCATGCCCGGGCGGGCGACTTCATCCGGCAAGTTCGCGGGCGATTTCGGCCGCGAGGCGCGCGTTGTTCCGGACGAGCCGGATATTCGCCTGGAGGCTGCGCCCTTCGGTGATGCGGTAGATCTCGGAAAGCAGGAACGGCGTCACCGCCTTGCCGGCGATTTTCTGCCGGGCGGCGGCCGCGAGCGCGGCGGCGATATAGCCTTCCATTTCTGCGCGCGGGATCTCCGCATCGCCGGGCACGGGGTTTGCGACCAGCATGCCGCCGTCGATCCCGAGTGCTGCGCGCGTCCGCTGGAAGCGGGCGATCGCGGCGGCGTCGGGCAGGCTGAGCGGGCTTTCGATGCCGGAATCGCGCGACCAGAAGGCGGGGAAGACGTCGCTACCGCAGGTGACGACCGGGACGCCACGCGTCTCCAGGACTTCCAGCGTCTTCGGAACATCGAGAATGGCCTTCACGCCGGCGCAGACGACGACGACCGGCGTGCGGGCGAGCTCGTCCAGGTCGGCCGACACGTCGAAGCTCTCGCCGGCGCCTCGGTGGACGCCGCCGATGCCGCCGGTGGCGAAGACGCCGATGCCCGCTAGGCGGGCGGCCATCATCGTGGCGGCGACGGTGGTCGATCCGGTGCGCCCTTCGGATATGGCGAAGGCGAGGTCGGCGCGCGACAGCTTCAGCGCGTCGCGGGTGGCGGCCAGGGTTTCGAGCTGTCGGTCCGCGAGGCCGACATGGAGCGTTCCGCCGATCACGGCGATCGTCGCCG
The DNA here is from genome assembly GCA_963838155.1 of uncultured Alphaproteobacteria bacterium. Lineage (GTDB taxonomy): Bacteria > Pseudomonadota > Alphaproteobacteria > Rhizobiales > Rhizobiaceae > Pararhizobium_B. The sequence goes on from CAWIQE010000017.1 coordinate 36,938, forward strand.
GCACGGCGCCGTTCTCGCGGATGAGGCTCTCCACGCCCTTCGCCATTTCGAGGTTTTCCGGCCACGGCATGCCGTGGGTGACGATGGTCGATTCGAGCGCGACGAGGGGCTTTCCGGTGGCGATGGCTTCGGCGACTTCAGCCGACGCTTCGAACGGGCGGGACGGGGACATGGCTCTGATCTTTCCGGACGGCTGACGGACCGGAGGCTCATGCCAGACTTTCGGGCTCCGGCACAAGGCGCAACGCATCCTCCAGGGCGGCCGGGCCGAACCCGTCCGGCACGGCCGCGTCCGATTCGAGGGCCAGCCGGGCCGCGGCGACGCCCGAGCGCAGCGACCGGCCGGTCGGGAAGCCGCGCAGCCGCGCGTGGACGAAGCCGGCGGCGAGCGCGTCTCCGGCACCCGTGACGTCCGCGATCCGGTGGATCGGCGGCGGCTCGACCTGCCATCGTCCGGAGCCGTCCGACGCGACGGCCGGGGCGGCGCCGCGGCTGACGACGGCACTTGTCGAACCGGCGGCGGCGAGCCGGTCGAGGCCGGTCGCGACGTCGCCACCGGCGCAGCCGGTCAGGGCGCGCAGTTCCGCCTCGTTCATGAAGATGCCCGAAAGCATCGGCAGCGCGGGGGCGAGCCGCGGCGCCTTGGCGGGGGAGATCGCGATGGCGAAAAGCGGCCGGCCTGCGCGCAGGCAGGCTTTCGCCAGGGCCAGGAGGGTGGCTTCCGGCAAGTTGCCATCTGTCAACACCGCCGCGGCGGCGGCGATCGCCTCGCGCATCGTGCGGCGGTCGATCTGGCGCGGGCCGAAGAGGTCGTAGAGCGCCATGTCGGCGAGGCCGATCACCAGGTCTCCGTCGGCGTCGAGGATCGCGGTGTAGCTGGGGGTGGCCCGGTCGAGGAACGTGATCGGCCGGTCCTCGATGCCGGCCCGCTCCGCGGCCGCCGCCACGAGGTCGCCGGCCGCGTCGCCGCCGCGCGGGGCGACCAGGCGGACGGCATGCCCGAGCCTCCGCAACGCGCGGGCGGCGTTGAACGCGCCGCCGCCGGCCTCCTCGCGCCAAACGCCGGGATTGCTGGCGCCCGGCACCGCGGCGGCGAAGAGCCGCCCGCGCCGGTCGACATGCGCCCCGCCGACCGCCAGAACCGCACCGAGCCCGCTCATCCGTCCCCGCCGCCGACAGCCACGCGGCCGATTCCGCCGAGCGACCGGCAACGGCGCCGGGCGAGGGGAACATATTTCGAACGCTCCTGCTTTTTCATAGACTTTTCAACATGATGGGCGCCTATTGCGCGGTCGGAACAAAAGTGGTACAAAATTCCGATCAAGCCTCGATTGCCTGCGCGGCTTCAATAACCTAAAGGTGGATGGAATGGCACAGAACTCTTTGCGGCTCGTAGAGGAAAACCCGGTGGATAAAAGCAAGGCGCTCGAGGCGGCACTCTCTCAGATCGAGCGGTCGTTCGGCAAGGGCTCGATCATGAAGCTCGGCGCGAAGGACCAGATCGTCGAGATCGAGACGATACCGACCGGTTCCCTCGGGCTCGACATCGCGCTCGGCGTCGGCGGCCTTCCCAGGGGGCGGATCATCGAGATCTACGGGCCCGAAAGTTCGGGCAAGACGACGCTTGCGCTGCAGACCATCGCCGAGGCGCAGAAGAAGGGCGGCATCTGCGGCTTCATCGATGCGGAGCACGCGCTCGACCCGATCTATGCGCGCAAGCTCGGGGTGGATCTCGAGAACCTCCTGATTTCGCAGCCGGACACGGGCGAGCAGGCGCTCGAGATCACGGATACGCTGGTTCGCTCCGGCGCGCTCGACGTTCTCGTCATCGATTCGGTCGCCGCGTTGACCCCGCGCGCGGAAATCGAGGGGGAGATGGGCGATTCGCTGCCCGGCATGCAGGCGAGGCTGATGAGCCAGGCGCTGCGCAAGCTGACGGCGTCGATCTCGCGCTCGAACTGCATGGTCGTCTTCATCAACCAGATCCGCATGAAGATCGGCGTCATGTTCGGGTCCCCGGAAACGACGACCGGGGGCAACGCCCTGAAGTTCTACGCCTCCGTGCGCCTCGACATCCGGCGCATCGGTTCGGTCAAGGACCGGGACGAGGTCGTCGGCAACCAGACGCGGGTCAAGGTCGTGAAGAACAAGATGGCGCCGCCCTTCAAGCAGGTCGAGTTCGACATCATGTATGGCGAAGGCGTGTCGAAGACGGGCGAACTCGTCGACCTCGGGGTCAAGGCGGGCATCGTCGAGAAGTCGGGCGCATGGTTCTCCTACAACAGCCAGCGGCTCGGCCAGGGACGCGAGAACGCCAAGACCTTCCTGAAGGAGAATCCGGATCTGGCGAACGAGATCGAGATGGCGCTGCGCCAGAGCGCGGGCCTGATCGCCGACCGCTTCCTCGAGGAGGGGGGACCGGAAGAAGAAGCGGCCGAAATGTAGAGGCGAGCCGGGATCCGCCGGGCGGCCGCGGGATCCCCGGACGCGTCTGCCTGGAGCCGATGGCCCACGAGAGGGTCCCGGGTTTTTGGGGACATTGTCGGGCGAGAGATGGCGGCTGCCTATCCGGGGCGGCCGTTTCGGCGTTTGCGGACCGGCCGGACAGGCATGCGGACCGGCTGGACAGGCATATCGGTGGGCGATAAAAGCCCGTGTCCGTCCTTTCGGCCGGGACGGCTTGGTGAACGATGAAAGGCAGGCGATGAGCGGCGTCAACGAGATCCGGACCGCATTTCTCGAGTTTTTCCGGAGGAACGGCCACGAGGTCGTCCCGTCGAGCCCGCTCGTGCCGCGCAACGACCCGACGCTGATGTTCACCAATGCGGGCATGGTGCAGTTCAAGAGCGTCTTCACGGGGCTCGAGAAGCGCCCCTATTCGACGGCGACGACGGCGCAGAAATGCGTGCGCGCCGGCGGCAAGCACAACGATCTCGACAATGTCGGCTACACGGCGCGCCACCACACCTTCTTCGAGATGCTCGGCAACTTCTCCTTCGGCGACTATTTCAAGGAACGCGCGATCGAACTCGCCTGGACCCTGGTGACGAAGGAATACGGGATCGACGCCAAGCGGCTGCTGGTGACCGTCTACCATACGGACGACGACGCGTTCGAGCTTTGGCGCAAGATCGCCGGACTTCCGGAGAGCCGGATCATCCGCATTCCCACGAGCGACAATTTCTGGGCGATGGGTGACACCGGGCCGTGCGGTCCGTGCTCGGAGATCTTCTACGATCACGGGGAAGGGGTCCCGGGCGGTCCGCCGGGCTCGGCCGAAGAGGACGGCGACCGGTTCATCGAAATCTGGAACCTCGTCTTCATGCAGTACGAGCAGGTGACGCTGGAAAAGCGCGTCGACCTGCCGCGCCCGTCGATCGATACCGGCATGGGGCTGGAGCGCGTCGCCGCCGTCCTGCAGGGCAAGCACGACAACTACGAGACGGACCTCTTCCAGGCGCTGATCGCGGCGTCCGTCGAGGCGACGGGCGTGCCGGCGGAGGGCGGGAACCGGGCGAGCCACAGGGTTATCGCCGATCACCTCCGCGCGTCGGCTTTCCTCATCGCGGACGGCGTCCTGCCGTCGAACGAGGGACGCGGCTACGTGCTCAGGCGGATCATGCGGCGGGCGATGCGGCACGCGGAGCTGCTGGGCGCGCGCGAGCCCCTGATGTGGAAGCTTCTGCCGGCGCTCGTCGGCCAGATGGGGCGGGCCTATCCGGAGCTGATGCGGGCGGAGGCGCTGATCGCGGAGACGTTGAAGCTCGAGGAAACACGCTTCCGGCGGACGCTCGAGCGCGGTCTCGGGCTGCTTTCGGAGGCGACCGCGGACCTCGGCGCGGGCGCCAAGCTCGACGGGGAGACCGCCTTCAAGCTCTACGACACCTACGGCTTTCCCCTCGACCTGACGCAGGACGCGCTGCGCCAGCGCGGCATTTCCGTCGACCTTTCCGGCTTCAACGACGCAATGGCGCGGCAGAAGGCCGAGGCGCGCGCGGCGTGGCAGGGCTCGGGCGAGGCCGCGACGGAAGCGGTGTGGTTCGAGATCCGCGAGAGGGAAGGCGCCACCGATTTCCTCGGCTACGATACCGAGCGGGCCGAAGGGATCGTCCGCGCGATCGTGCGCGACGGGGCCGAAGTCGACGTCGCGAAGGCGGGCGAAACGATCCAGCTCGTCTGCAACCAGACCCCGTTCTACGGCGAATTGGGCGGCCAGGTCGGCGATACCGGCGTCATTTCGGGCGCGGGCTTCAGCCTTTCCGTCACCGACACGCAGAAGAAGGGCGACGGCATCTTCGTCCATTTCTGCACGGTGGACGAGGGCGCGGTCAAGCCGGGCGACGAGGTCGTCCTGGCGGTCGATCATGGGCGCCGCTCGCGGCTCAGGGCGAACCACTCCGCGACCCATCTCGTTCACGAGGCGCTTCGGGAGGTGCTCGGCACCCATGTCGCGCAGAAGGGTTCGCTGGTCGCGCCGGACCGGCTGCGCTTCGACTTTTCGCATCCCAAGCCGCTGACGGCCGGAGAGCTCGCCGAAGTCGAGGAGATGGCCAACGAGATCGTCCTGCAGAACGCGCCGGTCGTGACGCGGCTGATGGCGGTGGACGACGCCATCGCCGAGGGTGCGATGGCGCTTTTCGGGGAGAAGTACGGCGACGAGGTGCGCGTCGTCTCCATGGGCACCGGCCTGCATGGCAGCAAGGCCGAGCGGCCCTATTCGACCGAACTGTGCGGCGGCACGCATGTGCGCGCCACGGGCGATATCGGGCTGATCCGCCTGGTATCGGAATCGGCCGTCGGCGCGGGCGCGCGGCGCATCGAGGCGCTGACCGGGGCGGGCGCGCGCGGCTATCTCGCCACCCAGGACGACCGCGTGCGGGCGCTCGCGGCCGCGCTGCGGGTCCAGCCGGCGGACGTCGTTTCGCGGGTCGAAGGGCTGGTGGACGAGCGACGGAAGCTCGAGCGCGAGCTCGGCGAAGCGCGCAGGAAGCTGGCGCTCGGCAGCGGCGGCGAGGCCGGTAGCGACGGCGCGCGCGACATAAAAGGCGTGCGCTTCCTCGGGCGCGCCGTGTCGGGCGTGGAGCCGAAGGACCTGAAGGGCCTCGCCGACGAAGGCAAGAGATCCCTCGGCTCCGGCGTGGTCACCTTCATCGGCGTGTCGGAGGAAGGCAAGGCGAGCGTCGTGGTGGCCGTCACCGACGACCTGACGGATCGGCTGAGCGCCGTCGACCTCGTGCGCGTCGGATCGGCCGCGCTCGGCGGAAAGGGCGGTGGCGGGCGCCCGGACATGGCGCAGGCCGGAGGCCCGGACGGCAGCAGGGCCGCCGAAGCGATCGAGGCGATCGCGGCGGCCGTGGCCGGCTGAGACAAGCCGGGTATCTGTTTCCACGCGAGCCCGGTCGGAAAACCGGTTCATTTCTCCCGGACTTGCCCTCGCCCGGCGAGACTGCCATGACCGTGGTTCGACCGACGGAGTAGCTCTCCCGGGACGTTCCCGGGAGAAGCCAAGCTCGGCGGATGCGCCCGCGATTTGACGGAGCTTACTTTTCTCCCTGATCGCCGGCATCCCCCGGAGCGTCGTTCTCGTTTTCGTTCTTTTCGTTCGTCCTGTGCTTTGCACTCGCCTGCGCGACGACCGTGCCGCCATGCGTCGACGTCGACACCATCCGCGGCGATATGGGCCCGGGCCCCTTGGTCTGCGTCGATGCGAAGACGGTGCCTGTCGCCAGGGCGAGGGTGCCGGCGGCGACTGCGGACGCGATGATCAGTTTGGACTTCATGATGATCTCCTTTCGGGGAGAGGCACGACGCCCCTCCTGAAAGCAACTTGTGCTCTCAGGTTTTCCGCTGCCTTTCTCGGGGATTACGGATCGGTATGATCCTGGCCGAACGGTGGCGACTTCCTCGTTTGCGGGTCGGCACCGCCCGATTGCCGTCACGTTCGTCGAAGGAATTTCTGCGGCCCGAGGTCCTGGCTGCTGGCGGCGCTCGCGGCTCGGCTAGTCTAGAGCGTGTCCGCGTTTCGCGGAATCGCGGACACGCTCTATCTCTTTGTTTCCACGCGCTTCCGGACGGAAAACCGGTTTCCACTTTTCCTGGAAGCGCTCTACCCCCGGAAGGTCACGAGCACCCGCAGTCCGGGGCCGGCGTCTTCCAGTCGGATGTCGGCATCGTGGAGGTCGGCGACGGCCTCGACGAGGCTCAGGCCCAGGCCGGTTCCGGGAGACGTCCGGCTCGCCTCCAGCCGGTAGAGGCGCCGGAACACGCGTTGGCGTTCGGCTTCCGGGATTCCCCGGCCGTCGTCCTCGACGAGGGTGAGGATCCTTCCGCCCTCACGGCGCACGCCGATGCGGATATGGGCCCCCGCAGGGCAGTGGCGGATCGCGTTTTCGATCAGATTTGCGTACATCTGGGTCAGCAGTTCCCCGTCTCCGGACACAACGGCCGTCCCGTTCGCTTCGTCGGCCATGAGGAGGCTGTCGCCGGCGTCCTCGGCCACTCCGCCGTAGACCTCGACCAGGGAGGCGAGCAGGCGGGAAAGATCGACTTCGGCGAAGCGCGCCTTGCGCGCGCCGGCTTCGATCTGGGCGATCCTGAGCAGCGCCTCGAAGGTATGGTTGATCTGGTCGGCCTCCTCCGCCGCCGCCTCCAGGTCGCGGGACATGTCCAGGCCGGATTCGTGCCGGGACCGTGCATCCTCTATCGTAATCTTCAGCCTGTTGAGCGGCGTCTTCAGATCGTGCGCGATATCGGCACTGACCTGCTTCATGCCGTCGACGGTCGTGGCGAGCCGCGCCAGGGCCGCATTGATGTCGCGGGAGAGGCGGTCGACGTCGTCGTTCCGTCCGAACAACGGGATGCGCGCCTGCAAGTCGCCGTGGGATACGCGGTCCATGGTGTCCCTGACGGCATCGAAGCGCCTCTGCGCTCGGCTTGCGATCCAGGCCCCACCCGCGACCGCAAGAACGGCGACCGCCAGCGACGCCCAGGCGAAGCTTGCGAGCATGATCTCGTTCAGGCGGTCGACCTCCTGGTAGCTCAGACCGACCACCAGCCGGTTGCCGTCGATGGTACCGGCATAGATGCGGTAGGTCATGTCGCCTCCGAGGCCGATCCGGTCCGAGGTCGCGTCGGACCAGCCGTCCGGAAAGCTCGACGCAGGCATGTTGCCGCCGAGGACCTTGCCGTCCGGATCGGTCACCAGAAACAGGCGATCCTTGCCGCGCGTCGCCCGGACATTGGTCCTGACGGTATCGAGCAGGTCGGTGATGTCCCGGTCGCCATAGGCGTTGGCGATGACCGCGTAGGTCTGTTGGATCGTCTGGTCCTGGTGCTGCTGGAGTTCGACGCCGACCAGCTCGTAGACAATGATGCCGGTCGCCAGGAACGCGCCGACGAACATGACGGCAAATGCCAGCGCCAGGCGGAACGGCGTGCTCTTGAGCAGCCTATCGCGGCGCACGAAGAGAGTACCCGGTGTTGCGCACCGTATGGATGAGGGCCTGGCCGAAGGGCTTGTCGATCTTCGAGCGCAGCCGGCTGACATGGGTCTCGACGACCGACGTCTTCGGATCGAAATGGAAATCCCAGACGCGTTCGAGCAGCATCGTGCGGGTGACGATGCGTCCCTCGTTGCGCATGAGCACCTCGAGCAGTGTAAATTCGCGGGGTTGCAGCTCGATATCCTTGCCCGCCCGCGTGACGCGCCGCCGGACGAGATCCATCGCGAGATCCGCGACCTGAAGCTTGGTCCTCTCCGTCACGGCCGGCGGCCGGCGGGCGAGCGCATTCGACCTGGCGAGCAGTTCGGAAAACGCGAAGGGTTTGACGAGGTAGTCGTCGCCGCCGGCCTCGAGGCCCTCGACGCGGTCGTCGATGCCGCCGACGGAGGTCAGGAACAAGACGGGCGTCTTCCTGCCGGCCGAGCGCAGGGCCTTCACCATCGACAGGCCGTCGAGGCCGGGCAGCATGCGGTCGACGACAAGCACGTCGTAACTCTCGTGCATCGCCTGGAACAGGCCGGTCTCCCCGTCGGCGAGCGCATCGCAGACATGACCGGCCTCGGAGAACCCCCTGACGACGTAGTCGCTGGTCTTCCTGTCGTCCTCGATCAGCAAAATACGCATTTCTTCGTCTTCCGATGGGATTGCCGGGTCGCGGCCCGCTCGTCCGTCCGCCTCGAGACTATCACGGAGTGACGCCTCGCGGGCCATGGGGCCGGCTCCGCTTCCGTCTCATTTTGACGAGCCCTGTTCGCGACGGCGGCGGCGAAGGGCCGCCGCCGTGCTTGCTCAATCGAGGGCGGGGGCTGGCGCGCCGGAACGCTTGCCGCCGTCCCAGTTTTCCCGGGCGGCCGCTTCTTCCGCTTCGTCGGGCTGGTCGGCCTTGCTCACCGTCAGGTAGGCGATGAGGCCGATGATGCAGACGAAGAACGCGCCGTTGACCCATGCGTCGCTGATGCCGAGACCGCCGTCCTTCGGGGCCTGGGTCAGGAGGTCGCCGATCGACGCACCGAGCGGACGCGTCAGGATGTAGGCGATCCAGAAGGCGAGCACCGCATTGAAGGTTTTCGTGTAAAAGGCGACCGTCGTCGCGGCGATCAGGCCGCCGAAGATCAGGACGCCCTGCAGATAGCCGAAGCTCAGTCCCTCGGTGGCGAAATCGCCGCCGGCCGTGCCGAGCGCGAAGGTGAAGAGGATCGCGGCCCAATAGAAGAGTTCGCGTTTCGTCGTGAAGATCGAGTGGATGGAGAGCGTCTTCTCGCTCGCGTACCAGACCATGAACGTGATCGCGAGAACGATCGAGAAGCCGGCCGTCGAGATCCAGAGCGGAACGCCCATGTTGTCGGTCAGGTTGTCGGTGATCAGCGTGCCGACGATGCTGATCAGGATGACCGTCAGCCAGTAGAGCCACGGGACATAGCGCTTCTTCGCAAGCTGGTAGACGAGGACGGCGACGAGAAGGGCGCCCATCACCCAGGACGTCCCCGTCAGGCCGAAGCCGAGATTGATGTTGAGGAAGTCGGCCGCCGTCTCGCCGACGGTCGTCGCCATGATCTTGATGATCCAGAAGTAGAGGGTGACTTCCGGCACTTTGCACAGCATGCCGCGCATGCCGCGGGTTTCGTCCAAAGCCATGTGCGGCTCCTCTTTGAGAATTGAACGGGAAAGATGCGACCTTCGGAACAGGACTCCGCAGCCGCGCAGGCCTTGTAGTCGGTCGATCTCGCAGGGACCTTTCCACGTTCTTACGAATCCGTAAGAAACGCCTCGGACGGCCCGACGCGGCAACGGGGCCGGCAACGCAACCCGGCGACAGGTTTCGGGATTTTCGTGACGGGCGTATTCAGCTATCTTCGTCGGACAGGCTTGGCCCGCGCCTCCTCCCTCCCGAACCGGGAAGTATCGTCCATACGGGGCATCGAGATCATCGAACCACCTGTTCGAGCGCGCATGAGGAGGGATTGCGTTTCCTGCTCGGAATGGAGGTTCCCCGATGAAGCTTTCCGCTCCGATCTACCAGTTGAAGCGCCGGGCCAAGGCGATGGCTCGGGAGCGGAACATTCCCCTCAACAGGGCACTGGACCGCATAGCGCGCGACGAAGGATTTGCGCGTTGGAGCCTGCTCGCGGCCCAGGTTGCGGCGCGGGAGACGGCGGGAGACTTGCTGTCCCGGCTGTCCGAGGGCGACATGGTCTTGCTGGGAGCCCGGCCCGGCCAGGGCAAGACCCGGCTGGGGCTGAAGCTGCTGCTCGATGCCGTCCGCGCCGGCCGGCAAGGTGCATTCTTCACTCTCGAATACACCCGGCAGGAAACGGATGCGATAATCCGGTCGCTGGAAGGCGCGTCGGAGGTCGCTGCCGCTCTGGAGGTCGTGACTTCGGACGAGATTTGCGCCGAATACGTCATTCGCCATCTGTCCGGCGCCTCGCGGGGGACCGTCGCCGTCATCGACTATCTGCAAATCCTCGATCAATGCCGAAGCAAACCCGTGCTTTCGGAGCAAATGACGTCCCTTCAAGGCTTCGCCCGGGCGACCGGCGCCATTTTGGCGTTCATCTCCCAGATCGACCGTTCGTACAATCCGGACCACAGGCCTTTGCCAGGCATGCAGGACATACGCCTCCCCAACAAGATCGATGTGGGGCTGTTCTCGAAAGCGCTGTTCGTGCAGGACGGCAAGGCACAATTCCGGGCATGGCCTGACCAGGCCGGCTTGCCGAGCCCGATCCGCCTGGGGCATTGAGACATGCCTTCAATGTCGCCGCCGGCAGCAATGTTGGAAAGCCAACGGATCCCCGTATTCGCCAAGCGACGATGTTTGTCCATCCAGGGGCTTTGGATTGGGGTCGGGTTTAACGGTGGACTTGCAATCGGGCTGTTCGGCTTTCGGGGGGAGGGGGCGCGCTAGGGCGGGATGCGACCCTCATTCCGGACGCTGCAAGTTCAGTTTCAGCCTCCTGAAAGCCGCCCTTCATCGCACGATCGACTGTATGCAAGATAGGGGCCGGCAGCAGACTGACGGCGTATGGGAGCGTGCTAAGAGAAAGGGGACGCCACGGATTGGCCTAATCATAGGCCAATATAAGCATGTGAAACAACGTTTGTTTAAAGTAAGGGTAATCGATTGCGAGATTTGAAAAAGTCGCTCATTGTTAGCACGAGGGTATTCGGGTAGTCTTAAAAGAGGAATGTTGTTGAAGGGGGCTCCATGGCAGATGAAGAAGAAGTACCTGTTCCGGCAACAGAGACTACCAAGGCGTCCGCGCCACGACCGAGGCGCAGGCCACGACCCGCGATGCCGGTAGCAACCGCAGACACCGACAAAGAGGTCAAAGAGGCCACTGCCGCAGAACCAGCGCGTCGCAAGATACCCGGGAACATACCTTACACCGTTAGCCCGGGTGTTCTGAAAAGGGTACTGGACCGAATACCTCAAGCAGAAAAGCCGCCTATATTCAGCACAGACTTTTTGGCGACTGTACTTGAAGCCTCCGGAGGTGCCGCAAGGCCAATCATTCCCATAATGAAGGCCACCCAAATGCTGAATCAGGGTGGGGTACCAACCGAGCTGTATTCACAGTTTCAGACGGAAGGTGGGCGACCACAGGCCGCGCTCCAGGCAATGCGTAACGGCTTTCCGGAAATTTTCCGCCGTAACAGCTATGCCCACAATGCTTCGGACGGAGCTTTGGTGGACATCTTGGTCGCAATCACCGGCCTAACTAAGAGTGATCGTATTCTGCGCTTGATGCTGCAAACCTTCCAGTGCTTTCAGGACTATGCGAAAGGCGCAAAGCTGGAGCAGCTATCGGCGAACATACCCTCCGAACAGGTAGGCGACGGCGGCGAAGCTCGCAATCATGTACCCCCGGAGCAAGGAAAAGGTCTTCAACTGGCTTACAACATCAACGTGGTGTTGCCGGAGACGACGAACATTGAGGTGTTCAACGCGATCTTCAAAAGTCTCAAGGGAAATCTTCTCAATTGAGCGCGCACACCATTGAGCTGTTTGTTCTCAAATGTGCCGTGATTGAAAGCGGACTAAGGGACAGCCTGGAGGAGCATAATCCAGGTGCACGTCGCCGAGGCGGAAACACTCTTGATCAGCGCAGGGAGCCTTTCATACGTCAGTTCGAGCTGACTAACAGAAACAATGCTGCAAAGATGTCTACCTACTACGAAGTCTTCTACATGCTGGAGAATGACATTCGGAAGTTTATCATCGACACGATGGAGGCGGCACACGGCAAGGATTGGTGGGACACTCGTGTTCCGCAGGCCGTGAAGGAAGAAGTTAGGAAAAACCGGGAGCGGGAAGATCAAGCTGCTTGGACCATGCGATCTGACGCCTTGATTGACTATTCCACCTTCGGCCAACTCGGAGACATCATCCGCGCCAACTGGACAGACTTTGCTGGCACGCTGAGAAGCGAAGGCTCGGTCTCCAGGGTGCTCTCTGGGTTGAATATGCTGCGAGGAACCATAGCACACTGCGGTGTCCTGGCGGACGATGAAGTGGATAGGCTACACATGTCCATTCGCGATTGGTTCAGAGTCCTAGAGGGGCCAAAGGCTTAGAAAAGACAGGCAGGAGCAGCAGCCCACCTCGAGATCAAGGCGGAATCAATGTCATCTTCTCAAGCCACAAAGCCGAAACCCGCCGGTCAGAAAACCACCCCCTTGCGGTCGTTTCCATCCACCAACGTCACCCAAGTTTGCCTTGGCCCCTTGCCGGCCTTTCAGCGGCCATCCCAAGCAAAAGGCCCGGGCACTCGAATGCCCGGGCCTTTTGATCATCCGGCGTCAGGGTTGCAGCCAGCAATCGACATTGTCGACCGCCGCCCCCCTCGCGTCCCTACGAGCAGCCGCTGGTGGCGCCGCAGGTGTCGCATTTTTCGCAGGTGCCGTTTCGGACCATCGTGAAGTTCTGGCACTCCGAGCACATGTTCCCGGTGTAGCCCTGCATGATCGATTTCATGCGGCGGTCCGCCTCGATCTGCTTGGCGTCGGGCTCGGTTGCGGCCTTCGCCTCGGCGGCTTCGGCAGCGGCCTCGTCGGAGAAGAGGTCGGTCTCCTCGTCGTCGAGGTCCTCGGCGAAGTCCCTTGCCCGTTCCTCGTAGTCGCGGCGGAAGGCGTTGGGTTCCTCGCGCAGCTCGGCGATCGGGGCGCGGGCGGTGGCGAGCGCCGTGACGTTTCCGCCCGAGCGCTGGCCGCCGGACGACGAGGGCTGGACGAAGGAGGGCTTGAAGCCGCGGGTCAAGCCCTTGGAGAAGGCCTGAGCCTTGCCTTCCTTGATGCCCTTTCCGAGGGCGGTGTTGGAGAAATCCGAGATGTCCACATGGGCGAGGTCGTGGCGGCCGAGATAGGAAATCGCCAGCTCGCGGAAGACGTAGTCCATGATCGACGTCGCGTTCTTGATCGCGTCGTTGCCCTGAACCATGCCGGCCGGCTCGAACTTGGTGAAGGTGAAGGCCTCGACATATTCCTCCAGGGGCACGCCGTATTGCAGGCCGAGGGAGATGGCGATGGCGAAATTGTTCATCATCGCCCGGAAGGCCGCGCCCTCCTTGTGCATGTCGATGAAGATCTCGCCGATCCGCCCGTCGTCGAACTCGCCGGTCCGCAGGTAGACCTTGTGTCCGCCGACGATGGCCTTCTGGGTATAGCCCTTGCGCCGGTTCGGCAGCTTCTCGCGCTCGCGGGTCACCTTCTCGATGATCCGCTCGACGATCTTCTCCGTCACCGTTGCGGCCTGCACGGCGGCCGGCGCGGCGATCAGTTCCTCGACGGCGTCGTCCTCGTCCTCCTCGTCCTCGATCAGGGATGCGTTGAGCGGCTGGGAGAGCTTCGAGCCGTCGCGGTAGAGCGCGTTCGCCTTCAGCGCCAGCTTCCAGGAGAGCATGTAGGCGGCCTTGCAGTCCTCGACCGTCGCCTCGTTCGGCATGTTGATGGTCTTGGAGATGGCACCCGAGATGAAGGGCTGTGCCGCCGCCATCATCCGGATGTGGCTTTCGACCGAAAGATAGCGCTTGCCGATCTTGCCGCAGGGATTGGCGCAGTCGAAGACGGCGAGGTGTTCGGCCTTCAGGAACGGCGCGCCCTCCAGGGTCATCGCACCGCACACATGCACGTTCGCGGCCTCGATCTCCTTCTTCCCGAAGCCGAGATGGTCCAGCATGTTGAAGGACAAGTCGGACAGCTGCTCGTCGGAGACCGCCAGGACGTCCCGGCAGAAGTCCGCGCCGAGGGTCCACTGGTTGAAGGCGAACTTGATGTCGAAGGCCGACTTCAGGGCCGTGTTCAGAGCCGCGATCTTCTCTTCGGTGAAGCCCTTGGCCGCGAGAGAGACCGGGTTGATGGCGGGCGCCTGGTTCAGGTTGCCGTGGCCGACGGCGTAGGCCTCGATCTCGGCAATCTGGCTCTCCGAGTAGCCGAGGGTGCGCAGCGCCTCCGGCACGGCCCGGTTGATGATCTTGAAGTAGCCGCCGCCGGCGAGCTTCTTGAACTTCACGAGCGCGAAATCGGGCTCGATGCCGGTCGTGTCGCAGTCCATGACGAGGCCGATCGTTCCCGTCGGCGCGATCACGGTGGCCTGCGCGTTGCGGTAGCCGTTCTTTTCCCCAAGCTCGACGGCGCGGTCCCAGGCAGCCTTGGCATGGCCGACCAACCGGCCGTCGGGACAGTCTCCGTGGACGAGCGCGACCGGGTTGACCGACAGCTTCTCGTAGCCCTGGGTCTCGCCATGGGCGGCGCGGCGATGGTTGCGCATGACGCGCAGCATATGCTGGCGGTTCGCCTTGTATCCGGGGAAGGGGCCGAGCTCGCCGGCCATCTCGGCCGACGTGGCGTAGGCGACGCCGGTCATGATGGCCGTCAGCGAACCGGCGATCGCCCGTCCTTCGCGGGAATCGTAGGGGATGCCGGACGACATCAGCAGCCCGCCGATATTGGCGTATCCGAGGCCGAGCGTGCGGTACTCGTAGGACAGCTTCGCGATCTGCTTCGACGGGAACTGCGCCATCATCACAGAGATCTCGAGCACCATCGTCCAGAGCCTGACGGCGTGCTCGAATGCGGGGATGTCGACGTTCTTGGTGCCGGCGTCCTTGAACTGGAGAAGGTTGAGCGATGCGAGATTGCAGGCCGTGTCGTCGAGGAACATGTATTCCGAGCACGGGTTGGATGCCCGGATCGCACCGGCCGACGCGCAGGTGTGCCAGTCGTTCATCGCCGTGTTGAAGTGCAGCCCCGGATCGGCCGACGCCCAGGCGGCATGGCCGATCTTCTCCCAAAGGTCGCGGGCCTTGACCGTCTTCATCACCCGGCCGTCCAGGCGGGCGGTCAGGTTCCAGTCGCCGTCGGCCTCCACGGCGCGCAGGAACTCGTCCTTCAGCGATACCGAGTTGTTGGAGTTCTGGCCGGAAACGGTGAGGTAGGCCTCGGAGTCCCAGTCCGTGTCGTAGGTCCTGAACTCGATGTCGTGGTAGCCCTGGCGCGCGAACTGGATGACCCGCTTGACGTAGTTCTCGGGCACCTGGTTCTTCTTCGCGGCCCGGATCTCGCGCTTCAGCGCCGGATTTTCCTTCGGATCGAAGCAGGCGTCGTTGTCGGCCTCGCAGTTGATGCAGGCCTTCATGATCGCCTTCAGATGGCGGGCGACGACCTTCGAGCCCGTCACCAGTGCCGCGACCTTCTGCTCCTCGCGCACCTTCCAGTCGATGTATTCCTCGATGTCGGGATGGTCGATGTCGACGACGACCATCTTCGCGGCGCGACGCGTCGTCCCGCCGGACTTGATCGCGCCGGCGGCGCGGTCGCCGATCTTGAGGAAGCTCATCAGGCCGGAAGACTTGCCGCCGCCGGAAAGCCTCTCGCCTGCGCCGCGCAGATGGGAGAAGTTCGACCCCGTGCCCGAGCCGTACTTGAACAGCCGCGCCTCCCGCACCCACAGATCCATGATGCCGCTTTCGTTGACGAGGTCGTCCTCGACCGACTGGATGAAGCAGGCGTGCGGCTGCGGATGCTCGTAGGCGGACTTCGACTGCGTCAGCTTGCCGGTGAAGGGATCGACGTAGAAGTGACCCTGTCCCGGTCCGTCGATGCCGTAGGCCCAGTGAAGGCCCGTGTTGAACCATTGCGGGCTGTTCGGGGCCACGCGCTGGGTGGCGAGCATGTAGGCAAGCTCGTCCATGAAGGCGCGGGCATCGTCCTCCGATGCGAAATAGCCGCCCTTCCAGCCCCAGTAGGTCCAGGTCCCGGCGAGGCGGTCGAACACCTGGCGGGCGTCGGTCTCGGGGCCGTAGCGCTCTTCCTCGGGCAGGCTTGCGAGCTTCTCCTCGTCGGCAACGGAACGCCAGAGCCACGAGGGCACGGAATTCTCCTCGACCTTCCTGAGCACCGCCGGCACGCCCGCCTTGCGGAAATATTTCTGCGCCAGCACGTCCGTGGCGACCTGCGAGAACTGCCGCGGGACGTCGATGTCCGCCAGGCGGAAGACGATGGACCCGTCCGGATTGCGGATCTCGCTGATTGCCTTGCGGAATTCGATCTCCGCATAGGCCGACTGTCCTGCCTTGGTGAAATGACGCTCGATGCGCATGGCCTTCGTCCTCTGAAGCCGGCGTGCCTCGTCTCGTCCCCAGACGGGCACAGTTTCTCTCATCCGACAACGCGTGTCATGGCGCAGCCGGTTCGATTCTCTTTCGCGTTCCTGTGGGTTTGTCCCGCGGTGATACGCTATCTTGTGTGAAGGCTGGCTGCAAACACTAAATATAGTATTAACAGGTTGTTTCTACCAGCCTCGGCGGTGAGAAATCGACACACCCGAACTGCGCCGCCGGGACACCTTCATGGCACCTCGGAAGCCCGTATTCCCTGCCGATTTACTGAGTTGGCCGGACACTGAAACGCTGGCCACGCCGCCGCCGCAACGTTGCCTCATTTGGAGCGAGTCACCGGCATTGGTCAAGGGGTTGACCTTGTCAGAATTCACGACACCACATCTTGTGGACGTCGCTGTGGAAAGCGGGGACAGCCGGAACCGGCGGACACGGGCGGCTTGCGGCGCTGTCAACGGCAAGAAATCGCAGGCGAGAAAAAGCGAGGGAGAGGGGGCGGGAATCCCGATGCCCGGGGGCTTCGCGCGGGGACAGGGCGCGAATCATCCGATTCGCGCCGGAGGCGGGTGTGGCCGTCCCGCAACGGCGCCGGACTTTGGCGGTCCGGGCGCGGCCGACGGAGGGCCGTCTCAGCCCTTGTGGTCCTTCGAGATCGGTTCCTGGTAGGTGAAGCCCATGTCCCAGGGAAAATAGATCCAGGTGTCCTGGCTGACCTCGGTGACGAAGGTATCGACCAGCGGTCGGCCCTTCGGCTTGGCGTAGACGGTGGCGAAATGCGCCTTGGGGATCATCGCGCGCACGATTGCCGCGGTCTTGCCGGTGTCGGTGAGGTCGTCGACGATCAGGATCGACTCGCCTTCGCGCTCGAGGAGATCCGGCTGGATCTGCTTCAGCACCTGCATTTCGCCCTGCGAGGAGTAGTCGTGATAGGAGGCCACGCAGACCGTTTCGATGAGCCGGACGCCGAGTTCGCGCGCGATGATCGCCGCCGGCACGAGCCCGCCGCGGGTGATGCACACGATGGCGTTCCATTCCTGGCCGGTCCCGGACAGTCGCCATGCGAGCGCGCGCGCGTCGCGGTGGAACTGGTCCCAGGATACGGGAAAGGCCTTCTCCGGAAGAGACATGAGCGACGCTCCTTGCGTTTTCGCGGCAAGGCTGCCGCCCTCGGGGCCGGAATTACCGGAAAGGGGGCTCGGCTGGCAAGTCCGGCGGCGGCGCAGGGCGGGCGGAAATTAGTCACTGGCGCCCAGGGCGGCTTCGAGGCATCCTGTCGGACAGCCCGCGAAAAAAAGCAGGGGAGGATAGCCGATGCGTTGCTTCACGGTGCTGGGACCGTCCCAGACGGGCAAATCCACGGTCATCGAGAAACTCGGGTCGCTCGAAGGCCGGCCGAACCTGACGACGACGCCCTACGGCCTCGGTCTCTGCGAATTCACCTTCCTCGGCGAGCCCTGGTGCGGACTGGATGCTCCGGGCTCCAACGAAGCGCTCGCACATGCCCAGGACGCTCTGCTGGCGAGCGATGCGGCGATCCTCTGCGTTTCGCCGGACCCCGACCAGGCGGTGCTCGCCGCACCCTATCTCCGGGTCGTCGAGGCGTCCGGGACGCCTTGCATCCTTTTCGTCAATCGCGTGGACGAGCCCCGGGGACGCCTGCGCGACATCGTGGCCGCGCTGCAGGCCTACAGCAGGCATCCCCTGGTGCTGCGGCAGATTCCGATTCGCGAGGGCGACAAGATCGTCGGAAGCTGCGACCTGATCTCCGAGCGGGCGTGGCGTTACCGGGAGGGCCAGCCTTCCGCCCTCGTGGAACTGCCGGCGGAACTCGTCGAGCGGGAGCACGAAGCGAGAGCCGAAATGCTCGAGCACCTTTCGGAGTTCGACGACTGGCTTCTCGAGGAACTGGTCGAGGACAGGGAGCCCGCGAGCGACGCCGTCTATGCGATTTCGTCCCGCGTCCTCAAGGAGAACCGGATCATCCCGGTGATGGTCGGTGCGGCGAGCCACGGAAACGGGATGATGCGGCTGATGAAGGCGCTGCGTCACGAAGCGCCTCCGGCGGCCAGCCTGCGCAAGCGTCTCGCGCTGGAAGCGGGCATGGACCAGGACGCG
This sequence comes from uncultured Alphaproteobacteria bacterium, assembly GCA_963838155.1. Taxonomy (GTDB): domain Bacteria; phylum Pseudomonadota; class Alphaproteobacteria; order Rhizobiales; family Rhizobiaceae; genus Pararhizobium_B. The sequence goes on from CAWIQE010000017.1 coordinate 55,173, forward strand.
CTCATGGCGGTCAGCTTCCACGCGTTTCATCGGCAGAGCGTCGGCAAGACGGTCCTGGTGCGCGCCTTCGCCGAGGGCATCAGGCAGGGCGCGACGCTGGCCGGCTCGGGTCTGGGCTCGGTGCAGGACCCGGGAACGCAGCGGCCGTTCGCTTCCGGCGTGGTCGAGGCCGGCGCCATCTTCGCGGCCGTCAAGTCGGACCACCTGCCGATGCCGGCGCTGCTCGCGGCCGACCGATCCTTGCCGGCACCGGCCTGGACGACGCCGCCGACGCCCATGCTCGAACGCATCCTCGTGCCCGTCAACGAACGCGACGAGACCAAGCTGCCCGGCGTCCTGGCGCGACTGGCGGAGACCGATCACGGCCTCGTCGCCACCCAGCAGCAGGGGACGGGCGCGCAGATGGTCTGCGTGGAGGGGCCGGTGCACCTGCGGGAGGTCTGCCGGCTGCTCGCCGAGGTCTTCAAGGTCGAGGTCACCGAAAGGGCACCCGACGCGGCCTATTGCGAGACGATCAGCAAGCCGGCGGAGGTGCACTACCGGCACCGCAAGCAGACGGGCGGGGCAGGGCAGTTCGCCGACGTCAAGCTGGTCGTCCACCCCACCGAACGCGGGTCGGGCTTCGCGTTTTCCGATACCGTCAAGGGCGGCGCCGTGCCGAAGAACTACATTCCGGCCGTCGAGGCCGGGGCGCGAGAGGCAATGGAGCACGGCCCGCTCGGCTTCCCCGTCATCGACGTCGGCGTGACGCTGACCGACGGCCAGCACCATTCGGTCGACAGCTCCGATTTCGCCTTCCGCGCCGCGGGTCGAATGGGCGTCAAGCAGGCATTGGAGCAGGCGACTTCCGTCCTCATGCAGCCGATCTACCGAATAGAGATCCACGTGCCGTCGATCCACTCCGGCGCACTCGTGCCGATCGTCTCGTCGTTTCGCGGGCAGGTGCTGGGCTTCGACCGGGAGGAAGGGGCCGAAGGCTGGGACGTCTTCCGCGCGCTCCTGCCGGGCGGCGCCCTCGACGACCTGTCGCATTCGCTGCGTGCGGCGACGCAAGGCATCGGCCATTTCTCCAAGACCTTCGATCATTACGACGAGGTCTACGGGAAGGAAGCCGACGCCGTCATCGTCGCCCACGGCGCCCGGGCGGCAAGCTGACGGCGGACGTCATTTCGCCCGCGACAGCGCTTCCAACATCGCCTTGACGGCTTCCTCCGCCCTGTCGAGCGACGCCTCGTCGCGGCTGCGGATGACGATCTGCGTGAAGAACGTCGCACCCTGGAAGCGGGGATAGGAGCCTATCGACACGCCCGGATGCGCCTTCTGGACCTCGGCGAGCGGCGTTCCGACGTCTCCCTCGCCGAAGGGGCAGTCGACGGCCCTGGAGAGGATCTTCGCACCCGTCCGCAGCTTCGGCAGGACCGCATCGAGCATCGCCTGGAAGACGGCCGGCACGCCGGCCATCACGAAGACGTTGCCGACGATGAAGCCCGGAGCCCGCGACACCCTGTTCTCGATGTGCGCGGCGCCGACGGGCATGCGCGCCATGCGCCGGCGCGCCTCGGTGAATTCGATTCCGCGGGCGTCGTAGTGCTCCGCCAGGATCCTCAGGGCTTCCGGATCGTGGGTGCAGTCGACGCCGAATGCCTTGGCTACGGCATCCGCGGTGATGTCGTCGTGGGTCGGGCCGATTCCGCCGGAGGTGAAGACGTAGTCGTAGCGCGATCTCAGCGCGTCGAGCGCCTCGACAATGGCGTCCTGGACGTCCGGAACGATGCGCACTTCCATGAGGTCGATGCCCGAAACGGTCAGCGTTTCCGCCAGGTGGCCGATATTCTTGTCCTTGGTTCGGCCCGACAGCAGCTCGTCGCCGATGGCGAGCATCGCCGCGGTGACGGGAGAATCGACGGAATGGGACATCAGAACCTCTGGGATCGCGCGGCCGATCGCGCCTTTCGGCGGCAGATATACCGCAGGCGGCCGCCGGTGCAAGTCAGGCCGCTTCGGCCGGAGCGCTGAACGAACCGTTCGGCGGACGGACACTTTTCGCCCGGCGCCTCACCGCTAGGTCGTGAAGTGGAGGCTGCGGACAGTCCGCACCGCGAAATTCCGAGAGGAACTTGCGAATGGCAAAGATACTCGTGCTCTATTATTCCAGCTGGGGCCACATGGAAAAGATGGCCAAGGCCGCCGCCGAAGGTGCGCGCGGCGCCGGCGCCGACGTCACCATCCGGCGGGCGCCGGAACTGGTTCCGGACGAGGTGGCAAAGGCCGCGCACTACAAGCTGGACCAGGATGCACCCGTCCTTTCCGATCCGCTGGAACTGGCCGACTACGACGGCATCATATTCGGCGCGCCGACGCGCTACGGCATGATGTCGGCACAGATGAAGAACGTGCTGGACCAGACGGGCCCGCTCTGGGCGGAAGGCAAGCTGGTCGGCAAGGTCGGCTCTGTGATGTCCTCCTCGGCGACCCAGCACGGCGGGCAGGAGTCGACCATACTGTCCTTCCACACCGTCCTGCTCCACCAGGGCATGGTGATCGTGGGGCTGCCCTACGCCTTCCAGGGCCAGATGGGCGTCGACGAGGTAAAGGGGGGTTCGCCCTACGGTGCCACCACCATCGCGGCCGGCGACGGGTCCCGGCCGCCGTCGGACACGGAACTCTCGGCCGCACGCTACCAGGGCGGCCACGTGGCGGCGATCACGGCGAAACTCGCGGCCTGACGCCGGCTTCTTGGGCCATCCCCCGGGACGACGGCCCGGGGGCAGGTCGCACAGGACCCCGTCAAACGCCCAGATAGCGCTGGAGCACCTCTGGGTTCCTGCGGATTTCGTCCGCGGAGCCTTCGTGGACGACGTGCCCGTTGTTGATGATGTAGACGCGATCGGCGAGCTGCAGCGTTGCCGCGATGTTCTGCTCGACGAGCACGATCGTCTGACCCTCCTCCACGAGACGCCTGCAGGCGCTCATGAGATCCTGGACGATCACGGGCGCGAGGCCCTCGAACGGCTCGTCGAGAAGGACGATCTTGGGGTCGCGCACGAGCGCGCGTGCGATCGCCAGCATCTGCTGTTCGCCGCCGGACAGGTCGGTTCCGCGGCTGCGCTTGCGTTCGGCGAGCCGGGGAAAGAGTTCGTAGATGCGCTCGATCGGCCAGGCGTTCGCCGCCGTCAGCCGTGCGAGGACGATGTTCTCCTCGACGTCGAGGCTCCCGAAGATGCGTCGCTCCTCGGGGACGAGCTGCATGCCCCTCTGGGCGATCGCGTGGGCCTTCTTGCCGGCGAGGTTCTCGCCGTCGAGCACGACCGAGCCGGAGCGCGGAGTGACCATGCCCATGAGGCTCTTCAGCGTGGTGCTCTTGCCTGCGCCGTTCCGGCCGAGGAGGGCGACGACCTCGTGTGCCTCGACCTTCAGGTCCACGTCGAAGAGGATGTGGGAATCGCCGTAGTAGCTGTTCAGCTTGTCGACTTCGAGTAGGCTCATTCGTCGTGTACCCCGCCGAGATAGGCTTCCTGGACGGTCGGGTTGTTCTTGATCTCCTCGGGCGTGCCTTCCACGAGCACTTCGCCTTCGCGCAGAACGGTGATCGATTCGGCCAGTTCGAAGATAGCATCCATGTCGTGGTCAATGACGATCATCGTGCGGCCCCTTCGGATCGACTTGAGAAGCTGCACCGTCTCGACGCGCTCGCGCGGGCTCATGCCGGCCAGCGGCTCGTCCAGCAGCAGGAGCTTCGGCGAGGTCGCGAGCGCCAGGCCGATTTCCAGGCGCCGCTTTTCGCCATAGGCGAGTTCGGAGACCGGCAGGTCGGCGCGCGCGGTCAGCCGGACCAGCGCCAGCGTCTCCTCCACCTGCTGGTCGAGACCCTTCACGCTATCGGTGCTCTTCAGGAGATCCAGCTTGAACTTTCCGCGCTTGGACAGGGCGGCGATCGTGAGATTTCTCGCGGACCGACAGCCGGGAGAAGAGCTGGTTGACCTGGTAGCTCTTCGTCAGGCCGAGCTGGCAGACATCGGTGACGCCGAGCGCGGTGATCTCCTCGCCCTCGAAGACGATCCGTCCGGAGGTCGGGGGTATCTCGCAGGTCAGCATCTTGAAGAACGTGCTCTTGCCGGCGCCGTTCGGGCCGATGATGCCGCGCAGTTCGCCGCGGCGCACGGTGAAATCGATGTCCTTGTTGGCGACGAGGCCACCGTAGCGCTTGCTGATCCGTTCCGCCTGGAGAATGGGCTCTCCGAGCTCGACGGGTTCGAGGGGAGCCAATTCGGCATCGGTCGCGCCGGCCGAGGTCGGACCGAGTGCGTCCACCTCGTCGGACTCGGCGGCTTCGTGCGCCTTGCCCCGGTTGCGGGACCATGCGTAGAGGTCGACGATCCCGCCGACGATCCCGTGGCGCAGGAAGACGACCAGCAGCACGAACACGATACCCAGCACCAGTTTCCACGTGGCGCCGAGATGCAGCGTGGTCTGGAAGAAATCGCTGAGATAGAGCCAGACGGTCGCCCCGACGAGCGGCCCGAACAGCGTTCCGGCGCCGCCGATGGCGGTCTGCATCACCAGCTGGCCCGAGGTATCGAACATGAACGCGTCGGGCGGCATGAACCCCTGCATGACGCCGAGGAGGCCGCCTGCGAAACCCGCATAGGCCGCAGCGACGACGAAAGCGATGTGCTTGTAAGCCTGGATGTTGTGGCCGACCGCCTGCGCCCTGAGCGGATTCTCGCGGATGGCCCGCAGGATGTGGCCGACGGGCGAGCGGACAATTCGCAGCGCCAGCACCATGCCGATGAAAAACCAGAAGGCCAGGAAGGCGTACATCGACCAGTCGCTGTCGAGGCGGATGGTGGTGAAGCCGAGATTGAACGAGGGCGTGGGGACGCCCGGCAGCCCGTTCTCTCCACCGGTGAAGTCCGACAAGGGACTGAACTCCAGGAAATAGAACATTTCCGCGATCGCCACGGTTATCATGGCGAAATAGATCCCGGTCCGGCGCAATGCGATGAAGCCGATCACGTATCCCACGAGTGCCGCCACGATCGCGCCGATGAAGATCGCCACCACCACGTAGGGGAAGCCGAGCCTCGTCATCAGATAGGCCGCGAACATGCCGCCCGTACCGAAGAACGCCGACTGGCCGAAGGACAGGAGCCCGGTGAAGCCGAAGAGGATGTCGAAACCGAGCCCGAACAGGGCCCAGATCAGGATCCTGTTCATCGTGTTGGGCGAGAAATCGAGAAGCGGCAGCACGAAGGGTGCCGCGACGAGCGCGACGGCGGTGAGCAGCTCGATAAGATAGGAGCGTTGTTTGAACATCAGTCGACCGTGATCATTCGCGGCCGGCCGTGCCGAGCAGCCCGTAGGGACGGAGCACGAGCACGAGCGTCATCGCGGCAAAGAGCATGACATAGGAATAGCCGGGATTGAACATCGAGGTGATGCTGATGATCTCGCCGGCAATGAGGCCGCCGATGATGGCACCCGGAAACGAACCGACGCCGCCTATGACGACCACCACGAAGGTCTGCACCAGGATGGCCTCGCCGACGTCCGGGGCGATGGAGACGACCGGGGCGTTGACGATGCCCGCGAAGCCGGCGGCCATGGCCCCGATGCCGAACACGAGCATGAAGACCTTGTAGACGTCGATGCCGAGGGCATCGACCATAGCCGAATCCTCGATGCCCGCCCGCACGATCATGCCGATGCGGGTGCGGTAGAGCACGACATAGAGCGCAAGCAGGGCCACCGCGACGATGCCGAGCAGCGCCAGGCGGTAGGTCGGGTAGAACATGAAGCCGAGATTGACGATCCCGACGAAGGGCGGGGGCGGCGGCACCATCTTGGACAGGCTGCCGAAGAAGAAACGCACGGCCTCGACGAAGACGATGCTCAAGCCGAACGTCACCAGGATCTGGTCCTCGTGCGGCCGGTCGTAGAAGGAGCGGATGATGCCACGCTCCACGATCACGCCGACGAGCATGACGAAAAGCGATCCTGCGACGACGGCGACGAGGTAGGAGTTCGTGTAGCTGAACGCCACCCAGCCGGCATAGCCGCCGAGCATGAACATCGCACCGTGCGCGAGATTGAGGACGCCGAGCGTCCCGTAGATGATGGTCAGGCCCGACGAAATCAGCGCCAGCAGTGCGCCGAGCACGAGCCCGTTGAAGCATTGCGATACGAATGTGGCCCAGTTGATCACGCTGTCGTCCAAGGTTTATCGCGATGAAGGGCAGGGCCGTCGACCCTGGCCGGTCGTCGCGCACCGGACGTCCGGTACGCGACGGTCGTGTGGCCGGGTCCGAAGAGGCGGGCGCGCGCGCTCGCCCCCCGGGGTCCGGCCGGGATCGGGGATCTTCGCCGCGAGCGGATCGCGGCGAAGATCCGGTTGCGGCGTCAGCTGTATGGGCCGAGATTGCAGCCGAACGCGTCCGGCTTCTGCATCAGGCCTTCGCCCGGCACGACCTCCAGGACCTCCCAGAAGTCCTCCTTGTTCTTCATGTCCGCCGGCTTCTTGCCGCGAACGATGATGACCGGGCGCACGAGCTGGTGATCCTCGGGACGGAAATGCACGTCGCCCACCATGGACGGGATCGTTTCGCCCTTCTCGTACTGCTTGATCACGTCGGGCGGATAGAAGCTGCCGGCCTCGGAGACCATCCGCGCCCACATGGCGAATTGCATGTAGGCGTTTTCCGCACCCCACTCGGGCCGGTAGCCGAATTTCTTGTTGAATTCGTCGACGAACATCTTCGCCAGCGGGTACTTGTCCTCGAGGGTCCACCAGAAATCCGTGGCTGCAAAGACGCCCTGCGTGAGTTCGGCGCCGACTTCCTTCGCCAGGAACGGGATCTGGTAGGGGACCACCATGGTCATCTGCGGCGTGAGGCCGAACTGCTTGGCCTGCTGGATCGACAGCACGGCGTCGCGGCCCCAGTTGACGTTGACGATGAACTCGGCGCCCGAATTGGCGATGTTGGTGAGGTACTGGCTGAAGTCCTGGGTACCGAGCGGCGACACCTGGTTGGTCACCATCTTCCACCCGCCGTTCTGGGAAAGATAGTCGTTCACCGACTTCGTGACCGTGTGGCCGTAGGTGTAGTCCGGCGTCATGAACGCGGCCTTGCGGTTCTTGCCGAACTGCTTGATCAGGACCGGCCCGATCGCCGCGGCGGCCGTCTGGCCGTAGAAGCACTGGCGGAAGGAGTAGCGCGTGCAGTCCTTGCCGGTGGTGTCGTTGGAGCCCGAGATCGCGACCAGGTAGAGGATCTTCTCGCGCTCGGCGAACTTGTTGAGCGCCACCGCGACGGCCGACGAGGTCGAGCCGGTCATGGCGATGATCTTGTCTTCGTTGATGAAGCGCTGCTGCTCCTGGACGGCGTTGTTCGGCTTGGCGCCGGAATCGGCGACCGCCAGCTTGACCTGCTTGCCGAGAAGTCCCTTGGAGACCTTCGGCGCGATCTTCTTGATCAGGTCGTTGCCTTCGTTGATGTGCTGGACGGCAAGCTGCATGCCCTTCAGCTCGTCCTCGCCCTGCACCGCATAGGCGCCGGTCCGCGGCACGGTGGCGCCGATGGTGACGGTGTCGCCCTTGCTGCCTTCGGGCCAGGTGCCGAGCGGCTTCTGGTCGGCCGCGAAGACGGGCGTGAACATCGGCGGCAGCATGCTGCTTCCCGCGGCGATGCCCGCACCTGCGAGCAGAACCGACCGTCGAGTCAGGCCCTTGCCGGACTTGGAGTCGGAATTGTGATCGGTCATTTTATTCCTCCCGATTAATTTCTCTTTCCGAAACCCGATCGCCCTTCGCGGTGCTCCTCCTGGAAGGGTCGAGGCTTCCTGCGGCCAAGGTTGCCCCGGCTGCATGGGCGCCCATTTGGGCCCTCGGGCGGAGGTTCGTCAATTCCACTTTCGTTTCAGACGCCCGGCCGCCGCAACCACGCCGCAAGCTTCTTGATCCGCCGGATTTTTCCGGTTAGGCATGCCTTGGTGCGCGGGCGTGGCGGAACCGGTAGACGCAACGGACTTGAAGGTTATTGAGTGCCCGCCGGGAAACCGGCGGAGTAGAACTGCTCAAATTCGGGGAAACCTGTGAAATGGCAATCCCGAGCCAAGCCCGGACGGCAGCGCCGGGAAGGTGTAGAGACTAGACGGGCAGCGCCTGTCCGCGGACGACGCGCATGGCGAAGGTATAGTCCAGACCACGAACGCCGGATCGGCGGCGGCGAAAGCCGAAGTGGCAAGAAAATCCGTAGGGGGAAACCTCGTGGGGGTTCGAGTCCCCCCGCCCGCACCAGCAACCCCAGTGGTCGTAGCCGGACGCGGCGGTCAGGGCAGTGCCTTGAAATAGGATTCGACCTTTGCCGACGTGTTGGACGACCGCACGAATTCGATGCCGAGATAGGGGAACTGGATCCAGCGCACTTCGCCGGGAAGCGAGCCGAGTTCGTCGGTGGCAACCGTCACGAGGCTGCCGACATCGGCCCTAATGTCGAGGCGTAGATAGACGCGCAGGCCTTGCCGGGAGAGGTCGAGGACCGCTGCGGGCGAGCTTCGACCACGACAGTATGCCGTCGCCCTGATCTTGCAGGGCGTTCGTGGCTCCGCTCGGCGTTCCAGCATCTGGCTGGCGACCAATTCCCTGGCCCTCTCAGCAATTGCGATGCCGGAAGCTTCGCATCACCGTGTAAATTCTCGGTTAAGCATGAGGAAATTCGGAAAACGAAGCAACCCGCCCGGCGGGCCGGAACGGGTCGCCTTCGGTGTCCGCGGCTCAGGCTGCGGCAAGCAGTTCTTCGGTCCGTCCGAGCGCCTTTTCGACGGCCCGTTCCGCCGCATCCGGCCCGAGGGCGACGCCCTCCACGCGGATGACCTCCACGTCGGTGATGCCGATGAAGCCGAGGACCGTGCGCAGATAGGGATCGGCGTGGTTCAGGCGGGCGGCCGGTCCCTCCGAATAGACCCCGCCGGAGGCAACGACCAGATAGGCCTTCTTGCCGCGTGCGAGACCCTGCGGGCCGGATTCGGTGTAGCGGAACGTGCGGCCGGCACGCAGCACGTTGTCGATCCAGGACTTCAGCGTCGACGAGATGCCGAAGTTGATCAAACCGGTGGCGATGACGACGGTGTCGGCGGCGAGAAGCTCGTCCACCGCCGCGTCGGAGACGTCGACGGCCGACGCTTCCGCGCCGCTGCGCTCCGCTTCCGGCTTGCGGCTGCCTGCGGCGAAGGCCTCGCCGATGTGGGGAAGCGGATCGGTGTTCAGGTCGCGGTGGACGAACGAGGCCGCCGGATCGTCGGCGCGAAGCCGCCCCACGAGTTCATGCGCCACCCGGGAAGAAAGCGACGACTCTCCACGCGGACTGGATGTGACGAGGAGGATGTTGCTCATGGTCTTTGTCCTTCTGACTGCGACGCGTGCCGCGTCGGTTCATGCCGCAGACTTAGGACTGGACGGCCATCGAAAAAACCGCGAAAATATGCAAGTGACCTATCGAGAAAATAGATAGCATAGATGCAGCCCAACCCGACCCTGGATCAGCTCCAGATCTTTTACGAAGTGGCGCGCAGCGGCAGCTTCTCCGCGGCCGCCCGCCGGCTCAACCGCACCCAGTCCGTGATCAGCTACGCGATCGCCAATCTCGAGGCGCAGCTGGAGGTGAAGCTGTTCGACCGCGATGCGGCACGGGCACCGACCCTGACCGAGGCGGGCAGGGCGATGCTGATCGACGCCCGCCGCATGCTGGCGGGCCTTCAGGACATGCGGGCGAGGGCCAAGTGCCTGAAGGCCGGCCTGGAAGCCGAGCTCCGTCTTGCCATCGACGTGACGATCTCCAGCCCCGCGCTCGTATCGGTGCTGAAGGCGTTCGAAACGGAATTCCCGACGGTGGCGCTGCATCTGCAGGCCGGCGCGCTCGGCGTGGTGGCGGATCTTGTCGCGGGCGGCGCCGCGGACATCGGCATCGGCGGGGTCCCGAACCTCCTGGACGATCTCCTTGTCACCGAGCAGATCGGGGCCACCCGAATGTTTCCGGTCGCGGCTCCGGGACATCCGCTGGCGGGCATGAAGGGGCCGGTACCGCTGAAGGAGGTGCGCGAGCATACCCAGCTCGTCGTCACGGACCTGACCGACCGGACGCGCGGAAGGGACTTCAACGTCTATGCCTACAATATCTGGCGCACCACCGACCTCGGCATGAAGCATACGCTTCTCAAGGCGGGGCTCGGATGGGGCGGCCTGCCGGAACTGCTGGCGCATGGCGACCTCGCCGCCGGCCGGCTCGTGCGGCTCGATCTCGAACCCTATCCGGAAACCGACTACCCGCTGCTCGCCATCACGGCGGCCGCGAGCCATCCGGGCCCCGCCGGCGCGTGGCTCATCGAACGGTTCCGGCAGAGCCTTCGCGCCTGCACGGGGGTGATGGCGACATAGCCCGCCGGGCTCAGCCCTTCTTTTCGGACGCGTTCAGCGCCGCGGCGGCGCGGAGGAGGTCTTTCAGGGCCTCCTCGTCGATGGTGTCGCCCTCGCGAAAGTCGATCGCACGCCGGGTATTGCCGTCCAGGCTTGCGTTGAACAGGCGCGACGGGTCCTCCAGGGAAGCGCCCTTGGCAAACGTCATCTTGACGACGCTCTTGTAGGTTTCGCCGGTGCAGATCATCCCGTCGCGATACCAGACCGGCACGCCGCGCCACTTCCAGTCCTCCGTGACGTCGGGGAGCGCTTGCTTTATCAGCGCGCGCAGCCGCGCCAGCATCTCGCCCCGCCAATCGCCGAGTTCGGCGATGCGCCCGTCGATCGACCGGGAAGCGGTTGAACCCGGTCCTGCGGCACCTTCCTGCATGGCTGCGTCTCCTCTCGTGGACCATTCAGGATTTCAATCGATCCCGGCGGGAAGTCAAGCGCGGCGGTCGCGACGGTCCCTACAGCCTGATGCGGAACCGCACGAACCCGTCCGGGCCGGCGCCGAGCGGCTCCAAGTCCAGTCCCTCGAGCTGGTCGGCGTAGCGCATGCCGCCCGGACCGGTGTCGAAGACGGCCGTGGCGTTCGGCACCGCCGCGAGTTTCCAGTTTCCGTCGGCGGACGGGTTGACCGTTCCGCCCTGGACGATGAAGCGAACCAGCACGTCCCGGTTCGTGTCGGGCGCCCTCAGGACGATCCTTTCGCCCGAGATCCCCGGGAAATTGCCCCCGCCGCCGGCCCGGTAGTCGTTGGTCGCCACGATGAAATTCTGTTCCGGGTCAATGTCTTGTCCCGAGTACCTCAGATTTCTTATCCGACTGGCGTCGGGATCGAGGAGCCGTCCGTCCGGGTCGTATCTCGCCGGCCGGGAAACGTCGATCTCGTATGTGACGCCGTCGACGATGTCGAAATTATAGGAGGGAAAGGCCGGATCGATCAGCTCCGCGTCCTGCGCCCCCGGCTCGACGCGCCGGAAGATGCCGGCAGACATTTCCAGCCATTCCTTCACCTCGGCACCTGTGATCAGCACGGCACGGACCGTATTCGGGTAGAGATAGAGGTCCGCGACGTTCCGGATGGCGATCGATCCGGTGGCGACGTCCGTGTAGTAGTCCGCCCCCGACCGGCCGCCGCACTTGAACGGCGCCGCGGCGGACAGAAGCGGAAGACCCTCGTACTCGCCCCCCTTCAGCAGCTGCCGGACGTACCAGAGCTGCGCATTCGAGACGATCTGGACGGACGGATCGTCGGCGACGAGGGCGAAATAGGAGTGGAGCGGCGCGGAGGTCTTCCCGACCGGAGTGCGCACATAGGCGAGCGTCTTGCGGTGATCGGACGCCACGGTCGCGGCGACCTTCCTCCGGGTTCCGACGAGGGGGATGACGAGGCGTCCCCTGCGCTCGTAGATCGGGCGGGCCTCGGACGCGGAGTCGACGATCGTCCAGCGTCCCCCGTCATGTTGGAGCATCAGGTCGACGATGCCGACATGGGAGCCCCAGAAGCCGGCCATGACGGCGGGCTTGCCGTGCAGCGTGCCGCGCGCGGGGTCGACGCCCGGGATGTTGAGGAAATCTCTCGATCCCGGGAAGACCAGATGCTGGTGCCCGGTCATGATCGCGTCTATTCCTTCGACCGTCGCCAGATGGAGCGAGGCGTTTTCCATGCCCGCTTCGCTGCCCGGGGCGATGCCCGAATGGGAGAGGGCGACGACGATGTCCGCGCCGTCTTCCCGCATTTGCGGGACCCAGGCCCGGGCCGCCTGGACGATGTCGCGCACCATCGCCTTGCCGGCCAGGTAGCGCGCGTCCCAGACCATGATCTGCGGCGGGACGAAGCCGATCAACCCGACCCGCACGGTGCGCGAACGCCCGGCGCCGTCCCGCAGCATCTTCCGTACGATGGTGTAGGGCTTCAGGAACAGGTCGTCCCGGCACGGGTCGGCCGCGAGGCTGCCCCGGGTCAGGTTCGCGCAGACGACGGGGAAGGTCGCCCCGCCGAGCACCTGGAACATGAAGTCGAGACCGTAGTTGAATTCGTGATTGCCGAGCGTGGAACACGCATAGTCGAGCGCATTCATGGCCTTGACGATCGGATGGATGCCGCCGTCGCGCAGTCCTTGGCGATAGGCGGCGAAATCGCCCATCGGATTGCCCTGCAGGAAGTCGCCGTTGTCGACCAGCATGGCGTTGCGGGCCCCGGCGCGGAGGTCCTCGATCAGGCTGGCCGTCCGGGCCAGCCCCATCGTCTCGTTCTGCCGATCGGCATAATAGTCGTAGGGCAGCACCGCGACATGGAGATCGGTGGTCTCCATGATGCGCAGATGCGCCTGTCCGGCCGCCGCGCGCGACGAGAAGGGGTGGAGCGCGATCTGCGCGCCCGATGTGGCTGCGCCGCTCAAAAGCGCCCTGCGGAATACGGGAGGAAAACGGAGCGAATCGCCATGGGCCATTGTCGCCGTCGTTTGCATCTTCCGCAAGAAATGCCGCACTGGCGTTTATCAGTGCGCGAAAGCCGGCGGGGCGCGGAACGCTTATTTTCCGCGCCTTCTCGGCGAAGCAGGCTTTGCGAGGCGAATGGCAACGTGCTAGCAAGATGGAATGAATTCGTTTCTCAGCAGGATTTTCGGTGGGCGCCGCGGCGGAGAGCCGGCCTCTTCCTCGCATGACTCCGAGACCTACAAGGACTGCACGATCACGCCCACCCCGATGCGCGAGGGTTCGCAGTGGCGCATCGCCGGCACGATCATGAAGGTGGTGGACGGCGAAACGAAGGAACGGACCTTCATCCGGGCCGACCTCTTCAGCTCGGCCGACGAATGCGCCAACTTCACGATTCGCAAGGCCCGGCAGATCATCGACCAGAACCCGGCACTTTTTGCCGGCGGTGCGACCGGCACCGCCTGACGACTCGCCGCTGCCGGCGCTCTTCCGACATCCGCCGCATTTCGGTCCGACAGTCGGCGGCCCGGCGTGGCCGAAACCAGGAGAGAGCCAGGATGATCGTACAGCCCTACATTTTCTTCGAAGGTCGCGCCGAGGAGGCGCTGGAGTTCTACAAGTCGGCGCTCGGCGCGGAAGTCGTCTCGGTCATGCGCTTTTCGGAGGTGCCCGACGAGGAGGCGCGGCGTTCGGCACCCCCCGGTTCCGATAACAAGATCATGCACATGGCCTTCCGGGTCGGCGAAACGATGGTGCTCGGATCCGACGGCTACGTCCGGGGTCAGCCCGACTTCAAGGGTTTCGGCCTTGCCCTCAGCACGCGCGATGCGCCCGAGGCGGAAAGCGTGTTTTCGGCCTTGTCGGACGGCGGATCGGTTTCCATGCCGCTGGCGGAAACCTTTTTTTCTCCCCGGTTCGGAATGGTCAACGACAGATTCGGCGTGCTGTGGATGGTGATGGTCGACGCAAGCTGAGCCTGCGCGTCACGCGCGTGCAGGGTCGATGCCGATGTTGGGACGGTCGATGACCTCTCGGAGCGCGAAGGACGAGTTGATCTTCACGACGTGGGGAAAGGCGGAGAGCCAATCCTTGTGGATGCGCTCGTAGTCGGCAAGGTCCCGCGCTGCGATCCTGAGGATGTAGTCGTATTCGCCCGACATCAGGTAGCAGGACAGGACGTTCGGACAGAGCTTCACGGCAGTCTCGAACTCCGCCAAAGTCTTCGCGAACTGGCCGGAGAGCGAAATATGCACGATCGCGGTCATCCGGTAGTCGAGCGCCGCATTGGAAAGGCGCGCGTGGTAGCCCCGTATGACGCCGCTCTTTTCCAGGAGGTCGAGCCGCCGCGAACAGGCCGAGGCCGAGAGCCCGACCGCTTGGGCGAGGTCCGAATTCGAGATGCGGCCGTTGTCCTGAAGCGTGTTCAGGATCGCGATATCTATTGTGTCTAGCCGCATCGTACGCCGTTCCTTCGAAGAATTGGCAGTTTTGCGCAAAAATAATTGAAAAACGATATGCCCTCAACGGGACTTTGCAAGGACATTCCGCACCACCTGTGGTCGAATTGGAGCATGACGCCGCAAGGGTGCGGCGCGGATCGAACACGGAGGAGAAAGACGATGCGTGTTGGCTGCCCCAAGGAAATCAAGAACCATGAATATCGCGTCGGCCTGACGCCGGGTTCCGTGCGCGAGTACGTCGCCCACGGCCATGACGTCATCGTCGAGACGAAGGCGGGCGCGGGGATCGGCGCCGACGATGCGGCCTACGCCGCCGCGGGCGCCAAGGTCGTCGACACGGCGAAGGAGGTGTTCGACCGGTCGGACATGATCGTGAAGGTCAAGGAGCCGCAGCCGTCCGAGTGGGTCCAGCTCCGCGAAGGCCAGCTCCTCTACACCTATCTGCACCTCGCGCCGGATCCGGAGCAGACCAGGGGGCTGGTCGAGTCCGGCGTCACGGCGGTCGCATACGAGACCGTGACGGACGACCGCGGCGGCCTTCCGCTGCTGGCGCCGATGTCCGAGGTCGCCGGCCGGCTTTCGATCCAGGCGGGCGCCACCGCCCTGCAGAAGGCGAATGGCGGTCGCGGCATCCTGCTCGGCGGCGTGCCGGGCGTGCTGCCGGCGAAGGTGGCAGTGATCGGCGGGGGCGTGGTCGGCCTCAATGCGGCGAAGATGGCCGTGGGCCTCGGTGCCGACGTCACCATTCTCGACCGTTCCATTCCGCGTCTGCGGCAGCTCGACGACATCTTCAACGGTCGCGTGCATACGCGCTATTCGACGATCGAGGCGCTGGAAGAGGAAGTGTTCTCTGCGGACGTCGTCGTCGGGGCGGTCCTCATTCCGGGCGCCGCCGCGCCGAAGCTCGTCACCCGCGACATGCTTTCGGGCATGAAGAAGGGTGCCGTCATCGTCGACGTCGCGATCGACCAGGGCGGCTGTTTCGAGACCTCGCGGGCCACGACCCATTCCGAGCCGACCTACGAGGTCGAGGGCATCGTGCACTATTGCGTCGCGAACATGCCGGGCGCCGTTCCGGTCACGTCCGCCCATGCGCTCAACAATGCGACGTTGCACTACGGGTTGCAGCTTGCCGATCGCGGCATCGCTGCGATCGCCGAGGACCAGCACCTGCGCGCGGGCCTCAACGTCCACAAGGGCCGCGTCACCAACAAGGCGGTCGCGGAAGCCCTGGGCTACGAGGCGGCTCGTCCGGAAGCGATCCTCAAGGTCGCCTGACGTCGCCGCATCCGATGGTGCGCGCCGCCGGACATCCGGCGGCGCGTTCGCGCGCTGGGGCCATGGCCCGATGGGCGAGGGGTGGGGCTATTCCTTCTCCACCTTCGTGGCCATGTTGTCCTTGTCTGTCGTAACCTTGACCTTGTCGCCCTCCATGACGTCGCCGAGCATGACGTCCTTGGTGGTCATCACGGACATGCCGTCGTCCATGGTGATCATGTGCTTGTCCTTGTCGAC
Source organism: uncultured Alphaproteobacteria bacterium (assembly GCA_963838155.1). Classification (GTDB taxonomy): domain Bacteria; phylum Pseudomonadota; class Alphaproteobacteria; order Rhizobiales; family Rhizobiaceae; genus Pararhizobium_B. The sequence goes on from CAWIQE010000017.1 coordinate 71,046, forward strand.
CGACTTGACCGTGCCTTCCATCTCGCCCGCATAGGCGAAGCCGACGAACAGCGTCCCGGCGAGGATGGTGCAAATGGCGGTTTTCATGATGTCTCTCCCAATCTCTATGGATCCCGGCCGTAGATCCGAGGCTGCTTCCGACCGCCAGAAGATGGTAGAAACCTTCGCGATAAACAGCGAAGCACGTTCCATTCATCGCCCCGTGATGCGGCGCCAGATCGCGTGAAGCGCGGCGCCCCGGCGTTCACCCGCGAGGGGCCGCAAGACGTCGAATTGCGCGGCGATCCGGCCTCTCCGACCGCGCACGCTGCAAACACGACGAAGTGAGATGTCAGTGCGCCGGCGCTAGCGCTAGTCTGGAGGACATCATCCGGCAGGCAGCGAAGGCTCGCGACGATCGGTTCGCGGGCGCCAGGGAGAGGACACCCATGGCCGTAGAGGCAAGCGAAACCACGACCACGGACGTTCGACCCGGCGGCCGTCTCGTCTATCGCCAGTCCGCGTGGACACGTGCCGCGCACTGGATCTGGGCGATCACGATCTTCTTCATGGTGACGAGCGGGCTCACCATCTTCAACGCGCGCCCGGACCTCTATATCGGACAGCAATCCGGGTTCGGCTTCGACAACACCATTCTCGACATTCATGCCGAGCGTACCGGGAGCGGCAAGATCGTCGGCGTGACCGAGCTTTTCGGCCACCGCTTCGACACGACGGGGCTTCTCGGCGCCAGTGGCGATCCGGCCAACCCCACCGTGCGTGCCTTCCCGTCCTGGGCGACGGTCCCGTCCTATTACGATCTCGGCACCGGCCGGGTGGTGCACTTCTTCTTCGCGTGGATACTGGTCGCAACGATGCTCGTCTGGCTCGTGGCCTCGCTGGTCAACGGGCATTTCTGGCGCGATATCGTGCCGAAGGCAAAGGACGTCAGGAACCTGCCGCGCGACGTCGCGGATCACGCGCGCTTCCGCTTCCACCACACCGCCTCCTACAACGTCCTTCAGAAATTCGCCTATGGCGGCCTGCTGATCGTCGTCATTCCGCTGATCGTCGCGACGGGACTGACGATGTCTCCCGGCGTCGATGCGAGCTGGCCGTGGCTGCTCGACATCTTCGGAGGGCGCCAGACGGCGCGGACGATACATTTCGTCTGCATGGCCCTCATCGTGCTGTTCTTCATCGTCCACATCCTCATGGTGCTCGCCGCCGGTCCGATCAACGAATTGCGATCGATCGTCACGGGCTGGTACCGGACCGACGAGACACCCCCGAACGGAGAGGCTTGAGATGACCCGCTTCACGATCAGCCGCCGGCGTTTCCTGACCGCAGCCGGAATCGGAGCGACGATGCTGCCGCTCGGCGGCTGCGACGCCTTCGATGGCTTCCTCGGCGGCGACGCCGCGGTTCGCAAGGTCCTTGCCGGAGCCAACGACCTGACCTACCGCGTGCAGCGCGCGCTCTTCGATCACGACGCCGCGGCGCCGGAATATTCCGAAAGCGAGATCCGTCAGCCGATGCGTCCGAACGGATCCACCAATCCGCAGACACCCGACTACCTGGCGCTGGCACAGAATAGCTTTTCGGACTACCGGCTGGAGGTCGGCGGGCTGGTCCACAAGAAGCTCTCGCTCGGGCTCGACGAGTTGCGGAACATGCCGTCGCGGACGCAGATCACCCGTCACGACTGCGTCGAGGGCTGGAGCTGCATCGCCAAGTGGACCGGCGTACAGCTGTCGCGCGTCCTCGACGAGGCCGGGGTGAAGCCCGAGGCGCGCTACGTTCTTTTCCGTTGCTTCAACTCGATGGGAAATTCGCTGGCGGGTCCCGTCCTCTACTATGAGACGATCGACCTGGCGGCTGCGCGAAACCCGCAGACGATCCTGGCCTACGGTCTCAACGGGAAGACCTTGCCGGTGTCCAACGGCGCGCCGCTCCGGGTGCGGGTCGAGCAGCAACTGGGTTACAAGATGGCGAAATACATTCGCTCGATCGAACTCGTCGACGACTTCCGGACGATTCGAGGCGGCAATGGCGGCTACTGGGAAGATTCGGGTTACGACTGGTACGCCGGAGTCTAGCGGCGGTTACAAAGGAAAACCAAGCGTTACCCGTCTCCGGGAACCATGAGACCGGCTGCGCCTTTCTTGCTCCTGTAGATTTCGAAGCCTGCTAGGAGAAGAAAGATGCGCAAGTTTCTGATCGCCGCGAGCGCGCTCGCACTCGTCTCGTTACCCGGTTATGCCTATGCCGGCGGCGGCGGTGCCGTGGCCGGAGCCGTCGGCGGTGCCGCGACCGGCGCGGTCGTCGGAGGCCCCGTCGGCGCCGCAGTCGGCGGCGTGGCGGGAGCGGTCACGGGCGCGGCCGTCTCGGCGCCGCCGCCGCCGGTCGTCACCTATGTCCAGCAGCAGCCGGAGCCGGGCACCACGGTCGTCGTGCACAAGAAGATCGTGGTCGGCCAGCCGTTGCCGGAAACCGTCGAAGTGACGCCGGTGCCCAGCAACCCGCACTATGCCTATGCGATCGTCAATCATGAGCGGGTCATCGTGGACCCGCAGACCCACACGGTCGTGAAGGTCATCGAATAAGCCGGGCAAACGGCCCGAATAGAGGGCGCGTGCGCGTTTCACGGAAGCGCGCACGCGCCTTTTCGCTGCGTGCTTCAGATGAGCCGCAGCCCTTTCAGGCTCGCGTGACCGTTCTTTCCGATGATGATGTGATCGTGCACGGTGATGCCCAGCGGCTTGGCCGTGGATATGATGGTGGCGGTCATGTCGATGTCCGCGCGCGAGGGCGTCGGGTCGCCCGAGGGGTGGTTGTGAACGAGGATCAGGGCCGTCGCCGAAAGCTCCAGGGCCCGCTTGACCACCTCGCGGGGATAGACGGGCGTGTGGTCGACCGTGCCGGTCTGCTGGATCTCGTCGGCGATGAGCTGATTGCGCTTGTCGAGGAAGAGGATGCGGAACTGCTCCCGCGGTTCGAAGGCCATGGCGGCCCGGCAGAAGTCGATGACGGACGACCATGAGGCCAGCACCGGCCGGTTCCTGAGCGCGCTCTTCAGGGACCTGTGCGCGATCGCCCCGACGAGTTTCACGTCGATCGCGACGCTGTCTCCGACGCCCTTCACCTCCCGCAGCAGATGCACCGGCGCGCCGACGACTTCGGCAAGGGATCCGAAGCGCTCGATCAGGGCCTTGGCGATCGGCTTGGTATCGCGGCGCGGGATCAGCCGGAAAAGCAGCAATTCCAGCAATTCGTAGTCGGCAAGCGCCGTATCGCCGCTTTCCCGGAAGCGTTGCCGCAGCCGCTCCCGGTGGCCGTGATAGTGAGATCGGTTCGAAGGGTCCGGCTTCTCGTCGCCGGGCGGACGGCGCCGCGGCGGCCGCTCGGCAAAGAAGCCTTCGCCGTCGTACGCGTCGGCCGGATCGTCGTCTTCGCTCCGGTTATCGCCCAAGTGCCCCCAACCCCCGCATTCGTTTCGTCCGGCGTTTCAGCGGTCGGGCAGACCGGGTCTGTCGAGGCCGGCCGGAGACAGGGTGAAGATTTCGCGGCCCTCCCCGGTGACGCGGACCGTATGCTCGTACTGGGCCGAAAGCGACCGGTCCCGGGTGACGGCCGTCCACCCGTCGGACAGCACCTTCACGTGCGGCCGGCCGAGGTTGATCATCGGCTCGATGGTGAAGATCATGCCCTCGCGCATCTCCGGACCTTCGTTCGAGCGGCCATAATGCAGGATGTTCGGCGCATCGTGGAAGAGGCGGCCGACCCCGTGTCCGCAGAAGTCGCGAACCACCGAGCATCGTTCCGCCTCGGCGTAGGTCTGGATCGCCTCGCCGATGGCGCCCGTGCGCGCACCGGGCCTGACCGCCGCTATGCCGCGCATCAGGGCCTCGTGGGTGACCTCCAGCAGCCGTTCGGCCGAGCGGCGGATGGCGCCGACCGGGTACATGCGGCTCGAATCGCCATGCCAGCCGTCGAGCACATAGGTCACGTCGATGTTGACGATGTCTCCCTCGCGCAACGGCTTCTCGTTGGGGATGCCGTGGCAGACGACGTGATTGATCGAGGTGCAGGTGGACTTCGTGTAGCCGCGATAGTTCAGCGTCGCCGGCAGCGCGCCGTGGTCCAGCCCGAAGCCGTAGACGAAGCGGTCGATCTCCAGCGTCGTGACGCCGGGGGCGACCATCGGAGCCAGCTCGTCGAGGCATCGTGCGGTCAGCTGGCAGGCCTTGCGCATCCCCTCGAAGTCTTCGGCATCGTACAAGCGAATCTGGCCCGTGTTCTTGAGCGGCGCGACGGCTGCATCGACGTAGCTTACCATTCTTCAAGTCTTTCCGTAGGCCGTCAGCGGCGCGCTAGCAGGAAATCCCGGTTCCTCGACCGGGATCAGGTCGGTCGGCGTGATCGCCTCGGGGGAAATTTGGCACCGGAGCGCATAAGCTTCAACCCCGCGCATCGTCGCGCGGTCGAATGCGGCGGAATATGTTGGATCGAGGTCCCGGCAGAGGCGGAAGCGATCGCAGTCGCCGCGCTGGACGAGGAAGACCATCACTGCCCTGTGGCCCTGGCCGGCCATGTCGCCGAGTTCGTCGAGATGCTTCGCGCCGCGTGCGGTCACGCTGTCCGGAAATTCCGCCAACCCGGTGCGGCGCATCAGGTGGACGTTCTTGACCTCGACATAGGCCCGGCCCCTTGCAGGATCCTCCAGCAATATGTCGATGCGGGAGGAGAGGCCGTATGCCTGCTCTCTGCGCAGGGTGGCGTATGATGCGAGGTCGCCAACCAAGCCGCCTGCGATCGCCTCTTCCACCAGGCGGTTGGGCCGGGATGTGTTGATGCCGACCAGCGTCCCGTCCGCCTCCACCAGTTCGAGCGCATGGCGATATTTGCGCGTCGGGCTGTCGTGCTGCGTCAGCCAGGCGCGGGAACCGGGCGTCGTCAGCCCCATCATGGAGCCCGTGTTCGGGCAGGAGCCGGTCACGACGGTGCCGTCGGCGAGTTCGGCATCGAAAAGGAATCGCTTGTAGCGGCGAATCAGGCGGGCAGGGATCAGCGGCGGATCGAATTGCATGGGAAGACGAGATACGCAAACTGCCGCCCTGCCGCAATCGGCAATTGCAGGGTGGCGTCTCTGAAACACCCTCGGTCGGGAAACATTGGAGCGTGTCCGCGCTTCACGGGACCGCACACACGCTCGACCGCATTATTTTCTTCACGCGCTTCCGGACGGAAAGCCGGTCTGCAATTTCCTGGAAGCGGTCAGCCTTTGACCCGGACGTAGCTGCCCGGAGCGTCCTCTATCGGCTTGAGCTTCTTCCCGCCGGGCTTCCGGGCGGGGACCTCGGTCCCGTCGAGGCCGCGGATCCAGTCGTTCCAGTGCGGCCACCACGAACCGGGATGTTCTTCGGCGGTCTCGATCCAGTCGTCGATGTCGCCGACGGCGGGGCCGCCGGTCCAGTACTGGTATTTCTTCCGGTCGGGCGGGTTCACGACGCCCGCTATGTGGCCCGAGCCCGAAAGCACGAAAGTGACGTCGCCGCCGAAGAACTGGCTCCCGATGAAGGCGGATTTCGCCGGGGCGATGTGATCCTCGCGGGTGGCGAGATTGTAGATGGGGATGCGGACGTCCTTGAGCGAGACGGGCTTGCCGCGAAGCTCCATCCGGCCGGCGGACAGCTTGTTTTCCAGATAGCAGTTGCGCAGGTAGAAGGAATGATTGGCCGCCGCCATGCGCGTCGCATCGGAATTCCAGTGCAACAGGTCGAAGGGCATCGGCTCCTTGCCCTTCAGGTAGTTGTTCACGACATAGGGCCAGATCAGCTCCGATGCGCGCAGCATGTTGAAGGCCGTCGCCATCTTCGATCCCTCGAGATAGCCCGACTTCTTCATGCTCTCCTCGATGCCGCGCACCTGGTCCTCGTCGACGAAGACCTTCAAGTCGCCGGCGAAGCGGAAATCCACCTGCGTGGCGAATAGGGTGGCCGAGCGCACCCGCTCGTCCTTTTCCCTTGCCATCAGCGCAAGCGCCGCGGCCAGCAGCGTCCCGCCCACGCAATAGCCGATGGCGTTGACCTCCACTTCTCCGGTCGCCTTCTCGATCGTATCCAGTGCGAATTTTATGCCCTCGTCGATATAGGCTTCCCAGTCCTTCCCGCAGTGGCGCTCGTCCGGGTTCACCCATGATATCACGAAGACCGTGTGGCCCGCGCCGACCGCCCAGCGGACGAAGGACTTCTGCGGATTGAGGTCGAGTACGTAGAACTTGTTTATCCAGGGCGGACAGATGAGAAGCGGGCGCTTCAGCACCGTCTCCGTGGTGGGGGAATACTGGATGATCTGGCAAAGGTCGTTCTGGGCGATCACCTTTCCGGGAGTGGTCGCCAGGTTCTCGCCGATCACGAATTTCGAACTGTCGGACTGGCGCAGCTTCAGCTCGCCGTGGCCCTCGGCTATGTCTTCGGCCAGCATGCGCATGCCTTCGACGAGGTTTTCCCCGTTCCTGGCGATCGTCTCCCGGTAGACCTCGGGATTCGTCAGCACGAAGTTGGCCGGCGAAAGGGCGCTCGTGATCTGCTTGGTGTAGAAGGCGGCCTTCTGGCGCGTGTGCTCGTCCAGCCCCTCGGTCTCCGTCACCAGGCGGTCGGCCCAGGCCGTGGTCACCAGATAGGCCTGGCGCAGGAAATCGAAGAAGGCGTGCTTTTCCCAATCCTCGTCGGCGAACCGCTTGTCCTTCGGTCCGGAGGGCGGTGCCACGCTCGTCGGATCGCCGGTGAAGCGGTTGATCGAGTTCGACCAGACGCCGAAATAGCTCGTCAGGAGGTGGGTCTGCGCATCGATCGCCCGGCGGGGATCGGACAGCCAGTATTCGTAGACGCGCGCGAAGGTCTTGACCATGTCGCTCGCCGGTTCCGATACCGTGTCGATCTTCTCGCCGCGCTCACGGGGCGCTACCCAGGCCGCCGCCGCCTTGCCGAGTTGCTCCAGCATCCGCGCGAGGTTGCGGGCGAAGGCTTCCGGATCCTTGACGACGTAAGGCTCGAGCGTGTTCGGGTCGAACCGCGGCGGGTCGCTGTCCTGTCGGCGGTCGCCGGTCTTCAATGCCACCTCCTGGCTGTCCGGGCCATCCTTCGGCCCGACAGCCGTACCATACATGAATCGATGCCCCTTATGTAAGTGCAGGCCGCCATAAGATACAATGTCAGGTTTTGGCCCCGCATGCGCGGTTTGTAAGAGAATTTTATGAAGTTCATATGCAAAATCGGCCTTTATTTGACATATCCCTGCGCTAAAGGATTGCCGAATTTGCCAGACCCGATCTAAATAGGCGTAAAGACAATGTTTTTTGGAGACGATGTGGCAGCGGTAGCAAGGACTCGGCGCTTCGGGAGGAGAGGGAGGTTCGGCCTGCTGGCGACGGGTGCGGTCGCGGCCTGTCTCCTGAGCAGTTGCGAGTCCGCCAGCTTGAAGGATGCACTCACGCCGCCGCCGCCGGTTTCGTCGGCTGCGAAGACGGACAACACGCCGGCCGGCGCGGATACGCCGGTGGCTTCGACGTCGCCGCTGCCGGGCGTCGACGACGCCGGGAAATCCCAGCCGGAGAGCGCCGGCAAGACGGCGGTTTCGTCCCGCCGAACCCATTCGAGGCGCCACCGGAAAACCGCAGCACGGCAGCCCAGTTCCCCGTCGCCGCCTGTCGCCCAGGCGGGCACGGCCACGCGGAACGCGCCCTTCGTCGACCAGGGCGCCGCGGCCACGGGGACCTATCCGAAATTCGTCCCACCGAAGGCCGCGACCTCGCAGATGTCGGACGCGGAGAAGAAGAAGTTCGAGGAAACCATGGCCGCGCGCATCAAGGCCAACAAGCAGTCGTCGGAAACGCCGGCGGAGGCGGCGGAGCGCGAGAAGCTGCTCAAGGCGCTCGCCGCCAAGCATGCCGAGGACACGATGAAGGCGATCGACAAGCCGTAGCTTGGGGAAATTCCGCTTGCGCCCGGCCCGATTTGGACGCACACCGACAGGGTAGAGCCTGTCCTCTGCTCACGATCCGGATTTGACGATGGAAGAATTTCACAAGGTTCGGCGGCTGCCGCCCTACGTCTTCGAACAGGTCAACCGCCTCAAGGCGAGCGCGCGCGCCGGTGGGGCCGACATCATCGATCTCGGGATGGGCAATCCCGATCTCCCGACGCCGCAATCGATCGTCGACAAGCTTTGCGAGGTCGTGCGCGATCCGCGCACCCACCGCTACTCGACATCGAGGGGCATCCCGGGGCTGCGGCGCGCCCAGGCCCGCTATTACGAGCGCCGCTTCGGGGTGAAGCTCGATCCCGATACCCAGATCGTCGCCACGCTCGGCTCGAAGGAAGGGTTCGCCAACATGGCCCAGGCGATCACGGCCCCCGGCGACGTGATCCTTTGCCCGAACCCGACCTATCCCATCCATGCCTTCGGTTTCATCATGTCCGGCGGCGTCATCCGCTCCATGTCGGTCGAGCCGGACGACGAGTTCTTCGTGACCCTCGAGCGGGCGGTGCGCCACTCGATACCGAAGCCCCTGGCGCTCATTCTCAACTACCCGTCCAATCCGACCGCGCACATCGCGAGCTTCGACTTCTACAAGGAGGTCGTGGCCTTCGCGAAGAAGCACGACATCATCATCCTGTCGGATCTCGCCTATGCGGAGATCTATTTCGACGACGCGCCGCCGCCCTCGGTGCTGGAGGTGCCGGGCGCCATCGACATCGCGGTGGAATTCACGTCGATGTCGAAGACCTTCTCGATGCCGGGCTGGCGGATGGGTTTCGCCGTCGGCAACGAACGGCTGATCGGCGCCCTGACGCGCGTGAAGTCCTATCTCGACTACGGCGCCTTCACGCCCATCCAGGTTGCCGCGACCGCCGCGCTGAACGGCGACGGGTCCGACATCTCCCAGGTGCGGGCGACCTACGGCAAGCGGCGCGACGTGCTGGTGGAAACGTTCGCAAAGGCAGGCTGGGAGGTCCCGCCTCCGCCGGCGACGATGTTCGCGTGGGCGCCGATTCCCGGTGCCTACCGCCATCTCGGGTCGCTGGAATTCTCGAAGCTTCTCATCGAGAGGGCCGAGGTCGCCGTTTCGCCCGGCGTCGGATTCGGCGAACACGGCGACACCCATGTCCGCATCGCCCTCGTCGAAAACGAACACCGCATCCGGCAGGCGGCGCGCAACATCAAGCGCTTTCTTGCGTCTTCGGCAGAAAATATGCACAACGTCGTGCCGCTGAATTCGCGGCGCTGAGGCCGGATGCCTTCTAGCGCGGCGTTCCGGCATCGTCCGAAGACCAGAATACCGGGTGAACGAATGGAAAATGTCCTCAGGATCGGCGTGGCCGGCCTCGGCACTGTCGGGGCGTCGCTCGTCCGGCTTCTGCGGGAGCGGCGCACGCTTCTCTACGACATCTGCGGACGCCGGATCGACGTCGTCGCCGTCTCGGCGCGCGACAGGAGCCGCGAGCGCGGGATCGACGTCTCGGACATCGAGTGGTTCGACGATCCCGTCGCACTCGCCCGGAACGCGGAGATCGACGTCTTCGTCGAGCTGATGGGCGGCGAGAACGATCCCGCCGACGCCGCCGTGCGGGCGGCTCTCGGCGCCGGGCGCCACGTGGTCACCGCGAACAAGGCCCTCCTTGCCCGCCACGGCGTCGCTCTCGCCCGCCTGGCGGAAGAGCACGGCGTCCTGCTGAATTTCGAGGCGGCCGTCGCCGGCGGCATTCCGGTCATCAAGGCCATGCGCGAATCGTTGACGGGGAACAGGATCACCCGCGTTTTCGGCATCCTGAACGGCACCTGCAACTACATCCTGACGACCATGCAGCGCGAGGGCATCTCCTTCGCGGACTGCCTGAAGGAGGCCCAGCGCCTCGGCTATGCCGAGGCGGACCCGACGTTCGACATCGGCGGCCACGACACGGCGCACAAGCTGGCGATCTTGACGAGCCTCGCATTCGGCACCGAGATCGCCGCCGACGACATCTATATCGAGGGCATCAGCAACATCACGATCGAGGATATCCGGGCGGCGGCCGATCTCGGCTACCGGATCAAGCTGCTCGGCGTCGCGCAGCGCACCAATTCCGGCATCGAGCAGCGCGTGCATCCCACGATGGTGCCGACCCATTCCGAGATCGCGCAGGTCGACGGCGTGACGAATGCGGTGGCGATCGAGTCGGACGTGCTCGGCGAGCTGATGCTGTCGGGGCCGGGCGCCGGGGGCGACGCGACCGCATCGGCCGTCATGGGCGACATCGCCGACATAGCCAAGAGCCGTCCGGGCATCCAGCACGGGCCGGTGCTCGGAACGCCGGCGGCCAAGCTCGCCGCCTACCGGCGCGCTCGCATGCGCAGCCACGAAGGCGGATATTTCATCCGGTTGACCGTCGAGGACCGGGCCGGGGTGTTCGCCAGCATCGCGACCAGGATGGCCGAGAACGGGATTTCGCTCGAGTCGATCGTACAGCGCTCCATCGACCATTCGGTGTCCCGGAGACCGCAGACGGTGGTCCTCGTCACCCATGCCACGACGGAAGCGGCGGTGCGGACCGCGGTCGCGACGATCGGCGGTGAAGGATACGTCATCGGCAAACCGCAAGTCATCCGCATAGAGCGGCCCAAGACGCTCTAGACGGCCTCCGGATCCGTCATCGCGGCGACGCAATCCGCATGGATAAGTCCGCGGGCGCCACACCTCGACGCTTCAATCGATTTAGTCGGGGAAAGCGGCTAAGGCATTGAAAGTAGAAGAACGTATCGTCCTTTTAGTGATTGCGCCGCATCGGTTCTACGGGCTAGAGCAGAGGGTGCCGAAACCACGGGGAAGCAACACCGCCATGGCCACAATGCACATCGCTTCGAGCGGCCTCGACCGCATCCTGACACTCGAGATCGCGCGCGTGACGGAACGCGCCGCGGTCGCCGCCGCCCGCCTGCGTGGCCGGGGAGACGAGAAGGAAGCCGATCAGGTTGCCGTCGATGCCATGCGCCAGGAACTCAATCACCTGCCGATCGACGGAACGGTGGTGATCGGGGAGGGAGAGCGCGACGAGGCCCCGATGCTCTACATCGGCGAGGAAGTCGGCACGCGCGAAGGCCCGAAGGTCGACATCGCGCTCGACCCGCTGGAAGGCACCACCATCTGCGCCAAGAACTTGCCGAACTCGCTGGCCGTGATCGCCATCGCCGAGGCCGGCAGCCTGCTCTATGCGCCGGACGTTTACATGGAGAAGATCGCGATCGGCCCCGGATATCCGCCGAACACGATCGCGCTCGAGGCCACGCCGACGGACAATATCCATGCGCTGGCCAAGGCGAAGGGCGTGCCGGTCAACGAAGTCACGGCCTGCATCCTGGACCGGCCACGCCACGCCAAGCTGATCGAGGAGGTGCGCGCCACGGGGGCCGCCATCCGCCTGATCGGAGACGGCGACGTCGCCGGCATCATTCATACGACCGACCCCGACGAAACCGGTATCGACATCTATCTGGGCATCGGCGGGGCGCCCGAGGGCGTGCTGGCCGCGGCGGCGTTGCGTTGCATCGGCGGCCAGATGCAGGGACGTCTGCAGCTGAACACGGAGGAGAAGATCGCCCGGGCCCGGCGAATGGGCATCGAGGATCCGAACCGCATCTATACCGCGGGGGAAATGGCGCGCGGCGACGTCCTCTTCTCGGCGACCGGCGTGACCGACGGCAACCTGCTCCAGGGCGTGCGGTTCAAGCGCGACGCGATCGTCACCCATACGATCGTCATGCGCTCGTCGTCGCGGACCGTGCGGGAGGTCAGGGCCCGGCACCAGGACCTCGCCAAATTCGACTGAGACCTTCGGGCAAGCGGGCGAGGGGAGTTCCGGCATGAGCGGACATGCACCTTCGCAGGCCCCGGCCTTCCTGGGGGTCGAGCGGTCTATCGGCGATCAGCGCTGGACCGGGCGCCTCGACGCGGCCGGACAGAACCGGGCCCTTGCGATGGCCCAGACGCACGGCATGCCCGAACTGATCGCCCGCGTGCTGTCCGCGCGGGGCGTGGCGGTCGAGGACGCTCCCGGCTTCCTGGACCCGACGATACGCGGGCTGATGCCCGACCCGTCCACGCTGACGGATTGCGACCGTGCCGCCGGTCGCATTGCCGACGCCCTGCAGCGGGGCGAACGGATCGCGATCTTCGGGGACTACGATGTCGACGGCGCGGCCTCCGCCGCGTTGATGAGCCGGTTCTGCAAACCTTTCGGCGTGCCGGTCGAGATCTACATTCCGGACCGCATCTTCGAGGGTTACGGTCCCAACCCGGCCGCCATCGACGATCTGATCGACAGGGGGGCCCAGCTTGTCGTCACGATCGATTGCGGTTCGACCAGCCACGCGGCCCTCGATCGTGCCCGGGCGCGCGGCGTCGATGTCGTCGTCGTCGACCACCACCAGATGGGCGCCGACCTTCCCGCGTGCTTCGCCCTCGTCAATCCGAACAGGCAGGACGATATCTCCGGCCTCGGATATCTTTGCGCGGCGGGGGTCGCATTCATGGTGCTCGTCGCCGTCCTGCGCGAGCTCCGCAGGCGCGGGGACCCCAGGGCGCCGCGGATCGATCTCCTCGCCATGCTGGACCTGGTGGCGCTTGCGACGGTCTGCGACGTGGTGCCCCTGAAGGGGCTGAACCGCGCCTATGTCGTCAAGGGGCTCGTGGCCGTCAGGCAGATGAACAACGCGGGTCTTGCGGCGCTGATACGACTCGTCGGAATAGGCGGACCCGTGACGCCGTATCATCTCGGCTTCCTTGTCGGCCCGCGCATCAATGCCGGGGGGCGTATCGGCGATGCGGCACTGGGCAGCCGCCTCCTGACGCTCGAGGACGCGGCGGAGGCGGATCGGATCGCAGCGGAGCTCGATTCGCTGAACCGCGAGCGCCAGGCGATGGAGGTGGCCATGCTGGCCGAGGCCGAAGCCGAGGCGCTGGCCGAGCGGATGTCCGGCGACGGCCCGGCCGTCGTGGTCACCGCGCGGGAAGGCTGGCACCCGGGTATCGTCGGACTTCTCGCGGCGCGGCTGAAGGAGCGGCTGCGCCGACCGGCCTTTGCGATCGCGTTCGACCCCTCGGGCAAGGGAAGCGGCTCGGGCCGGTCGATCCCGGGTTTCGATCTGGGTTCGATGGTCCGGCTGGCCGTCGAGAGGGGTCTGCTCGACAAGGGCGGCGGCCACTCCATGGCGGCCGGGCTGACGGTCCAGCGCGGCCGGCTGGGCGAGCTGCGTGCGTTCTTCGAAGACCACGCCGCGGGCACCGTTGCGGGTCTCGTCGAGAACCATACGCTCAAGCTCGACGGCGCACTCGCCGCATCCGGTGCGACGGTCGCCCTGATCGAGCTGCTGGAGAAGGCCGGGCCCTACGGATCGGGGCACCCCGCGCCCGTCTTCGCACTTCCGGCCCATCGGCTGACCGATGCCAGGCAGGTCGGCCAGAACCATGTCAAGGTGACCGTCACGGGGCCCGATGGTCGGAAGCTCGACGGCATCGCCTTCCGTGCGGTCGACACGCCTTTGGGGGCGGCGCTGCTCGGGGGGCGCGGCCGGGCCTTTCATCTTGCCGGGACGCTCTCCGCCGACCACTGGCAGGGTTCCCGGCGGGTGCAGCTTCGGGTCCTCGACGCGGCCCACGCGGATTGAAGGGCCGCTGCTTGCAACGCAGGCGGGCACGAATGCCCGCCTGTCCCCCCAACATATGGGCTGCCGTCAGAAGCGATAGTTCAGGGCGGCCTTGAGCTGATGGAAGTGCACGTCCTCGGTGAGATAGGCGCCCGATCTCGGGTTGTCGTAGACCGTGTCCTTGCCGAGGTTTACGTAGCTGTATTCGGTCTCGAAGGAGAGGTGCTTGGTGAAGGCGTATTCGACGCCGGCGCCGACCGTGTATCCCGTCTTCGTGCTGGAAAGGGAGAGGAGGTTCGTGCCGTTGACGTCGTACGACAGTTTCGTCTTCCCGTAGGCAAGACCGCCATGGGCGTAGAAGAGCATGTTGTCGAAGGCATAGCCGAGGCGTGCCTGGACCGTGCCGAGATATTCGAGTTCGGACTTCGCCTCGGCAGAGGTGATGTCGTAGTCCAGGGTGACCCTGGCCTTGTAGGTGGAGAAGCCGATATCGGCCAGGCCACCGACCACGATGCGGTTGAACTGATAGTCGTAGCCGATCTGGGCGCCGAAGAGACCGCCCCCGGCCGTATCGCTGAAGTCGGTTGCGACGACCTGGTCCGGCGGTCCGGGCTGGAGCTTGTAGGCGTTCGTTCCCTCTTCGATCGCCCCGAAGATGCCGATATAAGGTCCCGTCCAGTCGAAGCTGGTCGGTTTCGGCTGCATCGGTTGCGGCGGCGGAACCGGATCCGGCATGACCAGGTCGGCCGCACCCGCACTTCCCGTGAACAGTCCCAGTGACAACAGCATGCAAGAAATGATCTTCATGATCTGCCCCCCTTTAAAACCAGGCACATAGAGCGAAATTTGCTGCAATTGCTGCGTTAACGAAGTCAGATTGATACCGCCCATGGACGAATGCAATACTTATTGAATTAGAAAAGAATAATTTATTAATATACGGTACTGGATTGTTGCCTAACTGCAACAAAGCTGATTCGCGCCGGCAGGCGGCTCGGCCATCAGCCCGTTGACGACTGGAGGAAGTAACGCGCCATAAGATATTGATTTTATTTGCGTATCCGGAGAAATGGCATCACGGCTCCTCAGCCGCCTTTCGAGGCTCGGGGAGATATCCATGCTGCGCGTGGAACCGCGCCAGTTCCCGCTTCGTCGCCGCCTGCCCGGAATAGGTCTTCACATAGGCGGGGATGCGGGCCATGCGCGTCGCAAGGCTTTCCTCGACCTGCATCGAGATGTAGCCGATCTGTACCAGATAGACGGTTCGCGCCCGCACATCGGCCTCGCCGGCATCGAAGCCGAAGCGTTCGAACATCGACCGGATGGCCGATAGCCGGGCCTCGTCTGCCGCGGCGACCTGCTTCATCACTGTCTCCGACTGGTGCGCCCAGCCCCGGATCGCGAAGTCGAAGCGGGGTTCGAAGCAGGTCTCGTCGAGGAAGACGCCGATGACGTTGAGCACGGCTTCCCCGATCGTTTCGGCATAGGCGTCGCAGGCGGCGACGAGGGCACCGGTGTTCTTGCTCTGCCAGGTGTCGAGCAGCGCGTCGAGGATCGCGGCCCGATCCTTGAAGAACCAGTAGAAGCTCGTTCGGGACAGGTTGAGCCGGGCGGCGAGCGGCTGGATCTTCACCGCGTCGATGCCGCTCTCGAGAAATGCCGCTTTCGCGGCCTCGAGCCAGATCTCTCGCGAACCGCGCCAGCCTGACGTCTTCGCCTCTTCCTGCGCACCACTCATGCAGGAAGGGTAGCGGCGGGCGGCGGCGCCGGCAAGAAAAATATACAGTTGCGACGATAAACTTGACGTTGCTGCACAGTTCTGCGATCTTTCCGAAAACCCCCGGAGATTTCCGATGTCGCGAGATCCGCTCCTCCAGCCCTATACGCTCAGGCACCTGACGCTGAAGAACCGGTTGATGATCACGAGCCACGAGCCGGCCTATCCGGAGGAGGGGATGCCGAAGGAGCGCTACCGCGCCTATCACGCCGAACGCGCCAGAGCCGGCGTCGCTCTGACCATGACGGCGGGCTCCGCATCGGTGGCGCGCGACAGCCCGCCGGTCTTCAACAACATCCTCGCCTGGAAAGACGAGGTCGTCGGCTGGATGCGGCAGCTTGCCGACGAGTGCCACGAGCACGGCTGCGCCGTGATGATCCAGCTCACCCATCTCGGCCGCCGCACGCGCTGGGACAAGGCCGACTGGCTGCCGGTCGTCTCCACCGGGCACGAGCGCGAAGCCTCTCACAAGGCCTTCCCGAAGAAGGTCGAGGACTGGGACATCGCAAGGCTGATCGCGGACTACGCATCGGCCGCCGAACGGATGAAGGCTGCCGGTCTCGACGGCATCGAAATCCAGGCATACGGCCATTTGATGGACCAGTTCTGGTCGCCGCTCACCAACACGCTCGACGGCCCCTATGGCGGCAGTCTCGACAACCGGCTGCGCTTCACCTTCGACGTGCTGGAGGCGATCCGCGAGCGCGTCGGCAGCGAATTCATCGTCGGCGTGCGCTATACGGGCGACGAGGACTTGCCCGGCGGCCTGACGAAGCAGGACGGGCTGGAGATTTCCCGGCGCCTGAAGGCCTGCGGGATGGTCGACTTCCTCAACGTGGTGAAGGGACACATCGACACCGATGCCGGCCTGACCGACGTGATCCCGGTCCAGGGCATGCGCAGCGCGCCGCATCTCGACTTCGCCGGGGAGATCCGTGCGGCGACCGAGTTCCCCACCTTCCATGCCGCGAAGATACAGGACGTCGCGACCGCCCGCCACGCGATCGCCGAAGGCAAGCTCGACATGGTCGGCATGACCCGCGCCCACATGGCCGACCCGCACATCGTGGCGAAGATCGTGCGCGGCGAGGAAGAGCGCATCCGCCCTTGCGTCGGGGCGAACTATTGCCTCGACCGGATCTACCAGGGCGGGGCGGCCTTCTGCATCCACAATCCTTCGACCGGGCGCGAACTCACCATGCCGCACGGCATCTCGCCGGCAGGGGAGACGCATCGGGTGGCGATCGTCGGCGCGGGGCCGGCAGGCATGGAGGCGGCCCGCGTCGCGGCCGAGCGCGGCCATCGGGTGATCGTGCACGAGGCGGCGAGTGCTCCCGGCGGCCAGATCCGCCTGACGTCGCAGACCGAGCGGCGCGCCGAGATGATGCAGATCATCCAGTGGCGTCTCGCCGAATGCGAGCGCCTCGGCGTCGATTTCCGGTTCAACAGTTTCGCGGAGGCCGAGGACGTCCTGGCCGACGACCCGGACGTCGTCATCGTGGCCACGGGCGGCTTGCCCCATACCGAAGTGCTGGCCGAGGGCAACGAACTCGTCGTTTCGGCCTGGGACATCCTCTCGGGCGATGCCCAGCCCGGGCAGAACGTGCTGATCTACGACGACGCCGGCGACTATCCTGCCCTGCAGGCAGCCGAGAAGATCGCCGCGACCGGCGCGAAGGTCGAGGTGATGACGCGGGACCGCATGTTCGCTTCCGAAGTCATGGCCATGTCTCTGACGCCGTCGATGCGCATCCTCCAGAAGCA
The DNA here is from genome assembly GCA_963838155.1 of uncultured Alphaproteobacteria bacterium. Classification (GTDB taxonomy): domain Bacteria; phylum Pseudomonadota; class Alphaproteobacteria; order Rhizobiales; family Rhizobiaceae; genus Pararhizobium_B. The sequence continues at coordinate 88,253 of CAWIQE010000017.1, forward strand.
CGACGTGACCTTCACGGTTTCATGGAAGCTCGACGCCGTGGGCCGCGACGGCAACGAGCTGGTCGCCGCGATCGGCAGCGACTACGGCGGTGTCCGGCGCGAGCGGCGCGTGGACCAGGTCGTCGTCAATCACGGCACGAGACCTCTCGACGACATCTATTTCGACCTGAAACCCGGCTCGCGCAATCTCGGGGCGGTCGACTACGAGGCCCTGGCGGCCGTGCGTCCGCAGGCGTCGGTCGCCAATCCCGACGGTCGCTACGTCCTCTATCGCATCGGCGACGCGGTCGCCGCCCGCAACACCCATGCCGCCATCTACGATGCCCTGAGGCTGGTCAGGACGATCTGATACGCTGCTGCGGGCTATAGAAGAGGTAACGGCGCTTTGAGGGGGAGGGCCGTCGGATGCCCTGACCGGCGACACGACGGCACATGCGCTGTTCTTCCTGTACGGGACCGGCGCCAACGGCAAGTCGGTCTTCGTCGACACGATCTCCGGCATTCTCGACGGCTACCACAAGACAGCGGCAATCGAGACGTTCACGGCAGCGAGCGGCGAGCGGCATCCGATCGACCTCGCTGGCCTGCGCGGCGCCCGTCTCGTCACCGCCGTGGAGACCGAGGAAGGCCGCCGTTGGGCCGAAAGCCGGATCAAGACCCTCACGGGCGGCGATAAGATCTCGGCGCGCTTCATGCGGCAGGACTTCTTCGAGTTCGTCCCGCAGTTCAAGCTGCTGATCGCTGGCAATCACAAGCCGGGGCTGCGTTCCGTGGACGAGGCCATCAGCCGCCGCTTCCACCTGATCCCCTTCACCGTCACCATTCCGCCCCAAGAGCGCGACCCGAACCTCGCAGTCGAATTGAAGGCCGAATGGCCCGGCATCTCGCAATGGATGATCGATGGCTGCCTGGCATGGCAACAGCATGGCCTCTGCCCACCGCCGGCCGTCGTGGAGGCCACGGCAGCTTATCTCGAAGCCGAGGACGCTCTATCGGCCTGGATTGACGAGTGTTGCACCCGCGACGCCGATGCCTGGACTGCATCCAATACGCTGTTCTCGTCATGGAAGGCGTGGGCAGAGCGCGCAGGCGAGTTCGTCGGATCTTCCAAGAGGTTTGCGCAGAACCTCGAAACCCGTGGATTCCATCCGCACCGCAAGACGAATGGCAGGGGATTTCAAGGACTTGTTGTGAATCCGCAGGACGATATTCCGCCGCACTGGAGGATGAAGCGCCGGGCATAGGTCGGCGCGGATATCAGCGCGCAATGGCTGAGCGTGCGGGCCGCGCGCAGGCGCGCTTCCGCCTGCATGATGGCGTGAAGAAACTGGTCGGTGTGCAGGCTGCCCTTCATCAGCGCGCCCAGCTCGCCCGCCCCGGCGGCCATCGCGGCCGCCCGCGCAGCGTCCTCGGGGGTCTCGGCCTCGACGATCCGGCAGCGCGAGATGTCAAGCGTTGCGGCCTCCGCGATTCGCTTCATTGCGTCGCCAGGGCCGTAGAGCACGGGCACGATCAATTTGGCGGCCGCGGCCGCGACCGCCCCGCCGAGCGCGTCCGCGCTGCAGGGGTGGACGATTCCGGTCAGCATTGGCTCCAAATTCCTGCACGCCTCGAGCAGTCCTGCCAGCCGGTGCTCGGCCACCTCGACGACCTGGCGCGCGGTGGGGGCAAGAACGTCGAGGCTGGCGGTCGCCACCACCCGGCCGGCCGCGTCCGTACAGGCACCGTCGAGCACGATGAGCCCGTCCCCGGCGTGCTTCTCCCGCACCACGAGCCGCGCCGTCATCTCGGAGCCGACCGGCAATGGACCCTCGAGCCGGACAGAGGCGGTGCGGATCGAACTGCCCGGGCCGGGCAGCCTCGAGCCGGCCAGCGCGACGGAGGATGCCAGTGACGAGACCCGCCGCGTCCTGGCTCTGCCCCGGGACCGACCTGGCGTCTTGGTTGCCGAAGGCGGCGCCCCATGCGCGAAGGTCGGCGGCGCTCAGCGTTCTCGCGGTCGACACGGTCTCGCCCACCGCGATCTCGTCGAAGGTCCTGTTGACCAGAGACGACATCACTTGACCGCCCCGGGTTTGCGTCTCGGCGGCGTCGCGACGCGGTTCGGGCAGGGCAACTAGCTGCGGCTTGCCGGGCGCGGTCGGCAGCACCTTCGCAAGCCGTGCCAGCCGATCGCGCGTTGCCGCGGTGAGCGGGGCGCCGGCGTTGGCGATCTCCTCCACATGGCCGAGCAGCTCCTTGCGTGCCTCGGGCTCGGGCACCAGCCCGGGCAACGCATCGACCGCGCTCTCCCCGTCGAGCTGTAGGACAAAGAACTGATCGCGCACCAGCGATTTGAAGGCGTCCAGCGACAGATGCAGCAGCTTCTGGCGCGCCACGTTCAGCGCCAGTGCGCTGCGCCCATCGATCGAGCGATCCGCCTCCGCCACGTAGAGCACGGCGCGAATGAGCGCCTCGTCGTAGCCGCCGAGATTCAGCATGGCGGCCTGCGCCGATCGCTCGGCCGCAAGTTCGGTCTGCCTGGCCGGCGTGGTGCTCGGCGCCGGGCGCGGGTCTGCCTGCGGGTCGATGCCCAGCATCGCCTGCACCATGGGAGCGCCATAGAAGCCGAACAAGGCCCGCTCGGCGATGTCGTCGCGGGCGATGCGGTACCGGTCGAGCGCAGCGGTAATCTGGTCGGACACATGGGTCTGCGCGACGACGAAGGGGTTGTCCGCGGCGGCCGGCCGGCGCCAGGCGGCCGCCGCGCCGGCCAACGCCTTGACGCCCGCCATCCACGGGTTCGCGTCGGCAAAGATCGTGTAGCTCAGCCTGAGCGGGTTCGTGGCTCGGGTGAAGCTGGCGGCGGTCTCGGTCGAGAGCGCGCGCACGGCGGGTTGCAGCCAGGTGCGGTAGAGGGCGAGTTTGATCGCCGAAAGCCGGGCGACGGCCGCGAAGGCGCGATCGTCATCCGGGCTGTTGCATCCGGGCTGTTGCGTCCCAGCGCACGGATGTTGTCGAACGTGCGCGCCTCGAAGCGCACGCTCCAGCCGCCGGCGGCGCGCGCCGACTCCGCGCCTGGTTGCTGGCGTGCAGTCGGCGGCGCCTGTTCGGTTTCACGCAAATTGGTCGCGATGTCGGTCACCATGGCGGGGTCCCTGCCCAGATGTTGTGCTTTCGTCGTCGCCCCGCCTACGCGTCCGACACCGGTCCGGCCGGCAGGGCCGTGGTGCGCGAATTCGACACCTTTCATGGGGGGTCATTTGGAGCCGGACCCTTTGTCTCGCGCAGTCTCCAAACAGCGATAGCGGGATCATCGACCAATAAAAAATTATCCGCCGAACTCGCTGAGCCGGCATTGACTTGCATCAACATCCGACACCACTTTGCCCGGCGTGATCTTGCCGCCGCGCAGGGATTTCGTCGGGCGGTACGCGGTTGCTGTCCACGGCGCTGCTACCGATGGATCCATCGCGTCCCCTATCCCGCGATGGCCGATCGTCGCATTCTGAGTCTTCGTTATCAGCCGCCTCCTCCCCTTGCTACAGGAGGGCCTTGTGCGTGACGCGGTGGTTGGTTCAGGCTGGTTTGGGGTTTTTGGCGGCCATCTGATCCACCGCTTCGAGGGCTTCCGCAGCGTACATCACCGACGGACCAGCGCCCATATACACCGCCATCGCCAAAGCCTCGGCGACTGCTGCGCGTGAAACCCCCGCTCTGACCGCCGCCTCGGCATGGTACGCGATGCAGGGCGCGCAGCGGATCGCGACACTGATCGCGAGCGCCACCAGTTCCTTGGTCTTAACGTCGAGCGCTTCGCCGCCATGGGCGGCGTGCGCCATCTCGGAGAAGGTCTTCAACACTTCCGGTGCCGCCTGCCGCAGGTCGCGCACCGCGCCATTCATGTTTCCCATCAGGGCCATCCAATCCTCAACCAAAGCTTCACTCCTCTTGGTCTGCTGGACACATGCTTGCTCAAGTCACCCGCTTGCGGAACAGCCAGCCGGCCGCCGCGAGTGTCACGGCTCCAATCACCAACATCGGCCAGTATTGCGAGGCGAGCTGCGAAAAACCTGCGCCTTCGAGGAACACGCCGCGCACGATTATCAGGAAGTAGCGCATCGGATTGGCGAAGGTGAGAACCTGCACCCATTCCGGCATGTTCACGATCGGCGTCGCGAAGCCTGATAGGATGACGGAAGGCACCACGAACAGGAATGCGCCAAGCAGCGCCTGCTGCTGGGTCTTGGCCAGGGCCGAGATGGCGAGCCCTATGCCGGTGACAGCGAGAACGAACAACAGCAGCCCGAGATAGAGGGGAACAAGCCCGCCCCGCAGCGGCACGTGGAACCAGAGTACCGCGGCGGTTATGATGATTGATGCTTCGACGACGCCGATCAGGAGCCCGGGCAGCCCCTTGCCCAACAGGATGTCGATTTGTCGGAGCGGGGTGACAAGGAGCTGGTCGAACGTCCCCATCTCGCGTTCTCGTGCGACCGATAGTCCGACGACCAGAATGGTCACCACCTGGGTCAGCAGTGCGACGATGCCGGGAACGATGAACCAGCGAGAGGCGAGATTCGGATTGTAGCGGCTGCGCATCTCGAGGACCGCCGGCGGCTGAGGCGCGCCATGGGCCGCGCCCCAGGCGAGAGCGAAGTCGCTCAGGATCGCATTTGCGTAGCCCCCGATCAGCAGCGCAGTATTGGAATTGCGCCCGTCGACGATGATCTGCACAGGCGCCGGCTGGCGGGTGAACAGATCGCGCGTGAAGCGGCGGTCAATCACCAGCACCATCTGCACCTGGCGGGAATCGATCAGCGCATCGACCTGGTGTCCGCTTTTCAGAACCGCCTCGACGGAGAATGTGGGCGACCCCGAGAACCGGGCCACAAGATCGCGCGAGGCCTGGCTGCGGTCTTGGTTGTAGATCGCGATCGGCACGTGATTGAGGTCGAATGTGGCGGCGTAACCGAACACGATGAGCTGAATCAGCGGCGGTCCGATGAGCACCATCCGGGACCTGGTGTCGCGCAGCACCGCCAGCAGTTCCTTGACGACGAGTGCGAGAACCTGCCATCCCATGGCGCTCAATCCAACCGCTTGCGGGCACTCGCCCGCGCCAGTCCGAGGAAGATCGCCGCCATGATGCCCAGCGCCAAAGCGTTGGGCAGGATCACCGACCAGATGTCGCCGGCAAGGAACACCGACTGCAGAATAGCGACAAGATAGCGTGCCGCCACGACATGGGTGATGGTTTGGACGGCCTGCGGCATGCTGTTGATGTCAAACACAAAACCCGAAAGGATGAAGGCCGGCAGAAACGTGGTGACGATGGCGATCTGGCCGGCGACGAACTGGTTGCGCGCCACGCTGGAAATCAGCAGCCCCATCCCCAGCGCGGCCAGCATAAACAGGGCCGAGGTGGCGCTGAGCACGAGGATCGAGCCTTCCAGCGGCACCCCGAACAGAAACACCGCCAGCGCGACCGAACCGGCCATGCCACCCATTCCGAGAATGAAATATGGCACGAGCTTCGCGAGCAGGATTTCCCGCATGCGCACGCGGGTCACCATCAAAGCCTCCATCGTGCCGCGCTCCCACTCACGCGAAATCACAAGGGCAGTCAGGAGTGCGCCGGTGAGCGTCATGATCATCGCAATCAAGCCCGGCACCAGGTAGTCCCGGCTGCTCACGGCCGGGTTGAAGCGCACGCGCAGTTGCACGGTAAGCAGCAGCGGCGAGATTCGCCCTTCCGCCCGCGCACGGGTGGCAAGCCAGTTGGCCCAGATCTGCTGCATGTAACCTTCTATGATCCGCGCGTTGTTTGCATCGACACCGTTGACGATGACGCCGATCGGCGCTGCGCCGTGCGATTCCGCCTTTCGGCTGAAATCGCTCCGCAGCCAGACGATGCCGTCCACCTCGCGCGCAGCCATGGCCCGCTCGGCATCCTGGACAGTGCTGAACCGGTGCGGACGAAAGAACGGAGAGTGAAGGAACTGGCTGGTGAAGCTGCTCGTGAGCCGATCGGGCCTTTCGACAACCAGCGCCACGGGCACATTGCGGGCGTCAAGAGAAACACCGTAGCCGAAGATCAGCAGCAGCACCGCCGGCAGAACGAAGGCCACCGCGAGCGCCGAAGGATCGCGTGCGATCTGCACGAACTCCTTGCGCATGAGCCCCAGCAGGCGTCGAAGCGCGGCGGTCATGCTGCCGCCGGCGCGCTTGCCGCCTCGATGACGGAGATAAACGCGTCCTCCATGGTCGGATCCTGAAGGGCTGGGGTCCGGGCGGCAACCTTGATCGATTCCGGAGTGCCTTCGGTCAGGACCCGGCCCTGGGCCATGATGACCAACCGGTCGCAGTACTCCGCCTCCTCCATGAAATGCGTCGTTACCAGTACGGTGACGCCTGCCTCCGCGAGCGCGTTGATACGACGCCAGAATTCCCGCCGCGCCAGCGGGTCGACCCCGGATGTCGGTTCGTCGAGGAACAGGATCTCCGGTTCGTGCATCAGCGCGCAGGCGAGCGCGAGCCGCTGCTTGAAACCGAGGGGAAGGTCGCGCGCGGTTGCATCAAGCATCGGGCCGAGGCCGAACTCCGCCTCTGCCCAGGCGAGACGCGCTTTCTGGTGCGCGCCGACAAGCCGGTAGGCACTGCTGAAAAACCGAAGGTTTTGCGTTACCGACAGGTCGGCGTAAAGAGAGAACTTCTGCGCCATGTATCCGATGCGCCCCCGCGCCGCGGCCGATGCAGCGCGCAGGTCGAAGCCGGCCACGCGCAACCTTCCGTCCGACGGCGGAAGCAGCCCGCACAGCATCCGGAACGTGGTGGATTTGCCAGCCCCGTTGGCGCCGAGCAGGCCGAAGATTTCACCACGGGCAACCTTGAACGTGACATCGTTCACCGCGACGAAGGCCCCGAAACGACGCGTCAGGTGCTCCACCGTGATCACGGCTTCCTTTGGAGGTGTCACAGCGGGCGAAGGTTCTGGCGGCACGTCAGACGCGCCGCGGGTCTCAGCGGTCGCGGCCGGATCACCCGGGAGCAAGCCTTCGTGCCGGGTCCGGAGCCGAGCGACGAAGCTGTCCTCGAAGCGTGGCGGCGTCGGTGTCAGTGTGAGATCCGGAGCCTCGGCTATGAGCGCCTTTGGCTCCGGCTGGGCGGCGGTTGCGGTCACAACCCGAACCTGACCTCCCTGAATGACTGCATCGATCACGCCGGGAGCGCTCGCAAGCCGTGCCTGCAATTGTCGCCGCCCGAGCGCGGCATTGGCAAAGAAGCTGCGACCCGCCATTTCGGCGGTGAACGAACCCGGCGGGCCGCTGCCCATCATGCGGCCTTCATGGATGAGCAACACCAAATCGCAGCGCTCCGCTTCATCGAGATAGGCGGTGCTGAACAGGACCGTCGTATTGGCTTCTCGGGTCAGGTGCCCGATGATCTGCCAGAGTTCTCGCCGCGAAACCGGATCGACCCCCACGGTAGGCTCGTCGAGCAGCAACAGTTCGGGCGGATGCACCAGAGTGCAGGCGAGGCCAAGCTTCTGTTTCATCCCGCCCGACAGGCGACCCGCCATGCGTGAGGTGAACGGCCCGAGGCCGGTCATGTGGAGGAGCTCGGCATAGCGTTCCCTGCGCGCGCCCTTCGGGACGTTCTGCAGGTCGGCATATAGGTCGAGATTCTCTTGGACCGTGAGATCCTCATAGAGGCCGAAACGCTGCGGCATGTAGCCGAGCCGCGCCTGCACGGCTAGCGGTTCGCGCGCAACGTCGAGGCCCAATACCTCGATCCGGCCGGCCTCGGTGCGCAACAGACCTGCGACCAGTCGCATCAGGGTGGTCTTGCCGGCACCGTCGGGCCCGATCAGGCCGGTCACGTCACCGCGCGCCGCGGTCGCGGAAATTCCGGCGAGCGCCGTGATCACACGCTTGCCGGAGCGAAAGCTGTGGCGGAGGTCGTCGAACCTTAGCGCCGGGCCGGGATCACTTGTGGGCCGCATCGGTCGGTCCGCATCCAGGCGTGTTCGCTGTTTTCTGGTTCAGATCAATGCTAACAGTTGCCGGCATGCCGAGCCGCAGCTGATCGTGTGCGTCGCACACATACACCCTCAGCTGATACACCAATGCAGCCCGCAACTCGGTCGTCTCGACCGTCTTCGGCGTGAATTCCGCTGTCGATGCCAGATAGCCGATCCAGCCCGGATAGGCCCGGCCTGGATAACTGTCGGTACGAACGGTCGCCGCCATGCCGAGGCGGATACGTCCGAGCTTGGTCTCGGGCACATAGGCTCTCACCCACAGCGGACTCGGCAGCGCCATGGTCAACACCGGTGTGCTCGGTGAGGCCATATCTCCCGGCTCGAGGATGCGGTTCTCGATGATGCCGTCGGCCGGCGCATAGAGCCTGGTGTCGTCGAATTTCCGTTGTGCAAGTGCGACACCCGCCATCGACGCCTCATAGGCGGCGCGAGCGCCGGCGATATCCTCCTCCCTCGGCCCTTTTACGGCCAGAACATAGGCTTGCTTTGCCGCCTCATATTGCTGACGGGTCGTATCGAATGCCGCCTTCGCGTTGTCACGCTGCTGGATCGATGCTGCGTTGGTGGTTGTCAGTGTGGCGTAGCGCCGATAGTTCGACTGGTCGTTCAAATAGGTCGCCTGCAAGGCGTCCATCGTTGCCTTCGCCTGCGCGATCTCTTCCGGCCGGGAGCCGGCGAGTAGCTTGTTCAGCATCTGCTTCTGGTTCTGCATTTGCGCCTTGGCCTGAGCCAGCGCCGCGGCGTAGCGCGCATCGTCCAGGGTTGCGAGCAGCTGACCGCGCTTCACCACCGCACCCTCCGGCACAAGGATTGCGGTGACATGGCCACTATCGTTGAATGCCGGTTGAACCTCGCGGATGTCGATGTTGCCATAGAGTGCCAGTATGCCAACTGCAGCCGATGGCTCGCGCTCAAGCCAGGCGTAACTGCCGGCGGCGGCGGCCAGGAGCACGACGATCAAGAGGGCAACAACTCGTTTTGAGATACGCCGGCGAGTGTCCGGCACAATCGGCTGCTGCGCAGCGGGCGTCACCCGGTCTATTGCCGGAGCAACCTGTCGAAGGGTCGGGACAGGCTTCTCGCTGACCACGCCCAAGGGCCTTCTCCTCCGCATAAAGTACGCACTCCAGCGCCAGCGCAATTCCCTGACTGCCGGCGATATTGGCACGTCGCCTCCGCCGCCCGCGGGAAACCGTCTCTCACCGCAATCGATACTGCAGCGCGGCAAATCCTTCCTTGATGCACATCAACGGGCAACGGGCGCCGACGCTGGTTGGCTTCGCGCCGTTCCACCAAGTGCGCTCCAGAGCCGGTCATCTGACGAACCTTGAACGAAGGCGCCGGCATCCGCGTCTAGTTGACGTGACAGCGTTAATCCCGCCTATCAAAACGACGCTTCGGTTTGGGGAGTGGCACGTGAGATCAGATTGCGCACGTTCGATACCTGCCACCTGCCGCCACGAGCGGTGCGGATGCCCCGGTTGTTGAGCGCCTCTGCAATGCCGCGGTAGCTGGTGATGCCGGCGCGCTGCAGGCTTTCGATGACGGGCAGCAGCGCCGCTGCGAAGCGGTCGGCCTCAGCGACCGAGACGGCCCGGCCGCGAGAAGCTGCTTCGGCCAGATTGGATGGGTTGCCGAGCCTGGCGCCTTTGGCCTTGCGCTGGGCGAGGGCAGCCCGGGTCCGCTCCGAGATCAGCCGGCGCTCCTTCTCGGCAAGGGCTGCATAGAGGTGCAGCATGAAGGGATCCGCGTCGGCGCCGAGTTCCGCGACGATGAAGGGAACACGCTGTGCCATCAGGCCCGAGATGAAGGCGACGTCGCGCGACAGTCGGTCTCGCTTGGCAACGATCACCGGGCAGCGCTCGCGCCGGGCAAACGAAAGCGCCTCGGCGAGGCGAGGGCGCCGGTCGAGGGCGTCGGAGCCTTTGCCCGTCTCGATCTCGACGAACGCGTCGATCAGATCCAACCCCTCCGCCTCGGCGAAGCGCTCGACCGTGCTGCGCTGGGCGTCGATCCCCCATAATGCTTGCGGGTCGCGCGGCGGATGTCCTTCACGACCTTCTCCGCCGATGGTTTGTCGCTTCCGGCATTCTGTCATCTTCGCTCCTTGATGGGCTACGATGAGCCAGAAACCCTCCTTTGTCAGTCAACCCGATTCTGTCCCATGGGCGCTGACGCCGGACAAGTGGTTGGGCATTTTGTTTTTATGGCCAGTGGCTGCCGGTCAGCCTTCCGCTACGGAATGGACGAGCCGGCCGCATCCCGCCAGGCTGTGCGCGATTCCCGCACAGGCGAGCATGTGCCAGGCGAGCGCCTGATTGCTGGAGATGACCGGCAGGCCGAGTTCGTCCTCGGTCCGTTGCAAGATTTCCCATGTGCGCACATTGGTACAGGAGACGAACACGCCGTCGCAGGAACCGGCCCGGCCGACGTCGAGGATCGCCTGTCTCACCGAAGCCGGCGAGATACGCGCAACGGCGCGCTCGTCGCTCTGTTCGAACGACCCGAAGGCCGTGATCGTCAGGCCGGCTGTTTCCAGCGCCTCACGCATCTTTGCCGAGACGCTTTGGATGTAGGGGCTGACGAAGCCGAGCCGTTTGAGACCGAGATGCCGGCAGGCCGCCATGACGGCCGTCAGCGGATCGGTTACCACCGTCGCAGAAAAACTTCCGGGCGTCCCGGCCGGACGGGCATGACGGATCGATTCTGCCACCTTCGCCGGGCCGATGAGGGTCGCGCCGGACGTGCAGGCATAGCCGACAACATCCATCGGCGTTTCCGGCGGCAGCATGCACGCGGCCTGGGGAATTCGAGCGGCCATTCCGGCGATTGATTGTTCGTTGAGCTCGGCGCCGCTTTCGACCCGCGTGCAAAAGAGTGCGACGCCGTCGATGTCGATGAACCGACGCATTTCTGACTCGATCGTCTCGTCGACATTGAGCACTATCAGTCCCAGGCGCGCTCTTGCGCCCGCCCCGTCGTCCATTTCGTATGAAAGCCGCATGTCAGGTCACCACCGGAAGTTCTGCGGACGCGCGGCGGCTGAGCAACTCCGCACCGTGCGCCCGGATGACGATGTTTTCCTCATGGACCATGCCGCGCCTCGGCCCGATCGACAGGCCCGGTTCCAGCGTCAGGACCATCCCGGCCACAAGCTCCGTCCTGTCGTTCGCTGAGACGGACGGCCATTCGGTGAGTCCCATGCCGAGCCCGTGGCCGAAGCGTCCGACATTGCCGGCCCTGTATCCCGCCTTGTTGATTACATGCTGCATGGCCTGGAACAGATCGGCGCAGGTAGCACCGGGTCTGGCCACCTCCAATCCGGCTTCGGTCGCCGCATACAGCGTGGCATGTGCCTTGCGGGTCGCATCGTCGGCGAAACCGATGGCGTAGTTGCGGTCGAAGTCGGCGAAGTAACCGTCTCGGACTGCACCTGTATCCATCATCAGGAGGTCGCCCGGCTCAAGACGTGCCTCACTCGGTGGTGCGATGACGTTGTCGTAGCCGCCCGGCGCCGCCGCGCCGATCAGGTAGGGCACCTCGTCGGCGCCCCGCCGTATGAGATCGATCCGGAACCCGGTGAAGAGATCCACCAGCTTTTCGCCCGGACGCACGTTCTGCGAAACAGCCTCGAAACCGTCCGACACGATCCGGCAGACAGCGGCGATCTTGTCGATCTCAGCTTCGGACTTGACCATGCGCAGGGACTGCATGACATCGGTTGCATCGACGAATGCAGCGTCGGAAAGCCGCTCGCGCAACCGTTCATAGTCGATGAGCGGCATCCTCAGGGCAGTCTCGGGTCCCATCGGCAAGCCAATTCTTCCGCGGCTGGCCCCAGCATCTGCCAACGTTTCGGCCAACAGCGAAACGCCGTCGTCTTCGGGTTGCGGTGCAGGCCAGCTCCTTATATCGCCCACCCAGGTTGTGCTCATCAGCGGGACGCCGATTTCGGGAATGACTGCAGTCGGCTTGCCCGAGCATGGCAAGACAAGGAACCACGGCCGCGTCGGGCTTTGCCAGAACGGCGTGAGGAACCCGCTGAAATATCGGACTTCGGGCTCGGTGCAGACGAGCAGCGCATCGATGCCGCGCTCTCCCATGAGGAGTTGGGCAAGCCGGACCCGTCCCTCGAACTCGGCCTGCGGAAACCCACGTGCGGGAGCGCTTGTCATCGGCCGAGTTCCGAAGCGACAAGTGCAACCCAGTAGGCGATGCCGAACGGCAGGGCCGCGTCGTTGAAATCGTAACCGGGATTGTGGAGCGAAGCGCCGTGCGAACCTTCCGTGCCGTTCCCCATCAGCATGAAGCAGCCCGGCCGCATTGCCAGGAAATGCGCGAAGTCTTCCGAAAATCCGGCGGGGGCACATCGACTGTCAACGGCGGCGTCCGGAATGGTCGACGCTGCGACTGCCGCCCGATCCGTCTCGGTTGCAGTGTTGACCGACGGCTGGAATTCGCGCCGATAGGTCAGAGTGGACTGGACACCATGCGCGCCCGCAACGCCGGAAACGAGATTTGCCATCCGCCGCGCGATCGTCTGGCTCACCGTATCGCCATAACCCCGTGCATCGCCGCGAAGGATTGCCGCGCCGGGGATGACGTTACGTCCGCCGTCGGTGATCAGCTCTGTGATCGAGACGACACCGTGCTCGCGCGGCGGCAGTGAACGCGCCACGATGCTCTGCAAGGCCATCACGAGCTCGGCTGCCGGTAGCATCGGGTCGACAAGCAGATCGGGAGCGGACGAATGACCGCCGCGGCCCTGAAGCCGAATCTCGAACGTGTCCTCGAAAGCTGTGAAGACGCCGGCACACGTCGCGAAACTGCCAACCGGAAGACCGGGCATGTTGTGCAGGCCGTAGATGCCGTCCATTGGAAAGTGCTCGAACAGACCGGCCTCGATCATTGCTTGTGCGCCGCGGCCGTTTTCCTCGTCGGCCTGAAAGATGAAATGGACCGTCCCGTCGAAGTCGTGCTGCCGCGCCAGTCGCAGCGCCGCGCCGATCAGCATGGTCATGTGGCCGTCATGGCCGCATCCATGGAACTTGCCGGCATTCAGCGAACGATGGGGGTGACTGGTTGCTTCTTCTATGGGCAGAGCATCCAGTTCCGCCCGAAACCCTATCGCTCGCATGCCGGCTCCACGACGAAGCGTAGCTACGATCCCGCCGCCGAAGCCTGTCTCGACGTCGAGACCCCCGGCGCGCAGCTGGTCGGCAACAAGTGACCCGGTCGCTTTGACGTCGAACCCCGTTTCCGGCATGCGATGCAACTTGCGACGCAACGCGACGACGTCCGCGAGTTCGCGCTCATGATCGACCAGAGCATTCATTGCGCCTCCTCCGGCCCTTCCGTGATAAAGGCGAGAACCCGGCTTCCGCTGTCGAGACCGAGTATCTTGCGATCGGACCCGAGATGTTGAACCGCGGCCAGCCCTGCCGCCCCGGATGGCGTCGTAGCCATGCCGAGCCTCAGCAGGTCTTCGACCATCTCCATGCATTGCCGGTCGGTGATCGTCATGAAGAAATCCGCATTGCGGGCCAGTTCGCCGAGAGCAAGGTGAGACGGCTCCTTGCAGTCGAGCCGTCCCATGACCGAATTCGGGCCCGGAACCTGTACAGGTCTCCCCGCCTCGATGCTCTTGAGCAACGTCGCGGCGATATCCGGTTCAACCACGACGATGGTTGGCCCGGCTCCCCAGCGCACGCGGAAATACGCTGTCATCGCCGCTGCGAATCCGCCCACCCCGGCTTGCAGAAAGATATGGCTTGGATGCATGCCGATCTGGTCGGCAGCCTCCGCTGCCATGACGAGATAGCCTTCCATGACCCGCATCGGCAGTTCGACGTAACCTGGCCAGGAAGAGTCCGACAGAAGCGTCCAGCCGTTGTGTTCGCAGTCGGCCCTGGCGGCGGCCATGCTTGCTTCGTAAAATGCTCCGGTCCGCCTGACCTCGGCGCCGAATCGATGCAGCCGGCGGGCGAATGCCTCCGGCACAGTGTCTGCCAGATAGATGATGGCGCGTGCGCCGAACATGCGGGCACCGACCGCCACCGACAAGCCGTGGTTCCCAGCACTGGCGCAGGCGAACACCATATCCTCGAGCTTGGCGGATCGCTGCGGGTCGCGCGCCAGCGCCTCTGGGCCGCCGGCACGTTCTGCTGCCAGACGGGCTATGGCATAGGCAGCTCCAAGGGCCTTGAAGCTGCCAATCTCCATACGCTCGCGCTCGTCCTTCACCATGACGGCCCCGACGCGGCTGCGGCGCGCGAGTTCGGGAAGGTCGCGCAGCGCCGTCGCCCTGGCGGCGGGGCAGTGCGCCAGCAGGTGCTGCGGCTCACGCGGGTCCGATGACACAGAACCGTCTGCCAGGCCCGCACGTTCGGGCAGGCCATGCATTCGATGGGGATTTCGCAATACGAACATGGGCGCCTGTAGTCGTTCCTCGTTTCGGCTGGAACCCTATCAGCTGGCGACGCGGTGCAATTGCGGTGCAGGCTCCGTGTCGCTATTAATGTTGCGTCAATGGCCAGTAAGACGAAATCATTTTGCACGATGATCGATCTCGACCAGACCGACCGCCTTCTCCTGGACCTGCTTCAGAGGGATGCACGCCAATCGCTGGAAGTCCTCGCCGCGCAGGTCGATCTGTCCGCCGCCGCCGTGCAGCGGCGCATCAAGCGGCTGCGCGACGTCCGGGTCATTACCGGAGAGGTCGTGCAAATCGACGCGGCGGCAGTCGGGCTGCCGATGACGTTCATCGTGATGGTGGAATTCGACCGCGAGCGCGCCGACGAGATTGACGCCTTCAGGCGCAAGGCCAGTAAGGAACCGCAGGTCCAGCAGGCCTATTACGTCACCGGCGAAGGTGACTTCATCCTCGTGGTGCTGGCCGCCAGCATGGACGACTACGAGCAACTGACCCGCCGGCTGTTCTTCGACGACCCCAACATCAGGCGCTTCCGAACCTCCGTGGTGATGGGCAAGTCCTATCGATCGCTTGCGGTCCCCGCTTTGGCCGAAACTGACGCGCCACTTGAAAAAGCCAAACGCGATCCCGGGACGAGCAGCAAAAATGCTTAGCCATCGCGCGGCGACGCAGCTCCTTGGTATGGCGATGAAGATCTGGTCAACCAAACTGGACGCGCCGGTGCGAACGAGCTCGCCCGCGCCGACGATCAGCGCGCCGATGCCGGTGCGGATCAGCGCCCCACGCCGGACAGAACTTGCGAGCGATGTGCAGCATCTGGTCCAGCTCCTGCGGAAGCGGCTGGGACCTGCCACTGAACTTTCATCCAGCAGCGATTAGAGCCGGGACCTTTTCTGTTACGCTGTTTGGCGCGGGGTGAGCAACCGGCGGAGGTGCGGAGCCTTCATCTTGCGCAGTGCTGGAGCCGGTTGGCGCCCGAGCCAGGCAGGGTTCAGCGCCAGCCATCGGGCAACGGCATCCACCAGGGTCATCTGAAAGTTGAACGCGGGCTTGTAGCCGGGGATCCAGTCCTCGCCGAGCCCCTTCAGCACCGCGCTGATGTTCTGGTGCTTGAACTCGACGGATCCCTCCGAAGGGCGGATAGCCCTGCCAAAACCCTTTGAAACAAAAAGAAAAAAGGCCCCAATCGGAGCCCTTGGACGGATTCAGTATCTGAATGTGGCGGAGGGAAGGCGACTGGTGTCCAACCTTCTCCACCACATAAATCGATCTAGAATCAAGGCGACCGTCTCGTCTCGGGCGCACCGATCTGCAGGCTTTCGATCACGCGCAGCGGCGTTGCGGCAAAGCTGTTGGCCTCGCCGATCAAGACAACTTACCCGCGAGAAGGTACCGCCGCCGCTGGTCCCTGAAGAGAAGGTCTAGATCTAGCGACAGCCGTGTTATTCCCGACTATCAAAAAGCTCTTCCGGTTAGACAAGCCGCCCGTCCAATCAGATTGCGCACGTTCGACACCTGCCATCTGCCGCCCCGAGCGGTGCGGATGCCGCTGCCCCACGGTTCGTCCATTCGGGGATCGTGGCGTCGGGGCGCTCGGAGGACGCAGCTCAATACAGTGGTGGATACGGCGGCGATCGCGGGAATGGCTAAGCTTGACGTCGATCAATATGTCCTTCCGGGGGCTGCCTATACTGGCATCTCGACGTCGCCGAGTGGTGCTCGCGTTGCGCTTGTCGCGCAATTTTCGCCGGTCGCGGGCGGTCGATCTCCGCTTCGTCGCACGGCAGCGGGCATATTCGAACGAATTGGAGTCGACGCATGAGCAATTCATCTGCAAAGGCGATGGTGCTTGGGCTGGAGGACACCAGCCGCAAGGATGTTGGGCGCGTCGGTGGGAAGAATGCGTCCCTCGGCGAATTGATCAATGCGCTAGAGCCGCACGGCATTCATGTGCCGCCCGGTTTTGCCACGACGGCCGATGCCTACTGGCATTTCATGGACGTAAACAGGCTCCGGCCAGTCATTGAAGCATCGCTTGCGGACCTGAAGGCAGGACACCGCACGTTGGCCGAAGCCGGAGCTGACATCCGCAAGGCGATCCTGCACGGCAAGTGGCCAGATGACCTCGCCGCAGTGATTAGGGAGCGCTATCGGGATCTGTCCGAGCGGACGGGCAAGCCTGATCTCGCCGTTGCGGTGCGTTCGAGTGCCACGGCGGAAGACCTGCCGGATGCCAGCTTCGCCGGACAGCAGGAGACCTTCCTGAATATCAAAGGCGAGTCAGCTCTGCTCGATGCCTGCCGGCGATGCTATGCCTCGCTCTTCACCGACAGGGCGATCAGCTATCGCCAGGCGAAGGGCTTCGATCACATGAAGGTTGCCCTGTCGATCGGCGTGCAGGCGATGGTCCGCTCGGACAAGGGCGGCTCGGGTGTCGCCTTTTCCATCGACACGGAGACTGGCTTCGACAAGGTGGCTGTCGTCAACGCGGCCTGGGGCCTTGGCGAGAACGTCGTGCAGGGCGCGGTCGATCCGGACGAATATGTCGTCTTCAAGCCGTTCCTTGCCGATACAGGGCTGACGCCGATCATCGAGAAGGAACTCGGCGCCAAGGAAAAGAAGATGATCTACGCCGCGGGCGAGCATCCGACCCGCAATGTGCCGACCTCCAGGATCGAGCGCGAGAGCTTCGTCCTCGACGATGCCGATATCCTGACGCTGGGGCGATGGATCGTCGCGATCGAGGCGCACTACCGCTGCGCGATGGATATCGAATGGGCGAAGGACGGCGAGACCGGCGCCCTCTGCATCGTCCAGGCGCGCCCGGAGACCGTGCAGTCGCGGCGCGACCGTTCTCTGCTCAAGACCTACGAAATCAGCTCCAAGGGGCCGCTCCTCGTCAAGGGGCTGTCGATCGGAGATGCGGTCGTGGCCGGCCGTGTCTGCCTTATCGCGAGCGCGGCCGACATCGATCAGTTCGTCGACGGATCGATCCTGGTGACGGGCACGACAGACCCGGATTGGGTGCCGATCATGAAACGGGCCGCCGGCATCATAACAGACCACGGCGGACGCACCTCGCATGCGGCGATCGTCAGCCGTGAACTCGGTCTGCCTGCCATCGTCGGCACGGGCGACGCCACGCGCCGTCTGCACAGCGAGCAGGAGATCACGCTTTCCTGTGCGGAGGGCGACGAGGGCTTCATCTACGAAGGCACTGCTGGGTTCTCCTCCGCCACGATCTCGCTCGACGACATCCCGGCGACGAATACCAAGGTGATGATCAATCTCGCCAATCCCTCGGCGGCCTTCCGCTGGTGGCAGCTTCCGACAGACGGCGTCGGGCTGGCGCGCATGGAATTCGTCGTCAGCAACCACATTCGCGTTCATCCGATGGCGCTCGTCAAATACGATCAGCTCAAGGACGAGGAGGCGCGCGAGACGATTGCCGCGCTGACGGCACGCTACGCCGACAAGGCGGAGTATTTCGTCGACAACCTGGCTCGAGGGCTGGCACGTATCGCTGCAACTGTCCACCCGGAGCCGGTGATCGTTCGCATGAGCGACTTCAAGACTAACGAATATGCCGGCCTGATCGGAGGAGCAGAGTTCGAGCCCAAGGAAGAGAACCCGATGATCGGCTTCCGTGGCGCCTCGCGCTATTATTCGCCGGCCTATCGCGATGGCTTCGCACTCGAATGCCGTGCAATCGAGCGGCTGCGCATGCAGATGGGCTTCCGCAACGTCATCGTGATGATCCCGTTCTGTCGTTCGCTCTCCGAGGCGGACCGGGTCCTGGAGGTCATGGCCGAGAACGGCCTCAAGCGCGGCGAGAAGGGACTGCAGGTCTATGTGATGTGCGAGATCCCGTCGAACGTCATCCTGGCGAAGGAGTTCGCCGTCCGCTTCGACGGCTTCTCGATCGGCTCAAACGACCTGACGCAGCTCACCCTTGGCGTCGACCGCGACTCCGAGGCGCTGTCGGAGCTCTTCGACGAGCAGGACCCGGCGGTGAAATGGATGATCGACAGTGTCATCCACGAGGCCCACAAGGCGAAGGCCAAGGTTGGCCTGTGCGGACAGGCGCCGAGCGACCACCCGGCCTTCG
This sequence comes from uncultured Alphaproteobacteria bacterium, assembly GCA_963838155.1. Taxonomy (GTDB): domain Bacteria; phylum Pseudomonadota; class Alphaproteobacteria; order Rhizobiales; family Rhizobiaceae; genus Pararhizobium_B. The sequence goes on from CAWIQE010000017.1 coordinate 106,817, forward strand.
CACGCTTTCTCGTTGCCTGCGGCATCGATTCGATCTCCGTGACGCCAGACAGTTTCATTGCGGTGAAGCGGGAAGTGGCAGCCGGCGAGACGGAGGCCTCCGGCGGGGTCGTCCATCACGAACTCGCCGTCGCCTCCCGCAATATCGGCGCATTGGTGGACCATCACACATGATCGCCCGCAATGTGATGACCGAACGGTAATGGCCGTCGGTCCGGGACACAGCATACGACACGCCGTGGCCCTGATGATCGACAATCGTATCAGTGGCTTGCCGGTCGTCGACGACAGAGGACATCTCGTCGGCATGATCACGGAGGGCGACATGCTCCGCCGTGAGGAACTTGGTGCAGCACCGGCAGAAGGCCCGGCAAGGCGCGAGAAGACGGACTGACGCAGGAAGCCCATGAGCCTGTGCCGACCGTTCTTGCCGGTACGCGGATCGGCGATCACCTCCGCCACCATGTCGGTCAGGCCAAGGGCGTCATCCAGCTCTCGGTGCAATAGCAGGCCGCCGTCAGAACTGATGGCCGAACCGTGGAACGCGAGCTTGACGGAGCGGTCGAACTGTAGCCGCAGAGGGCCGGATTTCTCTTCACCCGTCACGTTCGCCGCCACAGTGCCGCCCCCTCGCGGTCAAACCATTGTCATCGCGAGGATATCACGCCTCCAACGTCGCCCGAAGCGGCCTTCATCTGGGAATTCGGGGTAACCTCGGGCCACGATGGCGCCCTTCTCGCTGGAGACGGCATCGTGCGCCGCCTGCCTGCGCACGCGGCGAAGGTGCGCTCCGCGGTGGGGGCCGGCGACAGCTTTCTCGGCGCGATGGTCTGGTCTCTTGCCACTGGCGAGACGATGGATCGGGCTTTCAGCCTGGGTCTTGCCGCCGGTACGGCGGCTGTCCTCACACCGGGGACCGAGCTTTGCCGCCGTCAAGATGTCGAAGCCATCCTCAACGTCGGCGCCGACACGGAGTCCGCCGCAGAATAAGGTGCGGGAGGCTGTCTCAGGCCGCCTTGATCATCGGATAGGCGTCCGACAGCGCAGTCGCGGCACCGCGCAGGCCGGCATCGTTGGCGGTGATCACGTGTACCGGAATGGGCTCCGGCCGGCTTGCGGTACAGACTTGCGTCTTGAAGGCGAGTTGGAACGTGCGGTGGAGGAGGTCATCGAGAAGATGCGGCGCTATTCCGCCGCCGAGATAGACGCCGCCCCGCGCCCCGAAGGCCAGCGCCACGTCGCCTGCCGTGCGTGCCAGAATGGACACGAAAATTTCCACCGCCTTGCGAGCCGTGGCGTTGTGCTCGTCCTCCGCCTGCGCAACGATCTCCGCTGCGTGTGGCCAATTGCCTGCATGCCCCGATACTCCGGCCAGCCTGGCGTACGTCTCCTCTAGGCCGCTAGCGGACAGCACGTTTTCGATGGTGACGGGCCCATACTTCTCCGCCATGTACTCGAGCAGGTCGAATTCCTCGCGATCCGTCGCACCGAAAGAGGCTTGCCCGATTTCACTGTTGAGCACGCTCCACCCGTTGCCGGATTTCAGCAACGCCGCCGCACCGAAGCTGGTGCCGCCAGCCATTACGACGCGTGGTGCGCCGTCGACGGACATACCATCGCCGATCTGCTTCAGATCGTGCGGTGAGAGGACCGGCAGCGCCAGCGCCAGAGCCTCGAAATCGTTGATGATATGTATCTGGTGGGCGCCAGTTGCCTTTTCCACGTCTCTTGCCGTGAAGGACCAGTCCAGATTGGGCATGCGAACCGTTTCGCCGATCATCGGTGCAGCGACTGCGATACCAATCATTTCCGGGCGGTGAGGAATCGATCGATAGTAGGCGGCAATCGCGTCAGTCAGATTTTCGAACATCGACGTCTGGAATGCCACGAAATGATTGACGGTCATTTCGTCGACGTCGCTGATCGCGAAGCGGACATTGGTGCTGCCGATATCGCCGACAAGCGCGAGACGCCTATTCCTCATCATGGCGGAACTCCTCTTTTTCTCCCAAGTAGGACGGCTTGACCGGCCGCGCATTGATCGTCGTCAAGTGTACAAAGGGAGCCGCAAGAGAAACGGGGCTGGTCTTCTTCCACGCGTTGTCGCATATACAAAGAGTTCCGTCGGCACTTGCAGTTCAGCTTTGACATCGATCAAGGCTTGCCGGCCCCGAAATGCAATGCTTTGCCGATGCTTCTGGTAGCAGAGCGAGGTGAAGAACCATGGGCGAAAACGGGTTGAGACGGAACATCATCGATGAGCTCGACTATGAGCCGAGCATCGATGCCGCCGGTATTGAGGTTGCGGTGAACAGCGGGAGGGAAACGCGGACCGGCCATGTGTCGACCTCCGCGCAGAAAAGTGCCGTAGAGGATGTCGTCCGTCGGGTAAAGGGCATCAGGGGCATTGCCGAGGAGCTTGAAGTTCGCCCGTCCCATTCTCACCGAACCGCCGATGAGGAGACCGCCCGGCGCGCCGTCAATTCGATTTCCTGGAATACATCGGTTCCGGATGGTGCCGTGCAAGTCGAAGTGCAGAAAGGGATGATAACGCTGACTCCGGCAAAGCTTCCATTTCAAGCCGGTTGGAAATCCCGCTCCGCCGCGGCCGCGCAGCTTCGCGCTGGTCATTTCCTGGATGACGTCTTCGGGTGATGGGCGAGTGCTGCCCTGAGCCCCGCCGCAGGTGGCACTCCCTGCCGAAAGATGGCCGGGCCCGATGTGACCAGACTTTCGGCTACGCCCGCCTTTGGTAGAGCCGCGCCGGTGACGTCGGCGCCGGGAAAGAGTGGAACGGAATTCGGGGCCCGATGCTTCCGCAAAGCAGCGATGATCCCGATGGCGTCGGACGGTGCCAACTCAGTCAGGACAACTCCGTTGATCAGTGCGGACGGCTCCTGGTCGGCCATGCCGATGTCGCTCGTCCATTCGAGCCTAAAGTCTCCGTCCGGTGACGTGCCGCCGATGGGAGCGCCCGTCGCCTCCGACAGGGCGATGGCAACCTCGGTGGCGCCTTTCATCATCGAGACAGGCGACTTGGAGAGCCGGATGTGGAAACGCCCTTTCGGAACTCTGTTGAGGAATGCGTAGAAGGACGCCATCTCCTCGACCTCGACGACGTGGATGCCAAGGCCTGTTGCGATGGCCTGAATGGACTCTCCCCACAGATAGCCGAGCTGATGCTGGACGGCCCGGACGACCTCCATAAGCCGGCTTCGCTCCGATTGCACGGACGCGAGCGCATCGGCGACCGCCTGGACGGCGTCGAGGGGCGATGCGGTCGGTGCCGAATTGTCGCCGCTTCGGGGGGGGCGCCATGATCGATGTCCTCAGTTCACGGCAGCATAGAAGTGAGACTTGGACGAACTTTGATATTTGTCAACGCAAGTGCCGCGATGGCTGGGGTGCGACAGCACACGCCGAACTGGCGGGGTTGCCGCGGATGGCGTACACCGAACGGCGAAAACTCCAACTTTGGCGCTTCATCAATCGACGACATAGCGACGCCGAATCGCGTCGGCGATGCGCCGGCGCGTCGCCGCAGGCGAAGCGCCAGGGTCTTTTGCAACTATCGCCGTTTCGTCGGCCAGCGCGTCGTCGCGTATCGCATGTCTGAACCAGGCTTCATAATCGCCGGCTCGCAGATGGTACTCCCAAACGGCGTCTTCGACCGTGCTTGCAAGCTGCAGGAATTCGCTCAGGTTGTGGGCTCGGGCATTGAGCGATTTGTCAGGGCCGCGGAAGTAGAAGCTTTTCCATGGGCCGAGGTTGCCGGTCGCGTATTTGCCGCTGTGGCGATTGTGCGTCTGCTGCGGCGCCTGACGTCGCAGGATGGAAGGCGGCAGGCCGGAGCTGCGAGACCAGAAAAGGATTTCGTCGTGTCCGGGCGTCGGAATCTGTTCGGGCAGGGTGATGCCGTGGACCGCCGCGCACGCGATCACGGCGTCGGCTGCGGTACTTGCGCAAGCTAGAAGCACGTCGATGGCCTGCAACGCGTCCAGGTTGACGGTCCGAGCGTCAACGGTCACGAGAATCGTGCCGCCAAGATGGTCGCGGGGCGAGGGCAACGATCGAGCATGTGCTGCCGGCAGGACATGGTGTGCTTCATCGACAATCAACCAATGCGGCCTGCCCGACCGCGCGCGCAGCCTTGCAATTGAGGGGAGAAGCTCGGCAAAGAGAGCTTCGCGTTCGCCCAGCGGAAGCGCCAATAGGCTGATGACGACATTGACCCCCGCAAGCAGCAGGAGCCGCAAGGCCTCCTCTGTCGCGGGCCCTTCGTGAATGTCGCCGATCGTCACCGCCCCCTCCAGTTCCAGATAGTCGCCTTCAGGATCGATCACGCAGAACTCGAAGCCTTTTTCCACCATCCGCTCCGTGAGCAGGGTGGCGAAGCTTGACTTGCCGCTGCCCGAGTTACCCGCGATTAGCACGGCCTGATCCGGATCGACGTAAACGTCTGTTCCGCTATGGTCAGTGCCGATGAAAAGACCACGGCGGCTTCGCGTGACCAGGGCTGCGTCTTCGGCGTTCAGGCGCTCTACGAGTTCGACAACTCCCGCTCCGTGATCACCGGCGAGAACGATGTCGGCTTCCGCCTTGAGTGCCGGCAGTGCATTGGCGACCGCGGCGGCGCATCCGCAGCCTTGCAGGAAGGCATGATCATTCTCCGCATCGCCGACTGCGACGGTGTTGATGGCCGAGATCTCGAGCTCCTTCAGGGCCGAATGCAGGCCGCTTGCCTTGCTGACCCCGGCAGGCAGCACCATGATCGCTCCCTTGTTGAAGATCATGTGCAATTCCAGGCCGAGTTGCTGGATCGCCGTCAGCACTTCTTGCTCGTGGGGATGCCAAGTGGCAACGACCACGCGACCGACCGAGATTGGCGCTACGCCGAGGTCGACGAGCCGCTGGACGAATTCCGCAGGAGGGGCAGGTGCGAGGCTCCGTTCATGAGCGGTGGCGGGATCGAAGACGACCGCGCCGTTCTCAGCCACGATGCGATCGAAAATAGCAAATCGGGGGAAGGCGTGCTTCAGGTCGACAAGCTCGCGACCTGTAACCAGCACCAGCCGTCGGCCCGTCTCCTTCAGGTGCTCGAGCGCCTGGAAGGTTTTCTCGTCGACAACGCCGCTTTGTGCGATCGTGCCGTCGTAATCGACTGCCAATGCAAGGAAGTGTGTGCGAGCGCCGAGTTCGCTCCGACCGGTCTCCGCTGCGGAGCGTTTGGCATCCGAAGAATTCATGGTGCTTGTCAATCTCCAATGATCGGTCAGGCGCGATGTTGCGACCGGCTTGTGGTTCAGTGCGCATTCGATGCGGCTGCCGGCCGGAGCGAAGGCGGCAATATCCAGACGGTTCGATCAGTGGTCACCCGGCAACCGACGCGCTGCCTCCGGTCCCGATCCTTGCCTGAAAATCGTTCGGGCCGCCTACGGGACCACGGTTACCGGAACTTCTGCCAGGCTCACCAGTTTCTGTGATACGCTTCCAAGAAGCAGCCCGAATACCTGGCTCGTTCCCCGCTTGCCTGCAACAATCGTATCAACCTGCTTTTCGGTGGCAATGTCGAGGATTGTCTGCGCGATGTCTCCAGAGCGGGAGTCGAGATGAACGTTCTTGACGCCATGCTCGCGCGTCACGCTTTTCGGCGCTAGCCAGGATCCGTTCACCGATTGCCGACAGCACTCGATACGACCGCGCCTCTTCTTCGGCTGATCGCGCTTCGTTGCCGATGGTGCCCATTTCCCCGAACTTCATCGCCGGGGGAGGGAAGGGTCTTTCATATCTGACGAGATTTTCCGTCTCAGCCATTCGCATCAGGCTGCTGGAAGCCTCGCCCCCGAGAAGGACATGAACGATAACGACGTCGGCCCGGTACTTCGAGGCGATGTCTGTGCCGATCTCGACAGCCCTTTCGGCGTGGGAGGAACCGTCCGTGGCAATGACGACTTTCTTCATCATCAAGAGTTCCTTCTCCAATCTCATTGGAGTCAATCTGGCCAAGACCGGCCGTCCTGCCTTGATGTATCTCAAGGCGGAGGCCGTGGCAGTTGTCATGTCATTCCTCGGCCACCCCAAGAGACGAAGACGGATCGGCCGGCGTCATGAGTGAAACAGACCAGAGCGACATCATCGCTTTCCTGAAACGTCCTTCGACCTATGGGCTCGATGAGACCGTCGAGATACATGAGACGCACATTTCGATGGTCTTTCTTGCCGGCGATCGGGCCTACAAGCTGAAGCGCGCAGTGCGGCTTCCCTACGCTGATTTCTCGACCGCAAGGTTGCGTATCGCGGCCTGCCACAGAGAGCTCGAACTCAACCGCAAGACAGCCACGGACCTTTACCTGGGCGTTCGGCTCATTGCCCGTAGAGGCGATGGTTCTCTGGAGCTTGATGGCTGCGGAGAAGCGGTCGATGCCGTCGTCGAGATGCGTCGCTTCGACCAGTCCCTGCTGTTTGACCGAATGGCAGACAACGGCGAGTTGACGACGAAGCTGATCGAGGAGCTTTCCCGCGAGATCATCGACTTTCACAATCTCGCGCGTATCGTTCATGACGGAACGGGATCGGCGAACTTGAATGCTGTCCTGGACATCAACGAAGCCGGATTCGCAACGAGCGACGTCTTTTCCGAGGCTGAACTCGAGGCTTTCAATCGGCGCTTTCGCGCCAAGTTGTCAAAGCATGTGGCGCTATTCGATCGGCGAGAGCGCGAAGGATACGTGCGGCGCTGTCATGGTGACATGCATCTCAGAAACATCTGCCTTTTCAAGGGTCGACCGACGCTCTTCGACTGCATTGATTTCAACGAGCAGATCGCAACCGTCGACGTTCTTTACGATCTTGCCTTTCTTTTGATGGATCTCAGTCATCGCGGCCAACCGCATTTTGCCAACCTCGTGGCCAACCGCTATTTCGATGCCACCGGTAACGAGGAAGCCTTCGCGCTCTTGCCGTTCCTCATGGCGGTTCGTGCCGCGGTGCGGGCGCATGTCACCGCCACCAGCGCTCGCGCCCGATCCGACAAGTCGATGGACCTAGAGAAGGAGGCGCGCTCCTATTTCGATCTTGCCGAAAAGCTGCTGGATGCGCACCAGCCGAGACTGCTCGTTCTCGGCGGGCTGAGCGGTTCCGGCAAGTCCACGGTCGCCGAGGCGGTGGCCTGGAGCCTCGGCGGCGGCGCAGGAGCGCGGACGCTCGAAAGCGACCGCATCCGCAAGTCGATGTTCGGTGTCGCGCCGGAGACCCGACTGCCGGCAGAAGCCTATCGGCCGGACGTCTCGGATCGCGTCTATCGCGAACTGGCCGAACGTGCCGGCCGCATTATCTCTTCCGGAGAGACTGCGGTGGTCAACGCCGTCTATGACCGCGCCGACCATCGTGCTGTGATCGAGCAGCTTGCGCGTCGCCTGCAGGCGCCCTTCATCGGAATCTGGCTATCCACCGACGCCGAAACGCTCAAGCGTCGTGTCAGCGGTCGCGAGGGTGGCGCCTCGGATGCCGACATCGCGGTCCTGGAGATGCAGCTAGGCCGGACGGTGCAGCCGGCAAACTGGCGACATGTTGAAGTCAATCGTTCCCTCGACGAGGTCCTGGCCAACGTGAGGTTGCTTTGCGGCTCGATGCCCTCCGCTGCTGCTTGATTTAGCACAATGAGCCGGACATCAGTGCAATGCATTGTTCCTGCCACTTGCTGGGACGGCACGGGCGCTGTCCTCATCGGACGGGCCTTTGCGGAGGTGAATTAGGGTCGCCTCGATTGCCGATGCGCCCGTACCGCCGGCGCACAGGCTACAGGTCACGTCGACGCGAATTATTGATGCGGATCAACGACCGGCCCATCGTTCGCGCGTCCCGGCAGGTTCTGGCATCGATGCTGACGCTCACCCTTCTGGCACGCTGAAATTGGCGGGGAGCCGGGACGTCTCCATACGGTGCGCCAGGGGCCTTCCGGCTCGCTCTCGGTATCGAAGCGGCACGAGCAGATCCGCGGGAAGCTTAGCAAAGAGCCGTCCCCGGATGCGATCGCCGAGAAGCTCCGCCAGCTCGACGCCGATGCGCATGAGCTCCGCAGCCGGCCCTATCCGTCGGACCAGATCCGAGCATCGGCCCGCGCACAGATCGAAGCGCTCGCCGCAGCCGGCCGTCCCGACCTCGGCCGGATGATCGACCTCGGGCCATCGGAGGCAATCCGATGGCCGACGACTGACCCGCGCATTTCCGCGACGCTCCCGGCCGGGCTGATTTCTGACATGCCGGGAACGGCATATGCCACCATCACCGGACAGGTGTCCCATTCGCTTGCCCTGGCGGCCTGGCTGCACCGCGATGCGCTGCTTGCGGCCGTGGAGCGGGAAATCGACGAACTCGCCGACGACGGCGAGGCCATGACAGACGAGGAACGTGTGAAGAGGCTCGACGAGATCGCGGCAAAGCGCCTCGACCTCCATCGCATCCTAGCCGAGCACGCGTGGGCCGCGGGGGACCCCGCACTGATGCCGGAAACGATCGACGTGCGACTGAGATGGAATTCAAGAACGCAATCGCGGCAGCCGAGGCCGGCAATGTGGGGCCGCTGGCCGACATCATGCATTCGCAATATTTTGAAGGTGCGCACTCCTGTTCGGCCGAGCAAATGCGGGCGCTCCGCAACAAGTTCCCGGCAGCGCACGAGGCCGCCTGCGCGGCAGACTACGAGCCGCAGCCAGAACCCACGCCCGAGGCCGAACCGGCTGCACCGATCGCGACGAAGCCCGTAGAGGCCTCGCAGGATAAGCCGCGCCGACAGACGGCAGAAGAAATCGCGGCATCGTGGGAAAAGGCCGCCGAGGCTGCGAACCGGCGCCTCGGCCTGACCTCGGCACCGCCCGCGCAGTCCTGGGATGACCTGGCGTCGGAAGTCTATGCAGTGCGCAAGAACGGCGCCGCATGATCTGCCATGGGGCCATGGCACGGAGCAGTCGGCGCTCTCCGAAAAAACACCGACAGAGGCGGCGCATCTCCTTCGCGCGTGGCCTTGAAAAGCAGCCCGGCCGGTTGAAAGCCCCCGAAGCCGCCGGCCGGGCGCAACTTCCGCTTCCCGACGTGAGAGAAACCAACATGCCGCGCTCACATGTGCTGCGGCGATGGCCTTCCTAGCGGCCTGTCTGGCGCTGATCTGATCGCCCCAGCATCCGAGCCGACGCCCTAACGCCCTTTCGTGTCAGGATGCCCGTCGCTGGGCTTCAAGCAGCGCTCATAGTGATCGAGAGTCAGCCCTTCGATGATTTTTCGCTTTGCCAGATCGGTCTCATTTGCCAGCGTCTGTGTGAAGTGCCGCATGTTTTCGTTGTTAACAAAAGTTCTGTAACTTCTGTGTTGTTGATCCGAGAATTGGCTCATTGGATGCGCCTCCGAAATTGGCAGGCGGGAGCTTGAACCGGCTCTCAGTCATCGGCGCCTGATGGTCGGCAATGGCCGATGATGGCGAGCATGATGGCGCCTCCTAAGCAGCCGGAAGATAGCGGGATACAGGCTGAAACAGGGTTTTAAGAAGATGGCGTCCGTGATTACGAGCAACTGCACGTTGGCCGGGACAGATTCGCTGGGGTGTGGCGGAGACGGAGAACTTCGCCATGACATGATCGACGCAGCGGCGGCGACGGGCGGGGCTCAGAAGTTTCTTGGACAGCGGCTTCCTTCGGGACCAGCTTCTCGAGCGTCAGGTCCGACACGGCCTTGCGCAACCGTTCGTTCTCCTTCTCCAGCTCCTTCAGCCGCTTCACCTGATCGCTCTTCAGCCCGCCGAATTCCTTTCTCCAGCGATAGTACGCGAACTGCGTCACGCCGATCGAGCGCACCGCTTCCGCGACCGACCGGCCTTGCGACAACAGAAATGTCCACCTGCCGCAGCTTGGCGACGATCTCTTCCGGCTTGTGCTTCTTCTGGGGCATTCCAACGTCCTCCTATGGCTCGAAAGCCTACTTCAGGGAGGACCACTTTTCAGGGGGCGGAGAGGCATAATGCGTAGACTTTCGTCTTGGCTTCGGAATTAGAGGCAGGTTCCAGTAAAGAGGGAGCACTGAGAGCGCTTGCACGCGCTGATTAGTCGAAGGCGTACTCGCTCATCCTACCTCGGAAGTTGACCTGGAAGCAGCTTTTCAGCCCGGCGGCCTTTCCTATAGTCATCGAGGGTTGAGGGGATTTCATGCGATACAATCCTGCTTTGGACGGCTTGCGCGCGTTTGCAGTGCTGAACGTTTTGATTTCTCATTCGCATAACGACGGAAGCTGGCAGCACATCTTCTTCGGTTTCGATGGCCGCTTTGCCGGACTAATTTTAGGTTCACTACTTCCGTTCATTCAGTGGAGACCAAAATCTCCCCACTTCGGCCTTTTCGGCATTGTCTGCCTATGGGCTGCTTCAATGATTTTCTTATTGCACAGCAATGCCACGTTGGAGATAGGTCTAGCAACTTTCAGTATTATTAGTGTATCAATAATCCTATCTCTCGACGATAATAATTCTACACTATACAAATCTAAAAAGCCATTAGTATATTTTGGACTGATTTCTTATTCATTCTATCTTCGGCATTTTCCAATATCTGTATTGCTTATTCGCAATTTCTCTCCTTGGCAAACCTTCGGCATGACATTTCTTGCCTCGCTCGTCGTTTCCGCGGCATCCTTTGAATTAATCGAGCGCCCCCTCAAGGTCTGGCGCCATCGCCTGAGGACCCGCCCGGCGCTCGCTTAAGCGAAAATGATTTTATTGCGTGGCTCCCTTTAGAGAGAAGAGGCCCGGCGCACCTGCCCTCGTATGCCGGGCCTCTAACCGCACCTCCTGAACGTCAGTGCCCTGGCACTATCGGTGGCGAGGGGCTTGAAGTCGACCGCCGCCGTTACGACATGCCGGCTCTCTCTTTCGAAGGAGGGTTAATATGCACGAGAAATTTGCCATCTCCGACTTCGCTCCGCTGCCCACAATGCACGTGGTCTCGCTCGTCGTCTATGTCGCGGCGATTGCCTTCCTCGTGGCGTTCGTGGTGCTGGCCTGAAGGTCAAGCAACGACGAGGCAGTTTGACGGCAATGTTATGCCCATTGCGCTTTCGCCGCACAATTCGCATGAAATCTTATGAAGGAGCTTTTCGCGGAAAGCCGAATGGTCCCGTCCGAGCTTCGCAGCGAGGTTGCGGAGATTGACCTTCTGGATGTGCGAGCAGCACGAGTTCATGCAGTAGCTTTCGAGATGGTCGTGTTCTTCTGAGAGATCGCCGATCGTCCCGCCGAGACCGAAGTGTAGCATTTTCTTTTTTGCGGCTTGGAAGCCGCGTCCTTGGATGGTCTTTCCCGTCAAGGAAATTTATCGCATGATAATATCTCTCTTTTCGTGAAGAAGCCGAGGCTATATTTAGCTACGCATCTTTGCGTATACCGGCCTTAAATAGGTCGCCAAGCCGCTGCGGTCGCCTTCCTCCTCGGATTCGTGGTTCTGGTGTAGCCAGTGGAACCGGGCAGTGCCGTTCGCTGTTTTAGGGATGTTCCCAGCGGCGGAGAATTTGCCCCTAGACCTCCGTTGCCCCACCCGCCCCCGCCGGATTTTCGCGGGGGGCCTTTTCTTGCATGGTGTCCGGACGCTTCTACTTGAACAGCTTCCGAATCAGCGACCACAGCGAAACGCTGGTACGGCTGTACGCCCTGTTATAGGCCGCCCGTTTCGGATTGGTGATCCAGCCGGCACCCTTCGGCGCCTTCAGGCCCGCGTTGCGCACAGCCCGCTTCCAGGATGTGCGGGCGCGCAGGCTGCGCTTCAGTGACGGAGTGCGGAGGCCGAACTTCACGACTGGCTACTCGTGAAGCCGCCGAGAACGGCGCCGATAAACTGGCCGAGCTTGATCCGCATCGCAGGCGAATCTTCAGTGGCGAGCGCCTTCTCGACCGAGCCGGTACCAGCAACGGGCGACTCCACCTGCGAATGAGCCGCTCAAGGTCCCAGCGTGCTGGGTTCTCAAGATCCTCTCGTCGGTCAGCCAAGTCATTATGTCGACGAATTCCGAGACCGAGATGCTCGCGCCATCCGGAAGTCGATCGTTGACGACTTCATAATCAACAGTTGATCCGGCAACTCCCCCATCCGCCACGATCGCAACAATTTCGGCCATGGCTTGGCGATGCAGGTCCATCTTGGACATTAAGCTTCCCCCTTCGGCAGCGCGCAGGCGTTGCCGGATTCCGCTAGGTGGCGGGCTGTAAAGGTGGCCGGGCTAATCATTTGGATGGTAGCGGCAAATGACGGTTGTCTCCGAGCCCATTGGGCCGGTCTTCAGCCATCACAAGTACGTAACGCATTGCCTGATGCCCTTTATGAGGGAACCATGGAATATGCCCAAGGGCAAGCGGCGAGGTTCGTGCGCTGCCGTTCGCTGACGTTTATTCGGCGGATATTCGACGCTAGCAGGTGAGGAGACGCTAAGCACTTGATTTCATTGGTACGCCCAAGGGGAATCGAACCCCTGTTTCCGCCGTGAGAGGGCGGCGTCCTGGACCGCTAGACGATGGGCGCCCTTTCGGGTGCGGGTAGCGGGACGAGCCGCTGCCGCAGTCGATTTCGTTTCTGCCCCGGCCGGATGCCGTCCGGAGGAAGTGGCACGCCCAACGGGACTCGAACCCGTGTTTCCGCCGTGAAAGGGCGGCGTCCTAGACCGCTAGACGATGGGCGCCCAAGACAGGGCGCCTTATAGTGACGTGATGAAATGCCCGCAAGCGCCTTACGCCGATTTTCGTAAAAAAGAGTGGGCTTGCGGGCACTGTCGTCCACGCCTTCGAACCTGGTCTTGCGCGCGGGGCCGGACCGCCGTCCCGCTACCAGCTGCCGGTGTTCTCCATGGAGGCCCAAGGCTCCTTCTTCGGGAGTGCCTCGCCCTTCTGGAGAAGTTCGAAGGAAATGCCGTCGGGAGACCGCACGAAAGCCATATGGCCGTCGCGGGGCGGCCGGTTGATGGTGATGCCGGCATCCATCAGCTTCTGGCAGAGCGCATAGATGTCGTCGACGACATAGGCCAGATGGCCGAAATTGCGTCCTCCGGTATACTCCTCCGGATCCCAGTTGTAGGTCAGTTCCAACATCGGCGCCTTTTCGGACAGCGCCCGCTCCTTGTCCTCGGGGGCGGCGAGGAAGACGAGGGTGAACCGGCCGCCCTCGTTCTCGGTGCGGCGTACCTCCTCCAGTCCCAGCTTGTTGCAATAGAAATCGAGCGACTCGTCGATGTCGCGGACCCGAACCATTGTGTGAAGGTAACGCATTGAAGTCTCCTTGCTTTCTCAGACGGAACCATAGAGCCGGCGGGGCGGGAGGCAATATGCTGCGAAAAAAGATACTGGAAACTATACGGTTCGATAAAACTAAAGCTTGCACCGGGGCGCGGAGTGAATGCTATCTTTAACCAAGAATCGATTTGTCGGTTGTTGGCGGCGCAGCAAAAAGGCACTCGGGGATGGGGCATAAAACCACCAACATGGACGACACCGATCAGGACCTCCCGGTCGGGGAGTCGGTCGATCTCATAGAGGTCACAGGCGTTATAAAATGGTTCGACGTCGCCAAGGGATTTGGTTTCGTCGTGCCCGACAACGGCATGGACGACGTGCTTCTGCACGTCACCTGCCTGAGGCGCGACGGCTACCGGACGGTGCTGGAGGGTGCTCGGGTCGTCTGCCTCGTTCAGAAGGGCAAGCGCGGCTACCAGGCGTTCCGGATCATGTCGATGGATCAGTCGACGGCCGTTCATCCATCGCAGCTGCCGCCAGTCCGCACCCACGTGCAGGTGACGGCGACCAGTGGCCTCGAACGGGCGCTCGTCAAATGGTTCAACCGTTCCAAGGGCTTCGGTTTCCTGACCCGCGGGGAGGGGACGGAGGACATCTTCGTCCACATGGAAACCCTGCGCCGCTACGGGCTGACGGAACTGCGGCCCGGGCAGGCCGTGCTCGTGCGCTACGGGAATGGCGAAAAAGGTCTCATGGCCGCCGAGATTCATCCGGACACGGGCGCGCTCTTCCCGAAGTCGCATTAGCGCGTGTCCGCGTTTCACGGAATCGCGGACATGCTCGACCTCATCGTTTTCACGCGCTTCCGGACGGAAAACCGGTGTCGGCTTTTCCTGGAAGCGCACTAGCCCGGTCGCGGGAGGGCCGCGCCCCGTGAAGCTTTCCGACTTTCGATGGCGGCTGGCCGCCGCAGCGCTCCTGGCCGCCGCCGTTCTCGTCTGCGCGCCCGCGGTCCTCGCCGGAACATCCCGGCTCACCATCCACACTGCGTCCGGCGCCCACGTCTTCGAGGTGGAAGAGGCGCTGACGGAAGCGCAGCGAGAGCGCGGACTGATGAACCGCAAAACGATGGCGCCGGACCGCGGCATGATCTTCCGGTTTCCATCCAGTTCGGTGGTCTCGTTCTGGATGAAGAACACCTTCATACCGCTCGACATGCTTTTCGTCCGCGGGGACGGCACGCTCGCGGGTATCGCCGAGAACGCGACGCCGCTGTCGCTGGACACCATCCAGTCGCCCGAGCCGGTGCGATACGTCGTCGAGCTCAACGCCGGCCAGGCCGCGCGGATCGGGGCAAAAGAAGGCGATCGCCTCGAGAACCGGCTCATCCGTTGAACCCGACGCGGGCGGCGCGCGCGACCCGGATTTCCGTTCCGATTCCGCCGGCCGCCGCCCGCATCGGTCGCCTCGTCGCCGAATTCCCGGCCGCGACCGCATTCCACACTTGCCTTACCGAATGCTAATCTCTAGGAAAACCAACGCCCGCGATGGGCCGGAGCGTAGCGCAGCCTGGTAGCGCATCTGGTTTGGGACCAGAGGGTCGCAGGTTCGAATCCTGCCGCTCCGACCATGCAGGCCGACCACTTTGCCATGCGGCCCGATGCCGGCCGCCCGAACGGGGAGCGCCGTCGAATGTCCGCCAAGATCTACCGCCCCTCAAAGACCGCCATGCAATCCGGCAAGGCGAAGACGCACGAGTGGGTGCTCGAGTTCGATCCGGAAGTCCCGCGCACGATCGATCCGATCATGGGGTACACCAGCTCCTCGGACATGCACCAGCAGGTTCGCCTGACGTTCGAGACTCGCGAGGAGGCGGTCGCCTATGCCGAGCGCAACGGCGTCGCATACCGGGTCATGGAACCGAAGGAGACCAAGCGCCGCCGTATCGCATACTCGGACAATTTCCGCTACGGCCGGCGCCAGCCGTGGACTCATTGAAAAAATGCCGGACCGCAGGGACCGGCATTTCGACGCGGCCCCTTAGCTCAGCTGGATAGAGCACCGGCCTTCTAAGCCGATGGTCGCAGGTTCGAGTCCTGCAGGGGTCGCCATTAAGCACCTGATTTCATTGAAATAACCGGAACGATGGTGAGGCGGCTTTCGTGCCGCTTCTTTCGTGTCAGCGCCGTGTCAGCAGATCGCACAAAAAAAGCCCGGCCACCGAAGCAGCCGGGCCGAAAGCGTGCCAAGCGTGGCACACATTCCCGCGGGCGTTACTGCCTGTCCTTGCCCCGCAGTTCCGGCGCGATGCCCTCGGCGAAGAGCCGGGCGACGCGGAGAAGCAGGCGGGCGAGGTGGACGCGCAGGAGCGTCATTGCTCGGTCGTCTCCTGAGCGGTCTCAATGACTTCCACGCAGTGCGGCAATGTCTGAGCTACCCGCTGGGCTTTCCTTTGCTGCACAGAGGAAGCAAAATGAAATCTACAGTCGTCGCGTTGGTCGGTGCTACCGTTTGTGCCATGCTGCATGTCATTCTAGTTGGCCGGTGACCATGACGATCTCCTTTCCTCCCTGCGGTCGAGTGTTCTTGGGCGATGAAGAAGAGGGGCTCTGCGCCGAACTTACGATTGGCGAAGGAGAGACTCTGGAGGCGCGTCACGTTAGTCCATTTCGTGATGGGCGACGCGGCCACGGAATGCATGAAAGAGCAGTTAGAGAAGCCGGTTTGCATCCTGCCGCCCAGCGTCTGGGCCTATCGCGGGCTTGTTTTCAATGTCACCGATTCCGTAAGGGCGACCTATTCGCTCGAAGAAATCTTGCTGATAATCCGCTATTCCGCCTTGAAAGAAGAGCGCAAATGGCGGCGCATGGAAGCCGTTATTTCCACGACAGTGAACCAGAAGTTGAGGCCTACTCGCGAGCACATCCCTGATGCCGTAAAGCAGTACGTGTGGAGGAGGGATCAGGGTCGCTGCGTCAAATGTGGCTCGAACCTGAATCTCGAATACGACCACATCATTCCCGTCGCTTTAGGTGGAAGCAATACGAACAGAAATCTGCAACTGCTTTGTGAGCCGTGCAATCGCAGCAAGTCAGCGTCAATCTGATCTTGATTGAGAACAACAAGCCCGAGTTTGCAATCCCTTTATGAAGAGCTTCGTCCTTTTGCGCATTCGCGGCCTGACGCGAGCGACGGTGAGCTCTGGCGCAGCCAACGGGCCGTCTACTGCGTCTGCGATAGCGATGCCTTCCGGTTGGTCTTTTCTCTTCAGCTATCGACATACGCGGCATGCTTCATCCTAGCAGCGCTGGGTCGAGATATGTTGGCAATTCCGTGTTCTTCGAATTTCCTTCTCCTGAAGCAGGGTACCGACGTTCGGGGAGATCGCTCGTGACTATGAGGCGCTTACGGGAAAGTGACCGCCAGCCCATCAAAAGGCCCTACCGCCGCAGCCCCCGGGCCGGGCCGGCGCTTGCACAATCAACCTGACGGTCGAGCCCCTGAAGACGTTTTTTGGCCACGACGACTGTTATGGCCTCGAACTGTGTATGGGCGGACTCGGCCCCTCGGAAAGCGAAGCGTGGGAAGCCTTCGAATTCAATGCCAGCGTCGTAGCCGGCTCCATTCAGCGAGGCCTGGACAAGGGTCGCCGAGAACGTGCCAGAAGAAGAAAGGAAGAAGTCTCGTCGAACTGCTTTGAAGGCAGCGGTGATGGGAGTGAGGATATGAAATTCGGCATTCGCACACCGTCGCTGAAGCGCAGCCTTGCCGCCCGAACGTCCTGGAAGCGAGCTGTGCGCAATGACCGGCTTGAAGGCGCCGAAGGGTGCCGGCTGGATCACCAATCCGAAGCGGGCCGCATATAATCGCGTCTATAACCGCACGAGCGTTTCGCTGTGGTCGCTGATTCGGAAGCTGTTCAAGTAGAAGCGTCCGGACACCATGCAAGAAAAGGCCCCCGCGCGAAAATCCGGCGGGGGCGAGTGGGGCAACGGAGGTCTAGGGGCAAATTCTCCGCCGCCGGGAACATCCCTAAAACAGCGAACGGCACTGCCCAGTTCCACTGGCTAGACTTGATTCGCAAGCTGTTCAGATAGAAGCCCGCCTCCCCTTGCCGTGGATTTCACTACGGGAGGCCAGTGCACAGTGATATAATCTGCGCTTTAAGCCGCCCGCCTCGAGATCGGCGGGATGATGCCGCGCTCTTCCTGCGCCTTCACCGGCTTGGCGAGGCTGGCGTGCTCGTCGAGGATGCCGCGGAGGAAGAAGTAGGCGAGACCGGCCAGTGCGTGGCGTTGATGGCTGATGCCGCGCAGCTCGTTGACGAAGTACATGAGCTTGCCAAGCGGGATCTGGTCGAAGGCCTCGAGCCATTCCGACGTGTGCTCTTCCACCCAGCGCGGGCAGGCGCGTATGAGGTCAGAGACGGCCCACAGGCTCACCTCGTCGACCAGGCCGTCATTGCCTTCTGTTTCGATAAGGCAGGCCAGCACAAGGCGCGTGTGAGCTTCGCCGTGCTTCCTCAGGATCCGGCCGATCGTCTGCACCGCCCTCGTTTGGCCGGGCAGCGGCGCCACATTCGCGGGAACGATTTTCAGCTCGAATTCGTCGCAAAGCGCTTGCACGGCGGGATCGGTCACGGGCGCACCGGGAAGACATTTCGATCATCAGGAAAATCGATAATAGAGCGTCGATTGTCAAGCCAGAACGATGAAGCTGGCCAAAAGGGGCGCGCCATTCATGCCATGGGCTCCAGGTTTCGGTAGATCTCTGTTGCCGCCTTTTCGAGCAAAAGCACGGCTGTCAGGAACTGGCCCTCGTGCCGGCGCAGCTTTTGAGCCGCACCGAGGATCGTCGCGACCACTTCCTGCGGATTCGGCTTCTCGTCTTTTCGGTCGTCTGACATTCCGACCTCCGCCCATCCGCGAGCAAAAGGCCTCCGCCGGGGCACCGTCGGAGGCAAGAGAGAATCCTCGACCGCGGTTGCTCATACCGCGACCGAACTCTTGAAAATAGAGGCCGTCGCAGCCGCCCTCGTTGATCCGTGTCAAATTGCACCTGGGGAAGAGAAGGACAGAGACTGCTTGGATTTCAGCGACAAATACCGGCCCGCCTACCCCTCAAATGCTAATTGCCAACCGCAGCCGTCTGGTGTCTCGTAGCCTGTCCATGGAGCGGGAGGATCGGGGATGCGCCTGGCGTGGATCGGCCTCGGTGTTCTGGTCATGAGCTGGTTGCCGTTGCTCGTCGCCAGATCGGACGCATCCGGCGACAAGCCTTTGGGCCTCGTCTTGCTCGCAATGTGCGGGACGGTCGCCGCGGGGGTCGTGCTCCTCGTCCATCGCCTGCGGAACGGACGAAAAACGCAATGGTGGCGCGAATAGCCCGGACAGACGAGAGCGCCTGTTCCTTACGCAGCACCACAATGCTGCGGGAAGCCCGCCGCTCGGAGAGATTAGGGCACCGGACGACGGGCCCGCCCCGCGGGGGTGATCGGGGCTTGGCGCCTGAAGCCATGTCACACCACAGGGGCCTAGCATGCCAACGAAGAGATTCGCGCAGAGGTTCCAAGCAACAATGGAACTGTGGCCGGGATAATCCTTGCCAGACGCTTCCGAAAGGCGCCCAATCCGCAATCTGGGAGCGAGGAACCTCATGGAAATTGACGAGCGGGTCGACGAGTTCAAGCAGCTGGTGGAAGCGCACCTCAGGGTTCTAATGGAACGAGGCTATACCCGCGAACGGGCATTCGAAATCCTCAAGCAGCGGCTAGTCGATTCAAAGAGGGCCGCTTTCAAGATCGCCGAGCACGATTGATGCGAAGCGCCTGCGCACGCCAGTGACTCGCCATGCGGCGCTGTGCGCGATTCAGGGTGCGACGCACAAGTGCTGGTCTGCTATCGTTGCGCATGGCAGGCGAACCAGCGATCGAAATGGCGATGCGCCATGTCCGGAAAGGCAGCGGGCTTATCCGGCGTCAGATGCAGTTGATTGACGACCTGAGGCGCCGCGGCCATCCCACCGACGAAGCGGAGAAGCTCTTGCAGGAGTTTCGCACAATTCAAGCGGAGCACGTTGCGCACCTGGAGAGGCTGAGAGCCGCCGGCTAAAGCCCAAAACCCTACCCCTCTTCGGGGGTGGAGGGAACCGAGCGGGAGCGAACGCCTGCGCGAAGGGGAGGCGCGGGAGACCTCGAAGGCAGAAGAAAGTGGGACAAATTCCCCCACTTTCACTGGCCGGAGCAATGAGGGGTTCGCGAAGAAGACTTCTGCGAAAACGGGGGGCCGGCCCCCGCTGTTCCCCGGCTATATCAGCACAATAAAGGCGACGAGAAATGCCACCGAAGCGGCGTAAGCGAACGCGTGAAGCTTCGTCACTTCAGCCCGAGCCGTCGTTCGACTGCGTCCTTGAGAAGCCCAACAGCCGCCAGTTTCAGGATTGCGAGAGGCATCTTGGCGAGCTGATCAACCGAATATTCCTCCGTAAGGCGAGACCAGACGCCCTTGTCTTGAATTGCCACAAGGAAGTCATGCCCTTCCCACGAGAGATCCTTCACGTACATCGTGATCCCGCCCCTTTCCCGTTTTGGCGGAAGGCCGTCGAGCAGGCCGGCAGCCTGCATCATTTCGATATGCCGGGTAACGACCTGTTCGTCTTCGCCCTCAATCTCAATCCGCTCGGACGTGAGCGATGTCTTGTCCTCGATCTTTTGCAGGATTTTCAGAACAAGGTTCATGTCCCGCTTCATCGTCATCCTCCCGGCAGGGTCCGGCGAGAGGATAGCGATTCCAGTCTCGGCTTGCATGTCACCGATCGCATCAGACATCAGGTTTCTTTCTTCGTTGCTGCGGAATAGGGTGCGCCCGGCTGGGCACGGGGGATGCAAGCCGGGCGCTATGCGGTCGGACCGGCCCATATCCCAAGCGGTCCGACCGTGCAGAAATTCAGGCCGCCTCGATCGCGACGCGGCTGCCGGGGTTCAGGTGAAACTGTCGGACACTGCCGGCGGGGAGGAAGTGCACGGGCCGCAGGTGATCGGCCTTGGCAAGGGGAGCGGTTTTCGGATCCTCGCCGATGGCGACAAAAGCGGCCCCGTCGACATGCACCCAGGCTGTCGCCCGCTTACCGTCGGAGACGAACTTCGAGACGGCGGTTCCGTCCTTGCCGGTCGTCAGGCTTTCGGTGACAGAGGCCGTGCCGAGGGCGCTGTTGCCGTTATGCGGAACGATGGAGTTGATCGTGATTCTAGCGGTAACGGGCATTGCTTGTGGTCCTTCCTTGGGAGAGCGGCGTCTTCTCGACGCTGCGGTGAAAGGGAGCGCGCCCGGGGCCAGAACGAAGAAGGCTCGGGCGCCAGGAAATCAGGAAGCGCCGGTCACCTGATCGCCATTCGAATTATTGACTTTCGCAATCGCCGCGTCCCAGGCCGCCGGTTTTGCCTTACCGGCTTCCTCCGTTTCGCGGAGCGGAGCATCCCGCTCTTCGGTTTTGTGCGTTCGCTCACCGGTTGTCGCGCCGAGCTGACGGAGGCGACCGTCGAAGACGTAAT